>CACYRK010000018.1 GCA_902776835.1 uncultured Bacteroidales bacterium
GCCTTAGGGAAGAGCAAAGGCTTGATTGACGATAAGGGCAATATGACTAGTGAAGCTCGTACCATCTATGAAGAGATTAGGAAGAAAGACCATATATTGGAGCATGAATTGCAACAAAGCATTTCAGACCAGAATGTTGGAAAAGTATATGTACCAAAGTCGTTCCGAGGGATGACCTGAATTCTTTAGATTAGCAGTATCTGTACAGACAGAAGCCTGCGTCCGTTTGATGCAGGAAAGTTAAAGCCACATTACATGATTTCTATGTCACACCCCATGGGCGCGACACAGAAGTCGCCGAAAGGCGCTTGATAAAAGAGTAATTTGAAGAAAGATGGGATTCCCAAGGAACGATTTCATAACGGAGGCTAAATTTCAGGGCCGATCACAGCAGTTCATCACAGAGGCATTGAGGTATGCTGATGTGTTGGACGGTAAAGGTCTGCCTGTGATTTTCGACACTTCGCATCTGGCTTTTATGCTGAACATGAGTCATCGAGACCTTGTGCATATAGCGTTTATGGCATCGGTGTTTTATAAATACTTTGCCATCAAAAAACGTAACGGGGGATACAGACGTATTATGGCTCCATACATGCATCTACGCCAAATACAGGTGTGGATTAACAAGAATATATTAAGTAAGGTACAACAGCCAGAATTTGTGACGGCCTTTGTGAAGGGTAGAAATACACAAATGAATGCGAGGTTGCATGAAAACAGGGCTTATGTGCTAAAAGTAGACCTGAGCAATTTCTTTGAGAGTATCAATGTAAGACGGGTTTGTGCGGCATTTATGTGGATGGGATATGAGAGTAGTGTGGCATCATGTTTGGCGAAGTTGTGTACTGCCAAAATCGATGACTACAAGTATGATATGCTGGGAGAACAGCCCGAGATACAGGCCCTGTTTGATGAACTGATGCAAAGGCATGAGCCGTTTTTGATTCAGGGTGCACCCACGAGTCCCACATTGGCAAACATCGTATGTGGGAGGTTGGATAAGAGGATGAAGCGATTGTCGCAGGAGATGGGATTCAATTATTCGCGATATGCAGATGATATGACCTTTTCGGCTGATGATAGGGCGATGTTGCCGAAAATCAGCTTGATTAGGAAAATTGTGAAGGAGGAAGGCTTTATGCTGAATGAAAAGAAAACCGAACTGTTGCATCAAGGCAACAAGCAGATGGTAACGGGGCTACTTGTTGATGGACGGGTAAGGGTGCCCGGAACTTATAAAAGGGATATTATGAGACATATCCACTTTTGCCAGAAATATGGCGGACGCGGTCATTTTGATAGGGTGATGCATGGAAAAGCGTATGGCAGGGAATGGTTGGAAGGTAGGATAAGATATGTGTATTCTGTGGAGCCGGAGGCGGCAAAGAAGATGTGGATGGAGTTTGAGAAGATTGACTGGGGGTATTGAGAAACTATGAAAAATTATTTGGATTACTTTTTGGAACAGCGAATGAACTCTGCTGATGGCGAAGAGATAAAAGGAGCTTTGGAAGCTATCAGTATCGAGGAGAAAAAATGTCTTGAACTGTTCAAAATACAGATAAGTCATTGCCAGCAACAATTAGCATTGATTGGTGATAGAATTACTGCAGGGTGGAATACTCATGAACTGATGGTTAAGAAACGTGCTTTTGAGGAACAGGAGTATGTACTGAATGTCGCAGCGCAAATCCAGCAGTGTTCGTATGAGACCAAAGGAATTCAGAAGTTGCTATATTTTGAAAAGAATGAAAGTAGTAAGGAAAGAATAGCTGTTGAAGCTTCTGTGATGATGTATGAATGGTGTGAAGATTTGAATGAACTTACCGGAAAGAAGTATCAAGATATAGCCCAAAGGGTGTTGTCGCAGGCTGCGTTGGCCAAGACCAGAATTGCCAAGAAGAAACTGGCAGATTTCTTTAAACAGGAGAAACCTGTGCTTTCTGAGATACGGCATAACGCAGGGGCACATCGAGAACATGACTTCATGAAGCAAATTTTGGGAAATAATATTATGCATTTGAATAAAACAAGTTAAATACGTTAATTTTGCCTCCTTATTTCTGACATTGTCCAACCCTCAATTCACCTTTCTACCATTTAATGTATAAGTTGTTGATTATCAATACTTAATATATTCAATGGATGTAAAAATCTCACATCGGTCAATATACCATCATCTCTTACAACTATGGGTGCGTGGGTGTTTCAGGATTGCGTTAGCATCACTTCAATCACTGTGCCTGCGACTGTCGCCGAAATTGGTAATTGGGCGTTCGAACGTTGCAAAGGCCTTACTTTGGTCACTTTCTTAGGCTCCAAGACCAAGATTGGCGGCTGGGCATTCCAAGACTGCGAGAATCTCACTTCACTTACCATTCCAGACGATTTGGAGGATATTGGAATGAGTGCTTTCCACGGTTGCCCCACATCGCCATACAAGCAGCGCCAGAATAAATGAATAATTAATTGAAACTGGAGGCTGTTGCCGAACACGCTTATGATTAATGAATAAGGAATATGACTCGGCTTTCCCGCTGATGCTTTAGGCGGCCAAAAGGGCGACTGCATCTTGCGGGGCACAGAAAAAAAGTCCACTTAAGACTTTGTGATTAAAAATGGGGGAGTGCCGTTTTGGCGCTCCCCCTGATTGTGTGCGTATGTGTTTATGAATGTATTATTCGTCGTCGGCGTCGCTCAGGTCGACTGCGTAGTACACCTTGCGGCCGGTGGGGTAGAATCCGGTGATAAACATCACCTTGTCGCTATCCTGTGCGCGCATGATTTGGTTGTAGATGTTCTCCACGTCTTCCTGGCTGTTGACCGGAGCGTTGTTGATGTCGGTGATGATGAAGCCATCCTTCACACCGGCGCGTTTAAACTTGCCGGCTTTTACGCCCACGACTTTCACGCCCTGGCTGATCGACATGTCCTTCTTGTCCTTCTCGGTAAGTTCGGTGAAGGCGCAACCCAGGCTGGTGAAGTCGCTCGAGCGAGTGAGTTTGGTGCTGCCGGCGTCGTTCTTGAAGGTTACGGTGGTGGTGTGCAACTTGTTGTTGCGATAGTAACTCATCTCCACGCGGTCGCCCGGACGCAACTTGTTCATCTGCTCCTGCATCTCACCGCTGTTTTTCACGTTTGCTCCGTTAAGTTTCACAATCACGTCGCCCTCTTCGATGCCGGCTTCCTTAGCGGCGCTGCGGTCGTTGACCTTGGCTACGTAAATACCCTCGTTGGTAGCGGTGATGTTGTGCTCCTTGGCGCGCTCCGAGTTCAGTTCCTGATACTGGATGCCCAGCACGGCGCGTTGCACGGTGCCGTATTGCTTGATGTCGTCGACAACCTTCTTCACGATGTTGCTCGGCACAGCAAACGAGCAGCCGCTGTAGTTGCCGGTTTGCGAGTAAATCATGGTGTTGATGCCGATGAGTTCGCCGCTGGTGTTGACCAGTGCGCCACCACTATTGCCGGGATTGACGGCAGCATCGTGCTGGATAAACGATTTAATGCCCATCTTCGAACTCTCGCTCACGCCGCGGCCCTTGGCGCTGATGATACCGGCTGTAACGGTAGAGTTGAAGCCGAAGGGGTTACCCACTGCCAATGCCCATTCGCCAACCTTCACTGCGTCGCTGTTGCCAAACTTGATTGGTGTCAAGCCCTTGGCGTTAATCTTGATGAGTGCGATGTCGGTGTTGGGGTCGGTGCCGATGACCGTTGCGTTGTAGGTGCTGTTGTCGTTAAGTGTCACCTCGAGTTTCTCGGCGCCATCAATCACATGGTTGTTGGTCACGATATATCCGTCGGCGCTGATAATCACACCCGAACCGCTGCCCATGGGCTTCGGCTCGCTGGACTGCGACTGTTGCTGACGCTGCTGGCGGCGCTGACCGTTGCCCGGACCAAAGAAGAAGTCAAACGGGTCGAAGAAGTCGTCACCACCCCAGTATTGCTGCTGGCGCGGCGTAGCGTAACTCGTTATGCTCACAACAGTGTTAATCGTGTTTTCGGCCACCACGGTAAAGTCGGTGTTGAGCTCGGTCAGGCGTGTCACCTGAGTGACAGAGCCAGAGTTTCCTGTGGTGTGGCTTACAACGGCAGGAATGAAATTGTCCATCTTCACTCCGGCCGACTCCAAGGCTGTAGTTGCCATAAGAGTAGTGGCTGAGCCAATGATCGATGCTCCCAGGAGCATCAGTACTAATTGCTTGTTCTTTTTCATACCTAATATTGTTTAATTGTTAAAATAATGTCGATTTTAAAATTTTCAACCGTTAAATTTAACTTTTACGATTCAACGGCAAAAGTACACCCAATATTGGCAAAAACAATACCATAAGGGCGTTTTTTGACAATATTTAATCACAAAATCATGCGATTTAAACTCGTTTAACCATCAAACTCCTACTTTTCTGTATCAATTGTTGTCCTTTTGCAAAACTGATGCCAAAATGCCGTCAACGAGAATTTTCAGTACAGAATAAACCTTCGCGAGCGATTGCCGTCTAACAAGAAAATCGCTGCATTTCATTGTAAAATGGAAAATTATCATTAAATTTGCAGGCGGTATGACACGATTTTGAAATAACAATCAATACAATACACCTATTTAATAATAAACATCATGAAAAAGATTTTATTCGTTTTGGTAGCAGCAATGCTTTTTGGCTTCGCTACAGCCGAGGCCAAGACGCCTGTTAAGAAGAAAGCAGCGCGCACCGAGAAGGCCGCCTCGTTCGACGCTTCGAAGTTTGCCGGCACATTTGGTAACGGCTTCCGCGACTTCGGCGACGGCATGGTTACTGAGCACATCGTCATCAAACTCGACGGCGAGAAGGCAACTGCCAAGTATCACAACGACAACGGGTCGATTCAGGACCTCTATGGCGAGGTGAAGGGCAGCAAACTCGTGCTCTACTATTGCGAGGACAACGAAGAGTTCGGCACCTGCACCATGTATGACGGCGACACGCTAAAGATTGATACCTTCACCGGTACGTTCAAGCGCATGCCCGACCAGGTAGAGGCTCCGGCCATCGATGTGGAAGTCGATGTTTCACCAACCGATTAATTCTTCTATGTGGCCCAGCGCCACTATTAACTGCACGACGGCAAGTTCTTGTGACTTGCCGTCGGTCGTATCCACACTCCACATTATACTATGAAACTTCCAATAATTCTTTGCATTGCGGCAATGTCTGCTTGCTCATCACAAGGTGTCACGCAGGGCGAAAAGCAAGTCAACGACACCACAGTCAATGAAGTGCCCGACACGACGCTTGTCAATCCCACAATCGATGCCACCGACACGCTTACCGACCTGCGCTACGAGTACCACCGCGTGGATGGTGGCCGTGCCACCGAGGTACTCAGCATCAGCGGCGGGAAAACGCCCGAGGATGCCTATATCTACAGCCGAGTGCTTGGCTCGATTGAGGGATGGTCGTACACCAAAGTGGATGCCCGCGCCGCTCTCGACACCCTTGCGCAAGTGGTGCTGAAGCACGACCTGGCGAGCCACCGCTATGTTGCACTTAAAAATGAAGACACGACCCGCTCGCGCTGGATGGTCGAGGCCAAGTATGCCAGCGGAAAGGTTGTTAGCGTGGTTGAATACTTTGAGCCAAACGATGCCGCTGAGGCTGCGCTGCGCACACAGGTTGAGGGCATTTTCGCCAATCTTCTGCACCGTCTGCTTAGCGAGCCGTTAAATGGCGACTACAGTTGTTCGACCTACGACGCCAACGACCGCCTGACTCAGCGCATCGACTATCTTCCTGACGGCACTGTGCGCGGCGGCTACGACCCCGACGATCCCACCTCAACATTTTAAACGACTCACCAAAGCGCGACCTCCAGTTTTGGGGGCCGTGCTTGCTTTTTATCGGCTATGGCACCTATAGATAATGTAGGTGCTATTCTGTTTTATTTGGCATTTGGCAGAATGGTATGGTGGCAAGAGGTGACATTGTGGCAGAAATGTGGCAGTCTGGGTGGGAATGGCACACTTTGGCAGGTCTTGGCACAGGTTTTGCAATAATGTCAGCGGCTACGCATAGCATATAGGTGCTAAAGCGAGGTCAACACATTATTAACAAGAAAAAAAATAGAAAGGAAAACATATTATGGGAAAGATTATTGGAATTGACCTTGGAACCACCAACTCGTGCGTTTCGGTACTTGAGGGTAAAAACCCTGTCGTGATTCCTAACAGCGAAGGCCGTAACACTACGCCTTCGGTAGTAGCATTTAAAGACAATGGCGAGCGCATCGTGGGCGACCCTGCAAAGCGCCAGGCCATTATGAACCCCACCGGCACGGTGTTCTCGATCAAGCGTTTCATGGGCGAGCAGTTTGACCATGTGACAAAGGATGTTGAGCGCATGCCTTACAAGGTGGTGAACAACGGCAACAACCAGCCGCGTGTGGAGATTGGCGGTCGCCAATACACTCCGCAGGAGATTTCGGCCATGGTGCTGCAAAAGATGAAAAAAACCGCCGAGGACTACCTTGGCACTACTGTCGACGAGGCCGTGATTACCGTGCCTGCTTACTTCAACGACTCTCAGCGTAAGGCCACTAAGGAGGCTGGTGAGATTGCCGGACTGAAGGTGCAGCGCATCGTCAACGAGCCTACGGCAGCCGCTCTGGCCTATGGTCTTGACAAGGACCAGAACGACAAGCGCATCGCGGTGTTTGACCTCGGTGGCGGTACATTTGATATCTCGATCCTCGAACTCGGTGATGGCGTATTTGAGGTGAAGGCCACCAATGGCGACACTCACCTGGGTGGCGACGACTTCGACCAGCGCATCATCACCTGGCTTGCCGAGGAATTCCAGAAGCAGGAGGGCATTGACCTCCGCAAGGACCCGATGGCTTTGCAGCGCTTGAAAGAGGCTGCCGAGAAGGCTAAGATTGAACTCTCGAGCCAGTCGAGTACCGAAATCAACCTGCCGTACATCACTCAACTCGATGGCATGCCCAAGCACCTTGTTAAGACGCTCACGCGCGCCATGTTTGAGCAATTGTGCGACGACCTGATTCAGGCCACCATCCGCCCGTGCGAGCAAGCACTGCACGACGCAGGCATGAGCACCAGCGACATCAACGAGGTGATTCTGGTGGGCGGTTCGACACGTATCCCCGCCATCCAGCAGGTGGTTGAGCGCTTCTTTGGCAAGGCTCCGTCGAAGGGTGTGAACCCCGACGAGGTTGTTGCTGTGGGTGCTGCTATCCAAGGTGGCGTGCTTAGCGGCGACGTCAAGGACGTGCTGCTGCTCGATGTGGTGCCCCTGTCGGTGGGTATTGAGACGTTGGGTGGCGTGATGACTAAACTCATCGATGCCAACACCACCATCCCTACTCGCAAGAGCCAAGTGTTCTCGACAGCGGCCGACAACCAGCCTGAGGTTGAGATTCACGTTCTGCAAGGCGAGCGTCCGATGGCCCGCGACTGCAAGACCCTGGGTCGCTTCCACCTCGACGGCATCGCTCCCGCACCGCGTGGCATTCCTCAGATTGAGGTGACCTTTGAGGTCGACGCCAACGGTATTATGAACGTGAGCGCCAAGGATAAGGCAACTGGCAAGGAGCAGAGCATCCGCATCGAGGCTTCGAGTGGCTTGAGCGACTCCGAAATCCAGCGCATGAAGGATGAGGCAGCCGCCAACGCAGCCGCCGATGCCAAGGAAAAAGAGCGCATCGACAAGATCAATCAGGCTGATGCCATGATTTTCCAAACCGAGAAGACTCTGAAGGACGCTGGCGACAAGTTGCCCGCCGACATCAAGTCGCAAATCGAGACTGCCCTTGGCAAGTTGAAAGATGCCCACAAGGCACAAGACCTCGACGCGATCGACAAGGCTACCGCCGAACTGAGCAGCCTCTTCGAGAAGATGTATCAGCAGGCCGGTGGTGCTGCTGGAGGCCCGCAACCCGGTGCTGACCCCTTCGCTGGCGCACAAGGCTTTAACGCTGGTGGACCGCAGGGTCCTGCAGGAAACCAGGGTGGCAAGCAAGGTGGCGACGCTGAGGATGTGAGTTACGAGGAAGTGAAATAACGTGATATTTAACAGATTGGTTTAATAATTTACAAAGGCCGGAAGTTAGCGTGAGCAAGCGTCCGGCCTTTTTCTTTTATGGAGCACAGGAAAGATTATAAAGAGTATGACGTTGTAGCGGCTGTAATTGTTGACAATGATCGTGTGCTATGTGTGCGCAAGGGTGTCACACGCTTTGCCTACACCTCACACCACTGGGAGTTTCCCGGCGGGAAAATCGAGATTGGCGAGACACCGCAACAGGCTCTAAAACGCGAGTTGTTGGAAGAAATGGACCTTGATGTCGTGGTTGTTGACCACCTGATAACAGTCAGACACCGATATCCCGATTTCGCCATCATCTTGCGGGCCTATGTATGCAAACTAAATGCTCCACATCTTCTGCTTCGTGAGCATGAAGCGATGCTGTGGGCCGACGCCTCGACGCTATCCACACTTCGGTGGTGTGCCGCCGATGAGCCTATTGCCCAAGCCGCCTCATGCTACCTAAAACAATAGTGCCGAACAAACACAAAGTCTATTTTTATATAATCTGGGCCTTATCTTTTGCCTTTTATACTGTTTTTCTTGTATTTGTGTGGATTTTTTCTTATTTTTGTGCGTTCAATTAATAATTGTTTTGCTATGAAACGTTTCTGCACTAGAATAATAATACTTTTTTTAGCGGCTGCGTTGGCGTTTACCAATGGCCTGCAAGCGGCAGTACAAACCTTTACCGTAAATGGTGTGACGTTCAAGATGGTTGTTGTCGAGGGCGGCACCTTCACCATGGGTGCGACTGCCGAACAAGGCAATGACGCGTGGGGCGATGAGTTGCCCACTCACCAGGTGACCCTCAGCGGTTACATGATTGGTCAGACCGAAGTCACGCAAGCGCTGTGGCAAGCGGTGATGGGAAATAATCCCAGTTACCACACAGGAAACCTAAACTACCCGGTGGAGTGTGTGAGTTTTTGGGACGTTCAAAATTTCTTTATAGAACTTAGAAGATTGACGGGCTTGAATTTTCGCTTTGTTTACGAGGCAGAGTGGGAGTATGCCGCACGTGGAGGCAAACTGAGTAAAGGTTATAAGTATTCTGGTAGTAACACCATAGGTGATATCGCATGGTACAATGCCAACAGTAGTGGTGCAACGCATGCGGTTGCCACTAAGGCTGCCAACGAACTGGGCATTTACGATATGTCGGGAAATGTTTCGGAGATTGTTTTTGATTTTCCTGG
Source organism: uncultured Bacteroidales bacterium (assembly GCA_902776835.1). Taxonomy (GTDB): domain Bacteria; phylum Bacteroidota; class Bacteroidia; order Bacteroidales; family Muribaculaceae; genus Sodaliphilus. Next base: position 9,290 of record CACYRK010000018.1, read on the forward strand.
GGACTATTCCAGTGAGCCACAAACCAATCCTACCGGTCCGCTTTCTGGTTCTGGACATGTTTATCGTGGAGGTAACTACAAGGGCAGCGCATCAAATTGTCGTGTGTCGTACCGATCGTATACTTCATCATCAGATGCTAACCAAACTATGGGTTTTCGTTTGGCAAGCCCGATTTTTGCCACAGGTGTAACGCTTAATAAGACCTCTGCGACCTTAAATACTGGTCAAACGTTGCAACTCTCGGCTACTGTCGCTCCGAGCAATGCCACCGACAAGAGTGTGTCTTGGACCACGAGTAACTCCAGCGTTGCCTCTGTCAACAGCAATGGTCTTGTGACGGCTAATGGCCCTGGCACTGCGATAATTACGGCTAAAACTTGGGATGGCACGAACAAAACCGCGACCTGCACTGTGACTGTGAAGCAACTGGCCACGGGCGTGTCACTCAACAAGACCTCTGCGACGCTGAATACAGGCCAAACCTTGCAACTCACTGCAACTGTGAGTCCGAGCAACACCTCTAATAAAGCCGTCACTTGGAAATCGAGCAATACTACGGTTGCTACAGTAAGTACTACAGGCCTCGTGACAGCCAAAGCCCCAGGGTCGGCGACCATCACCGTCACAACGGCTGACGGCAGCAACAAGAGCGCTACCTGCGCCTTGACTGTTAAGCAGTTGGCCACTGGAGTAACTTTAAATAAGACTTCAGCGACGCTGAACACCGGCCAAACGCTTCAACTCACTGCCACAGTTACACCAAGCAACACCTCAAATAAAGCCGTCACTTGGAAGTCGAGCAACACTTCTGTGGCAACGGTAAGCAGCAGCGGCTTGGTGACGGCCAAAGGCCCTGGCTCAGCGACTATAACTGTGACTACTGCCGACGGCAGCAACAAAAGCGCGACGTGCGCCCTTACTGTGATTCAACTGGCCACTGGAGTCTCACTCAATAAGACTTCAGCGACGCTGAACACCGGGCAGACCCTCCAACTAACGGCCACGGTTACGCCGAGCAACACCAGCAACAAGAATGTGACATGGAAATCGAGCAATACTACCGTCGCCACTGTTAGCAGTTCTGGCCTCGTGACAGCAAAAGCGCCGGGAACGGCTACCATTACCGTCACAACGGCCGATGGCAGTAACAAAAGCGCTACTTGCGCATTGACGGTCAATCAACTGGCAACGGGAGTGTCATTGAACAAGACTTCGGCTACGCTGAATACCGGCCAAACGCTTCAACTTACCGCTACGGTTACTCCAAGCAATACTACAAATAAAAATGTGACTTGGAAGTCAAGCAATACCACTGTGGCCACTGTAAGCAGTTCAGGCCTTGTAACAGCGAAAGCGCCCGGAACGGCGACAATCACTGTCACCACTGCCGACGGCAGCAATAAGAGCGCGACGTGTGCACTAACAGTCAAACAACTGGCTACAGGAGTGTCATTAAATAAGACCTCTGCGACGCTGAACACTGGGCAGACGCTACAACTCACTGCCACAGTTACGCCGAGCAACACAAGCAACAAGAATGTGACTTGGACGTCGAGCAACACGACTGTGGCCACGGTGAGCAGTTCGGGACTCGTAACGGCGAAATCCGCGGGAACGGCTACCATCACGGTCACTACGGTCGACGGTAGCAACAAGAGCGCAACTTGCGCAATAACCGTCAAACAACTTGTGACCGGCATCACGCTGAACAAGAGCGCACTGTATATGGTTGAGGACGACGAGTTTACCTTGGTTGCCACGGTCACGCCGAGCAACGCCAACAATAAGAATGTGACCTGGAGCAGCACCGACCCGAACATTGCCAGCGTCAACAATGGTGTGGTAACCGCTTATGGAGTAGGGGAGTGCGTCATCAAGGCCACGACCGTCGACGGCAGCAACCTCAGCGCGTCGTGCAACGTGATTGTTGCCGACAAGACCATGTCACCCCGCAACAACTATCTCGAGGCCGACAATCTGCCCGACCTGCTTGTGGGCGAGCCGATTGTGATACCAGTTCGGTTGGTGAACGCTGCGAGCATCACCGGCCTTCAGGCCGACTTGGTGCTGCCGAGCGGCTTCACGCTGGACAGTCGTGCTGTCACCCTCGATGCCTCGCGCAATGGCGGCGACCACAGTGTTACGACGACAACGATAACAAACGGCATCCACATCACGGTTGCTTCGCCCACGTCGAAGGCCTTCAAGGGGCAGGGCACACTTATGTATCTGCGGTTCAAAGCGGCCAGAGAGATCGGCAAATACAACATCGACTTGAACAACATCACGCTCACGACTCCCTCGGCATTTGTGATTGAGCCTGCCGATGTGCGCATCCAGGCTACGGTTCGCAATTTCCGCTGGGGCGACGTTAATGGCGACGGTGTTGCCGACGGCAACGACCTGAACATGCTCATCAACATCGTGTTAGGTAAGATCAGCGCCAACGACAGCGTGGTGAAAGGTGACCCCAACATCGACGGCGAGGGCAACATCGACGGTTCCGACATCAACATGCTAATCAATATTCTATTAGGAAAATAATTTATATAAGCGGGGCAGCAAGGACGCAGCATGAGCGAGATTTACGAGTTTAAAGAGTTTAAGGTGGAGAGCAAGCGCTATATGCGTGTGCTGTGGCGCCATGTGGCAAACGACCACTGGTGGTGGGTGACGGCAATAGTGGCTGGCTGTTGCTCGCTCATCGCCATTGACGTGCGCTACCTGCTCGTTGCCGCCATGCTGATATTCTTGTTGCTGCCCATGGCCATGACAATGGTTTACATCACCTACACGTTCACGCCCGAAGTGCGCTGGTCGCTGCTCGAGAAAAACGCGATTATTGACCGTGACGGCATCCACATGAGTTTTACCGACGAACGCATGCACGACCACACAATTGAGTGGGCCACGGTACGATCGGTGGTGATGTATCGTGGCGACATGGTGTTTCGCCTTGCTGGACGGCGATATAACTACTGGATTCTGCCTGCCGAAGCGGTAGACACGTTAGGTGAAAGGCTGCCCGAGTTCAAACAATTCCTGGCCGATGCCCTCACTCAAGTTCCACAACAGTGATGCCTGCGCCGCCAAACTGCACGTGCTCGTCGCGGAATGACTTCACGCCCGGCACCGTGTTGAGGTATTGGCGTATCAATTCGCGCAAGATACCGGCCCCGGTGCCATGCAAGATTCTTACTCGCTGACTACTGAATTGAATGGCATCGTCGATAAAGTAGGTCACCGCCTGGATGGCCTCGTCGGCACGCATGCCGCGCACATCGATGTCGGGCTTGAACTGCAACTGGCGGCTACGAATCTCGTCGGTCGTACTGCGTGACAGCGACGGCTCGGTGCGCGCCTTGCGTTGGCTCGCGCGAGTGGTCTTCTCAAGTTTGTCGACCTCGATGCGCGTCTTAAGGTTTCCGAACGCCACAGTGCAGTATTTCTCATCGGCAGTGATAACCTCGCCCACAGTGGTCGACCCTTTCATAGTCACAAAATCCCCCGCCATGATGGGTCCCATGTCGGTCGAGGACGTTTTGCGGGGCTTGGCTTTCGGCTTGTGCTTTGGCTGAAGCGCCTTAACCGCTTCGCTGGGCTGCTCGGGATTCTCCTGCAGCCGCCGCTTGAACACTTCCAACTGCTGTCGCGCGGCCTTGGTGCGCTCTTTCTCGGCGTTATACTCCTTGATTTCGCGGATGGCCTGCTCAATCTTGGCGTTGCTTTCCTTGATGATGCCGAGCGCCTCGGTTTTGGCCTGCTTTATGATTTCGCGATGATCCTGGTCAATCTTGTCGACCCGCTCGCTGTAGTTGCTCAGCAACGCGTCGAGACGCTTCTCCTTCTGGTGGATTTCGTAACGCTTGTTTTCCCAATATTTGCGGTCGCGCACGATGTCGAGCAAGTATTTGTCCATGTTGATGTAATCGCTGCCCACAATCTCGCTCGCTTTCTCGATTACGCCCTGCGGCAGACCGATTTTTCGCGCAATCTCGATTGCAAACGAACTGCCCGGATAGCCCACCGACAGTTGGAAGAGCGGCTGCATGCGCTGGCGGTCATAGAGCATGGCGCCATTGACGATGCCCTCGCTCTCTTCGGCAAAGTGCTTCAGGTTTTGGTAGTGTGTTGTAATCACCCCCATCACGCGACGGGCATTCAGTTGCTCGAGGATGGCTTGTGCTATTGCACCGCCAATTTGCGGCTCGGTGCCACTGCCGAACTCGTCGATAAGAATCAGCGTGTTTTTGTCGCCCACCGTGAGGAAGCGCTTCATGTTTTGCAAGTGCGAACTGTAGGTGCTCAGGTCGTCCTCGATGCTCTGCTGGTCGCCAATGTCGATGCAGATGCTTTTGAACATGCCCATGTGTGAATTGTCGTGAAGCGCCGGAATCACGCCGCATTGCATCATATATTGCACCACGCCCACCGTCTTCAGGCACACGCTCTTGCCACCGGCGTTAGGCCCCGAAATGAGCACAATGCGCTGGCGGTCGTTCAGTTCGATGTTGAGTGGCACCACCTGCTTGCCTTGCGCCTGAAGCGACAACAGCAAGGCCGGATGGATGGCATGATACCACTCGACCACCGGCGTCGGCTCGACGTGAGGCATCTGCGCATCGATGTCAAGGGCAAACAGTGCCTTTGCGCGGATGAAATCGAGGCGTCCCAGCGTGTCGTAGGTGTCGAGCAACGCATCGGTGTGAGGCCTGATTTGGTCGGTGACCTCGGTAAGGATGCGTATTATTTCGCGGGCAATCTCGGCCTCGGTCTCACGGATGTGGTTATTGGCCTCGACAATCTCATCTGGCTCAATGAAAACCGTCTTTCCCGAAGCCGACTCGTCATGGACGATACCACGGATTTTGCGTTTGTGAGCCGGAGCCACGGGAATCACCAATCGGCCGTCGCGCACGCTGGCTTGCACATCATTGTCGAGGTAGCCCTCTTGCTTATTGTGCGCAATGATGCGGCGCAAAATACCACTTATGCTCGATTGCAGGCGGGCCACGGTGTGCCTTAACTCGGCCAACTGCGGCGAGGCGTTGTCCTTGACCTGGCCATTCTTGTCGAGCACGCGGCCTATCTCACTCACAAGGTCGGGAAATGGCTGCATGACGCTTGCCAGGCGTTTCAGGCGAGGGTAGGGCGGTTGCTCGGCGGTGTTGCGTGAGAAGAAACGCATAATCTCGTTGCACGTGGTGAGCGAACGCTGAAGGTCGAAAAGGTCGTGGGCACTCATAAAAGTGCCGGGAGCGCTAATGCTCTTGAGCACATTGCGCATGTCGAAGTAATAGTTCAGCGGAAACTCGCGCTTCGACTGCAAAATGCCCATAAACTCATGAGTTTGCTCCAGCCACTCGACCACCAGGTCGTAGTCGGTTGAGAAATGCATTGCCTCGCATTGGGCCACGCCCATCGCGCTGATGCATCGCTTAAGCAACTCGGTGCGTATTGTGTCGAAGCCTATGCGGCTTTCAAAGTTGTCAGGATAAATCATTTTTCAATCATACTATTTACCAACCTGGATTCTGTGAGCATCTGGTGAAATTCAAAAATTCACCAGGAATGGGGAATACCGTTGTGTAGCCGTTGCTTTCGCCTGGCAGTTGTGGCCTGTCGCTATAAGCACGTGTAAAAAGGCCAAAACGTATCAAGTCGTTGCGACGCCAACCTTCCCAAGCCAGTTCGCGCTGCCGCTCATCGAGCACAGTCGCGAGCGTGCATTCCATAGGTTTGGCTGAAACTCGCTCGCGCACTTCGTTAAACGGCTCGCTGCCATCGTCACCATTACGAAGCAGAGCCTCGGCTTTCATCAGCACCACATCAGCCATTCGCATCAATACGATGTCGTTATCGCTATGCCTGCCGTCCATAGTTGCTGTTGGGTCGATTTCATATTTGCGCATTCTTGCTCCGGCAGTTTTCTCCCAAGGTGTGCCACTGACGTCAAGTGCCACTTTCCATGGCTCATACACCAAAGGGGTTCCATCATCAAGGGTGATAATGTTGCCGTTTAGGTCGTATACTTGTCCGCAGTAGTAAGTCAGGGCAAAACGAGGATCCACATCTTCGGCATCAATTGCCTGCCCCTCGAAAAGGCCGAATGCCATGAGTGCCTCGCGCGTGGCGCAGGGGCCATTCTCGCCATTGAGGCCAAGTGCGGCGGCATGGTTATAGTGTCGAGAGCGGAACAGGTTGACAAACTGAGAATCGTAGAGCAACTTATCCATGGGGATAACGAAAATATTCTCGCGAGAAACCTCGTTGTGTACCGCAAAATTGGTCGAGAAATCGTCCTCCATCCTGAAGCCGAGGTTTGAAAGATAGTCGCAAATGTAGACTACAGCCTCCCATGCGTTTAGTTTGTTGCCATATAATGTAAAAAAGAATTGGCTGCCATTGGGGCGTAAGTCGTCGGTCCAGTCATCATCGTTGTAGACCTCGACATTCAGCGCCAGTTTGGCCAGTAGAAATAGCGCCACCGGCTTTGTAAAGCGTCCATAATACTCGCCCGGCAAGCACGAAGATTTAATCGACAATTGTGGTTCTATGGCCAGCAACTCATCGATGATGTATTGATACACCTTGGAGCGCGGTTGCAATGCCAATTGTGATGCCGACGGGGTGGGGCTATCGAAAATTGGCAGTCGACCGTAAAGGTCCATGGCGTAGAACATATACATCGCACGTAAACCTCTCACTTCGGCTATGTATTCGTCGACATTTTCGCCTGGATGCGTTGCGGCAAAATCAGCAATGCGTTTAAGTGAGACGTTGCATGCCAGGACCTGCCTGAACAGGTAGTTCCATACGTCGCCAGTACCATCGGCCTGCGAAAAATCGTGGGTATACAGCGCCTGCCAATAGCCACCGTCGTACCAGTCGGCACCACGTGTAGGCACCATGGCCTCGTCGGTATCGAACGTGTTAAGGTCATATAGCCCGTGGCTGGTGCCTTGCAAACCCTGCGCATTCGATGAGCCGCCTACGTCGCGGTAAAGGTTGGCTACACAGTTCAGAAATAGTTCGGAACGCGATGTAATGGCCTTGTCGACGGTGAGGCGGTCGGTAGGGTCCTCCTCAAGAAAATCGTTGCAACTGCCCAGCAACATTATTGCCAGAGCGGCCAGAAATGATATGTAAATCTTATTCATTGTCATCGAAAATGTGATTCATAATTAGAAGTAAACGCTCACACCAAGTGTAACGTCGCGTGTCACAGGATACGTGTTTTTGTCGTCAATACCCAGCGTGCTACTCACGTTGGTGCTGTTGATCATTGGTGTGAGGCCGCTGTAACTGGTTATTGTTGCGAGGTTCTCGAGTGTGAGCGAGAGGCGAAGTCGCTCAATAGCGCTCTTCTTTAGCGGCACGTTCCACCCAAATGTAATATAGTCTATGTTGACGTAGTCGCCCGGCTCAAGCCAATAGTCGGTGGCGATTTGGTCCTTGATGGCCATCGCGGGTGCGTCGGCCATAACATTGTAGCCTGGAAGGCTGTTCATATTCATATAGGTAAGCGCGGTGCCATTATAAATCTTATGGCCAAAAGCACCATTAATCTGAATCGCGAGGTCGCAGTTACGATAGCGTAGGCTGAAGTTGCTTCCCACAAGCACCTTTGGCACTGCTTGACCGCATACTTGGCGGTCGGCACCGTTGGCCAGATATATATTGCCATCATTGTCAAGGTCGGCTATGCCGTAAACGTATCCACCATTACCATCGTCGACAAGGCCTGTGCAATGGGGTAAATAAAACACGCCTAGGGGCTGGCCCACAATCTGATAAACGATGTGGTTATTGCCGCCATGGAAGCCGGCTCCGTTCAGGTTGCCGATATCCACGATTGAGGGTGCCTCAAGGTAATAATCGCCATATTCGCCGCTGAGCGAGAGCAGTTTGTTGCGTTGCCAAGCCACATTGGCATTTATATTAAGGTCGATGTCTCGAGTGTTAACAAGCGTTGCGCCCATCGAAATCTCAAGTCCATTGTTGCTCATCGATCCAATGTTGGCCAGCAACTTATTGTAATGGAATGGCGGCACGGGTACATTGTAAAGATAAAGCATATCGGTGGTTTTGCTGGTGTAAAAGTCGATGCTTCCGAAGAGCCTCGAGTTAAGTACCACAATGTCGATTCCAGTGTTGAAAGTGCATTTAACCTCCCATTTGAGGTCAGGGTTGATGTTTAGCGGCAATCCTAATGACACCGCAGCCCCTTGTCCGACCGGCACTATGCCCACAGGTTGCAAGGCATTGAGCGACATGTAAGAGTCGATGCCGCCTTGATTGCCAGCCATGCCTACGCCCACGCGGAGTTTCATCGTCTCAAGCCATTGAATGTCGCGCATGAAGTTCTCGTTGCTCACAGTCCATGCCGCCGATGCGCTGGGGAAGAATCCCCACTTGTGATTCTTGCCGAACTTGCTCGAACCGTCGATGCGGGCAGTGATAGTGAGCGAATAGCGGTCGTTCCATTCCCACGAGCCTCTACTCATAAACGCGGCCATGGTAGGTGTCTTGTGGAAACTCTTTGTGCCATCCCACACCGTGAGCGCTCCCGCTTGTAGAACATCGATGCCTAATGCATCGGTGCTAAGGTTTGTGGTTGTTACACCGAAGCCCGTCAGATCGTCACGCTGAGCCTCGGCGAGAGCCATAATTTTAACGTGATGTGAAGCCATGGATTTGTCCCATGCAAGCATGATGTTGCCCACCAACGACTCGGTTTTGTTGCTGCCTTTATACACCTGGCCATGAGCCCAGATGCTTGTCGGCAGAAACTGCGATGCCTCCGCCTCATTGTGGCTAAAGGCCAAGAAACCACTGAGACTCCAGTCGGTGGTAATCTGCGCTGAAATCTTGCCATGAGTACTCAGATGAGTGGTCTTGTTGCGTGTGCGACTGTCCATAAGTGCCATGGGGTGGTTGATTTGGTTGGCATAAGTGAAGCCGTCCCAACCACCAGCGGCATTACGCTCTGTTGAGAATGTTGGATTCCAACTCGCCGCACTGTAGAATGTCTTTTGCACATCGTATATCGAAGTTGTGCTGTGCTGCACATTGCCAAACATGCCCACTTCAACCTTTACGCGGTCATTAAACATGGTTTGATGCATACTCATGTTGCTCGTGAAGTTGTTCATCGACTCGTGAAGAATCACGCCGCGATGGTTCATATAGCCAAGCGCCACACGATAACCAGCATTGGCTTTACCGCCTGTGAAGGCTATGTGATGGTCTTGCTGGAAGCCGGTTTGCTGAATTTCTCGTTGCCAGTTGGTGTTATAGCCATGGTCGACGAGCATAAGCGACTGCTGAGTGAGCAACTGTCGATAAGCGTCAGCATCGAGCATATTAATGTTTTTGGCCACACGGCTGACGCCAAAGGTGCCATTATAACTCATGCCGGCTGTGGACGACGTTCCGCGCTTTGTAGTGACTTCAATTACACCGCTGGCGCCACGTGAACCATACTGTGCCGTTTCACTGGCATCCTTAAGGACGGTAAAACTCTCGATATCGGCAGGATAAATTGCTGACAGTGTTGTTAAGTCGCCAAACACACCGTCAACAATAATCAGTGGGTCGTTGCCTCCGGTGAGGGATGTGGTGCCCCTCACACGCACGGCATTCATGGCTGCCAGACCATTCGACGGACGTTGTACCGTCATTCCAGCAACACGCCCATTGATGGCATCGAGGGCGTTAGATGATTGCTTGCGGTTCATTTGGTCCTGTCCCACATGCTCCACGCTGCCACTCACAGCGTTGTTTGTGTTGGTGTAACCCACTGAAATCACCGAATCGGCCTCTTCATTGGCTGCATGAATCGGCAAAGCAAGTGGCAACAGCGCCGCAATACATGCCGCAATGCGGCACCACCGTTTTATTATTGTCCTACTCATGTTGCTTTATAAGTTGTTTATTATGCAAAATTAATCAAAAAACACGAGAACAGGCACATCGGTAGTTCAATAAATTTCAAATCGGCAGCTGGCATTGTGAAATATCGCTAAAAATGGGGTGGGGCTTGTGGCATGAGTGAGAAATGTTGTAATTTTGCAAATTATGTGTCGACGAATAACATTCGCAGTGCTGCTTACGCTCATGGCATGTGCTTTGAGCGGATGCTTCTTTACCGGTGTGGAAAACACGGGCAATATCAGCGACAAGGAGATTCAGCGTGCCATGACCGACCTGGAGCGTCGACAACCCACGTCGTCAATCAAGTTGTCGCATGCCGATTCGGTGCCTGTGTGGCGCTCCGGTAAGCGTTTTTATGTCACCGACGACCAACTGCGATACATTCTTACTCCGGCCAATGTCAATGTCATCGACACCGCTTCTCTCGAAGGGCGCGAACTTGCGTTTACACATTACGATACACAGGGCGACGGACTTGACTTGCGCAATACTGTAAACCTGCATTTTACGCTCGACGGTGTTGAATACATTTATCGCACATCGAAGATGCTTGGCGACTTCACCGCGGCTTATTCGGTGCCGCTGCTGATTGACATCGACATGGTCGACGACATGGCAGCGCAGTTGGTGGGGCGTGAGATGTACGTCAAGACGCCCATTTGGTATAATGTCGACAACGGAACGATGTTCAAGGGCCGCCAATATATCCTTGTGCATATAGATAGCGTAAAGCCCGGTAACAAAGTGCTGCCGCTGTGCGTCGAGTTCACCGCTCGCGACAATGGCCAAAAGGCGATGGTGTGGATGTCGTCGCCATTGGCTGTGATGCATAACCGCGACTTCGACTCGCTGTTCTCGCTAATCGACCTGCACACCCTGTATCCGCACATCGATGCCACCACATGGAACCGCATCATCAACAGCGAGGTGGCCGAAAATATGACCAAGGAGGCTTGCCGCCTGGCGCTAGGCATGCCCAAGCAGGTCAATCAGGTTCCGGACCCCAGCGGCATGCGCGAGTATTGGTATTACGATGATGGACGTTTTTTGCAATTCGTTGACGGACTGCTAAAAAATTATAGGAAATGAAAGAAATACTTGAAGTGGAAATATTGGGCACAGGCACCTCAACTGGTGTGCCGCAAATAGGGTGTGACTGCGAGGTTTGCCGCTCGACCGATCCGCGCGATGCACGCTTGCGCACCTCGGCGATTGTGTGCTATCGCGGCAAGCGCATCCTGATTGACTGCGGCCCCGACTTCCGCACGCAAATCCTCAATGCTCGCGACTGGCACCTGGACGCACTGCTCATAACCCACATTCACTACGACCATGTGGGCGGTATCGACGACTTGCGCCCGTATGGCATTTCCGACGAAGGTTTTCCAGTGTTTGCTCGTCAAGATGTAATTAATGATTTGCAGGCACGACTGCCTTACTGCTTTGCCAAGAATCCTTACCCGGGTGTGCCGCGCTTGAGTTTCACGACTATCGACGACGTCACACCCTTCGAAGTGTGCGGCATCGATGTGACGCCCATCCCCGTGATGCACTACAAGTTGCCAATCTTGGGCTTCCACATCGACCCACTGGCTTATATTACCGACTGCAAATACATCGCACATGAGCAGATTGAGCGCCTGCATGGCGTGCCCTTGCTGATTATCAACGCTTTGCGCCAAGACGCTCACCTCTCGCACATGAGTCTTGCCGAGTCGCTTGCCGTAATCGAACAGATAGCCCCCGAGCAAGCCTATATCATCCATATGAGCCACGGCATAGGACTGCACGCCGAGGTGGAAAAGTCGCTCCCGACTAACGTCCATCTGGCCTACGACGGCATGATAGTAAGCACTCGTCAATCGTGATATATTCCATTAATGTTTTTGCGGATTATGGCTCTATTGTGCCGCTTATATTAAAATGTGTGTGAAAGAATCATTTTTTTTGACTAACTTTGCACTCGCAATACCGATATATCGACAATGAAACACATTAGAAACTTCTGCATAATTGCCCATATCGACCACGGAAAGAGTACCTTGGCCGACCGACTGCTTGAGTACACCAACACTGTGGCCGGAAAGGACATGCAAGCACAGGTGCTCGACGATATGGACCTGGAACGTGAGCGTGGCATCACCATCAAGAGCCATGCCATTCAGATGGATTACACCCTTGATGGCGAGCCTTATACGCTCAACCTTATCGACACTCCGGGACACGTCGACTTCTCCTACGAGGTGTCGCGCTCAATCGCCGCCTGCGAGGGCGCACTGCTTGTTGTCGACGCCACACAAGGTGTTCAGGCTCAGACCATCAGCAACCTCTATATGGCCATCGACAACGGGCTGGAGATTATTCCGGTTATCAATAAAATCGACATGGACAGCGCCCATCCCGACGAGGTGGAGGACGAGATAGTGGAGTTGCTGGGCTGCGACCCCAGCGAGATTATTCGCGCCAGCGCACGCACTGGCGTGGGCATCCCCGAGATCATGGAAGCCATCGTGCGCCGCGTGCCTGCTCCAAAGGGCGATCCCGATGCGCCGCTTCAGGCTTTGATTTTCGATTCGGTGTTCAACCCGTTCCGCGGCATCATCGTCTATTTCAAGTTGTTGAATGGCACGCTGAGCAAAAACGACTTTGTGAAATTTGTCAACACAGGCAAGGAATACCACGTCGACGAGATGGGTGTTCTGAAGTTGCAACTCTCGCCTCGCGACAAACTCAGCGCAGGCAATGTGGGTTATATCATATCGGGCATCAAAAACTCGGTTGAAGTGCGTGTGGGTGATACGATTACTCATGTCGACAACCCCTGCGACAAGGCCATCGAGGGCTTCCAAGAAGTGAAACCCATGGTGTTTGCCGGTGTATATCCTATTGAGCCCGAGGACTTTGAGAATCTGCGCGCTTCGCTTGAGAAACTGCAACTCAACGATGCCGCCCTCACGTTCACTCCCGAGTCGAGTGTGGCGTTGGGATTTGGCTTCCGTTGCGGCTTCCTGGGGTTGCTGCACATGGAGATTGTGCAAGAACGCCTCAGCCGCGAGTTCAACATGGAGGTGATTACCACTGTGCCCAACGTGTCCTACAAAGTCTACGACAAGAAGGGCAACATGACCGAAGTGCATAACCCCGCCGGATTGCCCGACGTGGTGATGATTGAAAAAATCGAGGAGCCTTATATCCGCGCCTCGATTATCACACTCGCCGAGTTTATGGGGCCGATTATCACGCTGTGTCTGGCCAAACGTGGCGAGTTGGTGAAGCAGGAATATATCTCCGGCAACCGTCTGGAACTTACCTTTGACATCCCTCTGGGTGAGATTGTGATTGATTTCTACGACAAACTCAAGAGCATCTCGAAGGGCTATGCGTCGTTTGACTACTACATCAACGGCTTCCGCGAGTCGAAACTCATCAAACTCGACATCCTGCTCAACGGCCAGCAAGTGGATGCGCTGAGTGCGCTCACCCACGTCGACAATGCCGTGCCTCTGGGCCGCCGAATGTGCGAAAAACTGAAAGAGTTGATTCCGCGTCAGCAGTACGACATTGCCATACAGGCCGCCATCGGAGCCAAGATTGTTGCTCGCGAGACGGTGAAACAGGTTCGCAAGGACGTTACCGCGAAGTGCTATGGTGGCGACGTGAGCCGTAAGCGCAAACTGCTCGAGAAGCAGAAAGCCGGTAAAAAGCGCATGAAACAAATCGGCACCGTGCAAGTGCCGCAAAAAGCATTCTTAGCCGTCCTCAAACTCGATTAGGAGGATAGGGGAGAAATAACGGTATCAGGCCCATCACTCGAAGCGCATCGTAGTGGTGGGCTTGATGCTTGAAATGATGTGCGACGGGCCGATGAGGGTGAGGTAAGAAACCACCAGGATGGCCACGTTGAGAAGCAGCAGATGCCCGAAGTTGATGTCGATGGGCACATAGGGCATGTAATAAGCCTCGGGGTTGAGGCGCACTATGTGCAAGTGCTTTTGTAGCAGGGCCAAACCAATGCCGATGATGTTGCCAAGCACGATGGCACGCACGATGATTTTCGCCGTCAGATATATGAAAATAGAGCGTATCGACCCATTGGTGGCACCCAAAGCCTTCAGCAAACCCACCATTTTGATGCGCTCAAGCACAATCATCAGCAGGGCCGAAATCAGCGTGAAGCCTGACACGATAAACATGAGTGTAAGAATGATTATAACGTTCATGTCGAGCATACCGAGCCACGAGAAAAACGCTAAGTTATTTTTACGGGTGTGACTCACAATCTTTAGCGTGTTCAACTGTCGCTTGTAGGTGTCTACGGCCAGACTGGAGTAGAGTTGGTAGGCCTTCTGCTCGATATTGCTAAGGTCGTTCAGATCGACACACACACTGTTGCCGGTGTCGGCGTTCCATCCGTTGACCTGCTGAATCAGCCCGATGTTGCACATCACCACCATCTTGTCGAAGGTGTCGAAGTCGGTGTTATACACGCCCACGATGTGCAGGTTGCGCACTCGCACCTTCTCATCGATGAAATACGAGAGGACTTTGTCGCCAGTCTTCAGTTGCAGTTGGCGTGCCACTGTCTGCGAGATAATCACCTCGGTTGCGGCGCTGTCGCCCACGGCAGGCACGCGGCCGTCGACCAGGCAACGCTCCAAATACTTCCAGTCGAAGCCGTCGTCCACACCACGCAACTCCACACCTTTAAAGTCGGTGTCGGTCTTGAGGATGGCGGGTTTGTCGGCGGTGAGCCACATGCTGGTCACTTGGCTGCTCATTGCCGAGTCGGCCATTATGGCGGCGTAAATCTCACGGCCATTCACTGTGGCATAGTTGTCGTCGATGCCAAGGACGCCGTTCGACACTTTCAGGTGAGCGTCAAGGTTATAGAGTTTCTGGGTGATCTCGTCGCGGAATCCATTCATAATCACCACCGACAAGATCATCACCACGATGGCCAGGGTGAGCGCCACAAGCGCAACATTAAGGCTCGGAGTGGCACCTGTGGTGTCGCCTCCAAGTTTCATTCGTCGCGATATGAACAACTCGTATCTCATTTATTTTGCAAAGGTACTCAATTTTTTGTGTCCAAAGTGCTTAATCGGTAAATTAAAATTTGTAATTTTGCACGCTTATTCGCATTATGGAATTGTTGAAGAACATAATACTTGTGATTATCTCGCCCAGGGTGGGGTGGGAGGACGTGAGCCAATCGAGCATCCCAACGGGGAAAATCATGGCTAACGCCTTCTTGCCGCTGCTTGCTGTGCTCGCCATTTCGGCCTTTGTGCCAATGGTCTACGACAGCACCCTCACGCTGAGTAAATCGTTGCTGAGCGCCATCGTGCAGTTCGCAAGTTATTTCTTTACCTATTTTATTAGCAGTTATATGCTCAGTGTGTTCTATCCCGAGTTGGTGAAAACTAAGACAGCACTCGACCGCCTCAATGATTACATACTGTATAACCTCATTTACCTCGTGCTTCTCTCGATTGCCGGAAACATCCTGCCAATCGAGTTTGCGCCGGTGTTCTTCCTGATGCTTTACATGCCTTGGATTGCTTATCGAGGTGTGGAATATTTGGGTGTTGCAAAGAAGAAAGTGACAAAATTTGTCATTATTGCATCTGTCATGATGCTTCTGCTGCCGCTCGTAATAAGTTTTTTACTGAATCTATTCATCAAGTGAAATTATGGCTACTAACAACATCAACATAAAGAATCGCAAGGCCACTTTCGACTACGAGATTATCGAGACCTTTACCGCCGGTATTGTGCTTACAGGTACCGAGATAAAGTCGCTGCGACTGGGTAAAGCCGGCCTGACCGACACATATTGCCTGACCGAAAACCGCGAGTTGTGGCTGAAAAATATGTACATCGCCGAGTACAGTTATGGCTCGTACAATAATCACACCACGCACCGCGACCGAAAATTGCTGCTCAACCGCAAGGAACTCAACCGCATCGCTAAGGCGAGTGAACAACCGGGGTATTCGGTGGTACCACTGCGCATCTTCATCAACGAGAAAGGGCTTGCAAAGGTTGTAATCGCCATTGCACGAGGCAAAAAGGCTTACGACAAGCGCCAGTCGATTCGCGAACGCGACGACAAACGCGCCATCAGCCGCATGCTCAAGCATTAACAATGCTATAATCCACTATATATCAACAAATTAAACCGCTCAAAAGAGTAGGGTGGTGGTTAGGGTAAAGGCTTTGTTTTCAATATTATATGTGGGAATCGCCGCAATAGTTGGCGATTCTTTTTTTGTGCTGTGAAACAGGCGTTGCTCATAGGGTAAGAGCCATTGGGCCAGGCGCGCACTGCCTATGCCGATACCGGCACCCATGAGCACATCGTTGAGCCAATGCCGATTGTTGTGGATACGGCAGTAGGCTACGCCCGTCGCCATGGCATAAGCGGCTATGCCATAAGTGTTTCCGTATTCGACTCGCACAAGTTCGGCACCTGTGAATGCCAAGGCAACATGGCCTGAGGGAAATGAATGCTTGTCGAGGCCATCAGGACGATTCTCGTGCACACAATGTTTTAGTGACCACGACAGACCAACGCAGATTGCGTGCGATGTGGCTGAAATGAGCAGGCGGTCGCGAAACGAATGCTTTGATTCAACGCCAGGAATGAATCCTAATGTAAGATGGGCCACCGATGGAGCGAAACGCAGATAGTCGTCGACGCTGTAGCGGCTGTGGTGATGCTCAAACTGGTCGTGAATGAAATCATTGGCAGTGACATCAGGCTCAATAGCGCCAGCGATTCCCAAAGTTATCAAAGCCGCCGGCAGAATGAAACTTTTTGCATTAAAGTGCGATGGCTGACCCGAAGCCAGCGAGTCGACATCGGTTTCAACAGCAACATTGATATAATAATCATCAGCAGTTTGAGCCACAGAACTCAACGCCGTGAGAATGCAAAATATCCAAGCAAATACTTTCATGGCCACAAAAATACTCATTAAAATCGAAATGAGCAACCCACAAAATAGAGATAAGTAAGAGATAAGCAACCATCGCAATACCCACTCAAAAAAACCGACCCCAAAAAACCATAATCAATATTATGTTAAATAGCATGTTTATTATCTCACCTATTCTATTACATCATGGGATTCTAGAGATTCTAGAGATTCTAGAGAGGCTTGAGAGTCTAGAGATTCTAGAGAGTCTAGGGAGGCTAGAAAATATAGAAAAAAATAGTGGAATAATTGGGTCGCTATTTCTTTTTGGTTTTCTTTTTTGTTTGGCGGAGGCGTTTTGCAATCTCGTATTGCTCGTCGGCGAGGTCATCGAGGCCGATTTTTTCGTAGATTGCTGCAAGCGCTTCATGAGGCTCTGGGAGTGTTTTGCGTGCTCTAATGGCACTCTTATAACTCTTTATTGCGCTGGGTAAGTCTTTCATTTTCAGGTGTATCTCCCCTAACAGCATGTGCGCTTCGTAGTTGCCTGGCTCTGTCTCGAGCACACGCTTCAGTTCTGCCACTGCCTGGTCGGGCTCGTCGATAGTGAGCATAAGCCGTGCCTTGCCCAGCCGTGCCGCTGTGCAGTCTTGCCACAAGTTGAGTGCCTTGTTATAGTTAGCCAGCGCCGACCGCAACGCGATGTCGTCAAGAGGCTGATTGCCATAGGGCGTTCTCCCCTCTTCCACTACACTACCCTGCATTTTCAGGGCCTCATCGCCCATTTGGGCATATTCCATAGCCAAATTACGCAGCAACTCATTTTGTGCGTCAATCACCGCTTGAAGTTGCTTTATTTCTTGGTCTTTCTTGGTTAAGCCATGAAGCAAATGCTTGGCATAGCGTTGAACCACAGGCGATTGTATCATGCTGCGCAATTGTGCTGCTTGGGCATAGTAATCGACAAAACTGTTGTACTCACCGTGTTTGAAGGCATGAATGGCGCGACGATAGAGTTGGTTGATTCTTTCACTCATTAGCGCGTCGTTGATTTTCTGGCGGTTGTTAAACTCGTAACTGAACTCAACCACTGCCCTATTCACGATTATGTCGCGCCCACTGAGTGGCTTGGTGAGGCGGATTCCCTCCAGCGAGGTGCATCGCGACAGCGCCACATAGGTCTGTCCGCTTGAGAACGCTCCGCCGGTGAAGTCGATAATCACGTGGTTGAACGTCAAGCCCTGGCTCTTGTGCACAGTCAGTGCCCACGCGGGTTTGATGGGCATCTGTGTAAAAGTGCCCAGCACATTCTCAACAACGGCTTTCTTCTCCTCGTCGTAACTATACTGCATGTTCTCCCACTGCTCAGGAGCCACGACGTAATGCGAGCCGTCTTCCAGTTCAACCTGCACCAGGTTCTCGGTCAGCGAGTACACCTTGCCGATGGTGCCATTAATCCAACGGCCTTCCTTATCGTTGCGGATAAAGATTACTTGGGCTCCTTCTTTCAGTGTCAAATTGAGTGCCGTAGGCAGGTCGTTTTCAGGAAATTGCCCCTCGATAGTACCATTATAGGTGATTTCGGGCGTGGTGAGCGCCGCCATGTGCTCATCGTTGATGGCATCGACGACATCTCGCCTTGTGGCGAGCGTGATCACGAAATCATTAGCATTATCCGGCTTCTCGCTGTAGCGCGAGTTGAGGTATCTCATGTCGTTGTCGCTGGCACGGTTCACGCGCACACGGTCGAGCAACGAGATAAAACTATCGTCGTTTTGCCGATAAATCTTTCGCAATTCGATCGGAACCAGCGCCACGCGGCTAAACGCTGCGGCATTGAAAAAGAAGAACTGCTTGTAATATCGCTGCAAGATGTCACGCATGTCGCGTGTGACCACAGGCTCAAGTTGGAAGATATCGCCCACAAGCAGCAACTGCTTACCACCAAACGGCTCACGCATATTACGCGAATAAATGCGTAACACCTTGTCAATAAAGTCGATAATATCGGCTCTCACCATCGAAATCTCATCGATGATAATCAGGTCGAGTTTTTTAATCAGTTGCACCTTGTCTTTAGGATAGCGCAGCGTCTTGCGTATACGAGAAGGTGTAAACTCGGGGTCGCTGGGCAGCAGGGGCTTGAATGGTATTTTGAAGAACGAGTGCAGCGTCTGCCCGCCAACATTCACCGCAGCAATGCCTGTGGGCGCCAGCACAACGTGAACCTTGTGTGTGTTGGCGCAAATATATTTCAGGAACGTGCTTTTGCCCGTCC
This sequence comes from uncultured Bacteroidales bacterium, assembly GCA_902776835.1. Classification (GTDB taxonomy): domain Bacteria; phylum Bacteroidota; class Bacteroidia; order Bacteroidales; family Muribaculaceae; genus Sodaliphilus. The sequence goes on from CACYRK010000018.1 coordinate 28,425, forward strand.
CGGCCTTACCAGTCAAGAAAACCGACTGATGCGTGTTTTGCACCAAGTTCCATACGTCCTGAAACTCAGGGTTGTCAAGGTCAATATTTTTAATCACTTCAGTTGCCATTATACACGCCACGAGGCTCTACCCTATTATTATTGCAAAATTACTCAAATGTGTCGAAATGACAAAATATTCAAGTCGTAAAATGAGCCACATTATTGTTTAAAATTTTTAATGAGTCGTGGTTGGAAATTTGGTATTTATTTACTAAATTTGCGCATTAATTGCAAAATGATAAGTACTTGAGATTTGATAATGCTCTTAAAAAGTTAATTACTAACAAATTAAATATTATAGATATGAAGAAATCATTACTCACCTTATTTCTGGTGTTGATAGCGACACTGGCGGCTCGTGCCGACGTTACCATTAACGCCACGAACTTCCCCGACCAAAACTTCCGCAATTATCTGCTGGGTTTATATCCCAGTGGTACGATTACCAGCAGCCAAATTGCGGCGCGTACCGAGTTGAGGCCCACCAGAAAGAACATCGCCTCACTTCAGGGCATTCAATTTTTCACATCGCTAAAGTTATTGGACTGCAGCGAGAACTATTACTATCTTAAATCGCTGCCATCGCTTCCGAGCACACTGGAAGTGCTGCGATGTTCTAAAAACTACGAACTCGCCTCGCTGCCCACGCTGCCAAGTGGTCTGAAAACGCTTGATATTGGCAGCACTATAGTCAAAACATTGCCCACATTGCCCAACACCATCGAGAGTGTCGATCTGTACAGCAGTGCAATCGAAACGATAAACATCAACGGAAAGTCGAAACTCACCAATCTTAATGCCAATGGCTGCCACAGTTTGAAAACGCTGATTTGCACCAATTGCGCACTGACAAGTCTTGACGTCAATGCCGTGATAAACGAACCGATGATTCTTGAGACAATTAATGTGAGCAATAACAAAATCACCGGCATTGGAGATAATACACTGCCCATATCACTTAAGAATCTGGACCTCAGCAACAATCAGATGACCTATTTGCCATACAATCTCAAATACGGACAACTCACTAATCTTGAGTCGCTTTCGATTGCAGGTAATAAGATTAGCGGTCAAGTCAAATTCAACAACAACAGTACTCTTAAGATACTGGACGTGAGCAACAATCCCAGTATTACCGAGGTTAATTGTGAGAGATGCGCTCTGACCACCCTGAAAGTTAGCGGCTGCTCTGCTATCACTCAGTTGTATTGCCCCAACAACAAAATCACGAGTCTGAACCTGAGCGGCTTGACGCAACTCAAGACGGTCTACTGCCCCAGCAACCAAATCACGTCGTTGAGCAACTTTCCGTCGGGCATCACTTCACTTGATTGCTCTTATAATAATCTTACAACATTGGAAATATCAGGCAAACAGAGCCTCACCACGCTCAAATGTGACTACAACACATCGATGACAAAACTCATCTGCTCATACAATGCTTTGACCTATTTGAGTTGTGAAGGTCTTTGGTCACTCGTCGAGTTTAAGTGCAATAACAACCAACTGACTAAAATATCTATGGACTACAAAATGCCGGAGAATCTTAAGACATTCGACTGCAGCAACAATCAACTTGACAAAAATTTGAGCGTCATGAGTTTTTCTGGTAATCTGGAATACTTTAATTGCAGCAACAACAACTTATGGCTCCTGCCTGTTTTCACCGAAAACGTTGTTCCCGCAATTACCACTTTGCTGTGCTCAAACAATAAGATTCAGTCTGATTTGCTGCTATGTAACTACACTAACTTGAAAGAATTGCGATGCGAGAATAACGAGATTCCCAAGATTGATGTGGAAAACTGTTCGAAACTGACCTACCTTTACTGCAATGACAACAAACTCACTTCACTAACCGTTCGCAGGTGTAATGAACTCACAGTTCTCTACTGTCAGAACAACGAACTGACGACGCTTAATCCCTCGGCTCTGCCGAAACTCCAAACGTTGTATAGTTACAACAACAAACTCACGACGCTCAACATCAAGAACTGCAGCGCCATGATAATGTGCCTTACACAGAACAACCAACTGAGTTCGCTCTCGGCCGAAGGCTGCTCTGCCCTGACTACGCTTCGAATCGACTGCAACAAGATAACGGGCACCGGCATGACCACACTGGTCAACAGCCTGCGCACCAAGTCACCTACCGAAGGTCGCTTCTTTGTTCGTCACCCCTACTCTACTTCAGGTGTCACCGAGGGTAACACCATGACCTCTGCTCAGATAACGACTGCTCGCGGCAAGGGTTGGATACCACTGGAGCACAATGGCTCAGATTGGGTTGAGATGGGCGCATCATCAACGTTCAAAAAGGGCGACGTGAACGGCGACGGCAAAGTTAATGGTGACGACTTGAACATCCTCATCAACATCCTGCTGGGCAAGGATCAAGCCAGCAACTACGGCGGCCGCGCCAATGTTGACAGCACCGGCGAAATCGACGGTAACGACCTCAACGCTCTTATCAATATCTTGCTCGGCAAAAATTAATGCACAATGCTTATGCATAAATTAACGTGAGTTCGGTATAATAAGGCATTGCCAACTCGCTGACACTTTGACTCTACATACTATGACTGCAATATACCGAACTCACGTTTTTATTACAATTGGTTTGTGATTTTTGGATTTTTGCGTAACTTCGCATTCTTGAAATCAAAATGCTTGAGATTATGGTCAAACACATTGTTACTTTTAAACTTACGGGGACACACGACGAGCGCCTTGCCGTTGCCACACGGTTCAAGGCGGCTCTCGAGGCGTTGCCTGCTGCCATCGATGTGCTTCAGAGCATTGAGGTTGGCATCAATGAGAATGAGAACGAGCAATGGGATGTAGTGCTCACAGCCATTGTTCCCACGATGGCCGATGTCGACGTCTACGCCAAGCATCCGGCCCACGTGGCCGCCGCAGGCTTGCTCGCGGGGCATAAAGCCGACCGTGCCTGCGTCGATTACACCTTCAACGAGTAAACATCGCAAAACAAAATGCCATGCCGCGAACTGTGGCGGGGTTCTCCCCTACCTCGGTTCACGGCATGGCTTGTTATTGCGATGTCACACCTTAGGCCTTGCCCAGATGTGCCTTGGCATAGTCGTAGCCAGCCTCGAAGGCCTTGACGTTGGTGTCGACAATGGCCTGTCCTTTACGAGCAAACACCTGAGCGATGCCTTCTTTGAGGCGTTGCGCGTCGATGATGTTCAACTGCGATGCCATTGCACCCAGCAGCACCATGTTGGCGCTACGCGGCGACTTGATGTCGCGTGCGATAGCGTCGACATCGAGTTTGATGACATTCTTGATGCTTGCCAGTTCACCATCCACGGCAGCCATGTCGGGATAGTTGTCGATGTTGACAAAGGGCACCGAGTTGGTGATAATCCAGCCATTGGGTGCCAGATACGGCAGGTAGCGCAATGCCTCCATGGGTTCGAGCGACACAATCAGGTCGCAACTGCCCAGCGGAATCAAGTCGCTGTGGATTGGCTCTGACGACAGACGCAGATTGCTCTGCACGTCGCCGCCACGCTGGCTCATGCCGTGCACTTCGGCTTGCTTAAGGTGAAGGTTCTGGTCGAGAGCCGCCCAGCCGATAACGGTAGCGATTGAGAGGATACCTTGTCCGCCCACACCGCATAAGATTATATCCTGTTTCATGATTGCTTGATCTTGCTTTGTGCGTGACGCTTGGCCGTCTGGATGCACTCGCGCCGTGCGATGATTACTGAAACTCCCTTGTAGTCGATCTCTTCACGTATCACACGCTCCATCTCCTCATAGTTCTTGGGAAGCGGAACGATGACCCTCACATGCTCAGGCTCCACACCGATGCCGGTGCAGATGCTCTCCAGGCGTCCGGTGCCTGCCGAGTCTTGACCGCCGGTCATACCGGTAGTAAGGTTGTCGCTGATGCACAAGGTAATGTTAGCCTTGCTGTTCACAGCGTCGAGCAAGCCGGTCATGCCACTGTGGGTGAACGTCGAGTCGCCAATCACGGCAACCGAGGGATGCACGCCCGAATTGGCGGCTCCGATGGCCATGGTGAGCGAAGCGCCCATCTCAACGCAAGTGTGGAAGGCGTGGAACGGAGCGAGCCATCCCAGCGTGTAGCAACCGATGTCGCTGAATACGCGAGCCTGGTCGCCAAATTGCTTGATGACCACGTTGAGTGCGGTGTAGAAGTCGCGGTGTCCGCAACCCTGGCACAGAGCCGGTGGACGAGGCACGGTAACTTGCGACTTGGCATTCAACTCACGAGCCGGCAGCCCAAGCGCAGCACGCAGGGTGTCGGGAGTAAGTTCGCCGGTGCGGTTAACGGTGTTGTCGAGGCGTCCGGTAATGGGCACCGGAGTGTCGAGGATACCGCGCAGACGTTGCTCTACCAGCGGCTGACCCTCTTCAAGCACCAGCAGACGCTCGCATTGCGAAGCCAACTGACGTGCCAATGCACGCGGGAAGGGATATTGCGTGACTTTGAGCACGGGGTGCGGGCAACCGTCGGGATAGTTCTCCATCAAGTAGTTGTAAGCGATACCGCAAGCAATGATACCCAGCGACTTGTCGGGACCGTCGATGATAGTGTTATGGCCCTTGGTGGCCAGTTCTTCCTCGATAGCGGCATAGTCCTTGATGAGTTGCTCGTTGCGTACCTTGGCGTTGGCAGGTAGCAAGACCCACTGGCGCGGGTTCTCAGGGAAGTGAATCTCATTCTCGGCACGTGCCTCGCCAATCTCGACCTCGGCACGCGAGTGAGCCATACGCGTCGTCAGGCGCATAAGCACTGGTATGTGCCAGCGCTCCGAGAAGTCGTAAGCCTCCTGAACCATCTTGTAAGTCTCTTGTTGTGACGAGGGCTCAAAGCAGGGAATCATGGCAAACTCGGCATAGAAGCGCGAGTCTTGCTCGTTTTGCGACGAGTGCATCGAGGGATCGTCGCATGCCGTAACCACGATGCCGCCGTTGGCACCTGTCATACCTGAGTTGACAAAGGCATCGGCACACACGTTCATACCCACGTGCTTCATGCACACCAGGGCACGCTTGCCACTATACGACACGCCCAAGGCAGCCTCCATGGCAGTCTTTTCGTTGGCGCTCCAGTCGCTGTGTACCTTGCGTTGCTTTGCCAACTCGTTGTTCTGAATAAACTCAGTGATCTCGGTCGATGGAGTGCCCGGATAGGCATACACGCCAGTCAAGCCTGCGTGCAAAGCACCTAACGCCAGCGCTTCATCGCCAAGTAGCAGTTGTTTTGAACTCATAGTATATGAATGTTTTTAGTAGTGTTGGTTGTCAATGATTAATTGCTCATTTAAGACGCAGGAAAGAGTAGCCGAAGCGCTCGCAAGCGGCACGCTCGAGGTCCTCGCGGTCGTCGGGATGAGCGATTGAAATAAGGGCCTTGGCGCGTTCGGCAAGGTTTTTGTTGCGCAAGTACACGATGCCGTGCTCGGTGACCACATATTGTGTCTGGAAACGTGTCGTCACCACACCGGCTCCCGGTGTGAGTTGCGGCACAATCTTGCCTTTGCCCTTATTGGTGCGCGACGGCAGGGCAATGAATGTCTTGCCGCCCTCGCTCAGAGCGCCACCGTACATAAAGTCGTGCTGACCGCCCACGCTCGAGAAAATGGTGTTGCCGATGCTGTCGGCACATATTTGGCCCGTCAGGTCGACCTCCAGGGCCGAATTGATGGCTATCACGCGCGGATTTTGGCGAATCACTTGCGGGTCGTTGGTCCAGGCCACATCGTAGAACTCCACATCTTTATTATAGTCGAGGAACTCATACATATGCTTGCTGCCCAGCGCCAGGCTGGCTACACTCTTTCCGGGCTTGATTTTCTTGAGCGAGTTGTCGATTACACCTTCTTCAATAAGGCGCACCACACCGTCGGTCATCGCCTCGGTGTGCAGGCCCAGGTGCTTGTGGCTCTTGATGCCGTTGAGCACAGCATTGGGAATACCACCGACACCAATTTGCAGCGTGGCGCCGTCGGGGATCTCAGCAGCGATATATCCGCCAATAGCGCTCTCGATGGGCGTTGGATCGCCAAAGGTGAGTGCCAGGGGTGCGTCGTCGCAAGCCACAGCAGCGGTGATCTTGCTCTCGTGAATGAGAGCGCCACCACACAGATAAGGCATGCTCTTATTGATTTGTGCAATCACAATTTTTGCCGACTCCACAGCCGAGACGGCCAGGTCGGCCGACATACCGTAACTGCAGTAGCCGTTCTCGTCGGGTTCCGAGCAGTTGATGCACGCAATGTCCACAGGCAACTGGCCGCTGCGGAACAGGTAAGGAATCTCGCCCAGGAAAGCCGGAATCATCGAGCCATAACCCTGCTTCACCCACGCGCGTTGGTCGTGACACAGAAACAGGCTGTTGGTCAAAAAAGCGTCCTTGTACTCCGGCTTGCAGAATGGTGCCTCGCCTTCAGTGACATTGAATGCCGAATAGATAATTACGTCACGGAGTTCGTTGCCACGCCGTGCCAGTGCCTCTTGAAGCACGTTGGGCACAGCGGTGCTGCCCATGAAATAGATTGAATTTCCCGATTTGACAAGGCTCATCGCCTCGTCGGCCGATACATAGTTCATTGTTTTTCGCTATCGTAAAGTTTCACAAATAATGCCAAGCGTTCGTCGAGGTTCACCATGTCCTGCTCACGATTCAGTCGCGACACGCAAGCACGGATGCCTGCCTGCTCACTGCCCGTGGTGCTTAGCGAAATGGCCGAGATGCCGCAGCGCATAAAGTAGTTGATGAGCGTCTCGTTGTCCAAATCCTTGTAGCCGATGGTGTAATAGAAACCGTCGCCGATGTTCTCGTCGTTGTCCATGCTGTACACGATTGTGAAGCCATGTTTCTCGAAAATCTCCTTCGAGCGGATGGCGCGACGCTGGTATTCCTTGAGTTCCTCGACAAAGTTGTAGCGGCCATCGACGGCAGCCTGCATCATTGCCGCAAGGGCGTGCTGGGCCGAGTGCGATGTGCCCGACGATGCCACATATAAGAAGGTGAGGATGAAGTTGTCGCCCATGCGTCCCAGACCGTAAGTCTCGCGCAAGTGGGGATACTCGCGGTTAAATAGTTTCGGCGAGAAGGCCACCACGGCGATACGCTCGCCAGCATAACTGAAGATTTTCGAGCCCGAAATCATCATCACATAATTGTCGGTGTAACGCGACACAGTGGGCTGATAAGGCGGCTCGAAGGGTTTCGACTTGTCGTTGCGGAAGTCCATGCACATATATGCCAAGTCTTCCAGTGCCACCACATCATACTTGGTGCAGCACTCGCCGATGATGCGCAACTCTTCTTCGGTCAGGCACACCCAACTGGGGTTGTTTGGGTTGCTGAACACGATGGCGGCAATGTTGCCCTGCTCCATGTACTCCTCGAGTTTGGCACGAAGTTTCTCACCGCGGAAGTGATAGATGTCAAACATGGCGCGCTTCACGCCCATCACCTTGGCCTGCAACGTGTGAGGCGCAAAACCGGGGTTGATGTAGAGGATGGTGTCCTTGCCCGGCGTCAGTTGCGAGCACTCCATCATCAGGTTGAAACCGGCTTGCATCGATCCTACGGTAGGCACGATGCACTCTGGGCCGATGTCTTGGTTGATAAATGCCTTGATAAATCGCGAGGCGCTTTCCTTGAGAGCAGGAAGTCCACTGATTGCGGGATAGATTGAGGCAATACCATTATCGAGAGCCTGCTTTTGTGCATCGACACCGATTTGGCAAGCCTTGATGCCCGGCACACCAATCTCCAAGCGCACAAATTCTGCGCCGCTGAGTTGCTCAAGTTTGCCGGTCAATGCCACCGATTGGCGGATGGTGGTGTCAGAAATCTTGCTGATGTCCATCTGTGCCATGATTTCACCGATGGCTTGTTTGCTAATAGGCAGTTTCATGTGTTTGTAATGGTTTTTTAGAAGGTATGTGTTAATAGATTAATGTTTGCGATAATAGTGCATGACTGCACACACAAGCACGACAAAAACCGTGCGGCGCACCCGAGGTGCTTAGGCGCGGCACTTGCCTTGCTTTGAAGAAGAAACATTCAACTGACGTGTAGCCCATCAAATTGTAAAAAAGAAGGTCATTAGAACGTCTTCATATTATCACGACAAAGTTAATAATAACTCGCCAAAGCCACAAGAAAAAAAGCAAAAAACTTTCATCTCAGCCCCAAAATCCTCCCCACCCCAGATTTATTGCGAGTTTTTTTCCGTTCAGGCCAACTAATGTGGCCATCGTGTTGCGGAAGTTTCGGAAAAAATGCGTAAATTTGTACCATGATTCGACGACGCTGAATGTATGGAGAAATATTTAGAAGAACTTAACGAACAACAACGTGCCGCAGTGACCTATTGCGACGGGCCGCAACTGGTGGTTGCCGGTGCCGGATCGGGCAAGACGCGCGTGCTCACCAGCAAAATCATGTACCTGATTGAGCACGAGGGCATAGAGCCGTATCGCATCATGGCGCTCACGTTTACCAACAAGGCTGCGCGTGAGATGCAGGAGCGCATCGCGCGCCTAATTGGCGAAGACCGAGCCAACCAGTTGTGGATGGGAACTTTCCATTCCATCTTTTCGCGCATAATTCGCTTTAATGCTGAGCGGTTAGGCTACCAACACGACTACACGATATACGACAGCGCCGACTCACGCGCGCTCATCAAACTCATCGTCAAGGACATGGAACTCGACGACAAAGTCTATAAGCCCGCTATGGTGCAATCAATCATTTCACGGGCGAAAAATGCGCTGATCTTGCCTGATGATTATGCCGCTAACCGCCAGATGATTGAGCAAGACGAGAAAAACGGTCACCCAGCAATCAGTGCGATTTACTCCGCCTATTTTCAGCGTTGTCGAGTGGCGGGCGCCATGGACTTCGACGATCTGCTGGTGTACGCCAATATCCTGTTTCGCGACCACCCCGATGTGTTGCGCGACTATCAGGAGCGATTCCAATATGTCCTGGTCGACGAGTACCAAGACACCAATTTCGCCCAGTACTTGATTCTCATCAAACTCGGCCAATTGCATAAGCGGCTGTGCCTGGTGGGCGACGATGCGCAGAGCATCTACTCGTTTCGCGGTGCAAACATCGACAACATCTTCAATATCAAGAGCGAATATCCTGAACTCAAGCAATTTAAACTTGAGCGCAACTATCGCTCAACGAAAAATATCATCAATGCCGCCAATTCGCTTATCGACAAAAACCAGCGGCAAATCCGCAAGCACTTATTCTCGGAGAATCCCGACGGCCGAAGAATCAAAGTGATTGCCTGCAGCAGCGATTACGAGGAGGCCTATGTTGTGGCCAACCAGTTGATGTCGATGAAGTCGCGCCAGGGCGACCGCTACAGCGATTTCGCCATCCTGTATCGAGTCAACGCACAGTCGCGTGTGCTCGAGGAGGCCTTCAGTGGTGGCGGCTTGCGAAACAAGCACGGCAACGTGCGCGGCGCCATCCCCTATCGCATTTATGGAGGTCTGTCGTTCTACGACCGCAAGGAAATCAAGGACACGGTAGCATATATGCGCTTGGCAATCAACCCCAATGACGACGAGGCATTGCGCCGCATAATCAACTATCCGGCGCGGGGCATCGGCGATGTGACGGTCGGAAAACTTACGCATTGCGCAATGAGCAACCAGGTGAGCGTGTGGCAGGTGCTGGGTAACCCCGACCATTACGGCCTGACAGTGCACAGCGGGTTGAGAAACAAGTTGCAGAGTTTCAAGGCACTCATCGACGATTTTATCGCAAAAAACCGCGACGGAATGAACGCCGCCGACCTGTCGCGATACATAATCGACAAGGCCCAACTCATGCAAGTGCTGCTGGGCGACAAAACGCCTGAGAACATCAGCCGGCAAGAGAATTTATCGGAACTCATCAATGGTGTGAGCACTTTTGTGCAACTGCGTCTTGAGCAAGGCGAGGACGACGTGTCGTTAACAGCATTCCTTGCCGAGGTGTCGCTGCTTACCGACCAAGACCGCGACAAGAACGACGGCGACTGTGTAACGATGATGACCGTGCACTCGGCTAAAGGCTTGGAGTTCAAGAATGTGTTTATCGTTGGCGTTGAGAAGGATTTGTTCCCTGCGGCGCTCAACAGCGACACCCTGCGTGGCATCGAGGAAGAGCGCCGACTGCTGTATGTCGCCATCACACGCGCCGAGGAGAATTGCGTGATTTCTTATGCTAAATCACGATATATCAACGGCATGTCGAAGACCAGCACAATCAGCCCATTCTTATTGGACATCGACCAGAACCTGCTTGACATGCCCCTGCAAAAGTACGACATGCCAAAGAGCATTCAGCGCCCCCCTGAAAGGACGTTTCCTGCCACAGCGTCGATCCAGCCCCGGCAACACACCGCGCCGCGCCGCTTGACGCCATTGGCCGATGCACGCCGCGAACGTCCGGTCACAGCCGCTGCGCGTGGCACCGGGGGCTTCACAGTCCATAATGCCGACGAACTGGCTGTGGGTACCGAGATAATGCATTCGCAGTTTGGACACGGCGTGATTACCGAACTCGACGGCTCAGGCGCCGACGAGAAGATGCATGTGCGCTTCGACGAAATTGGCGAGCGTACACTGCTGTTGAAATTTGCTCGAATTAAAATATTGAAATAACACACCATGGCACACACAAGTATAATCACAGGACACAATGTTCACATCCGACAGACGCCAGCCAGCGTAGGCGACCGAATACTGGCTCAACTCATCGATTTGACAGTCATGCTAGGGTACACATTCACGGTAATCATGCTATTAGCAAACATGCTTGATGAATACCTGTACAACTTACCGGAGTGGGGCTATGTCTGGGTTATGTTTCTCTTGTTTATGCCGCCAATCTTTTATTTGCCAGCCTGTGAGATGTTTCATCATGGACAGACGCTGGGGAAGGTAGCACTGAAAACACGCGTTGTGACAGCCGACGGCTCTACACCCACCATGGGCGCCTGCCTGCTGCGGTGGATGCTCTACCCTATCGACGTGTTCCTCACATTTGGACTGGGCGTGGTGTTTATCCTTTTTACCGAAAAAAATCAGCGCATGGGCGATTTGGCAGCCGGAACAATAGTTATCAAGACCAACGCCGACGAGAACTCGGCAGTGAGTCTCACCGACTTCTATTATGTGCAAAATGGTTATTTGCCCACATATCACGAGGCATCGGAACTGAATTTGCGCCAAATCGATGTGATTTCTCGCACACTCTACAGCCGCGATGTTGCCAACCGCGACAATTACATTGGGCGCATGGCACTCAAGGTGCAACAAACGCTGCATGTGCTGCCCCAGCCACAAATGACCCAGGAGCAGTTTCTGCAAACAATTATCAACGATTTCCACTATTACGCCTCGACACTCGACGAGTAGTCGCCTGGCGGCCTACTGCTGTGTGGCAAGCATTTGGCGCAGGGCTCGGGCAAGTTGGTCGGGGCATGACGTGGCTTTATAGCCACACCTCACGCCCTCAAGTTTGGATATTACGTCCTGGGCTTTCATGCCCTTCACGAGCAACGAGATGCCGGTGGTGTTGCCGTGGCATCCACCCACAAACTCCACGTGCTCAATGGTGTCGTCGTCATTCAGGGTGATGTTGATTTGCTGAGAGCAAGTGCCCTGGGTATAGTAAACTGCTTGTTTCATGGTTTTTACAATAGTTTCGTTATCTCTTTCGGGTCAAGAATCTTGATTTCGTTGGTAGTCCACTCAATTAAGCCTTGCTCCTGAAGTGTATTGAGCCGCTTGATGAATGTAGTGCGTTGAAGGCCAAGCAAGTGGCACAGGTCGCGTTGCTTGAACGTCAAGGTCACGTCGCGGCTCATGGGCATCACCAGAGGATACAGCATCAACGAACTGAACTCGCTGCGCGTCTGCAGCAAGGAGTGGGTGAAGCGATGAGCGTTGCTCGAGAGGTAGTTTAAGATGTTGAACAAAAACACTTTGTCGCTTTGCAGCACCTTCACGTAGTCGCTCTTGAGAAGTTGCAGGATGCCACAAGTGCCCTGCGACTGCACAGTGTAGGGATATGCGGTGTTGATGCCAAACATTGCCTCGGCTCCCAGTACATGTGGCGAGTCGAGCGTCTGGCCCAACTTGATGTTCAGGTTTTCAAACTTGGTGTTTACCCGCACACTGCCCGACACGATGAAGCGGATGTGGGTGCACTCGTCACCGGCACTGATAATCGTGTCGCCATCGTGGAATTTCAGGAAATGAAACGGCAGTTTCTCCACGAGCGACGTCATGCGTTCGTTGCTCACGCCCTGAAACAGCGGCAGTTGCATTAGTTGTTCAAACATGGGACTCGCAATTTATTTGAGCAGTTCCACCACCTGTTCGATGGTCAACGATTGCTGGCTGCCTTGCACCATGTCCTTCAGGGCGATGGTGCCTTGTGCCAACTCGGTCTCACCCACCATGGCCACATATGGGATGTGGCGGTCGTTGGCATAACTCATCTGCTTCTTCATCTTGGCCGAATCGGGATAAAGTTCGGCGCTGATTCCGGCGGCACGCAGGGCCATGACGTGCTTGAGCGACGCAGCGGCCTCGGCTTCACCAAAGTTGATGAAGAGAATCTTGGCGCATGCCATCGTGTCCTTCGGGTACAGGTCGAGAGCGTTAAGCACGTCGAAGATGCGGTCGGCACCGAAACTGATGCCCACGCCCGACAGACCGGGCATGCCGAACACGCCGGTGAGGTTGTCGTAGCGGCCACCGCCGGTTATGCTGCCAATGGCCACATCCTGGGCCTTCACCTCGACGATGGTGCCTGTGTAGTAGTTCAGGCCACGAGCCAACGACACATCGAGTTCGATTGTGGCACGAGGCTGCAGACTTGCGGCATGGCGCAGCACATAAGCCATCTCGTCGATACCTTGCTGGCCGATTTCGCTCTCTTGAAGCATCGAGCGCAATGTGTTGAGTTTCTCTTCGTTAGTACCGCTAAGTGAAAGCAATGGTTGAAGTTTTGCAATGGCGGCATCATCAAGGCCTTTCTCGCGCAACTCGTCGTTAACCTGGTCCAGACCAATCTTGTCGAGTTTGTCGATGGCCACTGTGATGTCGATAATCTTCTCTGGTGCGCCAATAATCTCGGCGATTCCGCTCAGAATCTTGCGGTTATTAAGTTTGATGGTGATATTGATGCCGAAACGAGCAAACACCTCGTCGATCATCGCCACCAACTCCACCTCGTTAAACAGCGAGTCGCTGCCCACGATGTCGGCGTCGCACTGATAGAACTCGCGATAACGTCCCTTTTGCGGACGGTCGGCACGCCACACAGGTTGTATCTGGTAACGCTTGAACGGCATCTGCAAGTCGTTGCGGTGCTGCACCACATAGCGTGCGAAGGGCACCGTGAGATCGTAGCGCAGGCCTTTCTCGCTGATTTTGTTGGTAAGGTGCAGCGAGTCGTGGTTAGCGAGCAGTTCATCGGGGGCATCATTGAGGTAGTCGCCGCTGTTGAGGATTTTAAACAGCAGTTTGTCACCCTCTTCGCCATATTTGCCCATCAGGGTCGACAGGTTCTCCATGGCGGGAGTCTCGATTTGCTGGAAGCCGTACAACTCAAATACGGCCTTGATAGTATTAAAGATATAGTTGCGTTTCGCCATTTCGATAGGCGAAAAGTCACGTGTTCCTTTTGGGATGGATGGTTTTTGTGCCATAATTATATAATAGAGTTTTTTTACGATGATTAACTGCGGCGTCCCATGAGCATCGCGCCGTAATAGAACAGCGTTGCCAGCGAGCCTAACGCGGCCACCACATAGGTGTAAGCGGCCGACTTGAGCGCGTCGCGGGCATATTCAGTGGTCTGCCCCTGCGTGATGCCTGAGCGCTCGAGCCATTGTACGGCGCGACGGCTGGCGTCGATTTCCACCGGCAGTGTTACGAGGCTGAAGAGTGTGGTCAAGGCAAACAGGCCCACGCCCACATAGAGTATTGCTGGAAATACCGAAACAAGGAGCATTCCAGCAAGCAAAACCCACGCCATCCATTGCGAGGCAAATTGCACCACCGGCACCAGTTTGGTGCGCAGGGTGAGCATGCTGTAGCCATAGCGATGCTGAAGGGCGTGGCCACACTCATGGGCTGCCACGGCGGCCGCCGCAACGCTATTGGTGCCGTAGACAGGGTCGCTGAGGTTCACCGTCTTGCGGGTCGGGTCGAAAAAGTCGGTCAGCGTGCCGCTAGTAGCGGTCACCTGAACGTCGTTGATGCCGTTTTGACCAAGCATCATCATTGCCACCTGCGCGCCGGTCATCGGACCATTCAATGGCACACGCGAATACTTCTCAAACTTACTCGTCAGAGAGCGTTGCACCAGATAACTGGCGATGGTGATAACGATAAAAATGATATAACTCAGATACATAACGCGATGTCTTTAATTGTTTCAACGAATACGCTCACTGTCGGCGAGCAACTTCTTGTCGTGCTTGATGCCCTTCTTGGCAAGCCACACCAATATCAGAGCCACAAACGGCATGACAATGTAGGGTGTGAACTGCATAATAAGTTTGTCGTGCAACACCCACATCATGATGGCGATGACGATTATTAGCGTGACAATGAGCAACATCAGCACATTGGTGAGCCTTATCTGAGTTCTGAGGTCGCGGTATTTGAAAATGGCGATAATCGCCAGAATAACAATAAGGATTTCAAGTACCATCGTCCATGCTCCAAAGTGCAGCGAGTTGAAACTAATCTCCACCACGCCGTCGGGATTAAGCACGTTGATTACAGGAACAAAGGCAAACACAGCAGTAACGATTGCCGCCAATAGCAAATAAACAGTCTGAATGCGTTGAATTACCATAATACGATAAATTTATAAATTTTGTGCAAAATTAGTGCAAGTTGAGTGAAATGCCAAATTTATTTGAGCATTTCCGAGACGCAGCCTAATTTATCCAACATTAGTGCAAGTTGAGTGAAATGCCAAATTTATTTGAGCATTTCCGAGACGCAGCCTAATTTCGTCGCTTTAGCGGCAACATTAGTGCAAACCGAGTGCAATACAAAATGCGCTCTTTGATTTGCATGTTTAGTATGACGCGTGCTTTTATAGATGTGGATTTGGCTATATCGTAATTTCGTTGTAACTTTGTTGTCAATAAAAAACCGACAAAACATGAAACAACTTGTTATCTCACTGGCTATTGCCATTATGGTGGCTATGGCACCGGCAACCGCAATGGCCGACGATGTATCAGTCATCGCCGAGCGCGCTTTCAAACTCGTTCAGCAGAAGAATTACAATGCGGCGTTCCCGCTGATGCTTCAGGCTGCCGAAGGCGGCGACTGCATCTCACAAGGCATCCTGGGCACGATGTTTTACGAAGGCAAAGGCACCGCCATCGACTACACTAAAGCCCTCTCATGGTGGGACAAAGCCATAGAAGACGGTTGCGGCGAATCAATAAAAGCGTACCGCAATGACCTGCTACGCACTCAGTCGTTCATCGCCGACGGCTTCCAGTACCTTGTAAACCAAGACTACACCCTAACCGTAATTAACCATAACACCTATACGAGCTTAAGACATGTCACTATTCCAGAAAAAGTGAAGTACAAAGACCGAGTCCACACCGTAACCGCAATCGGCAGTTACGCATTCTTGGATTGTAGAAGTTTGATTAGTGTGACAATCCCCGCGTCTGTGAGGTCGATCGGCAGAAGTGCATTCAGTAAATGCAGCAGTTTGGCCTCAATCATTATCCCTAACGCGGTGACTGAAATAAGCGACAACACTTTCGACGGTTGCAGCGGCCTAAGATCTATCAGCATCCCAAGTTCGGTGAAATCAATTGGTGAATGCGCGTTTGATGGTTGTAGCAGCCTGGCCTCGATTACTATCCCCAACGCGGTGACAGCAATCAAAAATGGCACGTTTCTTAATTGCAGCAGTCTGACAAGCGTAACCATCCCAAACTCGGTTACCTCAATCGGCAATTGGTCGTTTGCTTATTGCAACAATTTAATGAGCGTGACCATTGGTAACTCCGTTACATCAATCGGTTACAACGCATTCCGCGATTGCACTTATTTGAAAAGCGTGACCATCCCCAAATCTGTAACCTATCTCGACAAATTTGCGCTTCCCAAGAAATGTAAGATAAAAAGGGAATAGCAAAAACTGCATCAAAATTGTAATTGCTTATGCAACTTTGTCATCAATCAACACACTCAACCATGAAACAACTTGTTATCTCACTGGCTGTTGCCATTATGGTGGCCATGGCTCCGGCAACCGCGATGGCCGACGATGTATCAGCCATCGCCGAGCGCGCTTTCAAACTCGTTCAACAGAAGAATTACAATGCGGCGTTCCCGCTGATGCTTCAGGCTGCCGAGGGCGGCGACTGCATCTCACAAGGCACCCTTGGCACGATGTACTATAAAGGCTACGGCACCGCCATCGACTACACCAAGGCCCTCTCATGGTGGGACAAAGCCATAAAAGACGGCTGCGGCGATGCAATAAAATCGTACCGCGACGACCTGCTAAGCACTAACTCGTTCACCGCCGACGGCATTAAATACCTTGTAAACCAAAACTATACTCTCACCGTTATCGATATTGACACCTATTTCAGCGGACCAATAGTCACTATCCCCCAAAATGTGAGGTACAAAGACCGTATCCACACCGTAACCTCAATAGGCGACTATGCGTTTGATAACACAGTCGGTTTGAAGAGTGTTACCATCCCGAACTCGGTTACTTCAATAGGTAAAGCAGCGTTCCATAGTTGCTCTGGCTTGACAAGTGTTACCATCCCCAACTCGGTGACATCAATCGGTAGCAGTGCATTCTACTATTGCATTGGATTGAAGAATATTACAATCCCCAACTCGGTAACTTCGATTGGCGAAAATGCGTTCGAACGCAGCGGCTTGACGAGTGTGACCATCCCCAGTTCGGTGACTAAAATCTGTGGGAGTATGTTTTACGAATGTATTGGCTTGACGAGTGTAATTATCCCCAACTCGGTGACCGAAATCGGCAAAAGCGCGTTCTATGGTTGCAGCAACTTGAAAAGCGTTGACCTCCCCAACTCAGTGACCACAATAGGCCGCTACGCATTCTCTCGTAGCGGTTTAACTAACTTGACCATACCCAACTCGGTGACTAAAATCGAAGATTTCGCGTTCTATGATTGCTGGAGCCTTAAAAGTGTTATTGTCCCGAAATCGGTGACCACAATCGGCAACAACGCATTCCCTTATAGATGCAAAATAAAAAAGAAATAGCAAAAACTGCATTGCACACTTAACTGTCACACAAGTCGGACCGGTCGGACCTGTCGGACATGTCGTACATGTCGGGCAAGGAAGGTAAGAAGCCTATAAAGTTTACTAAAAAAATCGGGTATTTTATTAAGATGTTTTAATAATGTGTACTTGTTGGGCAAAAAAGGCCGTGCGACAAGCGAAGTTTTTGTATCTTTGCAATTTTGAAGAGAAATTCATACAAGATGACTGAGTTACGTAACATCGCAATACTGGGCAGCACCGGCTCAATAGGGACACAGACGCTCGACATACTGAGCGAATACCCCACCCTGTTCAGGCCGTGGCTGCTGGTGGCAAACACCAGCGCAGAACTGCTCATTGAGCAGGCCCGAAAATACCTGCCGCGCCGTGTGATTATCGCCGACGAGAGCCGCTACGCCATGGTGCGCGACGCACTCGCCGCGTTGCCTGAAATCGAGGTGATGACGGGCAACCAAGCCGTCGTCGACGCTGTGACCGACCCCGCCATCGACACCGTGGTGACGGCCATGGTGGGCTATGCCGGGCTAGCATCGACCATCGCGGCAATCCGCGCCGGGAAACGCATCGCGCTTGCCAACAAGGAGACCCTGGTGGTTGCCGGTGAACTTATCGACAGCATGCTCGCCACGTCGCAGAGTGTGCTCTATCCGGTTGACAGCGAGCATGGCGCATTTTATCAATGCTTGCAAGGCGAGCGCCACGACGACGTGGAGAAACTGATTCTCACCGCGTCGGGAGGCCCGTTCCGCACCACCCCACTCCACGAGTTGGAAAAGGTGACCGCCGCCGATGCCCTTAAGCATCCCAACTGGAGCATGGGGGCGAAAATCACCATCGACAGCGCAACGATGATGAACAAGGGCTTCGAGATGATTGAGGCACAATGGCTTTACCACATCGCTCCGCGCGACATCGAGATTGTGGTGCATCCGCAGAGCATCGTCCACTCGATGGTGCAGTTTGTCGACGGATCGGTGAAAGCACAGTTGGGCTTGCCCGACATGCACCTGCCCATACGCTACGCGCTGGGCTTACCCGACCGACGCCTGCGCACCGACACCGGGAAAATGACGCTGAGCGACTATGCCAGCCTCACATTTGAGGCACCCGACCGCAAGAAATTCCCGCTGCTCGACACCGCCTACCGTGCTGCCGAGCGCGGCGGCAATGCACCATGCGTGATGAACGCCGCAAACGAGATTGCCGTGGCCGCTTTCTTGCAGAACAAGATTGCGTTTACCGACATCTACAACGTCATTGAGGACACCCTGGCCAAAGTGGCATGGATTGAACGACCCGGCTACGACGACTACGTGGCCACCAACGACGAGGCACGCGCACTAACGGCCGAACTTATAAACATTAAACAAAAAAGACACTAACAAATAATTAATGACTGCAACATTTTGGTTGAAAGCATTACAACTCATCCTGGCATTAAGCCTGCTGGTTGTGGTGCATGAATTTGGACACTACTCTTTTTCACGTATTTTCGGAGTTTGGGTTGAGAAGTTCTACATGTTCTTCAACCCGTGGTTCTCAATTGCTAAGTGGAAACCCCGCGCCAAGGTCGACAGCGACGGCAACGAGGTGAAATCATCGTGGCGTGCTACCGAATACGGTATCGGCTGGCTGCCCCTGGGCGGATACTGCAAGATTGCCGGAATGATCGACGAATCGATGGACAAGGAGCAAATGAAAGAGCCTGCCAAACCCTATGAGTTCCGCTCAAAGCCCGCCTGGCAGCGCTTCTTCATCATGATAGGCGGCGTGCTGTTCAACTTCCTGCTTGCCGGTATCATCTATGCCGGTATTGTATGGACCTACGGCGAGATGTATGTCAATTTTGAGGATGCCCACGAAGGCATGAACTATTGCGACAGCGCACACGCCATTGGCTTCCAAGATGGTGATATCCCCTTGATGGCCGATGACCACAAACTCACCTACCGCAATGGCACCGAGGTTACCAACATCCTCATGGCCAAGACGGTGACCGTGCTGCGCAACCACAAGGACACCGTGGTCATTACCATGCCCAAGGACTTCCTTGCCCAGGCCAACAAAGACGCTGAAGCAGGCCAGATGTTCATGGACTACCGCATGCCTGTGTACATCGAGCAGACTCAAGCACGCATGGGCGCCGAGAAGGCCGGTCTGCAAAAGGGCGACCGAATGCTCGCCGTCGGAAACGACACCACACCCAGTTACAACCAGTTTACCGAGGCTTTGGCAAAGCACAAGGGCAAAACAGTCACCATCACCTACTTGCGTGATGGCAAACTGCTAAAGACGCCCGTCGAAATCGACGCGGATGGCAAGTTGGGAATCCAACTTATGCCAATCACTAAGATTTACAAGGTTAACGTAAAGAAATACAACATCCTGCAGTCGATTCCTCGCGGTATAGTTATGGGCTGGGACCAGATGGTGACCTATGTGAAGCAACTCAAGATGATATTCACGCCGCAGGGTGCCAAGAGCCTGGGCGGCTTCGGCGCCATTGGCAGCATCTTCCCCGACCAGTGGAATTGGCTCGACTTCTGGAGCATCACCGCCTTCCTGTCGATTATCCTTGCCGTGATGAACATCTTGCCAATCCCGGCACTCGATGGCGGCCACCTGCTCTTCCTCATCTATGAGATGATTACCGGTCGCCAGCCCAGCGAGAAATTCCTTGAGCGAGCGCAGTATATCGGCATGGCATTGTTGCTGGCGCTGCTGCTCTTTGCCAATGGCAACGACATTTACCGCTATTTCTTTAAATAATTTGGCGTTATGATATATAAGCGAGTTACATTGTTGCGCGGAAAAGAAGAGTCGCTCGGCCGCTTTCACCCCTGGGTGTTCAGCGGTGCCATTGCTC
Organism: uncultured Bacteroidales bacterium; assembly: GCA_902776835.1. Taxonomy (GTDB): domain Bacteria; phylum Bacteroidota; class Bacteroidia; order Bacteroidales; family Muribaculaceae; genus Sodaliphilus. The sequence continues at coordinate 48,691 of CACYRK010000018.1, forward strand.
GGCTCGACGAGGGAATCGTCGAGGGCGACCTGGTGAGCGTGTTCAGCAGTCGTGGCGACCTGCTCGGCAACGGGCATTATCAAATAGGCAGCATTGCAGTGCGCATGCTCACCTTTGACGACCAAGCCATCGACACCGCGTTTTACGCCGCACGCCTGACCAACGCCTACCGTCTGCGCGAGGCCTTGGGCCTGGTTCGTGACGACAACAACGCATTCCGGTTGGTGCATGGCGAAGGTGACTTCCTGCCCGGCCTCATCGTCGACATCTATGCCGGTACGGCAGTTATGCAGGCTCACTCACCCGGCATGCACTACGCACGCCACGAGATTGCCCAGGCACTCACTCAGTTGCCTGATGGACTTGTGCGCAACGTGTACTACAAGAGCGAGACCACACTGCCCTATATGGCGCACCTCGACCCGGTGAACGATTACATCGTGGGCCGCTACGACACCGACGTCGCCATGGAGAACGGCTTGAAATTTCATGTCGACTGGCTTAAGGGGCAAAAGACGGGTTTCTTCGTCGACCAACGCGAGAACCGCAGCCTGCTCGAGCATTACGCCGCCGGACGCCGCGTGCTCAACATGTTCTGTTACACGGGCGGCTTCTCATTCTATGCCATGCGTGGCGGAGCGGCACTGGTGCACTCGGTCGACAGCAGTGCCAAGGCCATCAAACTCACCGACGACAATGTGGAGTTGAACTTCCCCGGCGACACCCGCCACAAGGCTGTGGCCGAGGACGCTTTTAAGTACCTCGACAATATGGAAAGCGGCGCCTACGACCTGATTATCCTCGATCCACCGGCATTTGCCAAGCACAAGAGTGCGCTGCGCAACGCGCTGATGGGCTATCGCAAACTCAACGCCAAGGCCATCGACAAATTGCCCGCTGGAGGACTGCTGTTCACATTCTCGTGCTCACAGGCGGTCAATAAAGAGCAATTCAGGCTCGCAGTGTTCAGCGCAGCGGCTCAATGCCGCCGACGCGTGCGCATACTGCACCAACTCACTCAGCCGGCCGACCATCCCATCAACATCTACCACCCCGAAGGCGAGTACCTTAAAGGACTTGTGCTTTACGTGGAATAAAACTGAATAAAATCAATTATTAACTCATAAATACACACTACAATGGTCAACATTAATGATTTTAACTTTGCTGGTAAGAAAGCAATCGTGCGCGTTGATTTCAACGTGCCCCTGGATGAAAAAGGCAATATTACCGACGACACTCGTATTCGCGGTGCCGTGCCGACCATGAAGAAGGTGCTTGCCGACGGTGGCGCTCTCATTCTGATGTCGCACATGGGCAAGCCCAAAGGCAAGGTGAATCCGAAACTCTCGCTTGGACAAATCGCCAACGCTGTGGCTGCCGCTCTCGACCGTCCCGTGAAGTTTGCTCCTGACTGCGCCAAGGCAGGCGACGCCGCAAGCAAACTCCAGATGGGTGAGGTGCTGCTGCTGGAGAACCTCCGCTTCTATCCCGAGGAGGAAGGCAAGCCCGTGGGCATCGACAAAACCGACCCCGGCTACGACGTGGCTAAGAAACGCATGAAAGAAAGCCAGGCAGAGTTTGCCAAGACGCTGGCCAGTTATGCCGACGTGTATGTCAATGACGCTTTCGGCACCGCACACCGCCGTCATGCCTCTACGGCAGTTATCGCCGACTATTTCGACGAGAACTGCAAGATGCTGGGCTACCTCATGGAAAAAGAGGTGGTGGCCATCGACAACGTGCTGAAGAATGCTCAGCATCCCTTCACCGCAATTATCGGCGGCAGCAAGGTGTCGACGAAATTAGGTGTCATCAAAAACCTGCTCGACAAGGTTGACAACCTGATTATCGGTGGTGGCATGGGCTTTACCTTCATCAAGGCCCAGGGCGGCAGCATCGGTGAGTCGCTCCACGAGGACGAACTCATGCCCGAGGCACTGAACATCCTGCAAGCAGCAAAGGACAAGGGCGTGAACCTGAGCCTCTCGGTTGCTACCGTAGCCGGCAAGGAGTTCTCGAACGACACCGAGCGCCAGGTGGTCGACATCTTCCACATCCCCGACGGATGGGAGGGCATGGATGCCGCACCCGCTTCGCTCGAAAACTGGAAGAAGATCATCCTCGATTCGAAGACCATTCTGTGGAACGGCCCCGTGGGTGTCTTTGAGTTTGACAACTTTGCTCACGGCACCGGCGAAATCGCCAAGTATGTTGCCGAAGCAACAAAGAAAGGCGCTTACTCGCTCGTGGGCGGTGGCGACTCGGTGGCAGCAGTCAACAAGTTTGGCCTTGCCGACCAAGTTTCTTATGTGTCGACCGGTGGCGGTGCCATGCTCGAGGCGATCGAGGGCAAGGTGCTTCCCGGCGTAGCAGCCATCAAGGGCGAATAATTTCCCAACCAACACATTATCGGGGATGCGCCTTTTGCATCCCCGATATTTCCCAATTAAGGTTTAACCTACTCATGCAATGATCGACCAAGCAACAGTCAACCGAATCATCGACACCGCCGACATCGTGGACGTGGTGAGCGACTTTGTGTCGCTAAAGCGCCGCGGCGCCAACTGGGTGGGACTGTGCCCATTCCATAACGACCGCACACCATCGTTCTACGTGTCGCGGTCAAAGGGTATCTGCAAGTGCTTTGCTTGCGGCGAGGGCGGCAGCGCGGTCAACTTCATCATGAAGCATGAGCAAATCTCCTACGTCGAGGCGTTGCGATATCTGGCACGCAAATATCACATCGAGATTCAGGAGCGTGAACTCACCGACGAGGAGAAAATGGCGCAAAACAAGCGCGAGGCACTCAACATTCTCAACGAATGGGCGTGCCAATTCTTTGAGAAACAATTGCACGAAACCACTGCAGGCCAGGAAATCGGCTTGAGTTATTTCAAGGACCGTGGCTTCACCGATGAGATTATCAAGCGTTTCCGCCTGGGTTACTCGCCCGAAGACCGCCACGCCCTCTACAATGCGGCCTTGCGTGCTGGCCACAGCCGCGAGTTGCTTTTTGAACTCGGACTTTGTAAAGACGATGGCCATGGCGGTGGCTACGACTTCTATTGTGGCCGTGTGATGTTCCCAATATTCAATGTAGCCGGAACGGTAATCGCCTTCGGTGGACGAACACTCAAGAGCACCGACCGTGCAAAGTATTTCAACTCGCCCGAGTCGCTCGTGTACGATAAAAGCAAGAGCACGATGTACGGCCTCTATCAAGCCAAGCGGGCCATTACACGCGAGAACAAATGCTTTATCGTCGAGGGCTACGCCGACGTGATTTCGATGCACCAGGCAGGCTTTGAAAATGTGATTGCATCGAGCGGCACAGCGCTGACCGACGGCCACATACACTTGCTCAATCGCTTCACACAGAACGTGACCGAACTTTTCGACGGCGACGCGGCTGGCGTTAAGGCGGCTCTGCGTGGTGTGGACATGTTGCTCAAGGCGGGCATGAATGTAAGGGTGCTCTTGCTGCCCGAGGGAAAAGACCCCGACAACTTCGCTCAGGAGAACAGTTCGACTGAGATGATTGACTACATTAAAGCCAACGAGAGCGACTTCATAACATTCAAAGCACAGGTGCTCCTCAACGGTGCTGAGAATGACCCCATCAAGCGAGGCCAGGCAATAACCGATGTCGTCAAGTCGATAGCCCTGATTCCCAACGACATCCAACGTATGGTCTACGTGAAGGAATGCAGCGCTAAGTTTGGCATCAGCGAGAGTGTGCTCGCACGCGACATCGCCAGGCAGCGCCAAGTTATCCTCGACGAAGACTACAAGCAGCGCCAACGCGAGAGAGCCCAACGAGAAGCCCAGCAACAACTCGACGACATTCCACCTGCAGGCCAAGACATTCCACCTCATCCTGCCGACCAAAGGGAGCCTGATAGACGGGGGATTGCCGAGTCGAACGACGTGCAGGCCCAAGAGCGTTACGTGGCAAAATATATCGCCAAGTACGGCATGTGCTACATGAGCGATGACGAGTATGACGACGGTCAAAGGCGCCCCATCACAGTGCTGGAGTATATCGCCAACGAGTTGTTGGCCGACGGCATGGAGTTTACGCACCCAGTCTACAAAGCAATTTTCAATCAGTCGATGAGTTATCTCGACGCCTTTTACAACGACTTGGAGCAAAAGCGGGCTCAATTGGAAAGCGGAATCAATGCGCAAGTCAATGAGCAGATGGAGCATCTCGACGTCGACGGCCTTTCAGCCGACGACATCCAGCAACGAGAACAAGAAATCACAGCACGTGTAAATGCCGACGTGGTGAAACAAATCGATGAATTCCGAAAAAACTACCTCGAGCGCATACTCTGCTCTACGGCCGACGATGCCGTGCGCCAAACAGCAACCGAACTGGTGAGCGAGCGGTATCATCTGAGTAAGATACACACAGCCAACGCTGTGGTGGTCACTGAGTACGACCGGCTCAGCACCATCGTTGAGGAGGCAATTTTCCTTTGGAAAAGCGCCCTTGTGAACGAGCACATTGCCGACCTGAAAGAAGAAATGAAACATTGTGACCCCAGCGAGACAGCAACGCTGCTCCAGCGTCTGCAAGAGCAATACGCCATACGCAGCGCGCTCGCGCGCCTCACAGGCGAGCGCGTCGTCAACCCCAAATAAACGAATACAGCCGAAATGGAAAACGACTATAGAAACACTGGCATATTAATGGACCTGGACGGTGTGATACTCGACACCGAGAATATCTACACCCAGTTTTGGGATGAGATTGACCATGCCTACCCCACCCACGTGAGCAACTTCGCCCATGTGATTAAAGGCCGCAATCTGCATGAGATATTGCACACCTACTTCGACAGCGACGATGTGCGTGCCCGCGTCACGGCTATGCTCAACGCTTTTCAGCGCGACATGCGCTACAACTACTTTGCGCGCGCCGTCGATGTGATTACGTGGTTTCGCCAGCGTGGCTGCCGCATTGCCGTGGTCACCAGCAGCGACGACGCAAAGATGGCGGCTGTATATCGTCAGCATGAAGATTTCAAAGCCATGTTTGATGCCATCATTACCGGTGACATGGTATACAACGCCAAGCCTCACCCCGAGTGCTACCTGCTGGGGGCTAAGGCCATTGGCTGCGACATAGAGCGCTGCTACGTCTTCGAGGACTCAATCAATGGCTTGAAGGCGGGACGCGCCGCCGGGGCACATGTGGTCGGCTTAGCCACCACAGTGCATCGCGAGGATATCGCGCCCCATGCTCACGAAGTCTACGACTCGCTTGAGCATTACTTTAACTGCGTAATTAAAAACAAATGAAAATCACGCTCTTAACAGTAGGAAAAACCACAAGTGGCTATCTCAGTCAGGGCATCGAGGAGTATAGCCGCCGCATAGCGCACTACGCCGACTTTACGGTGCAGTGCTTGAGCGACGCGCGCAACACCCGCAACATGACCCAGCAGCAACAGCGACAAGCCGAGGGCCGCCTCATCCTTGCCGCACTTGAGAAAAGCGACTATGTGGTCCTGCTCGACGAGCATGGCAAGATGCCCACATCGGTCGACTTCGCGCAGTGGCTGCAACGACGCATGGCCAGCGGACTGAAGCGTCTGGTGCTTCTGGTGGGCGGGCCCTACGGCTTCAGCGAGGAGGTGCGGCAGCGCGCCAACGAGCAACTGTCGCTTAGCAAGATGACGTTCCCGCACGAATTGGTGCGTCTCATTTTTGTCGAGCAACTCTACCGCGCGTTCACTATCCTCAACCACGAGCCATATCATCACGAATAACAACACATATCAATATATAGAATGAAATTTAAAGACTTTGACATTGAAATGAGTGACACTGGCACATCGCACGTGGTGCCCATTTTCACCGAAATACACAAAATCGACAGCGACGGCCAAGACCTGCAGTCGGGCGAAAACATGCAGGTTCCCATCCTGCCGCTGCGCAACATGGTGCTCTTCCCGGGCATGGCGACTCCTGTGGCAATCGGCCGCGAGAAGTCGCTGAAACTCGTCAAGGATGCCATGAAGCAGCGCACGCGCATAGGCGTTATCTGCCAATACGACAGCCGCGTGGATGACCCCACGCCTGCCGACCTCTATCGCGTGGGCACCATTGCCGACATCATCAAGGTGCTGGAGTTGCCCGATGGCTCCACCAGCGTGATTCTGCAAGGCCGCACCTGTTTCATAATTAACGATTACATTACCGAGACGCCATACATGCGCGCAACCGTAACGCTAACCAGCGACATCGAGCCGCGCAACGGCAAGAAGGAATTCACCATTCTGCTGTCTTCTATCAAGGAGATGGTGCTTGAAATATCTCCTCTTTACGGCGACAATGGCCGCGAGATGGTCTTCGCCATGAAGAATATCGACGACCCGGTGTTCCTGATGAACTTTTTGGCGTCGAATATTCCTTTCGAGCCACAAGACAAGCAGTCGATGCTCGAGGAGCGCGATGTGCACAAGCGCGCCCGCATGCTCTACAGCAACCTCACCCGTGAGGCCCAACTGATGGAGTTGAAGGCCGACATCCAATCGCGTACACGCGAAGACCTGTCGCAGCAGCAACGTGAGCACTTCCTGCAACAGCAACTCAAGAACATCCAGGAAGAACTCGGCAACTCGGGCGATGACGACTCGGAGCAACTGCGTGCCCGCGCGGCCAAGAAGCGCTGGAACGACGAGGCAAAGCAGCAGTTTGAGAAGGAACTCAAAAAACTTGAGCGTCTCAACCCGCAGTCGCCCGACTATTCGGTGCAATACACCTACCTCGACCAACTGCTCTCGCTGCCCTGGGAGCACTACTCGAAGGACAACTTCAACCTCAAGCGAGTCGAGAACAAACTCAACAAGGACCATTATGGCCTCGATAAGGTGAAAGACCGCATCCTTGAGCACCTGGCAGTGCTCAAACTGCGTGGCGACCTTAAGGCTCCCATCATCTGCCTGTACGGTCCTCCGGGAGTGGGCAAAACCTCGCTCGGACGCTCAGTGGCCGATGCCCTTAACCGCAAATATGCACGCATTTCGCTCGGTGGACTGCACGACGAGGCTGAGATTCGCGGACACCGACGCACCTACATCGGCGCCATGCCGGGGCGCATCATCGAAGCAATAAAAAAATGTGGCACGTCGAACCCCGTGATTGTGCTCGACGAAATCGACAAGGTTGGCCAAGACTATAAGGGCGACCCATCGAGTGCGCTGCTCGAAGTGCTTGATCCCGAACAGAACAACCACTTCCACGACAACTATATCGATGTGGACTACGACCTGTCGAAGGTGCTGTTTATCGCCACAGCCAACAATCTGGCAACCATCAGCCAGCCGCTGCTCGACCGCATGGAGATTATCGAAATCAACGGCTACATCACCGAGGAAAAGGTGGAAATCGCCAAGCGGCATCTGCTTCCCAAGCAACTCGAGGAGAACGGATTCTCGGCTGGCGAGGTGAAAATCGACAACAAGACGCTGAACTATATCATCGAGAACTACACCCGCGAGAGCGGCGTGCGTGAGTTGGAGAAGAAAATTGCACAAATCTTGCGAAAGATCGCGCGACTTAAAGCCAGCGAGCAAGAGTTCGACAAGAACGTGAAAATCGAGCAGTTGGCTACATATCTCGGACGTAAAACCATGAGCCGCGACCACTACGAGGGCAACGAGTTTGCCGGTGTAGTTACTGGCTTGGCATGGACTGCCGTGGGTGGTGAAATCCTCTTCGTTGAGTCGTCGCTGGCTCAGGGCAAGGGCGAGCGCCTCACCCTCACGGGCAACTTGGGCGATGTGATGAAGGAGTCGGCCGTTATTGCGCTGCAGTACGTCAAGGCGCATTGCGAGCCGCTGGGCATCGACCCGAAGACACTTGACAAGTACAACGTGCACATCCACGTGCCCGAGGGGGCTATTCCCAAGGATGGCCCGTCGGCAGGTGTGACGATGGTCACCTCGCTCGTGTCGTCGTTCACCCAGCGCCGTGTGCGTGACCACCTGGCCATGACCGGCGAGATTACGTTGCGCGGCAAGGTGCTGCCCGTGGGTGGCATCAAGGAGAAAATCCTTGCTGCCAAGCGTGCTGGCATCACCGACATCATTCTGTGCAAGGAGAATAAGAAGGACATCGACGAAATCAGCGAAATCTACATCAAGGGCCTCACGTTCCACTATGTGAACACCATCAGCGAGGTTCTCGACATCGCCCTCCTACCCGACCTCGTCCCCAACCCCATAAAACTCTAATCCCAGGATTAGAGTTTATAGATTAGAGATTAGAGATTAGAGATTATAGATTATAGATTTTTGAGTACTCGAGTGCAAGATCAGCGGCGCGCCCCATTCCAGAGCGCGCCGCTGATCTTTGCAGCGTCTTGCAAATTATACGTTTAATTTGTTAAATTTGTGGTTTTTGGGGTTATAGGTTGCGGGGGCGGAAGATTATACGGCACTTGACTGTGGCGGCATCGTAGTTTGCGGGGCGGTCGCCGCTGTCGATGTCGGTGTCGACCACCAAGCGGTTGGTGTCGAGGGCGACGACGCGCATCACATAGGTCTGGCTCTCGCCAACAAGTGTTATCACACGCCCTTGCACGTTGTAGCGATAGTTGATGATGTCATTAGAGGTGTAAGGCACAATAAATTGGGCTGTGCCATCTTCCTTAAACACGTAGTAAACGTCGGAGTCCCAATAATGTATTTCGCTGGCCGGACCGGCTTTCTCCTTATCGTAATAGAAGGCGTAGTCGCGCTTCCACTGGCATCGCAACAGGGCATTCTCGAGTTGCTGCTGCGTGAACTTTGTTGTGGCGTCGACCATACGGCCATTCTCCAAGAAGATTTGTTTGTCGGTGTCGTGAAACTCCTTCACGGGCACCACATCGTCGTCGCACGACACTGCTATTATAGCCACCAAAATGGCAAATAATGAGAGAAAGCGTTTCATACTCTATGATGGATAATTGATGTTTTCGTCGCTGATGTTGTTGAGCACTTCCACAAGAAATTTGCGTGCCTCCCACTTGGCCATGGGCAGGTTGTTGAGCATATAATTGCCGCAGTTGTGAGCGTTGGCACCCGGGATCTCGCCCTCGTAGTTGGCGATATACTCAAAGGTGTCGCGCATCAAGGCCAAGATGTCGCTTGACTCGTGGTCGCCCTTGACGAGCAGGTAATTGCCGGTGCAGCAACCCATCGGGCCCCAATATAGTATTTTGTCGCCCCACTCACTGTGGCTGCGCAGAAACGTTGCGGCCAAATGCTCGATGGAGTGCAGCGCACCCTGGCTCACAGCCGGCTCACGGTTGGGCAACTTCATGCGTATGTCGAAAGTGGTGATCACCTCGCCACTGTCGAGGTAGTCTTTGCGCGACACGTACACGCCGCGCTGCAAGCGGGTGTGGTCGACGTTGAAACTGGCTACTTTATTCATGTCTTGTGTCATTTATAAGTTGGCAAGTAATTCTTGGACGATGCCGAAAGTTTGCTGCGGGGCCTCCTCCCAGAAGTCGGTGTATTGGCGGGTGTTGTCGTGGCTGGCGCCCGGCGAGTCGCTGATTACGCGCAGACTCATAAACGGCGTTTTGCACAAGTAGCACACCTGGGCTATTGCGCACGACTCCATGTCGACAGCGAGCACATCGGGGAATAGCGAGGTAATGCGCTGCACAGCCTCGTTAGTGTCGATAAACTGGTCGCCAGAGCATGTCAGGCCCACATGTATGTTGTCGCGTTTTGGCACGGCAGCCAGCAGACGCTCATTGCCGGGGAAATACAGCGGCAAGCCTTGCACCTCTCCAGCCACACTTTCAGGGCCGCACCACACATCGTGATATGCCACACGGTCGGCAACCACAACGTCCATCACTGCCACATGGCCTCCCGCTCCCCCGGCAACGCCAGTGTTAATCACATAGTCGGGGGCAAACTGCTTGATAAGCAGCGTGGCACCCATAGCGGCGTTCACCTTGCCGATGCCGCACTGCATAGCCACGACGTCGTGGCCACACATCTGCCCCACCAGCACGTCGCGTCCGTTAATACGATGAGTCGTAGTGCCTACGATATGCGGAGCCAACAGGTCCATCTCCTTGCTCATGGCAACAATTATTGCAATCTTCATATCTGAATTTTTTTGAAATAAAACAATGACAAAAGTACTTAATTCCCACCACAATTCAAAATTAATGCATTTTTTTAACTTGTCTATCGCGAGATTTTTTGTGATTTTTCATGTTAGGCTTTTGCAATTCAGAAAAATGTAGTAATTTTGCAGCGCAATTCTACGGAAAGATGGTAGAGTGGTCGATTACACCGGTCTTGAAAACCGGCGTGCCGAGAGGCACCGGGGGTTCGAATCCCTCTCTTTCCGCAAAACAAAAGGACACACCCTCGCGGTGTGTTTTTTGTTTTACGAAAAGACGAGAGGAGGAGAACCCCCATGGGTTCGTTATCGACGAAGTCGCTTTTGCAGTTTGACTGCAAAAGAATCCCTCTCTTTCCGCAAATGGTGGATTCGTTTGGTTGGGAGCAATCCCAACCAATTTTTTTTTACGCACTAGCCCCATAAGACGCTGTGATAATAAAATTTGGGTCAGCGGATATTTCCGGTTGGTGAGTCTTGTCAAGTTCACGAATATAGTGTAGCTTTGCATTATGAAAACAGAGGAATTACTGCGAGCGATATTGC
>CACYRK010000019.1 GCA_902776835.1 uncultured Bacteroidales bacterium
AAGTAAGAAAACAACCTGGCATTCTTCAAGTTATTTGAACATTTTTGTTTGCAGTTGCGGGCTGCGCCCGCAATCACGCTGCAAACTTAATGTTCTTTTTTATTCATTTTGGAGAATTTTTGAGGGTGGGGGAGGGCGAGGGATTGGGTGAAATTGGTGAGATTGAGGGTGAGCAATGGGGGTGAGGGTGTCATTTTTTGGAGATTGAGAAATTTCTTATTATCTTTGCATTATGAAACTGATCGAGCGAAAACAATATCGGAGGCAGATGGCCTTTTATGTGTTGCTGCTGGCTGTGGTGATTGCCTGCATGGTGGCTCTGAGTTACTGCGACAAGCCGGTGGGCGCCGTTGCTGCCACGCACAGTGGTGGCGACACGCTCGACATCGCCATCGAGTATTCGCCTATGACCTATTACACCTACGACGACACACTCGGTGGCTTCAACTACGACATGCTTCGCCTGGTGTCGCGAGAGTCTGGGCGTCCCATGAAGTTTCACCCCATTGTCACGCTCGAGAAGGGTCTCGATGGCTTGGATACGGGCCTCTACGATGTGCTGGTGGCGCAGTTTCCCATCACGGCGTCGAGCCGGGCGCACTACCTGTTTACCGACTCGATTTACATCGACCGACAGGTGCTCGTGCAGCGGGCCGACACTCGCCGCGTGAAGTCGCAACTGCAGTTGGCGCACGACACGGTGCACGTGGTGCGAGGATCGTCGATGGAGGAGCGCATCGCTAGCCTAGGCCGCGAAATCGGCGACACTATCTACGTCATCACCGAGGACACCTACGGGCCCGAGCAACTGGCCATGCTGGTGTCGACCGGCGAAATAAAGATGGCGGTCATCAACGAGTTCATCGCACGGCACATGGCCGAGAAATTGGGAGATATCGACTGCAGTGTCAGCATCAGTTTGTCACAATTTCAGTCGTGGACCCTGCGACACGACAATGTGGCACTGCGCGACAGCCTGAACGCCTGGGTGGGCCGCGTGAAGCAGCACAGCGCCGAATACAGCGCCCTGAGGCAGCGATATTTCAAGCATTAATGCGTCACAACGCCCCGTGTTGGCACAATAGTTGCATTCACTTTTTATCTAAACATATATATTCATGGATATACTCAATTTTTTAAAGAAAAAAACAGCGAAGAAGTTGCCCCACGACGTGGCCATGAGGAATTTCCTCAGGGCTTACAACTGCAAGTATACCGAGGAAAAGGGTGATGACTATGAGCAACTTTTCTTCGACTTTCAGGGCGGACATTTTGTCGCCGACGTGAAGCCTTACGGAATCGAGGTGATTATGCCCTCGATTGAAGACATTGAACTCGACCAAATCAACCTGGTGCGCGCGCTGTGCAACCGCTTTAACAACACCAACACGGTGATGAAGTTCTATTACAACCACAGCACTGAGGACTACCGCTTGCGCGTAAGCATGTCGTTTTTTGTCAACAGTATCGACAACGAGCAGATGTCGAAACTTCTCAACTCGTGCTTCTATTTCCAGCGCGAGTTTACCAAGGAATATGACGGAGCAAAAAGCAATGCCGAGTCGCTCAATAGCGACGACGTTGAGCGCGCCTATGTGGCCAATGAGCGCGAGCACTTCTTGCTTCGTGAGCAGGAGGTGTATCACGATAGCAAAGAGTACGGCGTGGAGCGCGCATCGGCCTACGCAAGCCAGGTTGTGACCATCCACGACTTGGTGAGCACGTTGCTGCGGCTCGACAACGCCATTTACAAGAGCCTTACCATTGCCACCGCTCAAAGTAGCGCCACCATTACCGACGGAGGACAAATCCATGACTACGACGTGACGCGCGCCATTCTGGAGGGAGAAGGTGAGGAGGCACACGTGGCCCACGACTTTGCCACCCTCACGCTGCAATATTTCACAGTGACCGACAACCGGGTGCGCACCTATGCCATCACGATAACGCCCGAGGGGGGCGACAACAATACGCTGTACGTTCGCGTCACGACCATGCTCGCCGAGGGTGAGCACAGTCGCATAAATGCCATTCATGTCGAGGGGCGTAAGCCGTTGAGCAGTTCGTTTCTCATTGCCTACGACAAGCGCGGGCAGTCGCAACAACAGCAAGAATTCAACTTTATGTGGCTCGATGCCATCGACAAATCCAAGAACAACGAGGCACTCAGCGACGAGCAGAAGTTTATCGTCGACGTTGCCAATGGCAATGTGGCTTACAACATGTATTGGGGACGCCGCTACTTCGATAGCGGGATGTACCTGCAGGCCTTGCGCCATCTCGAGCACGCCTTCGACCTGTTGAAGATGGACACGCTCAAGTTCAATAGCGACCAGAGCAAGAAGTTCCGCGAACTGTGCTACCTCATCGGCTTCTCGCACAGTGAGTTGCACAACTATCGTGACGCTTACTACTTCCTCTCGTTCTTGCGCGACGATGGCAGCATAAAGCACCAAATGGAGTTCGTCAACACGCTTACCACGAGCAACGATGTGCGCCTGTTCTCGCTCACCGACGACATCGCCCAGGCCATTCGCGAGCAATACAGAAACTCCGACGACATGCCCGAGACGGTGCAGGACTTCTTCGACTTTATGCGTCGCCGCCGCATCTTCTCGCTCATCGAGTTCGGTATGCTCGACGAGGCCGAGGAGGCCCTGAAAGCCATCCTCGACAACAATGACGACGGCGAGAACCGCGACTTCGCCATCAGCGAGATGGCCTACCTGCAGCGCCTACGCAAAAAGCAGGAGGCCCAACCCGCCGACACACCCCCTAAAGCCTAACTCCCCAGCAGGGGCGGGGCAAGGTAGGCAGCGTAGGAGTACTCATAGCATTTATAGTTTTCCTGGTTATCTTCATCCATCTCATTTATTTTTTGTAATTTTGCAGTCACAACGTGGTCGCGCTTTGCTTGCCAGGGCGCGGCATCATGCATTTTAGTTTAACCTTATGTAATTGTGCTTATGAAAAAAATCTTTACTTTTCTGTTTGCCGCTTTGGCAACTGTGGGCGCAATGAGCGCCCAGGAGGTTTATTGCCTCGACCTTACCGCTCCCACCAACCCCGAGTCGTTCACCTTTAACGACAACGGCGTGTGGACCGAGACTTACAACGATGTCGACTACACCTTTATTGAGTGCACGCCATTCGCCTTCTCGCACCTCATTGGCGGCGAGGGCGCATCGTGGGGCGGATACTACTGGGACGGCTTCACCGTGAGCCGCAGCGCCGCTAAATCGGGCTGGGAAGCCAACAGAGCCGGTGGCGGTATGAAACTCGACGGCGACAATGCTGTTGTCGACGCTGCCACGCCCTACCTCGTGGGTTACTGGGCTGAATTTATGGAGAGCCCCGATCACCACACCACCCAGATGATTTTCAACGACGGCAACGCCTACGAGGCCGTTGGTGTGTATGTCAACATGAACGCTCAGAGTTATACCGACGTGACGGCTGGCAGTGGTGCCGCACGCGCATTTAATCATGAGGGCGACTCGTTTGTGCTGGTTGCTCATGGCGTAAGTCCCGAGGGCACCGAGTCGACCGCCAGCATCGAACTCGCCGGCTTCCACGACGGCACGTTTACCGCGCTTACCGACTGGACCTACTGGGATCTGAGTTCGCTGGGCCTCGTCGAGAGCATCTATTTCACCATGACGTCGACCGACGTGGGCGACTGGGGTACTAACACCTCGACCTATTTCGCACTGAGTCACATGACCGTGGCCGAGCCGGAAAACACTGGCGTGAGCGAAATCAGCAATGCCGACATCACTGGCGTGAAGTACTATAACCTGGCCGGTGTTGCCAGCGACGCTCCCTTCGACGGCGTGAACATCGTGGTCACCAGCCGTGCCGACGGCACTCAGTCGACCACCAAGATCTGCCGCTAATTAAACTCCCGCAATGATACATCAGCGAGGGCTTGCCAACAAAATGGCAAGCCCTCGCTGTTGATTTTGCTGTGCAGTTGCACGCTCATCGGCCCATTACCTGCGGGCGTACTTGGCCTTGATTTCCGGCAACTTCTTCTGGATGTCGCTGATGCGAGTCTGGTGGCTCGGGTGAGAACTCAAGAACTCAGGCACCGAACTCGACGACGAAGCGTCCATCTTCTGCCAGAAGGTGATGGCCACATCGGGGTTGTAGCCCGCGATGGTCATCAGCACCAGGCCCATCTCGTCGGCCTCGCTCTCGTGCTTGCGCGAGAACGGCTGCATAACGCCATACTGTGCGCCCAGGCCGTAGACCTGCTGCGCGATGGCCTGCGTCTGATAACTCTGGCCTGTGAGCACGCCAGCCAGCACCTGTGCACCGGCTTGTGCGGCCACCTGCTGACTCATGCGCTCGTTGGCATGCTTGGCAACGGCGTGAGCCACCTCGTGGCCAAGCACCACGGCCAACTCGTCGTCGCTGCTAATAATCTTCATAATACCCTCGTACACAACGATTTTGCCGCCAGGCATACACCAGGCGTTCATCTCGTCGCTCTTCACCAGGTTAAACTCCCAGGCAAAGTTCTGAATCTCGCTCTCCAGGCCAACGGCCTTCAGATAAGCCTCGGTGGCGGCGGCGATGCGCTGTCCCACGCGGGTAACCTGAGCGCTCTGAGTCTTTTGAGTCGAAATGGTGGCTGTTTGCATAAACGATGTGTAACTGGCAAGGCTCGATTGAAGCACCTCGCTGTCGCTAACCAAGTTGAGTTGCTTGCGACCGGTGATGGGCACGCTGCCACAACTGGTGAGCAGCAACGCCATCGTCATTAAAAACGGAAGAAATCTTTTCATAATACTCGGTGTTATTTTTAGTTAGTAATTTCAGTCATGAGTGTGGACGCGTTCGGTGGGGGGCAGCGTGGCGTTGCGGCGTGACACGGCGTCGACCACGGCGGTGGCCAGGCTGGTGAACGCCCGGCCCGAGATGCTGTTTTGCAGCGTCACCGGCTTGCCCTCGTCGCCGCTCTGGCAGATTGACGCCACCAGCGGGATTTGGCCCAACAGGCTCACCTGCAGCGTCTCGGCCAGATGCTTGCCGCCGTCGCGACCGAAGATGTAATACTTCTCGTCGGGATGGCTGGCGGGCGTGAACCACGACATGTTCTCCACAATGCCCAGCACAGGCACATTCACGTGCTCGCCCAGGAACATCGACACGCCCTTGCGCGCGTCGGCCAGCGCCACCTCCTGCGGCGTGGTCACCACGATGGCGCCGGTGATGCCCAGCGTCTGCACCAGGGTCAGGTGGATATCGCTGGTGCCCGGCGGCATGTCGATGATGAAGTAGTCGAGTTCGCCCCAGTCGGCTTCGTTGATGAGTTGCTTCAGTGCGTTGCTCGCCATGGCTCCGCGCCACAGCACGGCCTTGTCCTTGTCGACTACAAAGCCTATCGAGAGGATTTTCACGCCATAGCGCTCGGCGGGGATAATCAGCACTTTGCCGTCGACCTCGTGGGTGTAGAGTTGGGTGTCCTCGATGCCAAACATCTTGGGCACCGACGGGCCGAAGATGTCGGCGTCGAGCAGGCCCACGCGGTAGCCTTCCTGAGCCAGGGCGACGGCCAGGTTGCAGGCGATGGTCGACTTGCCCACGCCGCCCTTGCCGCTCGACACGCCTATGATGTTCTTGACGCCGGGCAGCGGCTTCTCAGGCTCTTTGGCTGCTGGGTCGCCTTGCGGCGTCTTCACGGCGATGTTGCCGCGAATCTCCACCTCGGCGCCAACGTAGGTGTTGATGGCCACCTCCGAAGCGCGAACCACGCTCTTGATAAAGGGGTCGGTGGCACGGGGGAAAATCAGTGAAAAACTCACGCGGTTGCCGTCGATGCGGATGTCGTCCTCGACCATGCCCATGGTCACCAGGTCTTTGCCGGTGCCCGGGTAGCGCACGGTGCGCAGCGCGTCGAGTATGAGATTAGGATAGATAGTCATTGATGTTGTGTTTTTTTATGGTTAGTGTTATTCGGTTTTTTCGTCATTGTCGGCAGCCATGAGTTGCGGCATCTGTATGAAGCCGCGGTTGTAACTGCGGTAGGTGTCGGGCTCGATGTCGATGTCGGGCTCACGCAATTTGATGTTGTGTGGCAGCCTGAACTTTAGGTATTTGATTGTCAATCCGCGCTGCAGCCACTGGCACTCGTAGTGCGTCTTGATTTCCAGTATGTCGTCGGCCATGCCGCTGGCGTATAGGTCGTCGGTGTCGACCAGCGTGGGCAACGCGTTCTCGCGCAGCAGCGCGGCGGTGTAGGTGTAGAGGAAGGGGCTGTCGGTCTTCAGGTGCACCGTGCCGCCGTCCTCGAGCACGTGGCGGTAGGAACTCAGGAAGCGTGTGCCCGTGAGCCGCTTGTTCACCTTCTTCATCTGCGGGTCGGGGAAGGTGATCCATATCTCGCTCACCTCGCCGGGGGCGAATATGCGGTCAATCAACTCGATATTGGTGCGCACAAAGGCCACGTTGTGCAGCCCCAGTTGCGTCACCATCTTGGCCCCGGTCCACATGCGGGCGCCCTTGATGTCGATGCCTATATAGTTCTTTTCGGGGAAACGCTGGCCCAGCCCCACGGCATACTCGCCCTTGCCACAGCCCAACTCCAGCACGATGGGGTTGTCGTTGTGGAAAAAGCGCTCACGCCAGTGGCCGCGCATCTCGTTCTCCCCGGCCATTAAAGTCGAAAATGGAAACTGGAACACGCAGTCCATAGTTTCCATTTCGGCAAATTTCTTCAGTTTATTCTTTCCCATTTGTTATGTTATGCAAGCAGCAAACTTGCTCCAAGAGAAAAAGTTAAGTCGCAAATCTGTAATCTGTAATCTATAATCTGTAATCTATAATCTGTAATCAAAGATTATCTTACGAGCACCTTGTGGCTCTGTCCGCCGATGCGCACGATGTACACGCCGGCGTTCAAGTCGCTGTAGGTGTTGTCGCCGACCTCGACTTGCAGCGGCGTTGTCATGCCGTTCACTGCCACGAGTTGTGCCGTGGTGGCCTCGGCAGCCTCGATGTGGAGCACCGAGCCGGCGGCATATACGCGGTAGGTGGCGGCCGTCAGGTCGTCGACGCCGGTGACGTTGCTCACGGGCGACTCGGTAGCCTCGGCAAGATAGGTGTCGCCGTCGGCGGTGGCCAGCACCACGCCATCGATGGTGATGAACGACTCCACAGGCAGCGAGGCGTCGGCCTGCACGGTGATGGTGACGATGGTGTGGTTGTCGCTATTGCGGATTTCGTTGCCGGTGGCCGAGTAAACCAGCAGTCGCACGTTGCTCTCGTCGTCGCTGGTGACCACGGTGTGGGCGCTGGTGCGCTCGGTGGCGCTCGCGCTGCCCGATACCATCGTCAGGCCCGTGGGCAGGGTGATGTCGGCTTGCAGGGCCGTGTACAGCATGCTGTTGTCGAGCAGCAGGCGCAATTGGCGCGTCTCGCCCGGCTTGATGGCCAATGGCTCGGCGGTAATCACGTCGCCGGTGTTCGGGTTGAGCAATGCCGGAGCATACGATGCCTTGCCCAGGATGATGTTGATGATCGAGTTCATGTCGCTGCCGTCGACGTTGTTGTTGTCGTCGATATCGGCGGCCCAGAAGTTAAACGGCTGCGGGTTCTTGCCCAGCAGGTAGTTGATAATCATGTTCAGGTCGGTGGCGTTGACGGCGCCGTCGTTGTTGATGTCGCCCTTGCGGCCGTTAACCATCACGTTGAATTCCTTCCATTGTGCGGCCTCTTTGTAAGCATTAAAGGAGGCGTTGGGCACCACCAGGTGCACGGCGGGCTGGTTCACGCCCAGCCACACATCGTCGCCCAGGGCGGGCACTGCCGTGGGCAGCGCGTTGAGCGTCGTCAGGCCCGTCATGCCGGCCATAGCCTGTGTGCCGATATATTCCACGCTGGCGGGGATGGTGAGCACCGCCACCTGGTTCCAGTTGTAGAAGGCGTAGTCGCCGATGCTGTCGACACCCTCGGGGATGAAGGTCTCGGCCACCTGCAGCGCGTTGTCGCCGGTGAATAGGAAGTCAGGAATGCTGTTCAGTGTCGAGGGGATGGCCACACTGGTGAGCGTGGTCAGGTAGAGGAACGCTCCCTGGCCCAACTCTGTTACCGTGCCGGGCAGGCTGGCGCTCTGCAACTTTGTCGATGCCCAGGCCCAGTCGCCCACGTGGCTCAACTGTGTGGCGCTCAGGTTGGCCTGCTTGATCACGGTGCCCACAAAGGCCTCGTTGCCGATGCTGGCAAGTTTGTTGCCCAGCGCGGCGGTGGCGAGTTTTGTGCAGCCCAGGAATGCCGCGTCGCCCACGGTGAGGGCGCCGGCGGTGTTACCGCCATTGATGCTCACGCCGGTCAGCGCTACGCAGTGCGCAAAGGCGCGCTCGCCGATGCTGGTCACTGTGGCGGGCAGCGCGAGGGTGGTGAGTTTGTTGCATGCCGTGAACGCCATGTCGCCAATGGTCACCAGGCCAGTGGGCAGCGTCAGGCTGCTCAGGTTGGTACATCCGGCCACAGCCGCTGTGCCGATGCCCGTGGCGCTGGCGGGCAACTTCAGCGTGGTCAGCGTCTGTTTGCCGGCAAGCGACGTAGCGGGCACCACGCCAGCCTCGTAGTCGTGGATGTTAAGAAACAGCACGTCCTGCGTCGAGTAGGCCGCTATCGCCGCGCCCGACATGTCGAGCGTCACCAGCGAGTTCAGCGAGTCGGCGATGAAGGCAAAGTCGCGGGCGTCCATCGTGCCTTTCACCACGAGGCTGGTCTCGCCGTTGGTCACTTTGCCACTCAGTTGGCCAGGTTGTATTGTAACAGTAAGGGCGCTTGCGCTTGGGGCAAACAGCCATATAGTCAGTAGTGTAAGTAAAATTTTGCGCATAGGTATATATTTTAGCAAGCAAATTTACAAAAAAATATTCTTATACAAGAATATAACGCAAAAAAATGCCCCATTAGTATATCAATTGCCAAATTCTTTAATGCACAATGCTTAATCAATGCACAATGCATAATGCACAAAACTGAGATTGTGCATCACGCAAGTGGAAAATTCTTTTCGCGAAATTCGGATAAATTCGCATTAAGAAAGTCACAAAAAAAGAGGGCCGCGAAGGCCCCCCAATATGCATTGTGCATTATGCATTTACGAAATTGTGCATTATGCATTATCTAACGACTATCTTGTGGCTGTGGCCGGCCAGGCGCACGACGTAAATTCCTGGCTCCACGGCGATATGGGCCGTGCCGTCGATGGTTTGGCGTGCGACCACGCGGCCGCTGAGGTCAATCACGTCGACCGGTCCGCGGTAGTCACCATCGATGTCGATGCCGCCGAAGCCCGTGCGCAGTTGCGGCGTCGGCCCACTCTCCTTCACCCCGTCAATGCCCGTGAAATCAGGGTTGAAGTCTTGAGTCTTGTATTCAATCTCATCATTTCCGTCAATAACGTGGCTCAAGCGAGCGGTATTATGTGCATAGGTATCGCGGATGATGGTATAGGGATATGCAATGTTTGTACCATATTTGCTGTACATCGTGCCGTTAGGTCCCACGCCTTCGAGCAATTGGATCCCCATGGTTGAATTGATGTGAGTGTTTCGGTAATGCATGTTGTTGGTGCTGTTGCGCCCTAAGCAGGTCAACGAGGTGCGCCAGTTTTTCAAGCCGTTATATGACGAGCCCCTCAATGTGCCTTGGGCCCACAGTGCGCCCATGTTGTTGAAGTCGTAGAGCGCCCACTCACCAGGGTATTCGCCCGGGATTTGCACCCAGGGCTCGGTGCGCACCAGTTCCTCATCGCGGTCAAAGGCGTCGTTGTAGATGATGTACACGCGCATGTCGACCTCGCGCATCCAGGCGAACGGCACAGCGTCTGGCTCTGGTGTGTAGCCCTCATACCAGTAGAGGTTGGCATATTCAACCCCGTTGATGGTTGTGGTGCCTTTGAAGGTCATGGTGTAAAAACCATTCTCACCGTTGGGGTGGTTGCAGTTATAAATCCACTTCACACCCTGCCGCACTAATGGCACATAAATGTAGTCGGCAGGCCCATGCGTGTCGTCCCACTCTTCCTGCTTCGTCTTGTAGTAAAGATAGTTGTGACCCTCGTACTCAATCTCTCCATCTTCGCCCACCACGTGGCTCAAGCCGCTGATGTAGTTCATTCGCAAATTGCTTTCAGAGCCACTCAAATATGGCACAAGCAGGCTTCGGTTTGAGGCGGTATTATTGTAGTCGTCTGGGCCTATACCCTCTACAAAGTCCATGCCGAAAACCACGTCATCATAGCCCCAAGTTGCAGTCCACACACGGCGGGTTATGCCCTTATCTGTTATTTCCGATAATGTGTACTGATCATCGGCAACCGCGTATTGCGAAGGAACATAACTTTTGTTTTGACCGTCGGCAAAATTGTCAAAGTCGTAAAGCGTGACCTCACCTTCAGGCGGCAACCAGCCGTAATTCCGCAGGTCACGATAGGCGTGTTCGACAAATGTGCAACCCTCGTTGTAGCGGGCGAAAACCTTGCTGCCTTCCTGGCGTGCCCAACCCATCAGGGCTTCGTCGCTGTAGTCGGGCTCGTCGCCAATGTAGTAGTAGCAGTTTGCGTAAGTCTTGCCGTCGATTACAGTGGTTCCATGAAACTCGACGGTACAGAATGTCCATGTGCACGCAGTGTACTCTAAAGAGTAGTCATTGTAGTTATAAATCCACTTCACGCCCTCGCGCACCAGGGGCACACCCTCAGTCGCGTCCTGGGCTGTCGCTGAAAAATGCCCCACAAACATGGTAAGCAACAACAGCGTTCCTGTCAATCTTTTGAAAAATGTTTCCATGACGTTTTCATTTAACCAGTATCGCCCCAAAGCGGGGGCTAAACACTTGGTAATTAATTTTTTAAACTCCTTCATGATAATAATTTATAAGTTAGACTAAAGATTGTTTGTGATATTCGATACAAAAATAACACATAAATTTGGATTTTTCAAATATTTCAAACAAAAAATAAGTTTTTTCGAGAAATTCGTATAAATTCGCGAAATTCGCATTAAAAAAGTCACAAAAAAAGAGGGCCGCAAAGGCCCCCCAATATGCATTGTGCATTATGCATTGTGCATTGAAGAAATTGTGCATTAACGAAGTTATCTAACGATAATCTTGTGGCTGTGGCCGGCCAGGCGCACGACGTACACGCCCGGTTCGGCGGCGATGCGGTTCTCGCCGGGCTGCAGGTCGACGGTTGTGTGGGCACCGCTGAGCATCACCACTTGTGCCTGCTCGGCGGCATCACCCGTGATGACGATTTCGCCCTGGGCGCCCACGACGCGCCAGGTGGCCTCGCTCAGGTCGGCAACGCCCGTGGTGGTGGCAACCTCGGCCCACGTGTTGTCGCTGAGCAACTTCTCGTCGTCGGCCGTGGCCAGCACCACATCGCTCACGGCGATAGGCTCGCCGGCGATGAAGCGGCTGTCGGCCTCGACGTTAAGCGTGGCAATCACGCCCTCGCTGCCTGCGATGGTGGCATGGTCGGTCGAGTAGATGATGATGCGCGCGTGGCGGTCGTCGCAGTTGCTGGCCACGGTGTGGCGGTTGGTGCGCTCGCTGCCGGTGGCGTTGCCCACGAAGTGCAGACCCTCGGGCAACGTGATGTCGGCCTGAAGGGCACTGTAACTGTGCTCGAGGGCTGTTAAGGCCACGTCGAGCGTGCGGCGCGCGCCGGCGTTGATGGTGAGAGGTTCCACGGTAACCACATCGGTGGTGGTGGCGTAGAGCGGCGCGTTGTCGCCCATGCCGCGCACGCGGCGAGCAATCACGCGCTCACCGGTGAGGATTTTGCTCACCAGCGAGTTCAGGTCGGAGCCTTCGATGTCGCTGCTGGCGTTGATGTCGGCAGCCGGGAAGATAAAGATGTAAGGCTCAACCCCCAGCAGATAGTTGATCATCGCGTTCAAGTCGAGCACGTCGATGTCTTTGTCGCCATTCACGTCGCCCAGCAGGTAGTCCATCACGATGTGGAACTCGCGCCACTGGTCGAGTTTGCCGTAGTCGAGCGACATCTTGTCGGTGGGCGTGTAGAGTGTCACCTCAGGCTGGTTGACGCCGTCCCACACGTTCTCGCCCAAGCGTGCCGGGGCGGCGCTCACGTAGATGGTGTCGAGGCCCGTCATGCCGGCCATGGCGCGCTCACCCAGGTAGCGTACGCTGGCGGGGATGGTGAAATACTTGGCTTGCGCAAGGCCGTAGAGGGCGTAGTCGCCCACGGTGAGCATGCCCTCGTTGAGCAGGTCGTTGCGCGTGATGCCGATGGCACCCGCCAGCAGGAAGTCGCCCGTGGTGGTGAGCGAGGTGGGGATGACGAGGTCGCCCATCTGGTCGCAGTAGAAGAATGTGCCGTTGCCCAGGCTGGCGAGCGTGGCGGGCAGCACCGCCGTGGTGAGCGGCGTGCGTGCAAACGCCCAGTCGCCGATGCTCGCGAGTTGCGTGCAAGCGCTCAGGTCGACGCTGGTCAGCCCACTCTCCATAAATGCCTCGCGGCCGATGCTGCCCAGTGTGGCGGGCAGCGCGATTTGCGCCAGTGCGGCGCAGCCTGTGAAGGCGGCATCGCCGATGGCCGTCGTGCCCGGCGCAAAGGTGACGGCGCTCAGCAGTACGTCGCCCAAGAAGGCGCGCGCCGGCACGGCGACAGCACCCTGCAGGGTCACGCTCTCCAGACTGGCGCAATGGGCAAAGGCGCCCTCGCCCAGATGGGTGATGCCCTCAGGAATGGTGACGCTGGTCAGGCCGCTGCCGTTGAAGGCGTACGACCCGATGCTCGTCAGCGTCGACGGGAAGGTGATGCTGCGCAATGCGGTGTTGCCGGCAAAGGCCGCCTGGCCGATGCCTTTCAGGCCCTCGGGAAGAACCACGTTCTCGAGTTTGGCGCCGATGAGCGAGTTGTGCGGTATTACGTCGCTTTCAAATGTGTAGGTGGTGCCGATGAGCGGATGGGCGACGTCGCTGTAGGCCTCGATGGTGACACCGGCCAGGTTGAGTTCGGTGAGTTCGGTCAACTCATAGCCGATGAATTTGAAGTCGCGTGCGTCCATCGTGCCGGTCACCTTCAGCGTGGTAACGCTATGGTCGCTAACAAGGTGTTCCAGGCCGCCCGAGGTGCTTTCCACCTCCAGCGCCCAGGCATTGGTCATGCAGGCCAGCAGGGCCAGCAGACACAGTGTGTAACGCAATGTTGTTTTCATATCGATATGATGTATTTTATATGTTTAATTCACTATTACTTTCTTCGTCTTGCCGTCGGTGACCACGAGATACACTCCCGGTGGCACGTCGGCGCTGCGTGTGGCCATCAACGCTCCGCACACGTTGTAGATGGCGGTGTGTCGTGCTCCGGTCACCTCGATGTGCCCGGGCGTGACGCTCACCACTGGTGCGTCGTCGCCGGGGCTGCTGACCTCGGTGAATATCATCGGGGCCTCGAGCGGGTAGGCGATCAGTCGCACCGTCATGATGTTAGGCGGCGAGAACGTCGAGTCGCGGTCGCTGACGCCAAAGGGCACCATTCCAATGCGTCGCGGCACGTCGTTGCTCGCATCACGCTCAACCGTGGCGCTGCTCATCTTGGGATGCGCCTGCACTACCAAGCGTGGAAAGGTGTAGAGCGCGCCCCGCGACAGGGTGCTGCGGCCACGGCACCAACTGAGGTTGAGTTCGATGTTGCGAAACATCTGCACCAACTCGTAGTTACGGTCAATCTCCATGTCGGGCGCCGCCTTGAGATACGGCACGCTGTCCTCGCTCTCGTCGTAGTAGCCGACCAGCGAAATCACCTCGTTGACCTGCGGCGTGAACTCTTCGCCGGTCAGGTCGTAAGGCTGTGGCAGCACGGTGAACGGCTCCGCAGCCTCGCCTGGCAACTGGCTTATCATCAGGCAACGATTGCCGCGACGGTTGTCGTAAATGCCTGCAAACTTGGCTCCGCCCTCGATGGTGCGCATGTTCATCAGCGTCGCCCAAGTGGCGCGGTCGGTGGCCTCCAGGCGTATCCAGTTGCCGTTGCCGTCGGTCACAAAGGCGGCATAATCGCGCTCCAGGGTGTCGACCACCGCAAGCGGGGTAGAGATGAAGTACATCTGGCCGTCGGTCGTGGCCTCGTCGATGGTCGACGGACGGTAGATGTGCGTCGTCGTGCGCTTGATGGCCTCCTGGTTGACGCTCTGGTGGCCGTCGCCAACGGCAAATTTGCATCCGCCGTTCACATTCTCCACATTCAGCGGCACCATCGGTGGCATGTCGCCAAAGGCCATCTTCACACGCATCAGGCAATACTTGCCCTTGCTGAGTCCGCCGCGCTGCAGCGTGTAGCCCGCAACGCACATCCGGCTGCCCTGGTAGTTCACCGCCACGTCGTAGTTCATGCTGTCGCCAAGTGCCTCTTCGTTCAGTTCGAAGTACACGGGCTGAGGCAGGCTGTCGCTGTCGGCGACCCATTTCAGCGGAATAAACTCGGCGCCCTTGGCGGTACTCAAGCCAAACTGGAACTGCGTCAGGCTGTCGCAATCGGTGTCCAGCCAAATGTTCACCACCACCGTGTCGCCGGGCGCGACGAAGAAATCGTCGACACTCAACCGCGTGGTGGCCAACATCGGCAAAACGCCGATGGCAATGACCGCTACGATGGGCAATATGTGGTGCCTTAACTGTGTCATTAGCACTGAAATAGTGGGCGAGCACTCAGTACCCACTATCTCAACCTGCAAAGATAATCATTTTTTATGGCAAACAACTCTATTTCCGCTTTTTTTCCATTTTTTTTACAAACCACCCACCCAAAATCGTCAAAACCGACCCCTCGAGCACTCGATTGTTCGAATGTTCGATTGCTCGAATGCTCGAGCACCCAAGTTTCACCTGGGCGTGTTTTCAGCCACGACTGGGTGGGCGATCGACATTTTTCTTGCTAAAATTGTGGTAGTAGTTGATTTTTTACTAACTTTGTGGCATACAACCAATTTAAAGTCACGGCTATGAAATATTTTGCCCTTTTACTTTTGTTGATTTCTGCTGCGTTGTTGACCTCGTGTGACGACAACGACCCAGAAAGTCGCCAGATGACTTTCACTGCGGCGATGCCTACCGACGATTGGTCGGCATCGAGGCCCAGCAGCATATTAAATGGTGTGCCTGAAGAAGACGATTTCAATCTGGTAACGCAGTGGCACGACGGCGACAAAATCCGGCTTTTTGTGCGTCAAGGCGACAAGGTGTATCAGGTTGAGAGCCCGGCGACCATCTACGACATAAGCAGCGACGGCAAGACTTGCTCATTCCAGTTCACGCTGCCTAAGTCGGTCAAAACCGATCGTGACTACGACATTTTCGGTGTGGTGGGGCTGGACGTGATTGTCGATGGCGAGGATGTCATTGCCTTGTGCGGCGTGAAGCGCGTGGGGGTTGACCGCAATGGCGCTGTGTCGCTGCCGATATGGTTCACATCCAAGAAAGGCACCAGCCAGGTTAAGTTCCGCCACCTGTTCACCTACGAGGTGCTGTATGTGAACAACAGCACGGGCTCGAGCATGAAGTTTAAGCATCAAGGATTTGATGTGGGAACACCATGGTACAAGTATAACGAAAAAATTGTGCTCAACAACACTTCGAAATATGCAGGCACAATCGAGACGAAACCCGATGCCGAGAGTAACGAAATCACCATCGACGCTTGGGACACAGGCGTGATAGTATCGTGGTATATCCCAGCACATGAAATCAGTGATGTCACAACCGACATTCCCATCGACAACGCCAAACTTAGGGCCGTGGTCAATGGCAGCGTTGTCCGCACCACCGACGCATTGAAATCCTACAAGAAGTTCTCACGCGGCACTCCGTACTATATGCAAGTTACGTGGGACGGAAAAAACCTGTATTTCTCCAACGATTTCTGTCCTGATGGAAATCATCCGCACATCGTCGACATGGGTTTGCCCTCAGGGACTAAGTGGGCGTGCTGTAATGTTGGCTCCGATGCGCCATCGCAGCGTGGCGACTTCTTTGCCTGGGGTGAGACTTCACATAGGTCATCCTTTAGTCCAAATTATTACAAGTGGTACTCGGGTGGCGACAGCCATAAAATTCTTAAATACAACCAAAACAGCGCCTTTGGCACAGTCGATAACAGAGCAGAACTCGAGCCGGCCGATGATGCCGCCTATGTGAATTGGGGGCCTGAGTGGCGTATGCCCAAGTTGATGCATTTTTATGAGTTGATGCACAACTGCACAATCGAGTGGGTTAAGGTGAACGGCACGGCAGGCTACGTCTTCAAGAGCCAGACCAACGACAATGCTCTTTTCTTCCCGCTTACCGGTTGGAATCCTCGAGGCGCGAGGGCTGAATCGATTGGAACCTACTATTCACGAGACAACGACGACGAGAGGCCCGACTTGGCTATTTGCCTGGCTCTCAACTATGTTAACTCGATGGTCTATTTGGCTTATCTGCCACGCTACATGGGCGCAAACATCCGCGCCATCAAGCAATAACGTTATTTTTTGGGGAGGCCTTTTACGCGGTCGGGGTGCTGGGCGATAAACGACTTCCACGAGCCGCCGCGGTGACTGCTCACCGGCTTCTGACTCTCGTAGAAGTGGCACAGCGCGGCAGCGAGGGCGTCGGTGGCGTCGAGCAGCGCCGGCATGTGGTCATTGCTGATGTGCAGCGTGCGCTGTATCATGCTGGCTACCTGCTCCTTACTGGCTGCACCATTGCCCGTAATCGCCATCTTGATTTTGCGCGGCTCATACTCGGTGATGGGCACCTCGTGGTTGAGCGCGGCGGCCATCGCCACACCCTGGGCGCGCCCAAGTTTGAGCATCGACTGCACGTTTTTGCCAAAGAAGGGCGCCTCAATCGCCATCTCGTCAGGAAGAAACTCGTCGACCAGGCTGGTCACGCGGGTGAAGATGCGGTGCAGGCGCATATAATGGTCTTCGTAGCGGTTTAGTTTCAGCACGCCCATCACGATGAGTTGTGGCGTCTTGCCCTTGATGCCAAGGATGCCGTAACCCATCACCGTGGTGCCCGGGTCGATGCCAATGATGATTTTATCCCACTGTTTGATGCTCGTGTTCATGGCTCGGGGTTGTTGGGGTGCTGTCGCACCAGATTCACGGTGCGCTCGGCGCCGTCGATTTTAAGTTTCATCTCCACGCGCTCCACCTCGTCGGTGAGTTCGGGCAGCACGATATAGTCGTGGCCGCGGTGCGGCAGGTAATAGCACGTCATGGGCATGCGCTCCGGGAACTCGCCCATGATTTTGCGCCTTGCCGACTCCTGCTCGCCCAGGTGCTGCGCCATGTTGGCATAGTACACGTAGCACTTTTGCGATGCGGGCCTAACGTTGAGTGAGTCGACGGATAGCAGCGTGTAAGGCGCTTCGTCGCAGCGCATTGCCTGAGTGCCGATGCTGTCGCTCAGCGTGAAGGGCGCCGGCACGAAGCCGCTGGCAAAGGTGGTGTCGCGCCAGCGGTCGTAGATATCATGCGGCAAGAACTCGATTAAGTCCTTGTCGTAGCGGTAGCAGTAGAACACCTTGTGTGGCCAGGGCCGCACATTTATGTAGTTGACCGGCATGACAAAGCGGCTGGTTTTGGGCCATACGGCAGCCGGGAGCACGCACTGGCGCGGCGCACTCTCGATGGCGGCAATCACGGCGTCGTCCATCTGCTTGTAACTGTACACGTCGCGCACGGCGACCACTGTCATCGGCGCGGCGGCCACCAGGGCACCCACCGTGATAATGCGTCGTGCTGTGCGCCGCTGTTCGAGCCATCGCATCACCGGCACAGCCACCATGACAAAACTCAGCACGGCAAAGGCGGTGTACGAGCGGTAACTGGTGGTGATGCTCAGCGCGATAATCATCAGCGTGGCGCCCAGCATGGTCCACATGACCAAATTCTCGGCCAGGCAGCGCCAGCGGCGGCGCACCACCAGCACGGCAATAATGACAAAGGCGATGGCGGGCGTCACAAAGTGGGCCGACTTGGTGGCCGTGTTGACCACGCGGCGTGTGAGCATCTGCATCAGTGAGATGTCGCCGCGCACGGCGCTGTCGGTCATAAAGCGGTGCCAGAACCCCGGCGAACCAAAGTCGAGAGCCACACCCACGGCATATGCCACCACGACGGTGACTGCCAAGCCCTTGAAACGCTTGCGGTTGAGGCAGTAGTAAACCATTATGCCCAACAGGGTGCCCGACGTGGTGCTCTCGTTCATCCAGCCTGCCACCAGCGCGGCTGTCGCGGCCAATGCGTGGGTCGTCCAGCGGTGCTGGCGCGGCTTGTAGTTGATCAGGAAATATAGCACGGCAAGCGTCGTGGTGATTGACCACAAGTAGTTGCAACTGCCATCCATCCACAGCATTGTCTCGCCCGGAACGGGCATCAGCGTGAGCACAAACAGCGATGCGAGGGCAAGCATTGCCACTGAGCGGCGTCCGGTAGCGAGAAGCACCATCAGATGTAGAAAGGCCACCGTGATAATCGTGTTGAGCACGTTAAAGAAGTCCTTGTCGAGCAGGCTGGAGATGAAACGCAGCAATATGTTGCCAAATCGGCCGTCGGTGTCGCAGTAAAAATAAGGAATTGTGCGGACGTAATCCCATAGCGTGTCGCATGGCAACTGCTCCTGGCCGGGGATGAGCGAGTATAGTATGTCGTCGGGCTTGAGCGTGGTGAGAGCATTGAGGACATAGACCACAATGGTGATTACAGCCATCAGCGCCACATACGCCCATTCGCCAGCGGTGCCGCGCCAGCGATGCGGCCGAAGCAACGACGGCTCGGCGTTGTTGCTGGGAGTGAGATGTGATGCGGTTTTCATGCGCTATGAGAAATTTGGTGCAAACTTAACGAAAAAAATCCTAATGCGCAAGTTTTCGCAGGTGTGTGTCAATCACTCGAATGCTTGTCATCCACCCCAAAATCTATAATCTATAATCTACCTAATGATTTCCTCGATCCACTGGCCTATGGTGAGCGACAGTGGGCCGGCAGGGCGGCTCACCATCAGCGTGTCGTTAAGGTCGGCCAGCGCGGGGCTGGCGTCCTCGCCGGCGTAGCGCGCGATGATGGCCTGGGCTTCGGGCATGGCGTGGCGCGTGGCGGCCAGCGAAGTGGGGCGCATGAGGTAACTGCGCCAGAACATCCAGTAGGCGAGGCGGTAGGCTTCCTGGGCCTCGGCGGGGTTGTCGATGTCGACGGCGCTGAGCATCTGCCAGTCGGGGGCCACTGGTGCCTCGGTATATCGCTCGTCGAGCACGGCGTGCAGCACCTCGGCCAGCCGGGCGATGTCGGCATCGTCGGGCTCCAGACCTGGCTCGGGGGCGTGCTCGCCGGCGATGATATACCAAATCAGGTAACGCAGGTCGTCAACGTTCAGTTCGTAGTCGATGTAGTCGTCGCTGCGGCCGTAGTGTGGCAGCGGCTGCCCGTGACGCTCGTTGTGAAGCCGCGTAAACGTGCGCCACAGCCCGGCGTCGGCAACGATGTCCTGAAAGTAGCACACCGTGGCCAGCACCACCTGGCGACGCACCGCCTCGCTAAGTTCGCCAAGGCCGCCCCAAGCCTGCCAGGCGTGACTCAGCGCCACCGCAACCTCCATATAGTAGGGGTCGGTGGGCGACACGCGGGGGAAGCCCGGCTGTGTCAGCAAGTAGTCTTTTACGCTAATGTCCATCCTAAATCATAAAAAAGTGCCGCTTTCCACGTTGCCGAGGAAAGCGGCGCTTGCCGGAGCCGCGAGCGGGACTCGAACCCGCGACCTTTTCGTTACGAATGAAATGCTCTACCAACTGAGCTATTGCGGCTGGTGCGACACGTCACTTTGTGTCGACGTTTTGCTATTGCGGCTGCAAAGTTACAACAAAAAAATGGAATACAGCCAATAACCTCCAATATTTTTTTTTCAACCCATCATAACTCGCCAGGCGGAAGCACCCGTCGTTCCTTATTACCAGTCGATGATGATTTACTTGACTGCAGGGGTTTCGCGGGCGTTGTCTGCTGTGCTTTTTTTGCATTATCCGGCTTATCGCCGGCTGACCTGTCTCTTACGGAACTACCGGCACTGCTGCTTGACTGCTTCCTTTCAGTTTTCTTGGTCGAAGATGACGAACTCGACTGCGAAGTTTTTTTCTCGTCGACGACAGGCCCGGGAGTTTTCTCCTCGACGGGCGTTGCGACTGTGGTCGGGAGAGGAGCGGCACTGTCGACAGCCTCGACAGCGGGTACCGAGTCGGTTGCCTGGGCAACCTCTTCGCCATCGCCACTCGATGAGGCGATTCCGCCAATGATTGCTGCCGCGGCCACGACGCCAATGACACCGGCAATAATGCCTATGTTTTTGCCTTTGTTCTTGCCGGGCACCGGTTCAACCTTGGGCATCGGTGTCCCATTAACGGGTTGTGGCCGAGAAGCGGGCGCAGGCTTTGGCACTGGCTTCGGCTCGGGCTTCGGCGCAGGCTTGGGCTCGGGCTTCGGCGCTTGCTTGGGCGCTTGCTTGGGCTCGGGCTTCGGCACTGGCTTTGGCTCAGGCATTGGTGTGCCAACAACGGGTTGTGGCTTGGGAGCCGGGGCCGCTTGCGGGGCGGGTGCCGGGGTGTCGACAATGGTCACATCGTCGTCGGCCACGAGTTCGGCCACCACCACGGGAGGCGTAAACGGGTGGGTGGCGACGTACTGACGCACTTCATCCACATTCTGCGGACGGTCGTCGCGACGGAACTTCATCAGCCAACTAATCAGGTGGCGCATGTCGGCCGACACGCTCTCAGGATAGGCAAACGCACGGTCGCCATCCTCAATCATGTCGCTGAGCGAGGGCGGCCGCGAGTTGGTCAGCAAGGTGTACAGCGTTGCGCCGATGGCAAAGAGGTCGGTGGGCGCACCGATCAGTTCGAGTTTTTGCTCGGTCTGCTCAATTGGCGCGTAACCTGGCGTATAAGCCATGGCGACCGAACTGGTCATCGAGCCGCGGTCGGTGTCAATCATCTTGCTGGCACCGAAGTCAATCAGCATCAGGTTGCCGTCGCGGTCGAGCATCATGTTGCCGGGCTTGATGTCCAGGTGCCATATTTTGTAGCGGTGGATTTCGTCCAGGCCGTCGAGCATCTGTTGCAGGTATCCCAACACCTCTTTTTCGGGCATTGGGGCACCGCGATGCCTCAGCCGGCTTTGCAGCGACTCACCGTCGATGAAGTCCATCACATAGTATGCCGTGCCGTTGTCGTCGAAGAGGTCGTGCACATGCACGATGTGCGCTCCGCGCAACTTCCTGATGCGGCGCGCTTCCTTGCGGAATTTGTTCAGCAGGTTCTCAAAGTCGGCGGTGTTGCTGCTGTTGCTCACCGTCACCATGTAGGTGGCCGGGTCGCGGTGGTTGATGTTGCGATTGAAGAACTCTTTAATCGCCATCGTGTCATCGAGGTGGCTGTCGTATACCTTATAGGTGTTGCCAAAGCCGCCACTCGCAAGATACTGCTCTATGCGATAGCGGTTGCGTAACACTGTGCCGACAGGCAACATGCCTTCAATGTCCTGTGCCATGATTATTCGGTTTTTTCAGCAACAATATGGTGGCGTGCGGGGCCCTACATCACCATTTGCCGCGAGTAGGTGATTTTCACCTTTGCCTTGTCGAGTTTCAACTTGGCAATGGCGGGAAACGACACCTGCGGAGCAATCTTAGTGGTGATGGTCTGCGCGGCTTGATAGTAACTCGCCGGGATGGTGTAGGTGGTAACATCGATGGGCAGTAGCGTGAGGTTGATGTCGGCCGCGGTGGCCACGCCTCCCTGGTTGTCGATGATGTTCAGGATGTAGTCGCGCAGGCCGGCAAAGCGGTAGGTGCGCGTGGCTGCGTTGTAGGTGGCGTAGAACGAGTCTTTGTTGTTGGCCAGCGAGTCGCCGTCGATAAATTTGTCTTTCATCGACGTCTTTACCATCAGCAGGTATTTCGGTGGAGCGATGGAGTACTCGGTGGCGATGTTCTCAACCGGGATTTCCAACTCCAGCGAGTTGATCAGCGACAGCCCGTTGCCCGTCTTCTGGCGGAACGAGTCGATGATGTCCTGGATGGGGAATTGCAACTCCACATCGTAGCCTGCCGGGGCCATAACGATGGCTTCGCCGGCGGCCACACGGTCTTTCACGCTCTGGTCGATGCTGAGGTTAATGATGTTGTTGCTCAGCACCTCGGGCGTGGCGGCCATGTAGTTCTGCATGACGGTGGTTATGGTGTCGCGGTCGTTGACGATGTTCTTTTGGCGATAATACACGGCGAGTTCGGTCTTGGTGAAGTTCATCACGCGGCCGCTGCCGAAGGTGTTGGCGATGTACACGCCGGGGAAGAACTGCGCAAAGGCGCTCGGCGAGCGGAACGTGTTGGGGTTGGTGACATACTCGGTCCACAACTCACGAGCCAGGCTCAGCGGCATCGGCACCGACACCTCGAGATAGTAGGCGCCGGTGGCACTGTCGTAGACCCTGGTGGCCGAACGCGGCGAGTAGGGCGCGGTGCCCAGCAGGTCGTTCGGGTCGAAATAGTCGGTGGGGTCAAAGTCGCTGAACAGCGGCGTTGGCAACTGGCGGTTCAGGCGGTACACGCTCATCAGCATCGGGGCCAACGAGTCGCCCGTGAACGCGTCCTGGGCGATGCGCAGTTTCAGCATGCACGAGTCTATCATGTCGATGCTCGTGTCGCTGGTGTCGATGCTCATCGCGGGCATAAACTGGGTCACCACCTGCGACGACAGGGTGCCGTAGCCCTCACTCTTGATCACGCCCACCAACTGTGTGCTGGTGCGGGCCTGCAAGCGAGGATTGAGCACGCTGTGACCGACGATGGTAAACGAGGAGTCTTCGATGATTTGCGAACTGATGTCGGTGATGGTGTTACCGATGGTCTCGTCGGTGCACGAGTGCAGTCCGGCAACTACCAGCAATGCCGCAAGGGCATAAAATATCGATTTCATTTATAGCGATTTGTAGAATTCGTAGATTGGCTCAACGTATTGGGCCTTGTTGTTGACCAGCGTGGGCAACGCGGGCACTTGCGGGGCCTCGGTGTCGATGGCGTGGCGTATGCCGGCAATGGCGTCGTCGATTTGCTGGCGCTTCTCGGGGTCGCCGTCGTCGCCGAGTTCGTCAAGTTGGTCGAGCAACACGTCGATTTGTCCGTTATATTTGGCTTTCTGGGCTTCCCACGCCTCGAGTTCTTCCTTGGCGGCCTCGCGGGTGTCGACGATGGCTTGATACTGCTCGTCGTTGACCACGTTGCCCTCGGCGTCGGCATAATATGGGCCGCCGGGGTAGGGCAGGAATGGCAGTCCCGACTTCTCGACGAGTTCGAGCACCTCGGGGCGCACGTTGGGGCTGCACTGAATCACAGCGTCGGCATGGTCGAGGGCCAGTTGTGTGAGCATCAGGCTGTCCACGGCCTTGCCCTGGATTGCGCTCAGGCACTCGGCGGGGATGCCGTCCTGCAGCAGTTTGTCGGCCAGGCGCTCGTCAAGCGGCTGGTCGAAGTCGTCGGCATACAGGGCATACACGATTTTCGCGTCGCGGAACGAGGGGTCGTCGCTGTAGATTTGGCGCATGTACATCGGGGCCAACGCCGTAATCCATCCGCCGCACTGTATCACGCTGGGTATCCAGCGCAACTTGCGCACGGTCTCAATCACGCCGCGAACGAAGAAGATGCTGCGCTCGTCGTTGTCGTCCTTGCTGCTCTCGGTCTCGAGCACCTTGGCAAGGTTGTTCACGAAGTAATCGTCGTTGTAAATAAAGTACACCTGCATGCGCGCCGGCTGCAGGGTCGCCACCTTGATAATCAGCGGGTGGTCGCTGTCGTCGATAATCAAGTTCATGCCCGACAGCCTGATCACTTCGTGGAGTTGGTTGCGACGCTCGTTGATCTTGCCGTACTTAGGCATGAACGTGCGCACCTCGGCGCCGTGCTCCTGAATGCCCTGCGGCAGGTCGCGGTTGAACACTGTGGTGGGGGTGTCGGCCAAATATGGCGCTATTTCTTGCGAAATGAACAATACTTTATTTATATCCATATCGATTGTCGTTAAGTTGGTGATGCTACACCGCCGAAACCGGAGGCGCGCAATATATCGTACCGCAAAGTTACAATTTTTTTTTCATTTGTGCTAATCTCGGGCTGCGATAGTGTCTTTATTTAAGTAATTATGTGTGCTATTTAACAATAATTATCCACAAGCAGCAGCCGCGCTTTCATCTCGCAGAAGCCGCAAGGCGATGGGCGACAGATGCCTAGTTGCGCCATTTTTTTGGTCGGCGTGATGACGGCATTGGTCGGCGTGATGTGCCGTTTGGTCGCTTTGCCGCCTGCGGGGGGTTGCATATTTAAAAAAATGTTCGTTACTTTGCCGTGTCAAATCATTGTTGACACATCCTATTCCTGCCGCTTGGCAGGGTGTAACAACTAACTTTTTTGTTGAAACTTAAAAACGAAAACGAAATGAAGAAATTAATGTTATCACTCATGCTCGCACTCACGTGCGTAGTAATGATCAATGCGCAAGAGCAAGCACGTCGCCAGGGTCACCCTGGTCGCCACGACAATCCCGAGCAGATGATTGAGAAGCGTCTCCAGGTTATGACCGACGAACTGCAACTCACCCCTCAACAGCAAACCGAAATCAAGGAAATCCTCACCGAGGCCGAGAAAGAACGCGCACAGGCTCGCGAGGCTAATCGCAGCGAGCGTAAGATGGAGCGCCAGGGTCGCGCTGAGCGCCGTGCCGACATGACCCGCATGGACAAGCGCGCCGACAAGGAGCAGGTGTCGCCCGAAGTGCGCAAGGAGCAGATGCGTGAGCATCGCCAGGAGATGGGTAAGCACCGCGATGCTATCGACGAGAAAATCAACGCCGTCCTCACCCCCGAGCAGCAGGCAAAATATGCCGAGATGCGCGAGAAATACCGTGAGCACGGTCCCCGCCACGGCCACCATGGCCACCACGGCCGTCCCGGCGAGATGAAGGGCGACTGCTGCCAGATGGACAAGGGCGAGTGCGCCGAGAAGAAGGGCGAGTGCGCTGAGAAGAAAGGCGACTGCGCTGAGATGAAGGGCGAGTGCGCCGAGATGAAGGGCGACTGCCAGATGGACAAGGCTCAATGCGCCGAGAAGAAAGGCGAGTGCCAGATGGATAAGGCTCAATGCGCCGAGAAGAAAGGCGAGTGCGCTGAGAAGAAAGGCGACTGCTGCGAAAAGAAGGCCGAGTGCGGCGAAAAGAAGGCCGAGTGCGGCCAGATGAAAAAAGCCGACTGCGAGTCGAAGTCCTGCGAAATGGAGAAGAAAGACAAGTAATCACAAGATTACAATACAATTAGATTAAGCCTTGGAGCCCCGCGCCCCAAGGCTTTTTTTGCACCCCAAATGGCGCATCAACAATTCCCCGAACCCCCGAACCCTCGATTGCTCGAATGCTCGATTGCTCGAATGCTCGAACCCTCGAACCCTCGAATGCTCGAACCCTCGAAAAAAATCTGTCATCTGTTATCTGTCATCTGTCATCTGTTATCTGTTATCTGTTATCTGTTATCTGTTATCTGTCATCTGTCATCTGTTATCTGTCATCTGTTATCTGTTATCTGTTATCTGTCATCTGTTATCTGTTATCTAAAAAACTTCCGTTTTTTCACGTACTTTTTTCCGCATTTTTGCGTTTATAGTATAGTATGGACGCTTTTGTGCAGTTTTTTGCCGATTGGGGCTATTGGGGGCTCTTCCTGGGCTCGTTTATCGCTGGCAGCATAGTGCCGCTCAGCAGCGAGGCGCTTGTCGTGGCCTGCGTGGGGCCGTTTCACCTCGACCCCTGGCTGTGCCTCGTGGCGGCCCTCATCGGCAACGTGTCGGGTGGCATGACCTGCTATTGGCTTGGCACTTTGGGCAATATCCACTGGATTGAAAAGTATGCCCACGTCAGCCAGCAGAAACTTGAGCGTGCGCAGCGGTTTATCCAGGGCCGAGGCGCCTGGATGGGCTTTTTTGCTTTCGTGCCCATTCTGGGCAGCGCCATCACCGTAGCCTTGGGTTACATGCGCGCCAACATTCCCATCGTGGTCCTCTCGATGACCATCGGAAAGGCCCTCCGCTATGCCGCAGTCATCTGGGCCACCATCGGCGCCGCCTCACTCCTATAGCCTGGCAAGGCTCGTGGGAGCCGTCGAACCCGTCAGACAGGTCAGACCCGTCGGACAGGTCGGACAACACTCAACTCATTGTGCGGGTGGGGGATGGCAAAGATATAACGAGGGCGTGTCGCAGTTGTCGACACGCCCTCGTGGTGCATTTTTTGTGCGCGCGTTTAGAACTCGGCGTTGCCGGGTGTGCGCGGGAACGGGATGACGTCGCGGATGTTGGCCATGCCGGTCACGAAGAGAATCAGGCGCTCGAAGCCCAAGCCGAAGCCGGCATGCGGGCATGTGCCGTACTTGCGTGTGTCGAGATACCACCACATGTCCTTCATGGGGATGTTGCGGCGCTCAATCTCAGCCAGCAGTTTGTCGTAGCGCTCTTCGCGTACCGAGCCGCCGATGATCTCGCCAATCTGCGGGAACAGCACGTCGGTGCCCTGCACGGTCTTGTCGTCGTCGTTCTGACGCATGTAGAACGACTTGATTTCCTTCGGATAGTTGTACAGGATGACCGGTTTCTTGAAGTGCTTCTCCACCAGGTAGCGCTCATGCTCGCTGGCCAGGTCGCAGCCCCAAGCCACGGGGAACTCGAATTTCTCGCCGTTCTCCTGTGCTTTTTGCAGAATCTCCACACCCTCGGTGTAGGTCAGGTGCACAAAGTCGTCGGCCAGCACGCCTTTCAGGCGCTCAATCAGTCCGTTGTCAATCATCTTGTTGAGGAACTCCAGGTCGTCCTGGCAGTGGTCGAGCGCGTAGCGCACGCAGTGCTTGATGAAGCGCTCTTCGAGTTCCATCAGGCCGTCCAACTCCAGGAAGGCCACCTCAGGCTCAATCTGCCAGAACTCTGCCAGGTGGCGAGGGGTGTTGCTGTTCTCGGCGCGGAACGTGGGGCCGAAGGTGTAGATGGCGCCCAATGCCGTGGCACCGAGTTCGCCCTCGAGTTGGCCCGACACGGTGAGCGACGTCATCTTGCCGAAGAAGTCGTCGTCATACTTGATGTTGCCCTTGTCGTCCATCTCCAGTTTGTAGAGGTTCTTGGTGGTCACCTGGAACATCTCGCCGGCACCCTCGCAGTCGCTCGCCGTAATCAGCGGCGTGTGGAAGTAGAAGAAGCCGTTGTCGTTGAAGAACTGGTGAACCGCCATGGCCATGTGGTGGCGGATGCGGAACACCGCACCGAAGGTGTTGGTGCGAAGGCGCATGTGGGCATGCTTGCGCATGTACTCAAAGGTCTGGCCTTTCTTCTGCATCGGGTAGTCGTTGGGGCACAAGCCGTAGATTTCGATGCTTTCGCACTGCATCTCCACGCTCTGGCCCTGGCCCATGCTCTCTACCAACTCACCCACCGCACACAGGCACGATCCGGTGGTGATGTCCTTCAGTTGGTCGGCATCGATTTTCTCGGTGTTGACGACAATCTGGATGTTTTTGATGGTCGAGCCATCGTTCAGGGCGATGAATTGCACCTGCTTGTTGCCGCGGCGGGTGCGCACCCAGCCCTTGACGCACACCTGCTGTCCCACAAGTGTGGCATCGCTAAGAATATCTACTATTCTTGTTCGTTTCATTGCTATAATATGTTTTTGCTATTAAGGGCCCGTGGGGCAAAATGGCCGTAAAGGCCCTTAATGATTGATTACTCAAATGAGCCTTGCTTGAGGAAGTTGACCTCTTCCTGAGTCAGGTAGCGCCAACGTCCGCGAGGCAGGTTCTTCTTGGTAAGGCCGGCGAAGTACACACGGTCGAGTTTCACCACGTGGTAGCCAAGTTTCTCGAAGATGCGGCGCACCACACGGTTGCGGCCGCTGTGAATCTCGATGCCTGCCTGCTTGCGGTCGGTAGGGCTCACGTAACTCACGGCGTCGGCGTGGATGGGGCCATCGTCAAGTTCTACACCGTCGGCGATGCGCTGCATGTCCTCCTCGCTGATGGGCTTGTCGGTCCACACCTGGTAGATTTTCTTCTTCACAAACTTGGGGTGGGTGAGTTTCGAGGCCAACTCGCCGTCGTTGGTGAGCAGCAGCACGCCGGTGGTGTTGCGGTCGAGACGTCCCACAGGGTAGATGCGCTCCTCGCTGGCGCCCTTCACCAGGTCCATCACAGTCTTGCGGCCGTTGGGGTCGTCGCTTGTGGTGACCACGTTTTTGGGCTTGTTGAGCAGCACATAGTTCTTGCGCTCGGTTGCCACAACTTTCTCGTTGTACTCAACGATGTCCTTGGGGGTGATCTTCACACCGAGTTCGGTGACCACCTCGCCATTGACCTTGATCTTGCCGTCGGTAATCAGAGCGTCGGCCTCGCGGCGCGAGCAAATTCCGGCATTGGCAATGAATTTATTCAGACGCACGGTCATGTTGGGATCCACTTCAGGCTCGTCGTAGACCACCGGTTTGGGCCGTGGCGTGAAACGCATCTGTTGCTTGGGGAAGTGTTGCTGCTTGGCGGGCTTGCGATATCCGCCCTGCTGGTTGTAACCGCCCTGCTGGTTGTAGCCGCGCTGCTGATAACCGCCCTGCTGACGGGGCTGATAGCCACGCTGCTGGAAGCCGCGCTGCTGATATCCGCCCTGCTGGCGCTGCTGGTTGTAGCCGCCTTGCTGGTTGTAGCCGCCTTGCTGGTTATATCCGCCCTGCTGGTTGTAGCCGCGCTGCTGATAACCGCTCTGGCCACGCTGCTGGTATCCGCCCTGCTGGTTATAGCCACGCTGCTGATAGCCGCCCTGCTGGTTGTATCCGCGCTGCTGATAGCCCTGACGGGGCTGGTAGCCGCGCTGCTGGCGGGGCTGGTAAGGACGTTGCTGGTAGGGGCGCTGCTGATAGCCCTCAGGCTGACCCTCGCTCACCGTGCCCTCGCCATTGGCTTGGGGCTGGTAAGGTTGTTGGTAACGCTGCTGGTAGGGGCGTTGGTAGCCACGCTGCTGATAGCCACGCTGCTGATAGCCACCCTGCTGATATTGCTGCTGGTAGCCGCCTGGCGTGTAATCATTACTGGTCTCATTAGTCGAGTTCCCTTGTGGTTCATGGTTATACTCCACTTTTTCGAAGCGAGCGGTCTCAGGAGCCGCTTCTTCAGGATTGCTCATCGTCTCGCCGATGCGAGGGCGTTTTGGTTTTTTTCCTAAGATGTCTTCTTCCATTGTAGTGAATGTTATTAGGTAAATAAAACATGTGGTGGGGCTGAACAGCCTGGCGCTGTGCTGCAGGAGTTTCACCAACTCGTGGCACATTATCGGCGGCGTAGAAACGCCCACGTGGCTTCGCGGCACGTGGCTTAAACTGTTGCGTGATAATAATGCAGATACATATCCAAATTGTCCAGTAACCCAAAAAAAGTAGTGACCTCTCGGCCAGTTCTCGTTTTTCGATGTGCAAAGATACAAAAAAGTTGATTTCTCAACAATAGAATCTTACCAAAATGGTCCAAAAATCATCACTTTCACACTAATTAACGCTTTCCACCCCACCTCACCGCAAGCAATAGGGGGTAAGCAAAAGGCGGATGTGGCGTGCTGCTTCTCAAAAAAACGCGGATTTTGCGAATCGAGTTGCAAATTTCACTAAGAATTACCCCCAATCCACAAAATCCGCCTATCTGTTATCTGTTACCTGTAATCTGTAATCTGTAATCTGTTATCTGTTATCTGTTATCTGTTATCTGTTATCTGTAATCTGTTATCTGTTATCTGTTATCTGTTATCTGTAATCTGTTATCTGTTATCTGTTATCTGTTATCTGTTATCTGTTCTGAGAATCAGAATCAAAATCCCGTGTAGTTGTGCGGGGTGATGGCGCGCAGTTCGGCCTTCACGGCATCGCTCACCTGCAGCGTGTCGACAAACTCGGCGATGCGTTGCTGGTCGACCACGGCGTTGGTGCGTGTGAGCGCTTTCAGCGTCTCGTAGGGCTTCGGGTAGCCCTCGCGGCGCAGAATCGTCTGCATGGCCTCGGCCACCACGCTCCATGTCTGGTCCAGGTCGGCGTCGATAGCCTCGCGGTTCAGGATGAGTTTGCCGAGCCCCTTCGATGTGCTGGCCAGCGCAATCAGCAGGTGGCCCAGGGGCACACCCACGTTGCGAAGCACAGTGGAGTCGGTTAGGTCGCGCTGGAGGCGCGAGATGGGCAGTTTGTGCGACAGGTGCTCCAGGATGGCCGTGGCGATGCCCAGGTTGCCCTCGCTGTTCTCAAAGTCGATGGGGTTGACCTTGTGAGGCATGGCGCTCGAGCCAACCTCGCCCGGCTTGATCTCCTGCTTGAAGTAGTTCAGCGAGATGTACATCCACATGTCGCGGTCGATGTCGATGATTATGGTGGCGATGCGGCGCAGTGCGTCGAACAGCGCGGCCAAGTTGTCGTAGTTGGAGATTTGCGTGGTCCACTGCTCACGCTCGATGCCTAAGTGGTTGCGCAGAAAGTCGTTGGCAAAGGTGGGCCAGTCGATGTCGGGGTAGGCTACGCGGTGCGCGTTGAAGTTGCCCGTGGCGCCGCCAAACTTGCCGCTGATGGGCACCTTGCGCAGCGCCTCAAGTTGGCCGGCCAGGCGGTAAGCCATCACGTGCAACTCCTTGCCCAGGCGTGTGGGCGACGCCGGCTGCCCGTGTGTGCGGGCGAGCATGGGCACGTCGTACCACTTGCCAGCGGCCTCTTCGAGTTGCATCACGAGTTTGTTGACCCGCGGAATCACCGTCTCCTCGAGCGCGTCGGCCAGACTCATCGGCACTGCCGTGTTGTTGATGTCCTGCGATGTGAGGCCGAAGTGCACAAACTCCTTCACGTCGCCCAGCCCCAGGCTGTCCATCTTCTCCTTGATGAGGTACTCCACGGCCTTCACGTCGTGGTTGGTGATGCTCTCGATGTCCTTCACGCGCTGTGCGTCGTCGAGAGTAAACCCGGTGTACAGCGTGCGCAGTTGCTGCAGTTTCTCGGCCTCGATGCCCGCCAACTGCGGCAGTGGCAGTTGGCACAAAGCGATGAAGTACTCCACTTCAACCTTGATGCGATAGTGTATCAGAGCCGCTTCGCTGAAGTAGTGGCTCAACGTGGCCGTCTTGCTGCGGTAACGG
Source organism: uncultured Bacteroidales bacterium (assembly GCA_902776835.1). Taxonomy (GTDB): domain Bacteria; phylum Bacteroidota; class Bacteroidia; order Bacteroidales; family Muribaculaceae; genus Sodaliphilus. The sequence goes on from CACYRK010000019.1 coordinate 31,261, forward strand.
CCGTCGATAGGAGTGACCGCGGTGAGCGGCGACAGAGTTTTATAATCCATTATAATAGTGATATTTAATTGTCAATAACTCCACCAAACAGACGCCCCCCGCAAAATGAGAGGGAGCGCCCCATCTATAATCTATAATCTATAATCTATAATCTATTGCCTGAAAGGCAATGCTGCTTCCTCGGCGAGGATGACCACGGGCATGCCCACCTGTGCGTAGTGCTCCTTGAGGTGGATCAGGTCGTTGTCGCGCAGGCGTATGCAGCCCTCGCTGTCGCGGCCCGGCACGCTGTTCTCGTTGCCGGTGCTGCCGTGGATGCCGATGCCGTTGAACGGCGTCTCCAGGCGCATGAACCACTTGCCATAAGCCAGGATGGGGCCGCGGCCGTCGCCGAAGTCATGCACCCAAGTGCTGGCATCCTGAATCTGCTTGATGGTGAACGGCTTGCCGGGTGCGCTCTCAGGCGTGCGCATGTCGCCCGATTTCTCCTTCTGGCCCTTGTTGCGGCTCAGGCACACCGGGTAGCGTGCCAGCACAGTGGTGTCGCCGTTGGCCGTGGAAATCACGTAAAGCCGCAGTTCCTTTTTGCTGATCACAATCATCGTCGAGGCCGGATTGACGGCCTTGTCGTTGTTGATGACGGCGGTGTCGGGGCGGTAACTCACGCGCTGCTGGCCGTCGGCGGTTTTCTCCACGCGCTCGGCCTGCGACGACGGCTGTGCCGCCTCATCGCCCTTTTTCCCCTCATCGCTGTTGCCGCAGCCCCACAATGCGATGGCTGTGGCAAGTAAAATAATGCAACGTCTCATATCTAACTGTTATCTGTTATCTGAAAAATCTATAATCTCTAATCTATAATCTATAATCTAAATCAATATACCGGGTCGGCATACTGCTTCGAAATGTACAACGTGGTGCCGTAGTAGTCCACCAGGAAGAAGTCGCCCTCCTCGTTGTAGCACTCGAGCATCTGGTTTTTGTCGGGGTGTATGGGATTGCCATAGTTGTCGGTGTAGATGGCGCTGCTGCTCATGCTGGGGCGCACGCGCAGCCTCACGTCCACGCCCTTGACGCGCACATATTGTGGCACGCCCGACCGCTTTTCGCGCACGCTGGGGCTCGATCCCTTGGTGCGCTCGTAGAGTGGCGTGGCATATTCTTTGGCGATGTACAGGTCGGTGCGGCCGCCATAACTCACGCGGTAGAAGTCGCCCTCCTCGCCGTTGCAGTCCAGGATGTCGCCCTTGGCCGGGTGCACCGGCGAGCCGTAGCGGTCGGTGAATATCGAGCCGCTGCTCATGCTGGGCGACGTGCGCAACCGCACATCCTTGCCACTGACCTTCACCTGTACCGGCGGACCCTTGGGCGAGGGGTTCGTGGCGGCTTGTATCGACTTGCTAATCACGGCCGTGGTGTCGAGGCCGCTCTTCTTGTCGCCGCTGAGGGCCGGGATGCCCCAGTGAATCACGGCAAACGCGATGATGCCTACCACCAGCGCGCTGATGATGCCTATCAGCACCGTGTTGAGCGAGCCGCCGCTGCTCTTCGCTTTGCTCGGAACCGGCTCGTAGCCTGGCTGCTGGTATTGCTGTTGATACTGCTGCTGATAGCCGCCTTGTTGCTGGTATCCCTGTTGTTGGTAACCTTGTTGTTGATATCCCTGTTGTTGGTAACCTTGCTGCTGATATCCCTGTTGTTGGTGACCTTGCTGCTGATATCCACCTTGCTGATATCCAGGCTGCTGTGGCTGGGGGCGCGAGCCGATGATGGTTTGCTCGCCCGATGCCACTTGCTGCGCCATGCCACACACGTGGCACGACATGGCCTCGTCGGCAAGGGGTGTTCCACACGATTTGCAATATTTCATAACTACTATAGTTTTTGAGAGTTAGGTGGCTGTCAAGGCACCGAATCACGCGGCAAAACGCGTCAATAGCCTTGGCCACCACAAAATTACAATAAAAATGTGTATTTTCAGCATCCTTTCCCAAAAAACTTTCCATTCCCCCTTGCTAACAATAGCCACTATAGTTTCTATAGCCCTATAGTCGCGACAGCATCTATAGTCGCGATAGCCTCTATAGTTGCTATAAATGCTATAGTTGCTATTGCTAAAGTGGGGTTGAGATGTTAATAGTACTTAAAATTTGCACTTCCGCTTTGCGGTTTGAGATATTTGCTGTAATTTTGCACCGCTTTTGCGAAAAAAGCCTTGGGTGCTTAGCTCAGTTGGTTCAGAGCATCTGCCTTACAAGCAGAGGGTCGGCGGTTCGAATCCGTCAGCACCCACAAAAAAACACGGCCGATAAGCCGTGTTTTTTTATGCCCAAAATGGAAGTGCTCACTGCAGTTCGCGCAGCAGCGGAATCAGACGCGACGCCACGCCGCGGGTGTTGCGCTTGAGCAGGCCTTGGTTGCACTCCACAATCACCTGGTTAACATCATGCTCGAAGATCTGCGCCAATGCGGCAAGGTCAATAGGGTAGTAGCACGTTATGAAGCGCAGACGATGGTCGGGAAAGCGACGGTAACTCACGTCGTCGCTGCCGAGGGCGTGCTGGCTGCGCAGCGTAATCGTGCCGCCGTTGCGCCGCAGATGTAGCATCAGCCGGTCGTCGGCAGCAACATTGGCGTTGCCCTCCTCCATGGTCACCCGAAGCACGTAGGTCTCCTCGCCGGTGTAGATGTTGGTGACGCGTTGCAGCGCCATCTCACCCTGGTGGAAATAGTCGTCGTAGAGCATCGCCGTTGTCGAGGTCTCGACCAGCAGCGAGTCGGCCGTCTGGGCCGCACCGGCCGTTGCCAGCGCAACCACCAAGCCTATCAATGCCACAATGCGCAATCTCATGATGTTAACGTAAAAAAACTATCCTCAGGCGGGCGCCGTGAGGATAGTTGATGATTAAATGCTTGTCATTTGGCCGAAGCCACTTTCTCAATCTCAACTGTCGTGCGGCCCGGAATGCCGTAATGGTTCTTGCGGGGCACGAGGAAATCGATGTAGTTGTGCAGGCGCGGCGACATTTTGTCCTTCACCACCCACTTGGTGAGGTGAAGTTTGGGCAGGCGCTCGCAGTACACCACGATGGTGTCACCCATTTTGAAACCCTTGCGGAACATATCGGGCGACAGGGCCACCCAATGAATTTCGTAATTGTTGACTTTGCGTGTGTCCACGCGGTCGCCACTGGCTGTGCGGCTACCCACGGCGGAGCCGGGATAGTACATCGTGGCTTTCATGGTGTGTCGTTGTCCCATCATGGCCAGTGCTACGACGGCCATGGCAATAAGCATAATTTTTCTCATAAAAAATAGTTTTTTCGCCCATGATGTGTGGCGCGAGAAAGGAGGCCGCCGACCCACACATTTGCCGCGCCATCACTGGCATCACGCGCCATGCCGCGGCGGACGAATGTGGTAAATAAACTAAGAAATCGGCTACAAAGGTACGTCAAATTTTTGAAATGACCTAATTTCTAACACTTTAACTTTGTTAACGAGGCCAAAAGCCCCAGAAATGGCAATGGCTTCAATAGTGGCTATGGTCCTTAAAGTCGTTAAAGTCGATAAAGTCCTTAAAGTCCTTAATGTCCTAAAAAAATATTTACTCACGCTCGGGTAAGCAAATGAAAAAAAAGTGTTTTTTTCTTTGCTCACCGCTCGCTTAATCGTAACGTTGCCGTTTCACGGCTAAGTTACTCACGCTCGGAAAAACTCAAATAAATTTGGCTTTTCGCTCGCTTAATCGTAACTTTGCAGGGAAATAAATAGTATCTTATGAAATTATCGAGTTTGATATTTTGTGCCGCGATGGGCTTGATGGCTGTTACCGCGGCAGCACAGTCTCGCCAGCAGGTGCTGCTGTCGCAGGGTTGGCAATTTTCGCGCGACAGCGTGACCTGGCAGGCCGTGAGCGTGCCTCACGACTGGGCTATCGCTGGCCCGTTCGACAAGAAATGGGACATGCAGGTGGTGGCCATCAAGGAGAATGGCGAGGACATCCCCACCGAGCACACCGGGCGGTCGGGCTCGCTGCCCTGGATAGGCAAGGGCTACTATCGCCGCACTTTCACCGTGCCCGTCTCGGCCGGACATGCCGAGTTGGTCTTTGACGGCGCGATGGCCGCTCCCGTGGTGCGCGTCAACGGCCGGGTGGCCGGACAGTGGGCCTACGGCTACAACGCGTTTCGCGTCGACGTCACCCCATTCATCCACCGCGACGGCAGCGAGAACCTGCTGGAGGTGAGCCTCGAAAACCTCGAGGAGAGCAACCGTTGGTATCCTGGCGGAGGCATCTACCGCCCTGTCACCTTGGTGACTACCGGCGCACGCGCGCTCGACCAGTGGGGGCTGGCAACAAGCACCACGCACATCGGCGACCATGAGGCCACCGTCGACGTGGCGCACCAACTCTTGCCGGGCGCCGACGCCACGGGCACCGCGCTACAGGTGATTATCGAGGACCACGGCACTGTGGTGGCGCAATCCACCACCACGCCCGACGGCACAGGCCATTTCCACACCACGCTCAACGTGGCTGAGCCGCGGCTTTGGTCGCCTGAGTCGCCTTATCTCTACACCCTGCGCACGCGCCTCATGCAAGGCAACCAACTGCTCGACGAGCAGCAGTCGCGTCTGGGAATACGCACCATCGCCTGCGATGCCGAGCATGGCTTCCGCCTCAACGGCGTGCCGCGGAAAATCAAGGGCGTGTGCCTGCACCACGACTTGGGTCCGATTGGCGCAGCAGTGAACCGCACCGCGCTCATACGGCAAATCGAGATGATGAAGAACATGGGTGCCGACGCCATTCGCACCAGCCACAACATGCCGTCGACGTGGCAAATGGAGATTTGCGACTCCCTGGGCATGATGGTGATGGCCGAGAGTTTCGACGCCTGGAGCGACGCCAAGGTGCGCAACGGCTATAACCGCCTGTGGAACGACTGGTGGCAGCGCGACATCACCAACTTGATTCTTAACCACCGCAACCACCCCAGTATAATAATGTGGAGCGTGGGCAATGAGATTCCCGAGCAGTGGAAGCCCGAGGGCGCACGCCGCTACCGTGGCTTGGTGGCCCTGTGCCATCAACTCGACCCCACACGTCCCGTGACCTGCGGCATGGATCAGCCCGATGCCGACATCGCCAGCGGATTCGCCATGATGGCCGACGTGCCCGGCCTGAACTACCGCGTACACCGCTACGAGGACGCCATCAAGAAGTTGCCGCAAGGTTTCATCCTGGGCAGCGAGACGGCATCGACGGTGAGCACCCGCGGACACTATGTCTTCCCCGACACCGTGGCCACCAACAAGGCGTGGCCCGACGGACAATGCTCGGGCTACGACGTGGAGTACTGCTGGTGGAGCAACCTGCCCGACGACGACTGGCACATGCAGGACGACTTCGACTGGACAATCGGCGAATTTGTGTGGACCGGCTACGACTATCTGGGCGAGCCCACGCCTTACGATGGCTACTGGCCGTCGCGCAGCAGTTATTTCGGCATCTGCGACCTCGCCGGCCTGCCCAAGGACCGCTACTGGCTCTATCGCAGCCACTGGAACAAAAACGAGCACACCATCCACCTGTTGCCGCACTGGACATGGCCCGGACGCGAGGGACAGGTCACCCCGGTGTATTGCTACACCGACTATAACAGCGCCGAACTCTTTGTGAACGGACGCAGCCAGGGACGCATCACCAAGGATGCCACCTCGCGCCTCGACCGTTACCGTCTGCGCTGGCGCGACGTGCGCTACGAGCCGGGCGAGATCAAGGTGGTGGTCTACGACGACAACGGCAACAAGGCTGGTGAGAAGGTGGTGCGCACGGCACAAAAGCCGTCACAACTGCTGCTGCAGCCCGAACGCAGCGTCATCAAGGCCGACGGACAAGACCTGGCATACGTGGTGGTCAGCCTGGCCGACAAAAAAGGCACAATCTGTCCCGACGCGGCCGACCAACTCACCTTCGAGGTGAGCGGAGCAGGCTCCTTTAAGGGAGTGTGCAACGGCGACGCAACGTCGCTCGAGCAGTTCACCAAGCCCACCATGCGACTCTTCCACGGCCAACTCGTGGTAGTGCTGCAGGCAGGCACTGCACCGGGCAACATTCGCCTCACCGTGCGCGACAAGCAGGCCGGCATCAAGCAGTCGATAACCATCGCCGCACAATAAAGGGCCATCCGAAGCAAACAATTACACACACTTATATAAATCATAACTTATGCTTACGGTAAGTATTTTACTTCAGTCGGCTATGCCGCAGGAAATGCAACTGATCATCGTCTTGGTGTTCTTAGCGTGCTTTACGCTCTTCGTCTTGTACTTGCGTCATGACTCAAACAAGCACTTAAAGAACGACCTCAGCCCCAAGACAGAGCCTTCGGACACCGTCGACGACTACATCGCCATGCATGGCGAGCCCGAGGCTGAGTATGTCCTCGACGCCACGCGTAGCAACGAGTTGGCGGCCGTAGTTCTGCTATATGAGAAGGAAATCGTTGTGGATGGCAAGGCCTACGACCGCGACACGATTACCGACGTCACCTTTAACAACGCCGCAAATCCCTACGTCACCAGCGATTACCAACTCGTGCTCACCACCACGTTGCCCAATAAGCCCACCATTAAGGTGGCGATGGGCAGTGACGCCGAGCGAGCCAAAGAAATCGCTGCCGACATCGCACAGCACTTCGCCAAGGAGTAACCCCGAGCAATCGCGAAAACACAGCAAGCCGCCAGCAGCATCACCTGCCAGCGGCTTGTTGTTTATGCCTGTATTGCGCCTATAGTCCCATCACGGCTTTGACGATGAGCATCACAATGGGAACCGGCTCGGTAATTCACCATATAGCCACCAGCGTCATGATGGCCAGCAAGTGATGGCTAGCCGGCGACAAGGCGCTGATGGGAATGAACCACACATTAATTGCCAGCAACGGACCCAATATCGCGCCTATTGCTCGGCGCTTGTTGTCAAACGAGTTTCGAGGTGTTCTTTTCATCGATTATGGGATAAATTGCGTTGTAAAATGACAAAGTCGATGCTTTATTTGGCAGCAAAGTTGCAAAATTAATCAAAACACCAAAATTTCACATCAATGTTGTCTGCTCCCAGCCCTATAGCCAGCAAAAAATCAGCGGCACGCCCAACGACGTGCCGCCAATCTATAATCTATAATCTATAATCTCTAATCTATTATTGCTTGCCCAGCAGGATGTTGATGAGGGCGTTCAGGTCGTTGCCGTCGATCGTGTCATCCTTAACGATGTTGGCGCGGCCGTCGTAGTTGTCGGCATCGTCCATACCAAGCAGGATGTTGATGAGGATGTTCAGGTCGATGCCATCCCACTTGCCGTCCAGGTTGATGTCGCCAGGAATCTCTTCTTCCTCATTCTCAATCCACATGCACGAGAAGGTGAAGCGGTTGTCAATCTTGGTCAAACGAGTGGCCTCGCCGCTGGTGATGTCGATAGCGTAGAGCGCGGTGTCATACTTGCCGTTGGTGCGCCAATCGCGGTCGGGCAGGTTGCTCCACGAACCGTCAATGAAGCCCTTGCCGCTGTTGTAGAAACCGTTCCAGTACATGATGTTGGGGTTCTTGCTGTCGAAGCATGCGCTCTGGCGCTTGTACTGCGAGCAGTAGCCAGTAGCGGGGTAGGGAGTCACGTTCTCGGTGTACTCCTCGCCGGTCTCCTCGTCGATATAAGTCTCGGGTACGGTTACCATAAGGCCAGTTGTCAGGTCAAACTCATAGAGAGTGGCGCCGGTCAGGTTGCCGTTGATGTCTTCCATCTTGCCATCCTCGTTCTCAACACCTGCAGCGCCACCGCTGGTCAGAGCGAATGCGCGACCTTCCGAGTTGATGGCGAAGGTGACGAAGTTGTAGTAGTACAGGCCCGGGGTGATGGGAGTAACAGTCATCGTTGCCAGGTCGATCGAGCAGATGCAGTAACCCGCGTCGGTCGAAGTGGCATCGCCTTCGCTGTCCTCGAAGAAGTCGGGGTCATCGGTGATGCTGCTAGGCAGATCCTGATTGGTCAGGTAGAATAAGCCGTAAACCTTGCCGTCAACGGGGTTGACGGCCATGCCGGCCGACTCCAGGTTGGCGCTGGCAGGATAGGTTTTGTTTGTCAGCAGGTCGCCAGTGGTGGCGTCCCAACTGCGCACAGCAAAACGCTCATCGTCGCCTGCCGAGTCGGCGTCGCGCGACATGATGGTGTAGATGGTGCCATTGGCATTCACAGCACCCGAGTTGCCATACATCATGTTGAAGTTGTTGGCCCACAGAGCCTTGTTGTCATCGGTAAATTGGCCGTTAGAGTAGAAGTCATCCTTGTTCACGGCAGGCTCCTTGACGGGGGTCGACAAGACGCTGCCATCCCAATTCATGGCATAGATACCATTCTCAACAATGAAAATGGCTTTGCCAAGTGTTGAGTTCCAGCCCACGTAGGTACTGTAGAAGTGGTCTGCGTGGTCATCATAACGGTTGTTGTTGTAAACACCCTTGATTTTAACATCATTACCTGCGGCAACAGTCATGCAGCAGCAGAAAATCAAGGCCAGTGTTGCAAAGAGTTTTGGTTTTTTCATAATAATATTAGTTGGGATATTGAATAACACCGCAAAATTACTGCTTCGATATAAAAAATCAACTATTCACATACAAAAAAAACGTTAACAAGTTTTTTTTCTTTTCAAACACGCCCCTATCGAAACGCGTAGTGTGGTCAAAGCAATACCCTTTGACCACACTACGCAGTGATTCCTTTTGTGCCGTTATTGCGGGTTGCGCATCATGCGGCGCCACTTGCGATAGCCGGCGACGGCCATGATGGTGTAGAAGCCGTAGAGGCAGGGCCGGAACACCAGGCCCTTGTAGGCATAGAGGCAGGTGAGCACGGCATCGGCGACAAGCCACAGCAGCCACTGCTCGACGTATTTCCGCGCCAAGGCCCACAGGGCGATGATGCTAAGCGCGTTGGCAAAACTGTCGGTCACGGGCACGGTGCTGTCGGTGAGGTGGGTCAGCAACTCGTACATCACCGCCCACAGCCCCAGGAAGATAATCAGCGCCACGGCGGCTTCGCGAAGCGGCATGTGGGTGATGGCGCGCTCGCTCTTCCCCGTGTCGCTCGGCTCGCCCGTGCGCCAGCGACGGAAGCCGTAGATTGCCGCCACAATTGCCGCCACCGAGTAGTAGATGGCCATCCCGAAGTCGGCGTATAGCCCCGTCTTGAAATACAGGTAGATGTCGATGGCGGGCATGATGACGCCTACCACCCACATCAGGATGTTTGCCTTAAACTCCAGCCACAGATACACCAGCCCCAGTGTCACCCCGATGGCGTCGAGCAGATGTAGCGCCTCGCCATGCTGAGCGAGGGCAGTGGCTATGGTGTTCCACACGTCGCTCATCGTCAAAACTTGAGGGTGATATGGCCCAGCGCGTTGATGCCGGCCATGGGATAGAAGCGCGGGTCGCTCACCAGGCTGTAGCCGCTGCTCTTGTCGCTGCCGTTATACACGGCGGCGGTCATCGAGTAGCCGTTGGTCTCATACTTGGTGTCAAACAGGTTGTAGATGCTTGCGCCGATAATCACCTCGCGCGTGTGCGGAGTAGTAAAGGTGTAGTTCAGGTGCAGGTTGTTCACCATGTAACCGTCGAGCGAGTCGTCGCGGCGCTCCATGTTGTCGAGATACTGGCGGCTCACCACTTGCGTCTGCAGCGTGGCGCCGAAGCCCTTGTAGTTGAACGTAAACGCATTGTTGCCAATGAAACTGGGCGAGAAGGCGATGGTGGTGTTGCCACACTCGATGGCCGTCTGTGTCCACATTTCGTTCCATTCGTTGTCGTAATCGCTCACATAGCCCACATAGTCCTGGATGCGGTTCTGGCTGATGCAGGCGTTCGCGTCCCAGCGCAGCCAGGGCATGATTTGCCAGCCTGCCATCAACTCCACACCCATGCGGTAACTGTGAGGCACATTCTCGGCCATGGCTTCGCCAATCTCGTTGAGTTTGCCGTTGAGCACCAACTGGTCCTTGTAGTTCATGCGGTAGAAGTTCACTCCGGCGCTAAACTTGGGGCTGGAGAAATTGTAGCCCAGTTCCCAGTCGACCAGGCGCTCGGCACGAGGGTGCTCCAGGAACAGGCCGTCGGTGTAGTTGTTGCGTGTGGGCTCCTTGTGAGCCACGGCTACGCTGGCATAGGCGCGGTGGCCGCGCATAAACTCATAGTTGATGCCCGCTTTGGGGTTGAAGAAGTTGAATGTCTCGTCGATGTCGAGCGTCTGCAGGTGCTCTGGGCTGGCGGTCCAGTCCCACTTGTCGTTGTCGCCCTTGATGGTGTAGTGGATGTGGCGGTACTGCAGGTCGGCATAGGCCGAGAGGCCGTGGCCAAGTTCGTAGATGCCCTTGACGAAGATGTTTCCGTCGCGCTTCTTGCCGGTGTTGCGGTAATACTCATGCTCGGCGTTGAGCGCTGCGGTGTAGTTCTCGACCCACAGCACGCGGCCGTAGTGGTCGTTGCTGTAGGTGTTCCAGCCGCCGCCCAGCGTGGCCTTAACGTGCTCGTTGACGTACTTCAGCGCTGCCACACCGCCCAGGAAGTCGCTCTCGACAGCCTTGCGGCGCACCAGGCTCGACTTCTTCAGCGTGCCGGTGGCAGTCTCCACGGGCTCGAGCAGGTACTCCTTCAGCGTGCGCGCGTTCTTATATTCTTGATAATATCCCTCGCCGTCGGTGTAGTGAAGGCCCAAAACGGCCTTCCAATGACGCAGGAAGCGGTGCTCGGCGAGAATTTGATAGTGAACTTGCTGGTAGATGTCCTTCTGGTCGTCGTAGAAGCCAACGACTTGTCCGTCGCGCTTGATTTCGCCGTTGGGGTTGTAGGTGCGGTCGGTCTTCAGTTGGTCGCGCGAGATGCCGTCCCAGGCGTGATAAGTGTCCTCTTTGCCGCCAAAGGTGATGAAGCGCACAATGGTGGAGTCGGTAAACCAGCCCAACTGCGCAAAGTAACTCTTCAGTTCGCTGCTGGCGCGGTCGCGGTAGCCGTCGCTGGCGATGTGCGACAGGCGCAGGTCGGCTGCCCAGTGGTGCGACAGCATGCCCGTGCCCACTTTAACCGTCTCTTTATGCGTGTTGAACGAGCCGTAACTGCCGCTCACCTCGGCATAGTTTTGTGGCGAGAAACTCTGCGTGCGCAGGTTGATGCTGCCGCCGAAGGCCCCCGCGCCGTTGGTGCTCGTGCCCACGCCGCGTTGCACCTGAATGTCGGTCAGCGACGACGCCAGGTCGGGCGTGTTGACCCAGTAGATGGTGTGACTCTCGGCATCGTTCATAGGAATGTCGTTGGCCGTGACGCTGATGCGCGTTGCATCGGTGCCGCGGATGCGGATGCCCGTGTAGCCCACGCCGGCTCCGGCGTCGCTCGTGGTGAGCACGCCAGGCGTGTTAAGCAGCAAGAACGGCAGGTCAAGGCCATGGTTCGCCGTGGCCAGTTGCGCGCTGTTGATGTTGGTAAATGCGATGGGGGTTTTCTCATTGGCGCGTGTGCTCAGCACCTCAATTTCTTCGAGGGCGATAGTGCGCACGCTGTCTTGGTCCACGTTCTGAGAGTGGACGGCGCCGATGCCCATCAGCAGGGCAACGGCCAGTGTCGTTAAGTTTTTCATGTCTAATAAGTTTACTTCTCTACGCCGGTATTATCCGGATCAGATTCCATGGGTATGTTCTCAGCCAGGCATAAGCCCAGCACCCCAAACTCATCGAAATCGCCTGCAAAATTACAAATAAGCGAGCGAATAACCAAATTACTCCTCGCTTTATTAATAAGGATTTTAAGGTCGTTGAGGCCCTTAAAGTCCTTAAGGTCGTTAAATAGAAATCTCAGTCGAATTTCTTGCGGCGGAACACGAAGTTGTGGCCCAGGTACTTGTCGCGCACCACGGGGTTCTCGGCAAGTTCCTCGCTGCTGCCCTGAAACAGGATTTTACCCTCAAAGAGCAGGTAGGCGCGGTCGGTGATGCTCAGCGTCTCGGGAGCGTTATGGTCGGTGATAAGAATGCCTATGTTTTTGTGCTTCAGGCTGTAGACGATGCTCTGGATGTCTTCCACGGCGATGGGGTCGACACCGGCAAAGGGCTCGTCGAGCATGATAAAGTGCGGGTTGATGGCCAGGCACCGCGCAATCTCGCAGCGGCGGCGCTCACCGCCCGAGAGGCGGTTGCCCAGGTTTTTGCGCACCTTCTGCAGGTGGAACTCGGCGATGAGTTGCTCCAGGCGCTCACGCTGCTGCTCGGGGGTGGTGTCGGTCATCTCGAGGATTGTGCGGATGTTGTCCTCGACGCTCAGTGTGCGAAACACCGACGCCTCCTGCGGCAGATAGCCGATGCCCAACTGCGCACGCTTGTAGACCGGCAGCGACGTGATGTCCACGTCGTTGAGAAACACGCGGCCCTCGTTGGGCGACACCAAGCCCGTCGTCATATAGAATGTGGTGGTTTTGCCGGCTCCGTTGGGGCCTAACAGACCCACAATCTCGCCCTGGTGCACATCGATCGACACATGGTTCACCACCATGCGTTGACGGTATTTTTTCACAAAATTGTCGGTGCGCAGCACCAGGGTGCCTTCCTCGCCCGAGCGCTTCAAGGCCTCGGCAACTTCCTTGCTACCGGGCTTGCGCACCACGGCAGGCGCGCCACCCTCGGCGGGAGCATTGGCGACGCCGTCAGCAGCACCGTCGGCAGCGCCGGCTGGCTTGTCGGTTTTCCAGGGGAATTTCATAAGTGCGTGATGCGCGGTTTTACATTTTTTTGCCGCTGAGTTTGCCCTTGATGTAGTCGGTAATCATGTTGATGGCCACCTCGTTGTGTCCACCCTCGGGCACGATGATGTTGGCATAGCGCTTCGCCGGCTCGATGTGCAGCAAGTGCATGGGCTTGAGCACGGCCTGGTAGCGGTCGATCACCTCTTGTGGCGTGCGGCCGCGCTCTATGCAGTCGCGCGAGATGACGCGAATCAGGCGGTCATCGCCGTCGGCGTCGACAAACACCTTGATGTCCATCATCTTGCGCAGGCGTGCGTCGCTCAGCACAAGGATGCCCTCAATCAGCACCACGTCGTGAGGATCCATCGGGATGGTCTCCTTCTGGCGCGAGCATGTGAGATAACTGTAGGTGGGCATCTCAATCGACTCTCCAGCCTTCAACTGCTTCAAGTGCTTGAGAAGCAAGTCCCAATCAAAGGCTGCCGGCTCGTCGAAGTTAATCTTTTGGCGGTCTTCGGGCGGCACATGGCTCGAGTCCTTGTAGTAGTTGTCTTGAGAGATGATGCCTACCTCGCCCTCGGGCAGACGCTCCATGATTTTGCGTACTACGGTCGTCTTTCCCGACCCGGTTCCGCCTGCAATGCCGATAATAATCATGATGTTATGTCGTTTTTAGAGTCCGTGTTGCGGAATCGGCAAGCGCGATTCCAACCGACAAAGTTACTACATTTTATCGAAAACTAAAAATCCGCCACCACATTTCTTCGGCACATCACCATTTTGCCGCCAAAAACGTAAAAAAAGGCCCCGCAAAAGGGCCTTTTTTGATATCTGTAGTTGCTATCTTGTTTTATGGGAGGAGGGCGAGGTCGGCGTTGGCGGGGAGGTAGGGCGCGATGTCGTGGCCGAAGCGGGCGAGTTCGCGCACTACGGTGGAACTAACGTGGCTGTGCTCGGGCAGCGAGTACAGCAGCACGGTCTCGATGCCCGACAGGTCGCGGTTCACGTCGGCCATGTGCATCTCGTTCTCGAAGTCCTGCAGCGAGCGCACGCCGCGCAGGATGAACTGTGCGCCACACTGGCGTGCGGCGTCGACGGTGAGGCCGGTGTAGGTGATCACCGTGATGCGTGGCTCGTCGGCAAAGACGCCCTCGATGAGTTGCTGGCGGGCCGCCTTGGGCATGAAGCCCGGCTTGTCGATGTTTACGCCGATGGCGATGACTATGCGGTCGAATAGCGGCAGCGCGCGGCGTACCACCGACTCGTGTCCGCGGGTGAAGGGGTCGAACGACCCCGGGAAGAGCGCGACGCGCGCGCCATCAGTGCACGGTGATGTCTTCATCGTCTTCAATGACAAGGTTATCAATGATGAAATTCTGGCGCTCCATGGTGTTTTTGCCCATGAAGAATGCCAGCATATCCTTCACGGCGTCCTCCTTGCGCAGCGACACGCGGTCGAGGCGCATATCCGGGCCGATGAAGTCCTTGAACTCTTCGGGCGAGATTTCTCCCAAGCCTTTGAATCGTGTGATTTCGGCGTTCTCACCCAGTTTGTTGATTGCCGCCACGCGCTCGTCGTCGCTGTAGCAGTAGTATGTCTCGACTTTCTGCTCGGTAGCCTCGCGGCTCTTGCCGCGGTTTTTGCGCTTGGCCTCTTTCTTGTTGAGCACGCGGAACAGCGGCGTCTGCAGGATGTAGAGGTGGCCGGTCTTCACCAGTTCGGGGTAGAACTGGAGGAAGTAGGTGAGCAGCAGCAGGCGAATGTGCATGCCGTCGACATCGGCATCGGTGGCGATAATCACGCGGTTGTAGCGGAGTCCGTCGATACCGTCGTCGATGTTTAGCGCGGCTTGCAGCAGGGCAAACTCGTCGTTGGTGTACACCTTTTTCGGCTCCAGGCCGTAGGTGTTGAGCGGCTTGCCTCGCAGCGAGAACACGGCTTGCGTCTCCACGTCGCGAATCTTGGTGATTGAGCCGCTTGCGCTCAGACCCTCGGTGATGAAGATGCACGAGTCGCCACGGCGGTCGTTGTCCTTGGGAGCGCGCGTGTCGTTGAAGTGCACGCGGCAGTCGCGCAACTTGTCGTTGTGCAGAGCGGCTTTCTTGGCCTTTTCGCGCACCTGCTTGGCTACGCCGGCGATGGCCTTGCGCTCACGCTCGCTGTCCTGGATTTTCTTCAGCAGCACCTCAGCAGTGGCGGGAGTCTTGTGCAGATAGTCGTCGAGTTCCTTCTTGATGAAGTCGTTGACAAACTTGTAGATTGTCGGCCCGTCCTTCCACATGATGCTGCTGCCGAGTTTAATCTTGGTTTGCGACTCAAACACTGGCTCCTCGACCTTGATGCTGATTGCGGCCACCACGCCGTTGCGGATGTCGCTGTACTCGAAACTCTTGCCGTAGAACTCCTTGATGGTTCGCGACAGTGCCTCGCGGAAGGCGCTCTGGTGCGTGCCGCCCTGGGTGGTGTGCTGACCGTTGACAAACGAGTAGAACTCCTCGCCGGGTTGCGCGGCATGCGTGATGACCACCTCGATGTCGTCGCCCACGAAGTGCATGAGCGGATACAGCGGCTCGTTGGTCATGTTTTCGCGCACCAGGTCGCTCAGGCCGTGGCGCGAGTGGTAGCGGCGCCCGTTGTACACGAGGGTGAGGCCGGTGTTCAGGAACGAGTAGTTCTTGACCATGGTCTCGATTATATCGTCGCGGAAACTGTAGTTGCGGAAAATCGAGGCGTCGGGCGTGAAGCGCACCAGCGTGCCGTTCTCCTCGCCAAGTTCGGCCGGCACGACGCCGCTCTCTTCCACCACCTTGCCCTCGCGGTAAAGCACTGCCGAGGCCTGCCCGTCGCGCACCGAGCGAATGTAGAACTCGCTCGAGAGAGCGTTCACGGCCTTGATACCCACGCCGTTGAGGCCCACGCTGCGCTTGTAGGTCTGCGTGTCGTACTTCGCGCCGGTGTTCATCTTGCTCGAGGCGTCCTTCACCTGGTCCAAGGGGATGCCGCGGCCAAAGTCGCGGATGCTCACCGTGCCGTCCTCAACATCGATGTTGATGTTGGGCTTGGCGTAACCGGTGTTGAACTCGTCGATGCTGTTGTCGGCCACCTCCTTGATGAGCACGTACACGCCGTCGTCGCTCTGCGAGCCGTCGCCCAGTTTGCCGATGTACATGCCCGGGCGCTTGCGTATGTGCTCGCGCGGCGACATCGTCACCAGTTTATCATATCCGCCAAAGTCGCTCGCTGTTGCTGGAGCGGTGTCGGCGTCGATTGTTTTCATGTCTTTTTCGTCAACCATCAGTCAGTTGTAAAATCTTTTTCTAAAAAACTCACAAAATTAGCGTTTTTTGTCGTTTACTGCAAACTCGCGGCTCGACCTTTAACCGAAATTTCGCTAACTGCCGCATTTTTTGCGTTTTTTAAAATTCACCGCCTCGCCGCTGCTGCGCCTCTTGATGCCGCCAGGGTGGCTCTTGAGGCGATTGAGGGTGGGGGCTCTTGAGGCGATTGAGGGTGGTGGCTCTTGAGGCGATTGAGGGTGGGGGCTCTTGTGGCCATTGAGGGGCCTCCAGCCACAGGGGCGGTCCGCCATGCTGCGGCTGTGTCGTGGCCCATAAGGCCCCCCACACATGCCCCCCCCCCCGCAAAGCCCCTCCCAGGGGCGGTCCGCCATGCCGCGGCTGTGTCGCGGCCACAAAAAGCACCGCCGGGGTGCGTAGGGGCGGGCGTGGCGCAATCGTTTGCGCTGCTCATGAGTTATTATCTTGGGGTGAAGTTGTCCACCCTTTGGGTGGAAAGGTGTAACTTAGCGAGTTAAAACCTTCGAGGTTTCATCGTGGCATAACAAACATTAAAACAACATAACCGTGAAAAAGAAACTACTCTATGCAACGCTCCTGGGCATACTACTGCCCATCGTTGCGCAAGCACAAGGCTGGCCCGCCGGATACGGCGGCGTGATGCTCCAAGGCTTCTTCTGGGACAGTTGGACTCAGTACCCCTTGCACAGTCCCTATGGAGGCAACAGCAACTGGATGTACACTCAAAGCAACGATGCCACTGCTCAACAAATCCCTGGCTATACTTGGGCAACCATGTACGGTGCCGGCTGGGGCGACAATGAAGAGTGGCAAGTGCCACTCACCACATGGGCGAGCCTGTTAACGCACAAGGACGAAGTAGCGCCTTACATCGACCTGCTTTGGTTGCCTCAGAGCGGCTCCACAATTTGCCCTGAGACGTCGGTTTATTACAAAAACACCGATAACAGCGGACGCAATGGCGTAAGAGCGTGGCGACGCGGCAATAGTTGGGACTTTTCCAATGGTAGCCTTATCAATAACCCCGACTGCATGGGCTTCGTGCCGGTGTTCTACTTTCACCATGGCGAGCAGGCAACGCCCTGGACCTACACCTACTATTTCGGAGAAAACAATCAGGAACACAAGGTGTTCACTCCAAAGTCCTACTTCGGAACCGAGGCTGAGTTGCGGCAACTCATCAGTGCCTATCACGACGCGGGAACGGGGGCCATCGAGGACGTCGTGGCTAACCATCGCGGTTGTTTTGGTACATGGGATTTCGATTTCGTGAACCACAACAATGAGAATGATACTTATCACGCTACCAAGGCAAACCTGGATTTTCCGTCGGAAGAATACACGGGTCAATTCGCAAACTTGGGCTGGGATGAAATCTGGGCCGGTCAAACCCAGTCAGGCACTGAGTTGATTGAATGGACAAAAGCCGATGTTTGCAGCGATGACGAAAGTTTAAATGCGGGTGGCAATCCCTCTGGCGGTCCCGACTGTGGCGGACAAGGCGAGTGGGCTCGTGATATTCAGCACCACAATAAAGACACTCGCGCCAAAGTGGTGAAATACCTCGACTTCTTGAAGAATAATTTGGGGTATGTCGGCTTCCGCTATGACTATGCTATGGGCTTTGAAGGAATCCATTACGGTGAATATAACACCATCTTGCGCCCAACATTCAGCGTGGGTGAATATTGGGGCGCAAAAGAAGATATTTCAGGATGGATTACAAGCACCACTATCAATGGCGAAAACCTGAGTGCAGCATTCGATTTCCCCCTGATGTATGCAATTAACGGTGCTTTTAACAATGGTAACTTCAAAGGTTTAAAAGACGCCGGCCTTATAGGCGACCATGATATGCGCCGGTATACCGTCACTTTTGTTGAGAACCACGATACTTTCAAGGACTTACCCACTGATGGCTCTAACCCCAATTATGGCCATCGCACGACCTCTAACATCCTCGAGGCCAACGCCTTCATCCTGGCTATGCCAGGCACGCCGTGCTTGTTCTGGCCGCACTTCATGCATCCCGAGTGGCACGACCAAATCGTGAAGATGATTAAGGCCCGTCGCACCGCCGGCGTGAACAACATGAGCGAGATTAGTTATGAGGATTGGGGCAGCAATGGCGTGAAATGGATTATCGAAGGAACCAACGGCAGCCTCTGCTTAATACTTGGCGATGGCTCAAAATCCATCCCCGAAGGGTACTCCGTTGTATGGCAGAGCGATGGCCCATCTGGAATCTGCAGTTTCTGTATTAACGACGCTTTGGCAAACTCTTGGCAAAACAACGTTAAGGCTGGCTTGGTCAATGGATATCCCATAGTGAGTCAGGGGACTTGCACTTTCAATGGCTCTATCACAATTAATGTGAAACCGTCGGAAAGCGGTGTCACGCTTGTTTACACAACCGACGGCACCGAACCCACCACCTCCAGCCCTCGCATCACAGGCACTGCAAGCGAGAACTTCACTTTCACCGCAACAACAACACTGAAGGTGGGTGTTGTCACCAATTACAACAACGTGGAAAGCGTGCAGAGTGTACAAACTTACACATATGCTGAGAATGGCTCGGATGCCGACCAACTCACCATTTATGTGAAGGCCGACGACGCCCCGAACTTGTATTTGTGGAATGGAGATAACAAACCCAACGGCGCTTGGGCTGGCAACAAAACCACCGAGACCAAGACAGTGGGTGGCGTATTATGGCACTGTAAGACATTCGACAAGCCTTCCAGCGGCGAATATTACAATCTGATTATCAACTGGGATGGCGCCTCACAATCGCATACTATTACGGGCATCAACAGCGATCGCTACTTCACTTATTACAATGGTCAGCCCATCGATGTGACTAAAGACTACATTGGCACTGCACTGACACTCACCGCTGATAAGGAGTCAGGAATCTACGACGGCGATATGAGTGTGAACGTGGGTTTGACAGCCAGCATAGGTAACGTGACCATTGTTTATACACTCGATGGCTCAGAGCCAAATATCAACAGTCCTCAAGTCGCTACAACCAGCAACGGTCAAGCAACGGTCAAGATTTCGGGCGAAGGTGAGCATGTGTTGCGTGCGGGCATCCTCAAGGACGGCCAGGTAATTAACCTCATCGCACGCAATTACATCATCCAGAATACTCCATATCCTGGAACACGTATCTTCGTGCGCAGCACGCGTCAGAATGCGCCTGCTCCTCACCTCTTTATCTTCGATGTGGATGGAACCGTGCCGTCAGATTACACATCGTGGAGTGGCAAGCAACTCAGCCAGACGGTGCAAGACGAGGACGGCTACACTTGGTACTACGTCGAATTCCCAGGATTGAACTCTTGTTCTGCAATTCTGAACAATGGTAATGGCGGACAAAGCAACCAGACTGCTGATATCACTGGATTGAGTGGCGACGTTTATCTCACCTGGGATGACGACAACCGCTATATGAATGTCACTGGTTTCAAGAGTCACAAGTCGTTCATCATATTCGAGCCCAGCAAGTCAACTTGGGACAAAGATGGCGCTCTGATGCGACTTCAAATTGTTGGCTTTGGCGAACAAATGCCATTTGAAATTATCGGCAGCACCAACGGCGGTAACAACGTGTACAAATGGAGCGACAATAGCACTTCAGTCAGCAATGGCACAGAGATTTGCTTCAAACGTATGAATCCCGATGGCAACACTCAATGGAACTATTCAAGTTCTAACGAAGACCACCCAAGTAAGGACAAGGGATACCAAAAGGGCGGGTATTATTACAATGACTTGAGTCATAACAATGGTTGGACTAACTCTGTTGAGATTTCTCCCGAGGTGAGTTTCGCCGACTTCAAATATCCCGGTGTTTCCCACAAGATTGGCGATATCACCGAGGCATCGTTATGCTATGTGGAGAATGAAGGAACATCCAATAGTTACTACACTATCAATGAGGACCTGACAGTGGGTTATGTCGATAAGGCTAACAAGGCTGTTTATGCTTTCAACGCAAGCGTCGATGCCGATTTGATGCAATATCCCAACAATGGCCTCACGGATGCTGCCCTGGCTGAATATGTCGACTATGTGAATCTCACTTGGAACAGCAAAACCACACAGCGCAACTGGGTGAAGATTACAGGCTATGAGCAAAAAATCGACTATGACACCGACTTCACTCCTGGTGATGTGTTGAGCAATGTCACAGGAAAACTTATCGATGATGTAAACACCAACATCGAGGTTGTGGTTGAACCCATCAAGAAGCGTTCTGGCGACAATCCCGAGTTTAATGTCTACACACCGTGCAGTTTTGCCTCAAGTCAGACGCAGACGAGCAGCATAAATGGCAAGACCTACTTCTTCTATCGTCCGCAGGTTAACGAGGTGGCAAACATTTACAGCACTGTGTACAAGGGTGTTATTGATGGTAATACTGTTTTTGAGATGCCGCCAAGGACCTATGTTACCGATTCTGATAACCCCGACAACAATCACTGGGTGAATGGAGCAGGACTCGAGGGCAGTGTCGTGATTGACCTCAGCGGAGTGCCGAATTTGCAACTCACCTCCTACAACATTGGCGATGTGGTTGATTTTGTCGCTCTAATCACACGCAATGCCAATGGCGGCGCCAGCGGTGCTCCACGACGAGCCGGTGGCGACAGTTACAACATCAAGGCTATTTCGGCCGAACAACCTCATGGCATTACCACCGGTGTGACTGAGGTGAAGCATGGAGGCAAGGTGACGGGCGTTTACTACGTCAACCTTGCCGGAATGGTGAGCGACAAGCCATTCAGCGGCATCAACGTGGTGGTCACCACCTACGACGACGGCAGCCGCACCACCCGCAAAGCCGCTTTCTGACAGTAACTGTAACGAAACCATAAAAAGTGGAGGCGCAACTCAGCGCTTCCACTTTTTATAGCTCAATGATAGCACGCTATGGACATTTTTTTTGCCAAAAAATGCAGTGATATTGAAAAATGTTGTATCTTTGCAATCCGCTTTGCGATATAACCTTTTAAAACTTGACATAAATGAGTGAAAACAAGTATTTGGCACTGAATGCCAATCCAGTAGTGGCCTATCTGCAAAAGATGCCATCAGAAATTAAGCGCGCCGACTTGGTGCGCTATGTCACCGAGAACGATATCAAGATGGTCAACTTCATGTATCCAGGCGGCGACGGCAAACTCAAAACGCTGAACTTCGTCATCAACGACCTGAACTACCTTGAGACCATCCTCACCTGCGGCGAGCGCGTCGACGGCTCCAGCCTGTTCAACTTTATCGAGGCTGGCAGCAGCGACCTGTATGTGCTCCCGCGCTACAGCACGGCTTTCGTCGACCCATTCGCCGAGTTGCCAACGCTGTGCCTGCTCTGCTCCTACTTCGACAAGGACGGCAAGCACCTGGAGAGTTCGCCTGAGTACACGCTCACCAAGGCTTGCAACGCCTTCACCGAGGTTACTGGCATGGAGTTCCATGCCATGGGCGAATTGGAGTATTATGTGATTTTCCCCGCCGAGGACATGTTCCCCGCCGTCGACCAGCGCGGATACCACGAGTCGGCACCCTATGCCAAGGCCGGCGAGTTCCGCCAGCGCTGCATGCAGTACATAGCCCAGACCGGCGGCCAAATCAAGTACGGCCACAGCGAGGTGGGCAACTTCACCCAGGACGGCCTCATCTACGAGCAGAACGAGATTGAGTTCCTCCCCGTGCGCGCACAAGACGCTGCCGACCAACTCACCATTGCTAAGTGGGTGATTCGCAACTTGGCCTACGAGATGGGCCTCGATGTCACCTTCGCGCCGAAAATCACTGTGGGCAAGGCCGGCTCGGGTCTCCACATCCACATGCGCATGATTAAGGACGGCCGCAACATGATGCTCGATCATGGCGCGCTCAGCGACGATGCCCGCCGCATGATCGCCGGCATGATGGATCTGGCTCCCGCCATCACCGCCTTTGGCAACAAGAATCCGACGTCGTACTTCCGCCTGGTGCCCCACCAGGAGGCTCCCACCAATGTGTGCTGGGGCGACCGCAACCGCTCGGTGCTCGTGCGTGTGCCTCTGGGATGGACCTCGGGCGTCGACCTGTGCCACCAGGCCAATCCGCAAGAGCCCAGCGTCGATGTCGACACCACGCTCAAGCAGACCGTGGAGATGCGCAGCCCCGACGGCTCGGCCGACGTTTACCAACTCATCGCCGGACTGTGCGTGGCTTGCCGCCATGGCTTCGAGATGCGCGATGCCCTCGACGTTGCCCAGCGCACCTACGTTAACGTCAATATCCACGACCAGGAGAATGCTGACCGCCTCGAGAGCCTCGCTCAACTGCCCGACAGTTGCGTAGCCAGCGCCGACTGTCTTGACAAGGCGCGCGGCGTCTTCGAGCAGTACGGCGTGTTCTCGCCCGCTATGATCGACGGCATCGTGCGCGCATTGCGCGAGATGAACGACACCACGCTGCGCGACGACATCGCTGGTGACACCGAGGCCCTGCAACGCCTCGTGACGCAATATTTCCACTGCGGATAACCCCTCGTCAAAAGGCATATTTTGCAACATCCCCGGCCACCATCGGCAGGGACGAATAATAAGAAAATCGGAAGTGCCACTTCCGATTTTCTGCTTTTTGTCGCCGTAAAAAAAGGGGTGGGGCGGTGGTATTAGGTTGTGTTACTGGAAGTGTTGTAAAAAAGGTGGGGGAGAGGCAATAAAATGGCTGCATTTGCGTTATGTAGTATAGAAAACCAACTTTCATTAGTAACCAACTTCAAAACATACGACCATGACACTAATCGAAGCCATGCACACCAGGCACAGTGTGCGCTCTTACACCAACCGCGACATCGAGCCTGAGAAGCAGCAAGCACTGCAGGCTCTCATCGACCGTTGCAACAGCGAGGGCAATATGCACATCCAGTTGGTCACCAACAATCCCGAGGCTTTCGAGAGCCGTATGGCACGCTATGGCAAGTTCCGTGGCGTGCGCAACTTCCTGGCCATCGTGGGCAAGCGCGGCAGCAACCTCGACGAGCGCGCCGGCTACTATGGCGAGCGCTTGGTCCTCGAGGCGCAGCGCCTGGGGCTGAACACTTGCTGGGTGGGCCTAACCTACAGCAAGCGCAAAGCCGCCGTGACCATCGAGAGCGACGAGAAACTCGTGTGCCTCATCGTCGTAGGCTACGGTGTGAATGCTGGAGTGCCTCACAAGGTGAAGTTGCAGAACGAGGTCAGCAAGGTGAAAAACATCGACTTCGTGCCAGTGTGGTTTACCAACGGTGTGAATGCCGCCTTGCTCGCCCCCACGGCCCTCAACCAGCAGAAGTTTAAATTCACGCTGCTCGACGGCAACAAGGTGCATGCCTCGGCCAGCCTGGGCTATTTTACGAAGGTTGACCTGGGCATCGTCAAGTTGCACTTTGAACTTGGTGTGGGCGACGAGAAGTTTGAGTGGGTATGACCGAGCCTTACACCATCACACGCACCGAAGCCACCGTCGACGCGCGCGACTACGTGAGCCGCTACCGCGATGTGCCGCGCATCACCGCCATGTGCCACGGCTGCCCCAACTATGGCAAGTTGTGGAGTTGCCCGCCGCACGAGGGCGACGTCAGCGGCCTGTTTGACGGCTTTACGCGGGTGACCATCCATGGCACCACCATCACATTTTCCGAGGCCACGCGCCGCCAGTGTGCCGACGCGCAGCAGAGCCGCGCTATGGCCAGCCGCGCCATTGAGGCCGCTTGGCACGAGTTGTTGCCGTGGCTCTATGAGCAGGAGCACAGCCACCCGGGCAGCCTGATGCTTGCCGGGCGCTGCCGACTGTGTCGACCACAGCCATGCACACGCGCCGAGGGACAGCCCTGCCGGCATCCCGAACTCATGCGCCACTCGCTCGAGGCCATAGGCTTCGATGTGGTAAAGACCGCCCACGACATCCTCGGTATCGACCTCGAGTGGAGTTCCGACGGCCTCCTCACCCAGCACATCACCATCGTCACCGCCCTCTTTGATCTGTAATCAAGCATAATATTTCACAAGTATCATAGCAACTTTCAAAGAACTGATATAATTGGTGACCGTTATAATTCCAGTTTTTCCATCAGTTTTTTAGCTTATACTTGTTTTGTTGCATGGAATGTTTTATATTTGCATCGTGATACATTAATCAATAAATAAGTCTAAACAATGAAAAAACGGCTTCTAATAATATCCATTACCGCGCTGATGGTTATCTCTTCCAAGGCATATGATTTTATGGAAGGAGGATTGTGCTACAATATCAACAATGATGGATTGTCTGTAACGTTAACCTATGAGACAAATGGTTTTATAAGTTACAGATCGCTCGAAGGCGATTTGGTTATCCCCGAAGAAGTCATCAACAATGGCATTACCTATTCCGTCACCTCTATCGGTGATTCGGCATTTATGAATTGCATGAACTTGACCAGCGTGACCATACCTAACTCTGTAACTTTAATCGGCAATTCATCATTTAGGGAGTGTTGGAAGATGGTTTCGTTGTCTATTGGCAATTCTGTAACTTTAATCGGCAACTACGCATTTTTTGATTGCTCCAGTTTAACCAGCGTGACTATACCTAACTCTGTTACTTCAATAGGAGATTATGCATTTAATATTTGTGAAGGATTGGTTAATGTGAGTATCGGCAATTCTGTTACCTCAATCGGTGTTTCGGCATTCTCCTCTTGTAAAAAGTTGAGCAGCATCACGTTACCCAACTCGGTGACTCTATTAGACGACAATGTTTTTCGGGGGTGTAATGGTTTGAAAAGCATTACAATACCTAACACTGTAACTTTTATTGGGAAAAATGCTTTCCATGGCTGTACTAGTTTGAAGAGTATCGCTCTTCCTAACTCCATAACCAACATCAGCGATGGATTATTCTTTGGTTGCACCAGCCTTACCAGCATAAACATCCCCAACTCCGTTATTTCGATTGGTAACTATGCATTTAACAAATGCACAAGTTTAAATAGTGTGACATTTCCCGACTCATTAACAACAATCAACTTTCTCGCATTTTCGTTTTGCAGCAGCTTGGCAAACTTTACTTTACCCAACTCCGTGACCAATATAGATCGGTACGCATTCCAATGTTGCACTGGCTTAACAAGCATGACCCTACCCAACTCTATAACCAACATCAGCGAAGGACTATTCAATGGTTGCGCTGGATTAACGAGTATAACCATACCCAACACCATAACCAACATCAGCGATGAAGCATTCTGTGGTTGCGCTGGATTAACAAGCATGACCCTACCCAACTCCATAACCAACATCAGCGAAGGACTATTCAATGGTTGCGCTGGATTAACGAGTATAACCATACCTAACTCTGTCACCTCAATCGGCAATAAAGCATTCTTCATTTGAATCATCTATGACGATAAAGCAAATGTCGCCAAAATGTTGTTTTCCGACTTCCTCGCCTTTGAGAATGGGTGGCATTGCAATTAATCCCTT
>CACYRK010000020.1 GCA_902776835.1 uncultured Bacteroidales bacterium
ATAGAGAAGAACTACATAAGATAGCAGCCAACAGAGAATTGAAAGAATATAATGTCAGAATAAACTATAACAGTAAAAGTTATGATTTGGACATTGAAGAAGTTTGAGAATTAATGTGTAACTTTGCAAACGAAACGAGATATATGAGCAAAAAGAACAAGGAAATAGCAATCACTGAGCCACGTTTGGTGAAGTCTCACGATGTGAAATTGGATGCAGAATATGCAGAGTGGATAGCGGAGGTGAAGCACCGTTATCGCTCTGCCCAAGTAAAAGCTGCCGTTAAGGTGAATAGCGAGAAACTGCTGTTCAACTGGCAAATGGGACGCGATCTGGTGCAGAAGAAAGCAGAGGAGCGTTGGGGCGCTGGTGTTGTGGAGCAGGTAAGCCTGGATATGCAGAAAGAGTTTCCTGAAAGCAAGAACTTTTCCGTTAGAAACCTTTGGTATATGAAACAGTGGTTTCTGTTCTATACGGAGAACATTGGAAAACTGAAACAACTTGTTTCAGAAATGCTACCTTCAGAAGAGTACAAACGGAAACTGGAGCAGATAGATGAAGATGAAAATGAAAAACTGAAACAGCCTGTTTCAGAATTCCCATCGGCGTTTGCCTGTGTGCCTTGGGGGCATCATGTTCGTATTGTCCAGCATTCTGAAACTATAGAGGAGGCTCTGTTTTATGTAGGCTATACCATTAAAGAAGGAATAAGCCGTGATACGCTAGAGAGAGTGATGAAAGATGACATATACAATAAGCGTGGGAAAGCACCCAATAATTTCCCGAAGCATCTGACACCGCAACTGGCAGGACTGGCGCAACAGGTGGTAAAAGAAAACTACAATTTCGGATTTGCAACGGTGAGCCATGAAACATACGATGAGAGTGAGTTGGAGAATGCTTTACATGAGAACATCACAGACTTGCTTCTCGAACTCGGTAATGGCTTTGCATTCTTGGGAAAACAGAGGGAGATACTCGTTGGTGGCAGAACCAGAAAGATTGACATGCTATTTTACCACATCCGCTTGCGTTGTTATATTGTCTGCGAGTTGAAGGCTAAGGCGTTTGAGCCAGAGTTTGCTGGTAAATTGAATTATTATGTGAATGCAGTTGATGAAGTTCTGAAACAACCAGATGACAATCCAACTATTGGACTTCTTATTTGCTCAAATATGAATAAGGCTGATGTCCAGTGGTCTTTCAAAGGAATTACGACTCCAATGGGAGTGGCTACCTATAACAATATCCGTATTAAAGATATGCTACCTACACAAGAGCAACTAAAGGAACGTATGGAACTACTACAGAAGGAGATTAGAGCTACTAAGCGACTGATGAAAAATCAAGTGAATAATTGGTAAAGCATTTGGCTCTTTCAGAAGAAATGCTTATCTTTGCACCCGACACAGAGTCATAAACGGCTGATGCCCCTGTGTCGGGAGTTCTTTGAATGCAATTCATAGTAGAATGAAGAATTGAGAACGGTCTCTTATCCGTAACCCTCAAAATCCTCAATCTCCTAAACTGCCTTTATACAAAGAAAAGCTGAGAATTCTTACAAAGTTACGCAAAATCGAGAGCAAAACAAAAATTTTTTTGTTTTGCCGAGACCAAAGTAACTTCGCCGTTCACGGCAACGTTACGCAAAATCGAGAGCAAAACAAAATTATTATTGTTTTCTGGGATTCCTGGAATCTCAGGATTTTTTTGGATTTCTTGTCTCGTTGCGGCTAAAAGTGTAATTTTGTAGCGCATTTGGTTAATGATGAAACATCTTGCTTTAATACTGCTGTTGCTGATTTGCACCCTTCATAGCGGGGCGCAAACAGGCGCTATGCGGCAAATCACTGGCTTTGTGCGCGACTCGCTCACTCGCGAGCCGGTGCCCTTGGCGTCGATTATGCTGCTCGGCACCAACGAGGGCGTGCTTGCCAACGAACAGGGCGGCTTTACCATCAACACCCGCACGCCGTTCACGCAGGTGCGCGTCACCGCGGTGGGCTACCACACGCGTGTCATCGAGGTGGAGCCTGACCAGACCATCCTCGTCATCGACCTGCCCAGCAAGGCTGTCTCACTCGACGAGGTGCTCGTCAAGCGCGGTAACGAGTGCTATAGCAAGGACAACAATCCGGGGGTGGACTTGGCTCGTCGATTAATTGCCACACGTGACCACGGCAATCCAATCAGCCGCCATGACTACTACACCCGCGAGAAGTATGAGCGAATGACCTACGGCCTTAACGATGTGGATGCAGCATTGAATACCGCCGATCCCGCATCGCGCATGGCGTTTCTCAACGAGTATGCCGACACGTCGGTGCTTACCGGCAAGCGCGTGCTGCCCATCTCGATGCGTGAAAAAATTGCCACTGACTATTTTCGCAATATGCCGCGTAGCCACCGCGAACTGGTTTTGGCACGCAATAGCGAGGGCATCGACCAATCGCTCGACCAAGCCAGCGTCACCCGCTATCTCGAGGACGTGTTTCGTGAGATCGACATCTTTGCCAACGACATTCCCTTCATGGGCTATCGCTTCGTTAGTCCGCTGTCGACTATCGGCGTGAGTTTTTACAAATATTTCCTTAACGACACCGTGGACATCGATGGCGAGAAGTGCCTCGAGTTGGCTTTCGTTCCGTTTAACCCCGAGTCGATGGGCTTTTTGGGCCGTGTGTATGTGGTCGATGGCGACACCTCGCTGTTTGTGAAACGTGTGAGCCTGCACGTGCCGGCGCGCATCAACCTCAACTATGTGGAGCAGGTGAGCATCGTGCAGGACTTTGTCCGTGCGCATGACGGCAGCCGCTTGCTCACCCACGACGATATGGAGGTGGAGTTTAAGGTCGTAGATGGCGCGCCGGGACTTTTTGCTCGCCGCGAGACCAGTTACAGCGAACACAACTTCGGCCTTCCTGACAACGTGGCGATATTCTCCAAACCTCAGGAACAGGTGATTTCGCCGTCGGTCGACTTGATGCCGTCGGTCTTTTGGGACGCACATCGCCCCTCGAACATTTCAGACGGCAACCACATGATTGACAACATGCTGGCGCGGTTGCGGCAGTCGCGCACCTTCTGGTGGACCGAGAAGGTCCTCACCGCGATAATCAAGGGCTACATACCCACGGGCAGCAACAGCAAGTGGGATTTTGGGCCGATAACATCGACCATCAGCGCTAATGACCTCGAAGGGCTGCGACTTAGGCTCGGCGGCATGACAACCGTCAACCTGAGCCGGCATTGGTTCGTGCGTTCATATGTGGCTTACGGCTTCGACGACCATCGCCTCAAGTACATGGGGCAACTTGAGTATTCATTTAATGAAAAAAAGCAACTCGATCAGGAATTTCCCATCCACAGCATCAGGCTGCGCCACCAGTACGATGTGAACAGAGTGGGGCAGAACTTGCTTTACACTAATGCCGACAATGTGTTACTGACGCTGCGGCGCACGGGCAACACCATTTTGGGCTACCGTCGAAGCACAGTTGCTGAATACACGATTGAGACACCGCATAACTTCATGTTTGCCGCTGCATTTGAGCATAATATCTCCGAGGCGACAAAACTGATGCCGCTGATGCGCGCCGATGGCACCGAGGACCGCCGCTACACCGAGGCGGGCTTCAAGGTCACGCTGCGATGGGCACCAGGCGAGAAGTTTTACCAGGCGCGCTCTTACCGTGTGCCCATCAATATGGACGCTCCAATCCTTACAATCACACACACGATTATGCCACGTGGATTTATGGGCAGCCGTTTCACTATCAACAAGAGCGAGATTTCACTGCAAAAGCGGTTTTGGTTCTCGGCTTTCGGTTACACCGACTTGATGCTGCGTGGGTCGAAGATTTGGAGCAAAGTGGCGTATCCCGACCTGCTCATCCCCAACACTAACGTGAGTTACACCATTCAGCCTGCGGCTTTCGCGCTGTTGGATCCCATGGAGTTTGTCGCCGACCAGAGTTTGTCGTGGGACTTTACTTATTGGGCCAATGGCTTGCTCTTCAACCGTATTCCCCTCATCAGGCGACTCAAATTGCGTGAGGTGCTCACACTGCGCGGTATGTGGGGCGACCTGAGCAAGCACAATAATCCGGCCTATGACGCCGATGTGTATCGCTTCCCCGTGACCGCACATTGCAAGGCCATGGGCGACACGCCATACCTCGAGGCTGGTGTGGGCATCGACAACATACTTAGCCTGCTGCGTGTCGACTATGTGTGGCGCCTCACTTACCGCCACACCCCGGGCACCGACCGCCGAGGCATCCGCCTCACCCTCCACCTCAATTTTTAACCGAAATCGGTCATTAGAATAGCGTTAGTCAAGATAGCGCTTAGTGAGGCCGTCGTAGGCCTCGATGCGGCGGTCGCGCAAGAATGGCCACCAGCGTCGCACCGTCTCGCCGCGCACCAAGTCCACGTCGACAATGGTCTCAACCTCTTCGTTAACAGGCGCTTGGTAGAGCAATTCGCCTTGCTGACCAGCCACGAAACTGCTTCCCCAGAACTCGATGCCTTTGGTCTGGCCGCTGGGGTCGGGCTCGAAGCCCACGCGATTCACCGTGATAACCGGCAGGCCGTTGGCTACGGCATGGCCGCGCTGCACCGTGGTCCACGCCTCGCGCTGACGTTGTTGCTCGCGCTCGCTGTCGCTGCTCTCGTAGCCGATGGCGGTGGGGTAAATCAGCAACTCCGCACCGCGAAGCGCCATAAGCCGCGCGGCTTCGGGATACCACTGGTCCCAGCACACCAGCACGCCCAGGCGGCCCAGCGACGTGTCGATAGGCTCAAAGCCCAGGTCGCCCGGTGTGAAATAAAACTTCTCGTAGTAAGCCGGGTCGTCAGGAATGTGCATCTTGCGGTAGCGGCCTGCCATATTGCCGTCGGTGTCGAAGACTACGGCAGTGTTGTGGTACAGCCCGGCAGCCCGGCGCTCAAAGAGCGACGTCACCAGCACGATGCCGCATTCGCGGGCCACAGTGCTATAGGCCTCGGTGGCCTCGCCGGGGATGGGCTTGGCAAGGTCGAAGTTGTTTACGTCTTCCACCTGGCAGAAGTATAGCGAGTCGTGCAACTCCTGCAGGACGACCAATTGTGCTCCCTCAGAAGCCAAATTACGTATTTTCTCAATCAGCCGTGCGCGGTTGCCCGCCACATCGGCCGTGTTATGTTGCTGAATGATGCCTATCTTCATAATGCGATGAATTGGTGTTTTTTATTTAAACGATTATTCGATGTGTTTTATTTTCCTATTTCTTCCAGGCGTTGACCACCTCGCCGATGTACATCGTGTGCAATCCGGCGGGGAAGTTGGCGTACATCCGTTGCGGCACCTCGTCGCGGAAATGCTCCGGGTCAAGTGGCGCGGAGTACATTGTGCGGCACTCAAGCACCAAGCAGGCCTCGGTATAGTAAGGCGTGCCGTTTTCGGTGTAGGCGGTATGCAGGTTTAACGCTTTGGCCTTGTCGCCATCGCGTCCGCTCTTTGTGCCCATGTATTCCAATATCTCATCTTTGCGCTCATCGAACGCCATGACAGTGAAATACTGCGCTCCGTCCATAAATTGCTTCGTGTAGCGCTTCTCGGCCACATACACCGTGACAGCCGTCTTGCGCCACAGCGTGCCGATGCCGCCCCAGCCGATGGTCATGGCGTTGCTCTGCTGCTTATCGCCAGCAGCCAGCAGCAAGGCGTGGCGAAACCAGTTAAACCCATTTTCGGCAAACTCCTCCTCGACGGCCATCGTTTTAAAGCCATATTCGCTTTGCGCGGCAGCAACCATAGGGACAACCCCCAAAACCACCACCAAAACAATCCTAAAAATCCATCTCATAATATCCATCTCGATTTATCAATTATCCAATAATAACAAGTTACCGACAACAAAGTTACTGAATTATTTGCTATTGCCCAAATAGGATTTGGCCAAGTTCATCTTGACTAACTTCTATTCTTTCAGTCGGGAAAATCGTAGATGTGGCAAGTGAAGATTTGCGGCTTAATAGCTCGTCAAGGGTTTCATCGAAACTTTTGAAATTGCCACTTACAGCCATTGGATAATAAACGTAAACGTCTTTTGTTTGGCCAATGCGATATGCTCTATCGGTCGCCTGGTTCTCTTTCGCTGGATTCCAGTGACGGCTATGGTGAATGACATTGTTTGCAGCAGTAACGTTTAGCCCCATTCCTGCTGCAATAGGAGACATGATAATAATGTTGAATCCTTCAACATTTTGGAATTTATCAATGGTCGCTTGTCGGGACAATTTATTGCTCCGAGACCGTGCAGTTACGATAGTAGGCGAATCACCATTAATTATAGAAGCGATGACTCCATATCTTTCGCGGAAAACTCTTTGGAGCATTTTCTGGATTTCTTTCCGTTCAGCAAAGACTATTGCTTTTTCTCCACGTGCTTTAATGGCATCTAATGCATTGATTGTTAAAATAAGTCGAGCTGAAGAATCCACCAAATCTTGTGAAGAATAATCTGATAAAGACTGCGTATGCAAGTATGGGTGTTCCGAGACTTCGCGAATGTTCATAATGGTAACCAGCATATTATTATTGACACCTGTATTATAGTTGTCAATTTCTCGCTGGTATTCCATTTCTTGAATTTGTGGCATTGCCATTCTCGGCTTCTCCTCAATCTTATTAGGTAGGTCTTTGGCGACATCACTTTTTAGCCGTCGAATGAAATAAATGCCAAGTTGCTCATGTATTTCATTGCCAAGACTTATGATGTCTGTATCTTGACTCTTTAGAGGAGATTGGTATTTTTTAGCAAACGACCTGGCGTTACCCAGTAGCCCAGGGACGCAGAAATCCATAATGCACCAAAGGTCAAGAAGGGAGTTCTCTACCGGTGTGCCGGTCATGGCTACTTTAAAGTTTGCTTTCAGAGCCTTTGCAGCATTTGTGACCATCGTTCCCGGCGATTTGATTTTTTGTGCTTCATCAAGTACAACCACATCAAATTCAACGGCGCAAAAATTAAGCTGACTTGTGCGCAAAGATTCATAATTTGTCAGTATAATGTCTGCTGACTGCATTTGGTCAATGACTTGCTTATTGAAATGTCTCGGGACATCTCTGGAAGTCAAGCGAGTGACATTTAATCTTGGTACATTGAAAAACCTTTCGTACTCATTTTCCCAATTCTCTAATAGAGAAACAGGGGCAACGATTAGATATGGTTTATGTTCTTTGTGCTGCCGAGCATGCCAATCAATGAAATAAAGAATCTGCAATGTTTTTCCTAATCCCATATCGTCAGCAATTAGACATCCACTAGCTTTATTAGTAAGCAGATGTTGCAACCATGCAATACCCTCTTTTTGGTGGTCTTTCAGCGCAAACTTTCTATTCAAGAATGGGTTGGCGTAAAGTGTATATTTACCTCCACCATCTATCACCTGCTGCTTTGCTTTATATCCCAATGATTCGGCATTTTCCTCGATAATAAGGACTTTGCGCTCAATCTTTTTGACATCAATCGGTTTGTCGGGTTGTGATAGCTGCTTTTCAGCGATATTTGCAAGGAATTTGGCATCGCCTAAATCAAGTTGGGTGTCCTTATAATCGACAACGGACTTACCCGATGTTTCTGCTGTTGCTATGCTTTGAGTCAACTCGGCCAATTCTTCTTGGTTGTTTACTTGTATTTTAGCAGTTCCATTATTAGGCGTATTAACAGTAGCACCAGCAATCCAACAAGATTTGTATGGCGACACAAAAGGATAGAAGTGTGGTTTATAAACGCCTATTTCAATCACGCGGTCGCTGTATAATTCAGACAAGTCGAATTCATCTGGGTCGAAAAACTCGGTGGGGTGTTCAATAATATTTTGAATTTCTTCCCTTGATTGGTGTCTGCCTTTTGACTTTAATTTGGTTAATTCTGATTGTTGAGTCTGACTAAGAACAACGCGTGTCCGTTCTCCATCTTGATTAGACAATGGCATAACAGCCGGAACACGTCTTGACCTCTCAAAACTGCGCTTGAATTGTTCGGATTTGTCAGAATCAATAGTGGGTTCGACAGTAAAGCCTTGCTCATCAACACCTAACTCAATTTTGATTTTTTCAGGAACAAAAACGTTCTCGTTAGCCAAATAGCTATCGAGTTCGCATTTTGACACCTCTGCCAGTTTTTTAATGCTATTGAAGCATTTGAGATTAAAATTAAAATTTTTGTTCTCTGTCGGAGTTGAATTAAAATCATTAATTAGCGTCAAAAGTTCAAATTGGACACTCGATAAGAGGTACTGTCTGTCTCCTATAGCGATGATATTACCAAGAATTTTGGGCTGATAAATTTCGCCATCTGGAGCATGAGATATAAATTGCAATTTATAGCAAAAGTCAGGCTCGTTGAGTGTGCCATCAGCTCGAAGTCGGATAGCTTTATCATAGGGCTTTGGCACACCAAGAATTTGGCGTTCTTCTTCATCTAAATTGTAAATTGACTCATAAGGAACAACACAAGCATCTTGTTCAATATGTGCAAATCCATTATCAACTAATGTTCCTAACGGCATAGAATAAATACAATAGTCTGTATCATCCCATGTTTCAAATGGGAGTCTTTTGCCGTTTTCATTCACGAAGAAAACAAGGCCTTCGCTATTATTGATGAAGTCAAACATATCAGAAAGTGATTTTTTTGATTACGTCAGCCCTTTGTGATTCTTTGAAAAGAACACAATCGCCTTCAACTTTGATAAAACCAATGGTCTTTGTGTCACCTGCATAGAAGAAATCAACTTGATACCAATTCCATTTGTCTTTCTTGCGAATCCATAAGTTCCCTGAAATATTGAATCGAGACACATAAGCCGGAATCGGTTTAATGTGATAGTATCTTTTATTATTTAGACTTCCCTTTGTAACACATAAATAAATGCCGTCTTTGTTGGCGACAACAGAGACTCTATTATCAGCAATGGGTTTGCTTGTGATATTGGCAAACAGAAACTTCTTGAACAGATTAACATCTTCAACTGTCGGTTCTTTCTCGTCAAGAATTAGTTCCGATGTATCTCTAAATTCAAGCTCCGATGATTGCTTTGAATACTCAACAGCCTTAAACACTTTGTCTAACTCAATACTTACACTGCTGTCAACTTCTCTTGGGACAATCATATTATTCATATAGGAGGTCAATCGGTCTTGCCAATAACCCGCATGTCTCATGCTGCCCTCTTCCCTAAAATGATAATAGCCATAGCTTGTTTCAACAAGAGTAGATAACCATGAGTTCTTGAGCTCATCAATTTTAGAAATGTATCTTTTGCCTTGTTGAATAAATTTTATTGTAGAATTGTCTTGATTATAAACATACAGCGAACCAAAATCTGAAAACTCAACGAACACTTTATCCTTTATATACATAATTAATGCTGCGGTTTGGATAACATTTGAATTCGTACTAATAAAGTGCGAGTTTGCCATTGTCCCAATCCTGTCATCACTTTGAATTTTACGCTTGACGGACGCTGAACCAGCAATGAAGAATTTTGAAACCAGATTACAATATTTAAGCCAAAAATTCTTTCTTTCAAAATCTTGTACGCAGATTTCAAAGAATACCTCAATAACTTGCCTTACGAACCATTTATTCACTAATGCCATGGCCCAACGGAGCTTGAAGATTTGTTCATCAGTTGCACCTGGGAATGGTGCCCACGCTGCCGGAAGACTGATGTCAGAAAGAAGTCTGTTTCCTAATTTACTTACTCTTGATTGAAAGAAAAGGTCGTTTGAGCGATCGGCGACATCAACCAGTTCCGCTATAAGTAGCTTGGTAGTTCTGTCATTCTTATGTTCAATTAAGACCTCAGCAATTTCATCAAGGTCAACAGATTCATTCTTGTAATAATATTTGACAATAACATCTGAGTAATACGACATGGTTATTGTCGATGGCTTGAAGCCGAATAGTGTTGGAGCATCTTTGATATGCAGCATTTTCTGTTTTAATAAAGCTGCCATGCGAGTTGGGCCGTTTTCTTCAAGCAAATTCACTCTGGACTTAAGCAATATGTATTTACGACTTGTGCCATCATATTTTTTGAGTTGAGAACTTATTAAATCGCTAACGAGAGCGCGATAATCGGGCTTAATATCATTCCACGAGTTGAGCAAGTAAAAGACCAGACCATTGAAGAATAATGGTTTCCAATTATGGTTTAATAAATCTACCACATACATAAACACTTCCTCATTTGGCTCAAAGTACATGATGTAATATGAGATAGTCCTCAATTCGTATGAAGCCCATGTTACATCTTTTCCATCAACTGCGGAATTGACTTTCTCGATTATTGCATCAACAGATTCTTTAGTAGCCGTAGGCTTAACGTCGGTAAGCATAGTTTGCTCTATGCTTGCCAGACGTTGAATTTCTTTTTCAAGGGCTTGCTCTGAGCGTCGGTCTGTAACGCTCAAAGCTTGTAAAGAAAATTCTTCGATGAACTGCTTGTCAATATTTAGTAATGAAAAAGCGTCCGCCATAGTTACTTCTTTTTGTTTTTGAATCGTTTCTCAGCAATATCTTCAAGCTGTTTTTCAGCATTTGTTCTTACCCTAAACTCTACGCGGCGTGAGAGGTCTTTGTCCTCAACGCCATCACGAAGTATTGGATGGCTATAGGACAATCCGTTAGCAGTAATTAGGCCGGTCAGCCATTGCTGATCTGACTCCGACATTAATGACATACAGTATTGAAGAACGGTGCGGGTGCGGTCTTGCGACAGCTCCATGTTTGAAAAATAGCCTCCGTTGCTATTGGTATGCCCCTCAATACGTATTTCTTCGATGTTGTCCCTATATTCAGGGCGATTGAGCACTGCGATATATCTTGGGAAGAAGTCATTAAGAATGACTTTGAAGTTATCCTTCAGATTAATGTCTCCCTCACTGAAAAGCATGGAAGGCTCTTGAAATCTCACACAGAGAGTAGAGTCAATCGTTGCTCTCCATGTTGTTAGGTCATCCTTAAATTCCTCTTGAAGGTCAATATATAACTGTGTTTTGATTTGGTCATATCTCTTGACGATTTCTTCGTCCTGCTCTGCTTTTTCCTGCACTTGTAATAATGCCCCCATCAGCAAAAGTATAAAGATGAAAAGCAGACCAGCCATCAAATCACCGGTCGATAGAGAGAAAGCGTTCTCGTCCGCATTCTTGTATTCTATGTGTCTCTTTCTCATTATTTGCGATGTGCGTTAATTGCGTCTGAAAGCATCTCAACAACATCATTTTGTTGTTGTATAGTGCTTTGCAATGCTTCAGTAGTCTGTGTAAGACTTTGAGAATATTTTTCAAGATACTCACGAGTCGATGATTGAACAGTGCGGCTGTATTCTTTTAGGCCACTTTGTAGTTGACTAAAGATGCCTGACAATGCTTCTCTAATTACAGCATATTGCTCAGCATGTTCCTTGCCAAGTTCGTCTGTTTCGGTAAGCAATTCCGCTATACGGTCAATGTTATCGGTGCTGGAGGATTGAATCTTTTCAATCTGACTTGCATATTTGCGCTGGCTATCAAGAAGCTCAGATGATGCCGTTTTCATGCTACTTGTTATGCTCTGCAGATGAGCGGTACTGCCAACAATCTGACCTTGAGCTTCTTGGAACTGGTTGATAGTGCCGTTGACAGCTTCGTTGATTTGCCCCATTCTTTCAAGTCCGGCATTAAATACTTCAAGCAACTTCTTTGTCTCGGCAGTAGTGCTTTCCTGAAGGACGAGCAAGTCTTCTTGCTTTGAAGTAACATCGTCGGTGATAGATTGAACTGACGATTTAAGATTTGCCGCGACTTGCGAAAGTGATGTTTCCATAAATTTGCCCATCTGTTCAGATGCGGCAGTCAAGCGAGACACAATCTCATTGCTTGACATTTGTGATGAAGTTGTTATCTCACTCATCACTTGTTTCACTTCGGTAATCGCATTGCTGATAGAAGTGGTTGCATAAGCAATCTGTTCTTGCATTTGTTGCATAGCACTTGAATTGCTTTGAGCCGAAGTTTGAGAGATTTCAGCTATCGCTTGCTTAACTTCAGTAATGGTCGTCTGCAATGTGCTTGATATATTATCCATTTCCTGTGGGAATGTACCCATAGCTTGAGAGGCGTTGCCCAAAGAGACCGCAAGTTTTTCAAGTTCGGCAGTTGCCGATTGTGACATACTTTGGCGGAACTCATCAACCATATTAGCCATTGAATTCTTCAGATTCTCAATAATTTTCTCCATCATATCTGTGGCAGGGTTGGCTACCGAAGCAGCCATACTGTCAATGTGGTCAATGATGGCTTTGGTTGTTGAGTCGACATTGTTCATGAGAGGAATAATCTTATCTCTCAATTGATTGTCGAGAACAGAGTCAAATCCATTGTTTAACTCTATAGCCAAATCGGTCGAGAATGATTTGAGTGCCTTTGATTGCTGTTGGTTCTCTGATAATACCTCTCTAATACTGGCAGCTATTGTTGAAATTTGACCATTTTCGTCGACATATGTAAGCATACCCGCAATCTTGGATAATGCTTCATTTATTAAGGTTGTTTCAGTTGATATGGTCTCTTTTATTTTATCATACAAAGAGTCCATCAAAACTTGTTGATTTATTTGAAAAAGTGAGTTGTCGTCAATATAATTATCAGTATCAAGTATATCATTGACTTGATTTGTTAAATTATTGAATTGGTTCCGCAATGGTTTATCGAAGAATGATAAGTAAATGATGGAAAACCCCATTCCCACTAATGACGTAATAAAAGCAGTGCCCATACCAGAAAGTAATCCTTGAATACTTGATTGAATATTCTCTGAATTACTACTATCGAAGCCACTGATGCCAATAGTGAGCCCCATGAATGTGCCGAGCAAACCTAAACCTACTAAAGTGCCTGAAGCGGTATCAAGTAGGCGTAAATTGATTCTAGAAAAAGAACATATGGATTCGGGGTTGAAAAACTCTGATGCAGGAGTATTTGACTTCTGTTTGCCAGCCACATTAATATTACAAGTTGCTTCGTATTGATCAACAATTGGTTTTAACGAAGTGTGGCGTAAGTTGACCAAGATGTTGTTGCTTTTCAAAGCATCTTGAAGAATGTTACTGATTTTGCTAATTCTTCTACTTCTCACCATGAAGAATAATAATACTACTGCGATGAGACCAATGGAAATAAGTGCAATAATGCTAGAGCGAGACAAATATATTGCAGCCGCTAAGACAATTATAATTAATATTTGTCCAAAAACTATAGATTTATTTTTAATCATATAAATATACTATTAACAGTGTGATATATTATGTGTTTGTTCTTGAAAGATAGTGAAATGGCGGTGGCCTTTTGTGATTGGGGTGATTATGGCATCACTAAAGGGTCGCAATCTTCTGTGACTACAAAGTTACAGCTTTTTCGTTGTTTTTTATGACTTTTGGCGTTTTTTTATAAAAAAATATGCAAAAAGCAAGTGTTGCGCAGGCGGGTGGGGCTTGCGCAACACTTGTGGCTTGTTGGGTGGGGTGTTAGTGATTGAGGGTGCCGTGGGGGAGTTGCATGGTGACGCAGTGGAGTGAGCCGTGCTGCTCGATGAGGGGGCGGCAGTCTATGCCTCGCACGTGGCGGTCGGTGAAGACGCTTGCGATGGTGTCGATGGCACGGCGGTCGTTGTCGGGCTGCCCGTAGGTGGGGACGAGCACTTGATGGTTGGTCACCAGATAGTTGGCATAGGTGGCGGGTAGGCGGTTGCCGTTGGCGTCGACGACAGGCGTCGTGGCGGGTAGGGCGACGAGGCGGAAGGGCTGCCCGTCGGCGTCGGTCATGGTGCGCAGTTGCTCCACCATGCGCTGGCACTCGTCGTACTCAGCATCGCCCTCGCGTGCTGTGACGTGGATTATCGTGTTGCCTGGCGCCAGGCGGGCCAGCGTGTCGATGTGGCCGTCGGTGTCGTCGCCGGGTATGTCGCCATGGTCGAGCCACAGCACCTTGCGCGCTCCCAGGCGTGCCATTAGTTGACGCTCAATCTCGTCCTTGCTCCATTGAGGGTTGCGGTTGCGCTCAAGCAGGCAGCGTGTGGTGGTGAGCAGCGTGCCACGGCCATCGCTCTCGACCGAGCCGCCCTCGAGCACCATGTCGCGGTGGCAGTCGACCGGGCAGGCAAGGATGCCTTGGCTGGCCAGTTGCTCAGTCACCAGGTTGTCGTAGTTGGCGGCAAATTTCATTCCCCAGGCGTTGAAAGTGAAGTCGAGGGCATGGAGTGTGTCGCCACACAACACCGTCAGCGGGCCGAAGTCGCGTGCCCAGGTGTCGTTGGTGCTGGCGTTTACCAGCGTAATACGGTCAGGGAATTCGTGTGTCAATTGCCGGCAAGCATCGTCGGCAACAGGTGTGACAATAATCAGGTGTTCGTCGGCTACGATGGCTCGGGCTATGGCCGCATAGCAAGTCACCACGCTGTCCAGCGTGTCGTTCCAGTCGGTTGCGGCGTGTGGCCAAGCGATGAGTACGGCATCTTGCCGTTCCCATTCGGCAAGGAAGCGCACACGTGACGCTTGATCAGATGTCATTGCCGTATTCCTTATAGTTGTCCCAAATTGAGTCGCGCATCTCGAACATCTCGTCCACGTAGTCGCGATAGCCACTGTCTACCGAGTAACCCTGTGCTTCACACCATTCCTTATAATCATCGTTCAGCACCTTGTCATCGCGCAGCATACGCTTGAACTCACGATCGAGTTCACTTGTGTTACCGAAGCGGTCAATTAACGCTCTTAAAATGTCGGAAATATCATTCATTTTCTTGGTTTTCAATAAGTTAATCGACTGTGGCACCTTTTTGTGTTATCTTGTGCCATCACATTCTCCACTCTTGAGAATTATGCTCCAAATTTACTCGTTTTTTCTGAATTACGTAGCATATCGTCAAAAAAATTAATACAATATGTACATAAAACTATTGAAATCGGCAACCATTAGTGAAGTTTTACATCGGTATGCATTATTTTTGCACTGCTGCCCCTTACCTTTGCAACGTAAACCGAAACTCTCACTAATAAAAAGCAAAGATATGGAACAGACAATAGTTATTTCGACCACCGTGATGAATCGCTTGTGCAACCTCTCAAGCGATGAGAAAAAGATGTTGCTTGACACACTGCTGTGCGACGAAGTGCTGAAAATCGACCGCCCAGCCCAACTCACCCCTGGACAAGAACTTATCTACTTTATGTTCCGCGACAGGGTGATGCGTGACTCCTACCGCTACACCATGCACGACAGTGCCCAGCACTCAATGGTGTCGTGAGCATGGCAAAAAATAAATTGTTCAATATAATGCAGATTAAGTTTCCGCTACAGTGTTGAAAGCCTGAACGATACCCGCCCATTTGTCTACATGTGGAATTAGCCGCTTGCCTTATCAGCGCAGCGGCTTTTTCTTTGACTAAGAAAAAGGCTGAGAAAAAGGTGGGTGCTTTTGTCCCGACATTCGGCAAAATGTATTAACTTTGTGGCTTTCAATCACCATATTATGGTTAAAGCATTTTCTACTGCGATAAGAACTCTGGCTATTGTGTGCCTGGCCGCCCTGATGGCGGCATGCTCACACTCTAACGACGACCTGCTGGCGATGATTCCTGGCGATGCGCGAGGCGTGATGGTTATCGATGTACCCACCGTGCTCCATCAGGCTGGCATTGAGAAGGGTGGCAAGTTGACCCTGCCGCAGTCGTTACAAGCCATTTTGGACGACAACGATGGCTCGCCCTTGTGCGCGTTCATCGACGACTTGCCGCGCCTGGGCCTCGACACCGACTGCAAGGCCTATGTCTTTTTCCCCGAAAAAAACTTTGCTGCTGTGCTGCTTATGGCCATCGACAACGAGGGCAAATGCCGAAGCACCCTCGAGCGTAACCTGGCGGCACGCTTTGAGAGCGCCGACGGCTGTGACATCCTCATGCGCGACCATAATATGTATGCCTTGGGCGACGCCACACTGGCCATTGCATTAGGCGGCGCGACCTTCGACGCTGCCAAGGCTAAAACGGCTGTCGAAGCACTCTTTGCCCACAACGCTCCCAGCATCCGCGACAACGCCGAGGTGATGCGCTGCATCGACGAAAACAGCCATGTCAACGCCTACGTGAAGCGCGAGGCATTGCAGGCTGTGATGGCTCGCAGTGCAGGCTACCGCGATATTGTCGCCCAACTGCCGATCATTCAAATTTTCACCGAGAGCGATGCCGATGCACTGATTGCTCACATGACTTTCGGTGAGAAAGAGGTGACCTTTACTACCAATATTAAGGCTGCCGACACCAGCGACTATGCCCGCCTGCTCGACATCGTGCTCGCCACGCCCAACGCGGCGTTTCTCAGCGCTATCCCCGAGACGATGGATTATGTGGTGGCGATGAGTGTCGATGGCAAACAATTTGTGGAACTGGAGCAGGTCAAGGCGATGATTGCCGAGTTTGACAAACTTCCGTACCTCGGCCGCTTCGATTTGCGCGCCGTGCTCGCCACCGTCGACGGCCCGATGGCTGTGGGCGTGGCTGCCGACAAATATCTGCAGGGCCAGTACAACGCTGTCGCTACGGCGCACACCACCGACCCCGACGCTGTGCTGGCTCAAATCGATGGTTTTGCCCGTGCCTATGGCCAGGCACCCGAGTTGCGCAATGGCGAGTATATCTACGAGTACGACAACAAGGTGATTCAAATAGGCATTGTCGACGACATGCTGTATGTGAAAATGCTCAACTATCAGCAGACCGAGGGCTATCTGAGCAGCCATCCGCAGTTGACACAGTTCTTTGCCGACAAGGTGGCGGGGTTCACCGCCGTAATGCCTGCCGGCTCTACGCCATGCCGCCTCACCTGCGGCATGAGTACGCCGTTCGACGGCCAGGGCCGTTTTGCCGCCGAGGCTGCGCAGGGCAACGCCGCTCTGCTCTTTGTCGAAGCCTTGTGCTCGATACGCCCAGCCGGCGATTTCGACAATCCGCTTGACGCCGATTTTTAACGCGATGAAACACGACACGTGCAACATACTCATGGTGTGCCACGGCAACATTTGCCGCAGCCCCATGGCAGAATTTGTGATGAAGGACCTGGTGGAGCGCGCCGGCATGGCCGAGCGGTTCCACATTGAGTCGGCGGCGACCTCGACCGAGGAGATTGGCAACCCCGTCTATCCTCCCGCTCGCCGCATGCTCGAGCGTCACGGCCTCTCGTGCCGCGGCAAGACGGCACGGCAGATGACGCACAGCGACTATGACCGCTTCGACATCATCATCGGCATGGACACATGGAACATGCGCAACATGGCGGCCATCACCGGTGGTGACCCCGACGGCAAGATGCATCGCATGCTCGACTTCACCCGGCGGCCCGGCGATGTGGCCGACCCCTGGTACACCGGCAATTTCGATGCCACGTGGCGCGATGTGACCGAAGGCTGCGACGCCCTGCTGAATTGGATAATCAAAAATCAGGAATAATGAAGAAATTTATAACAATGTTGCTCTCCCTGCTGGGGATGCAATCGGCCTGCAGCCAGCAGGCCTTCATCAGTGTGAATGCCGATGAGTTTGAAAGCCTCATCGCAAATAACGATGTGCAACTGCTCGATGTGCGCACGGCCGAAGAGTTTGCCGACGGCCATCTGGCCGGTGCTTTCAACATCGACATCAAGCAAGGTGATTTTGACAAGATGGCTACCGCTTGGCTCAGCAAGCAACGCCCCGTGGCTGTGTACTGCCGCAGCGGGCGACGCAGTGCCGACGCCGCAAAGCGCCTCACCGCGATGGGATATGAGGTGACCAACCTCAGCGGGGGCATCATGGATTGGCAGAAGAACAACAAGCCGACTACCACCGACCCTGCCGAGGCCGACCGTTTCGTCACGCCTGGCGGGAAGACCGTGACATTCTACGCGCTCATGCACGGCTCGGTGCGCATCGATTTTGACGGTTATGAAATCATCGTTGACCCAGTGGCACGCCTGGGCAACCGCAGCGTCGACTTCAGCGCCATGCCCGCGCCGCACATGGTCATCGTCACCCACGAGCACCGCGACCACTTCGACCCAGCAACGCTCACCCAACTGCTCAGCGACGACGCCACACAGTTTATCACCAACGCACGCTGCGCCACCGAGTTCGGCCGCGGCCGTGTGATGGCCAACGGCGACACGCTGACGTTGCCCAATGGCATCAAGATTGATGCAGTGCCGGCTTATAACACCACGCCCGAGCACACGCAGTTCCACCCCAAGGGACGCGACAACGGCTTTGTGCTCAACCTCGACGGCTTACGCGTGTACATCGCGGGCGACACCGAGGATATCCCTGAGATGGCAGCGCTCACCGATATCGACATCGCCTTCTTGCCATGCAACCAGCCTTACACCATGACGGCCGAGCAACTCGTCAACGCCGCACGCATGGTCAAGGCAAAGCACATCTTCCCGTATCACTACGGCACCACCGACGTCACCGGCATCGCAGCCCAACTGCCCGACACCGACGTCCGCATCCGCCACTACGAATAACCACCTACACAGACATAAATAAACTACCCTAACTTTCAGCACTGCAAAGTTAGGGTAGTTTATTCTGTTACAGTTAGTTATTTGTTTAATCAGTGGTTGATTTTGTGAAGAGGGCTTCGGCTTGGGCGAGGGTCTCGGGTTTGCCGACGTCGAGCCAGTGGTAAGGCTCGGTGGGCTCGTAGCCGCGGATGAGGTGCTGCTGGCACTCGCCGGTGTAGAACGGCGTGATGGAGAACACAGGATTGCCCTGGGACCACCGCTCAAGTTCGGCGAAAATCTCCGGTGAGATCACATGTACGCCACCAAAGGCCCGCTCGCGCCATCGCCCGGCCACATACTGCAGTCCGTCGGGCCGCGTGTCGCCAGTCGACTTGTTGACCCAGCCGCACAGGCGGTTGTTGTCGTCGAGCAGGAAATAACGCTGCGTCACCCGCTC
The DNA here is from genome assembly GCA_902776835.1 of uncultured Bacteroidales bacterium. Classification (GTDB taxonomy): domain Bacteria; phylum Bacteroidota; class Bacteroidia; order Bacteroidales; family Muribaculaceae; genus Sodaliphilus. The sequence goes on from CACYRK010000020.1 coordinate 19,027, forward strand.
CTTCACTAAAAGGCTCGCCATAGCGCCACTCTTGAGGTGATCGGTGTAAAAACGGCGCAGGTCCAGGTCGGTGAGGATGTCGGCATTATGCACCAGGAACGGCTCGTCGCCGTCGAGCCACTGCCGTGCATGCAGGATTCCGCCGCCCGTGTCGAGCAGCAGGTCGCTCTCATCGCTCACATGAATGGTGACCCCAAAGTTGTCCTTGGTGGCCAAGAAATCGATGATTTTCTGGGCAAAGTGGTGCACGTTGACGGTGATGTCGTCGAAGCCCGCCTCGATGAGCCTGACGATGACCCGCTCAAGCATGGTCACGCCACCCACCTCGACGAGCGCTTTCGGGCGGTCGTTGGTAAGTGGGCGCAGCCGTGTGCCCAAGCCTGCGGCAAAAACCATCGCTTTCATTCATCCACGGGATTAAAGGTGCGGTCGTGGTCTGATTGCTCGCGGTGGGTGAGTTCGACGCGCACGTTGAACTTCTTGTAGACGTGCTCGGCGAGATGCTGTGCGGCGTAAACCGAGCGGTGCTGGCCGCCGGTACATCCGAAGCACACCATCAGGTCGGTGAAATTGCGTTTCTTGTAACGCTCTACCGACTCGTCGACGAGGGCATAGACGTGCTCGAGCCACTGGTCGATGGTACTCTCTTTCTGAAGGAACTTAATCACGTTGTCGTCGAGGCCGGTAAAGGCTTTGTACTTGTCGTACTTGCCCGGGTTGTTCAGGGCGCGGCAGTCAAACACGAAGCCGCCGCCATTGCCCGACGGGTCGTGGGGTATGCCTTTCTTGTAGGCGAAACTCATCACCCTGATGGTAAGCGATTTCTCCTCGCTGGTGAAGTCTTTCATGTTCACCAGTTCGTTGATTATCTCGGTCAGGTAGGGATATTGCTCGAAGGGGTTCTTCGCCACCAGGCGGCGCAGGTTGGCGATAGCCGGTACGATGCTGTTTTTCATAAAGTCGGGCTTCTTCTCGAAGTAGCCGCGGAAGCCGTAGGCACCCAGCACCTGCAGTGTGCGGAAGAGCACGAACACGCGCAGGTTGTCGAGGAACTCCTTCTCGTCGAGGTCGGGTTTGTAGAGCCGCAATTGCTCCATGTAGGCCTCGATGAGTTCTTTTTTCAGGTCTTCGGGATACTTGGCGCGCGATTGCCACACAAACGATGCCACGTCGTAGTAGTACGGGCCGCGGCGGCCACCCTGGAAATCGATGTATGCCAGGCGGCACTCCGAGGGATGCTCAAGGTCGCCAACGAGCATCACGTTGCGCGACTGGAAATCGCGGTACATGAATGTGTTGCCCGGCACAGTCAGCAGGTCGTGCGTGAGGCGTTCGAAGTCGTTCTCGAGGCTGTCCTCGTTAAAGACCACTCCGGTAGCCTTCAGGAAGCAATACTTGAAATAGTTCAGATCCCACTTGATTGAACGCTCGTCGAAGCACTGGGCCGGGTAGCATTTTGTGTAGTCGAAACGCTGCGAGCCACGGAATTGGATGTCGCACAGGTCGCGCATGGCGCGGCGCAGGAGGTCTTTCTCCTCGCTGGTGAACGAGTGGGTGATGCTGCTGCGGCGTATACGGTTCCACAGTATGTTCTCGGGCTTACCGCCAAGGTCTTCCTGGATGTAGACCATGTGGTCGTCGCTCATGCCGTAGACGGTGGGCACCGAGAGGCCTTGATCCTTGAAGTGCTTTGCTATGTACACAAAGGCTTCGTTCTCCTCGCGCGACTCGCCAATCACACCCACCACCGATTTCTCGCCTGAGAGGCGGTAGTAACTGCGGTTTGAGCCGGCCTTGTCCATCAACTTTATCTCGGTGGGCTCGCTACCCACGTATTGCTTGTATAATTTTTTAAGTCGTTCCATCTATATCGTTAGTTTTGTGTATTCTTATTAATGTGTTGATGTGTAGTTAATTAGAATTCGCTTGTAAAGTGGAAACTGATTTTTGGGAAGTCTTGTTGCGCCATTTGTAGCACGTAGGCCGAGTCGGCCAGGAAGACGTCACGGCCTTCGCGGTCGACCGCCATAAACTGGTGCTTGCGCTTCTTGAAGGCTTCGAGGACTTCCTCGTCGTCGCTCTCGATCCAGCACGCCTTATACAGGTGGATGGGGTCCCAACGGCATTGTGCGCCGTACTCGTGCAGCAGGCGGTATTGAATCACCTCGAACTGCAGTTGGCCCACCGTGCCTATAATCTTGCGGTTGTTAAACTGGTTGACAAAGAGTTGAGCCACGCCCTCGTCCATGAGTTGCTCAATGCCTTTGTTGAGTTGCTTGGTCTTCATGGGGTCGCTGTTCTCGATGTATTTGAACATCTCAGGCGAAAAACTGGGCAGGCCCTTGAAGTGCAGTTCCTCGCCCTCGGTGAGCGTGTCGCCAATCTTGAAAATGCCGTTGTCGGGCAAGCCCACGATGTCGCCGGGATATACGTCGTCGATAATCTCCTTTTTCTGCGCCATGAACGCCGTTGGAGCCGAGAAGCGGTAACTCTTGCCGCTGCGCACGTGCTTGTAGTTCTCGTTGCGGTGGAACACGCCCGAGCACACCTTCACAAAGGCGATGCAACTGCGGTGGTTGGGGTCCATGTTGGCATGAATTTTAAACACGAAGCCGGTGAAGTGGTCCTCGCCGGGCTCTACCATGCGCTCTACGGCCTGCACGGGGCGCGGGGCCGGGGCGATGCGCACAAAGCAGTCGAGCAACTCCTTTACGCCGAACGTGTTGAGAGCCGAGCCGAAAAACACCGGCGCCACGTTGCCGTCGAGATACTCGTTGGCATCGAAGATGGGGTAGACGCCGTCGATCAGTTCGATGTCGGCACGCAGTTGCTCGGCATCGGCGGCACCCACGGCGCGGTCGATGGCGGGGTCGTTGATGTCCTTGATTTCGACACGCTCGGTGACGTGCTGCTTATCGGGCTTGAACAGGTTGAGCGAGTGCTCATAGATGTTGTACACGCCCTTGAACTTCGCACCCATGTTGATGGGCCAACTCAGCGGGCGCACGTCGATGTGCAACTCCTTCTCCAACTCGTCGAGGATGTCCATCGGGTCGCGGCCCTCGCGGTCGAGTTTGTTGACAAAGATGATGACCGGCGTCTTGCGCATGCGGCACACCTCCATGAGTTTGCGCGTCTGCGTCTCCACACCCTTTGCCACGTCGACCACGATAATCACGCTGTCGACAGCGGTGAGCGTGCGGTAGGTGTCCTCGGCAAAGTCCTGGTGGCCAGGCGTGTCGAGGATGTTGATTTTATAGTCGTTGTAGTTGAAACCCATCACCGACGTGGCCACCGAGATACCGCGTTGTTTCTCGATTTCCATCCAGTCGCTGGTGGCGGTTTTCTTGATTTTGTTCGATTTCACGGCCCCTGCCACATGGATTGCGCCACCAAAGAGCAGCAACTTCTCGGTGAGCGTGGTCTTTCCGGCATCGGGGTGCGAGATGATGGCGAAAGTGCGTCGCCGCAATATTTCGTTAGAATTTACACTCATTTATTTCAATTCAAAGATATTTTTAACGGGAAAAGTTGGTCGCCGCCCTCGCTTTGCGCGATGCGCTGCAGGCAGTGCCGCAGGCTCACCTCCCAGTGTGGCAGCGTGACGCCGAAGGTGGCTTTAAACTTGCTCTTGTCGAGGACGCTGTAATGCGGACGGGTGGCGCGGGTGGGGTACTCGCTTGTCATGCACGGGCTCACCCGGCACTCGGTGATGCCTGCCAGCCGGTGGATGGCCATTGTGAAGTCGTACCACGAGATGGCTCCCTCGTCGCTCACATGATATATTCCCGGATGCCAATCCGTTGCGGTGAGCACCGCCACGATGCAGTCGGCAAGGTCGAGGGCATAGGTGGGGGTGCCCACTTGGTCGACCACCACACGCAGCGTTTCCAGCGTGCGTCCGAGTTTGAGCATGGTTTTTACAAAGTTCTTGCCATGAGGCGAATAGAGCCACGCGGTGCGCAAGATAACGGCATCGGGCAGCGCCTCAATCACGCCACGCTCGCCCTCGAGTTTGGTAAGGCCGTAAACGCCCAGCGGGTGTGGCTCGTCGTCCTCGCGATAGGGGCGATGTCCGTCGCCGCCCAGCACGTAGTCGGTCGAGATGTGAATCATGCGCGCTCCCTTGCGTGCACAGGCGTGCGCAAGCAGCGTCGGTGCTACGGCATTGAGACGGCGGCACAACTCCACGTTGTCCTCGGCGGCATCAACGGCAGTGTAGGCTGCGCAGTTAACCACGCAGTCGATGGCGTGGCTCGCAAAGTAGGCGTCGATGGCGTCGACATCGGTGATGTCGAGTTCGTCGATGTCGGTGACGAGCATCTCAAAGTCGTCGCGGTCGCTGAGCCGCAGTTGCAGTTCACGCCCCAACTGTCCGTTTGCTCCGGTGATAAGTATCGTTTTCATTCGTCAAATAACGGTTCTGTTTCGTTTTTCTTGTAAAAAGCCGCCAGCAGGCCTATGAAGTGGGCTATTTGCGTCATCGCCACGCTGGTGTCGTGGCTCAACTCTTTGCCCTGAAGTCGCATGAGCATAGTGCCATACAGCGCGTTGAAGCACGTTTCCAGTTCGCCGGCTTGCTCGCTGCCGGCCTTGGCTCGCAATTCGACGATGTAGGGCAGCGTGCGGTAGAAGTCGGCGCCGTACTCGGGATACTTTGCGCTGTGAAGCAACTCCAGATGCAGGTCGTTGAGGCGGATGAGCACATTCTTGTTGATTTGCAGGTGCCCATGCTCCTTGACGTGCTCCAGTTCCATCATCTTGATGAGTGACTCCCACCAGTCGCGCATGGCGGCGCGTGTGGCGTCGTCGACGTTGTGGCGCGAGATTATGTTGCGGTCAATCACTTCGATGTCGAGGTTGCTTACGCGTATGATGTCCTCAACCTGCCACATGTAGAGCAGGTACTCGGCAATGTTCTCCTGGCGCTTGGCTTGTGCTATAATCATGATGAGTGTGCTTATCCGAATTTGCTGATGTTGCGCAGTGCCTCCTCGTTGACAATCTTGATGCGTCGGCCGTCCACGGTGATGATGCGCTCCTGTGCAAAAGCCGAGAGGGTGCGTATGGCGTTGCTGGTGGTCATGTTCGACAGGTTGGCGATGTCTTCACGCGCCATGTAGATTTTCAGCGTCTCGCCGTCGCTCTCGTAGCCATAGTTGTCGAGCAGCAGCGTCAGCGCCTCGGCCAGGCGTCCGCGGATGTGCTTCTGCGTCATGTTGACAATCTTGGTGTCGCTGCCGCCCAGGTTCTTCGACAACTCGTGGATGAAAAACCACGCCAAGTCGCGGTTTTGGTCAATCAGCGTCTTCACCAGATCCATGGGTATGGAGCCCAACGTCGATGGCTCGATGGCCGCCGCCGTCGACACGTAAGGCTCTCCGGCAAACCAGGCGCGGTAGCCGAAGTACTGGATGGGGCGGTAGAGGCGCAGAATCTGCTGGCGACCGCCTATGCCGTCCTTATACAGTTTCACCTTGCCGCTGATGAGCGTCCACAGGTAAGTGGGGTCGTCCTTTTCGGCATAGATGATTTGGTTTTTCTTGAAATTGTGTATGGCGAAGTTGTCGGCGATGAGGCGTTTCTCGTCGGGTTGCAAGATCGACCATATTGCCGCCAGGTCTTCGCTGATGATTTTCTCAAGTGTGCTTTTCTTTAACATCTCACGCAAAGTGTCGTTTGAATTTGCAAAGGTACTGATTATTGCCCACAGCCACAACCAAAACCCCAAAAAAATACTCCACTATGCGCCACCCGAGCAAAATTCAGCCGCGTTTATCCGTAAATCATTGACACTACAGGAAGCACTACGCGGTTAGTAGTGCCCAGTGCGATGTCTTCGCGCTCAATCATCACATCTTGCGAGGGTCTCAGTTCCATGCTTTCTACTTTAAGTTCGTCGTCATTGGTTCTAATTATGATTTTGGGCAGTACCCGCGAGTCGGCGCAAAGGTAGAGATGAGTTACCGAGTCGACGGTTTCAGTTTGCAGGAAGATGTTCAGACCTGTTTGCTCATAGTTGATGTAGAAAAGGAATTGGTCGCTGAGTTTTCCTGGCAAGGAATTAGAAAGTGGCCGAATTGTGTACTCGTTGTGGCGCACATGATGGCCTTTGAACTCCACAATGCACGTCTCATTGTCGGAATACTTGTCGGTGTAGATAGGAATCGCCAGGAAGGCCTCTATCCAGACTTCTTCAGTTATAGTGCCGACAAACTCGGCAAACTATACCACTCCATTACTCAATCATGGCCTGTAAATCTCAACTGTCATGGCTGTTTTATATTGTGGGTTGAACTTTGCGTTGACATAAATGTTGATTCAATGTTGCTGTTACTCTCGCCCGTCGGCGCACCCGATTTGAGCGGCATAACCAATCTGATTCCCAATGATAAGCATGGTTGACAAGGAGAATCGTAGAGACCATTGTAATAGCTGAACCGATCAACATAATACTGCGCAGGATCATTAGCAATGCCTGGCACACAGTCATCCGCACCCGAATGTGCAGAGCCCCCTAAAACAACGATGTGACCATTGTCATAAGGATATGTCGAGCTATCTATTGTCGTTGCTTCTGCAGCGTTGCCGCTCATGTCATACAGCCCCAACTCGTTGGGTTTTTTAGTCTTGACAGGATTTGGAATGCCGTGAATTAAAGTAGCATCATAATACCCTGTAAAGTAGTAAGGATAAACGCAATTAACGTTAATGGTATTGCAGTTTTCTTTGTACCAAGCTACTTCATCAATATTATCGCTACCGGCGTATTTATAACCCTTACTATACTTGCCGCCACGGGCCGCATACAGCCACTCTTCGACAGTGGGCAATCTAAGGCCAAAAAATTCTGTTAACTTGTTAATGTACTGTCTTAAATAATTCATGTTGCGAATAAAACAAGGGCAATTGTCTAAATAATTATTGGTGATTTCGTTACCCTCCTCATCAATTAACCCAATATAAATATTTTCAGCGGCATTCAAATAAACGTTGTGTTCATGAGAGCCACCAGTTTCTCTATATAGCTCATTAGTCATCTCTGCTTCCATGATTAAAAAGTCGTTTATTTCATGAATCACCCCATAACCAAAATCAATCAACCCACCTTCAACTTTAATCATCTTAAATTCATACCCATAATTCGTGTGGATAACACTATCACCGACGAAGACTTTTTTTTCAAGCACTATATTTATGATGTTATTTAAGTCAACGCCGTCAATAACCCCATTCATATCTATATCACATCTATTAAAACAATAAGTGTGTTCATCCGATATCCATTTGCCTAAGATGAAATTCTCTGCATAAGTGAGATCAACGGGATAAAACCGTAATGTGTCATTGACTTCACTTGCTTGGCATATTGTTATAGACAAAACGAAAGCGTAAAGAGTCACAATGAAACTTCTTCCACTTGATGTGAATATTTTATTTAAAGTTCTCATATTCATTCTCTTATTGGTGTTGCAATTAATCGGAAACTTAAATAATTAGGATTGTGGGGGAATATGGTTGGTAAGCACTCTTCAGGATTACTCAACACATCACCACCACAGCAAACGTTGTGACGATGACTAACCATCCATGTTGAGCAATCACCCATATCCCGGCAATCTTTATCAAAACTATAACTGAAAATATTAGCGTCGACTAATTCTGATGCGTTGCCGCACATATCATACAAACCAAGCTCATTTGGCATTTTTTGTTTTACAGCGTGCGGAAGTTTCTTTGCCCGAATACCAAGCGCATAGAGAAAACGCAGATAAGAATTGTCGGTGTGCCATGCCACGTCATTTACGTTGTTACTGCCTGAATAGTAATAGTGCATGCTATTCTTGCCGCCACGGGCAGCATAAATCCATTGTTGTGGGGATGGCAATGCGAAGGAAAAGCCTGGAAATATCGTATTTAATATTTCACAGATTGTAATAACTGAAGAAGTATAATTTGGACACAAAGCTGGGAAATCGTCATCCAAATATTCCGCATACCTGTAAAGTGAATCATAAACCAAATATGTGTGTTGTTGAATTGTCTTTAGTTGATAATCGTTCGTTTCATTTAATAAAAAGTTAATCTGTGGGATTGTGACCTCTGTTTCCATCATCCAAAATGTATCGATTTGGCTATATCCCATCGGGCCAAGGTTGGCAAAACCTCCCTCAACTTTAATGAAATTGAACGCGACGCCGTAAATTTCTAAATGTATTATTGTAGAATCTTGATAATTTGAGTCGTGTGACGCATCGTAGTTGCTATAGTCTAACGTTTGCGCAAAAGATTGTGTGGCAGTTAACAATGCTACAACACAGACAACCAAATATTTTTTGTACATTATTCTATTCATGATTGATTGTTGTTAGTTACAGTTTCACCATTTAATACAAGTGTGCTGATCCCAACTTGCCCAAGAGCATAAAGTCGTTCCTGACAGCACGCCTTAAGGGTTGATAATTCGCTGTCAGACAAGTTGTTTACCCTCACTACGATTGAGCCATTTGAGATGCCCACACTACTTTCTTTTATGTCATCCAACAGATGTAGGACATCATCACTTGTGCTCATAATAATTTGTTCTGGTATGCTAATTGCACTTGCGTGAAGAGTGGTGTTGTCAATGGTAACAACCCTGTTGTGTCGCGGATTTGTTGAGGTCCAAGTAAATGGCGTAGTGTGTCCATTAGCCAAAAACTCTTTGCATGATACAGGTAACTTCGACAAATCTCCACTTACATCGCAATTGGTGAGTTTTATTGAAGACAAGAAATGAATATTTGTAAGATTGTCAACACTACCTGATACATTACTCTTGCTGAGATTCAAAGACTGTAACTTGGTTAAGGAACTCAAATGTAAAATATCTCCTGAAACATCACTTCCGCTTAAATCCAGCTTCATTAATTCAGTTAATCCCGAAAGTGAGGACAAACAACCGGTAATGTCTTTATTTAAAACAATCAATTCAGTGACACTCGTCTTATTACTAAATACAGATATGTTCCCCTCAACATCACAATCATTCAAGAGAACTTTTCGCAGGGCACTTAAATTTTGGAGATTTCTAAGGTCGCCATAAAACGAAGTGTAGCGAGCTCTCAATTCTTGTAAATTAGTGCTTCCTGCCAGTTTGCTGATATCGCATTTGACACCATAAAGAGGGTGTTCATAAGTGCCACTGATGTCGAAATGCGTGAGGCCCGACATATTTACTTCTGTCGTTTGGTCATCATCAAGGTCAAGAACCAACGACTCTCCATCAACATAATCGGCAATGCTCGAACTAATCCTCAACTCATGAGGTGCATTTGAATTATTTGGTGTAGTGACAACTTGTAACCCATCACAGCAACCGAAACTAATCTGCTGTGTAGGAATCTTAACTGTTACCGGTAAGAAAACGTCCCCTGTGCCGCTTGTGTTTCTTTCTTTATTCACATGACCACGGATGCCAAAAGATCTTAAATCCATGTTTGAAAACTGCACTATATTCCAAAAGGAGTGTATAGCTGGAGTCAATACCTTGTCGATGTTCGATTTGCTCTTGACATAGATGTCAAATTCACAATATCTTAAGGCTGTGATTTTATAGTATGCCGGAGCAGTTTGACTATCAATCTGTGCCAGCCAATTTGTGCTGTATGCAGATACAGAGGGCGGGTACAAATTATAAGTCGAGCTATCGGTTTCAACTCGTAAATAATTCTGCAATCCAGTTCCGTTTTCCGGTATATTGCCTTTTATGTTGAATATGCCTACATAGATTGAGATGGTGTTTGTTTGGTTGGATGGTTGTGGAACAAACGTCATTTTTGTCCAACATCCCTCATGCAAAACGACATGAAAAACGATTGCATCGGTGATTGGGGTGGTGATATTATTAACAATTGAATCAGAGCGCTCAGTCATGGAAATCTGAGTCGGATTCAAACTAATACCGCTTTGAGGCATCGGCGGCATGATAATCATTGAGCTCTCGCTAACCTCATCTATGCTTTTGATGTCAACGAGTTTACCAGGGTTGAGCACATGGAAGTCAATTCGCTCAACACGAGTTGCATCGGCTGTGAAATACACTTTGTTGTCATCTTTAAACAGTTGTACCAAGCCGCCGGAAGATGGTTGTGCAAGCAAAGTCTCAAACAACCACTCATCAGATAGGCTGCCTGCAGGGGTGTAATCGCTTAATGCTTTTAAAGTCTCTCCTTTAAACGATAACGAATATTCATTTCTGAGCAATGTGGTGCCGGAACTGTTGTAGAAAAAGACCTCAACAAATGCAGTCATTGGACGGCCGATAATGGCATATTTCCGCATCCATACATGCGTTAAATTGCCGACATTGCTGGGTTTTGTGATACTTATTACCATAGTCAAAAATCAATTAAAATGTCATGAATATCGTCTTCTAAATCATTGTTTACTTCATGAGAATAGAAGAAATCTATGTATTCAAGATTAAGTTGTTGGGCCACCCGCTTGATGGCTTCCCAGAATGAGGTCATAACAATATTATCACGAGGAGATTCATTATGTATATTATAATACTCTGGAGCACGCAGCGCTTTTATATATGGTTTAACGCCAATCTCCGAAAGTGCAAGATTATACACCTTGTTGTTATTTGAGTTCCAAAAATGAGAATTGTGAGTAAATTGCTCCCTAACTATCGCATCAAATTGCTGTTCGATGCGTTGTTTGATTGATAGCCCCAACTCACCGCTGCCGGTCATCACATTATCAAGATAACCATCGAGATATGAAAGAGCTGGATAGGTGTTAAGGCCTGGCTGTATTACATCATATAACTGAGGGTCAGCCTTTAGCAACTGATTCAAGCCGGCGAAAGAAATTCGGGCAACTTTCCCAAGTTCAGCGGCAATATCTATTGCCAAGTCTCTGATTTCAGAAACATGGCGACTATATCGGCTGGTCCAGTCACCACGCTCATTCACGATGTAAACCTCGGTGAAAGCCGTCAATCCCAATCTTTGAAATTCCCTAATTAGTATGTCGGTATAGAAATAAACAAAATTACAATAATCTGCTACCGAACCTTTCCAATTGTTGGAATGAAATTTAATACCCCTTACTGTTAATCCATTCACATATGCCTCCATGGCAGCGTGAGCTGGAGTGTTTGCTTGGCCTTCATCAGTACTTCTCCAACCTCCAGTTACATAGGCGTCATTCGAATTGGTCCCGAAGACGGAAAGATGCATTAAGCACTCATTAAGTCCAGCGTTGTTTGTTCTTATAACATTGGAATCTAAAATATAAGGGCTCTTGTAATAATCGCAGCCCCTTATTGAGTGATAGAAAATAACGGGAGTGGAACGGTTAATGACATCCCCTTTAACTGTTATCTCTTGTCCCTGCACATTATATATTTTCCCAACTATTGCGGCTTTTTCGGTCGGGTCAGAATAACTTGGGAAATTAACGAATTTTGTGCCGTGGCTTATCAGCGTGCCATTTTTGAATCCCCCATCATTCCCAAACTCTAAAGTGCATCCAGGCGGTATATCTACAAATAATTCATCATGGTTGTTGGGACCATTAGGGTTGCTTAGGACGCTGAGATTGAAAGGCGTGTTGAAAGTGTGTGAAGTATTCGGCAACTTCAAAGTATGTAATGTGCAAATAATCGCATTGTTGTCGCATGCAAAACACTTGTATTCGCCATATTCATCACTTCCGAGATCGCAAAACGGGTTATTACCACCCTCAACTAAGACTGGATTTGTGGGGCAGACTCTTGTTCGCGTTAAGCTCTTAGTGTCGTTGTTGAGTTCCATAATTTTTGGCTTTAAAAATTTTTGCAAATATAGTGATTATTTGTTTGGATGTCAATATGTTTTTAATTATTAATTTTTTTTAACTGTGGCTTTTGTGTTTAGCCCAGAATCATCGACACGACATGAAACATCGCGGATGGGGCGGCGCAGAAAAAATGGCTGCACCCGGGGTGGGGCGCAGCCATATTGGGGTGAGTGCCAGGGATGGCACTCAGGAGTGACATGTGAGTTACTTGACAACCTTGGTGGTGCTCATCGTGCCATCTTGATAGGTGGTGACGACGATGTTCACGCCATCGAAGGGCTTGTCGCTCTCGATACCGGTGGTGCTGACATACTTCACCGAACTGATAGCCTTGGCGGTGGTCATGTCGTTGACGCCGGTGCTCATAGGCAACACGTAAATCACGACCGAAGCGGTAACCTCAGGATTGCTCACAGCGGTAGCGGTGATGGTCACGGGACGAGCGCCGAAGTCGTCGGCCGGAGTGCGCTTGGGAGCGCCCTCAGGCAGGAAGAACTCGCCAGCGGTCACCAGACCGTTCTCGTCGACGGTTGCCGTTTCCTCGTCGCTGCTGCTCCAAGTCACGGTAGCGTCGGCCTCGGCGGGCTCATAAGCCACAACGGCCAGTTGGAAGGTCTCGCCTGGCATCAGGGTGACCTCGTCGGCATCGGTGGCGTTGAGGGTAATCGATTCGAGAACCACCTCCTCTTCACCCTTGACCACGGTGAGGGCCTTGCGGGCCGGTACGGTGGTCTGGTTGTCGTCGGTAGGCATCGAGTACACACCCAGTTTGTTGCCGGTGGCAATCATATTGCCGGCATAGTCGAAGGTGATCTGGTAGATGTAGTTGTTGTGCGATGTGCCATCGTTGCGGCGGCTGTCAGCCAGATAACTGTACTTCGGGGTGAGTTGCGGCGTCAGGTCGCCGTCAACATCGGCCCAGTCGAGGCCGAAGAATTGCAACTCGCCGTTGCCGTCGTTAACCACGAGCATGTCGCCCTCGTTGTTGATGGCCAAGCCGCTGCCGAGCGAACCATTGAGGTTATAGAGCATATCGCCCTCGCCCGAGTTGTACACCACGTAGCCAGTGTTGTCGAGGTAGACAAACGAAGGTACACTGGTCTGGTTGTTACCGTTGCTGCGGGTCTGCGACACCCAGATACCGTCGGTGGCAACGTCGGGAACGATGTTGCAGTTGGTGTTGAGCATCAGGTTGCCTACTCTGAAGATCTGGTCGGGAGCCTTGTCCCAAGTCTTGGCGATGGTGCCGTCTTCATTACCGATGTTGTAAACACCCACGTTGTTGCTCATGTCCTCAAGGAACACATACAGTTTGGTGTCCTTACCTGTGCCGGTGATAGCGGCTGAAGTAGCCGAACTACCGGTGCTGACACCGTTGTAGGTGAACAGGCCGTCGGCGTCGCGGTCACCCATGAAGAACTGGTTGAACACGCCATAAATGTCGGTGGGATCCATCAGGTACAGACCCGAGTTGGGATCGCTCCAGTCGGGGATGTAAACGGTACCCTCGGCATCAACGCCCAAGCGATACGGGCAGTCGAAGCGATTCATGCCACCACGCAGCGGCGAATCGTTGACGCGAACCAGGTCGGCATTGTAGATGTACAGACCATTGACGCCTTGGTCGGGCTGGTTGACGCGGTTGCTCACATAGATGTTACCGAAGCCAACCGACTCGGTGCTGTTGTCGATGGTGCTGGTCAGGATGCCACTGTACGAGAAGTCGCCCTCGTCGTAGTCGTTGATGCGAGCGATGGTGTTGACCGGCTTGCCAACCAGGTTGACGGCCCAGTTCATCACCTCGTCGTTCTCACCCGGCAGGTCGTTAACAGCCACGGTGATGGTGTTCTCGCCCTTCTTGACGTTGGGGATATCCATCGAGCCCACCTCGCTGCCGGTCTCGGCGTCGCAGAAGATCAGGTGAGCCTCCTCGGCATCGCTGTTGGCGATGAAGGTGAAGGTGTAGTTGTCGCCATCGCGAACCACATCGAGTGCCGAAGCAAAGATGCGCGGCGTAGCGTAAGCACCGTCGGTAAGTTGCGAGAACTTGGTGAAGGTGTTGTCGACAGCGAGAATCAGGTCGAGTTTGTCGCTGTAGACGTGTGCGCCGGCAGCCATGAAGGGAGCGGCGTCGCCGTCGGCCACAGCCGGAGCGGCCTCAGCAAGGTCGGTGCCGTAGGTGTTGATCAATTGTGCCTCGGCAAGGCCGTTGGTGACATCGTAAACCTTGACACCGGCCACCTTGTTGTCGGTATCGACATAGGGTGCAACCATCATGGGCTTGCCCAGATACTTGAAGAATCCTACGCCCTTGGCAGCCACGCCCAGTTGGTCGTCGGCCATGTGGCTGTTGACTTCGCTGTCGGTAGCCAGCACATCGCTCAGGGTGAACTCCAGCGGCGAAATCTTCGAGCCGTCGAACACAAAGTGGTTCTCGCCCAGAGGCGATGTGGTGAGTTGCTCGTCGGTGCCGGCCAGCGTCTCGCTGAACGGACGCTCAGCGCTGTTGTTGCTGTCGGTGTAGTAACTTGCGGTCACCTCGCCGTCGTAGTACTTCATCACCCACATGCGGGTGGTCTTGCTCGAGGCGTAGGTTGTCGAGGTTGTCACCAGCGTGGCGTTGGTCGATGTGCCGCTCACGGCCAGCGACTTACCCATGTCGCTGCGATAAGCGCCCGGCGACTCTTGTGTGGTGAGCCAGAGTTGTGGGTCGCTGTTGAACGACTTCCACAAGTAGTAGCGCAGCGTGCCGCGCTTGTAGCCGGTCTCCACCATGCGGTCGCTCTGCTGGGTGCGCACCGAGTTGATGCCCACGATGCGGTTGTCGGCAGTCAGTGCGATGTCGCTAAGCGAAGCGTAGAAGCCCAAGTTGTCGGTCTCAACGGTCAGGCCGTTGGTGCTGATTTGCTTCACGATTTCTTGGGTCGAGGTCTTGATGTAATAGATAGCGGGAACGCCAGCGTTGTGAGCGAGCACCAGCGTGGTGTCGCCGCGCACGATCATACGCTTGATATCGCCCTCGATGCCGTCGAAGGTCTTGCTGCTCTTCTCATAGTTGAACTCGTCGGCCATCGTCAGGTAGGGAGCCTGTACGGGGTCGGGATAGTTCTCAAAGGTGATTGCAGGGGGCTCATAGTCGCTCCTCTCGAGGAAGATGCGAGAATAGGCGGTGGCGTTGGCGGTAACCTCGATGGGCTCTTTGTAGTCGTCGAAGAGGTCCTTGTAGCCCTCGGCGCTGGCATCGAGCGTGTAGTTGCCCGGCTCCAGGTCTTCAAAGACGAAGATACCGTTGTAGTTGTTGTCGACCTGGTAGGTCTTAACCACCTGGCCGTCCTTGAGCAGGCGCACCTCGGCACCGTTAATCGGGTATTGCTCGTCGATGCTGCCCTGTGCATAGTTGAACAGCGGGTGGACAATCTTCTCGTGCAGGTCTTTCACGGTACCCATGATGTAGCCCGTGGTCTCAGGATTCAGGCCAAAGTAGTCGCACACACCGCGTGCCGTGCGCACACCTTCCTGATGGCAATAATCCATGTTCAGGGCGCGGTGGCGAGCCGGCTGGTAAGTGTGGAAGTAGCCCTCCATCAGGAAGCCCGGCGTGCCATGACGCAGCACACCCAGATAGCCTCTGAAGGTACCCAGGACCGTGGTGGTCTCATAGGTCTCGCCGTAGAAGTTCCAGTCGCCACGAATGTTCTTGTTTGTGCGGCTGTAGTAGTTCTGCGGGTCGAGTTCGTCCATGTAGTGAGGCCCCCAGCAGGCGTCGCACATCTCGTAACTACCCTCGTTGTGCTCGTAGTCAGGGCCAACGCTCTTATCCTGACCGCGGTACAGGAACAGCGGGTAGTTGGTAGTGGAGCCCTCGGTGGTGGCGTTAGAGTGAATCGACACAAACATATCCATGTTGTTGGCGTCGACCTCACGCGCGATTTCGCTCAGCGGACGGTTGTACAGTTCAGCGTCGGCGGCTCCTGCCACGTAGGGGTACGGGCCATTCTTCACGCGGGAGTACATGATGTTGTCAGGGTCGACACCCATTTTCTCCAGAGTCTCACCCATCTTCAGAATCTTCCACAGGTTGGTGTTACTCTCGTAGAAGCCGCACGTGTCGGGACGTCCGGTCTCGGGAAGATTGGGGTAGGGGATGGTGGCCATGGGGCGGTCGTTGGGACCCCAACTACCGTGGCCGGCATTCAGATAGATGCGCACCTGGTCGGGCGATGGCGTCTGCGCCATCGAAGCGCCGGCTGCCAGCAATGCAGCCGTGAGAAGTAAAAGTATTTTTTTCATGGCTGCTTGTTATTTCAGGTTAATAATATAAGCCTCGCCTGCGGGAGTCGAGAACACAATCTTGTGGCCATCGGCGCTGCCATAGGGATACATGGCCACCACGTCGTCGCCGGTAAGGGTCTGGCTGTTGCCTTTGAGGTCGGCAGCAACGATAGTCGAGGCGTAGATAAACTCGCCGTCGTCCTGGTCCATCATGCCGATAATCACGTTGTTGCCATACCATTGCGGAGCACGCATTGTGCCCACCTTAACACGGTTTTGGCCGTTCAGGTCGCACACGTAGGTGCCGTTGGCGGCTACGTAGTAGACCACCTTGGTGCCGTCGGGCGACAGCGAAGCCCACACGTAACTGGTGTTGGTGCCGTTGGGCGAGAACAAGCGGGTCTCGCCGTTCTCGGTAATCATCAACTGGCGATTCTTAATCGACAGCACCGGGCGGGTGACCTGGGCGGTGCCGCCACCCATGGCGCGTGCACGCAACTTGCCACCGTCGACCACAGCGGCCGTGGCACCCTGAATCTCGTAGCCCTGAAGGTCGCGCGTGGGCTCAACCAGGAGTTCAGCCTTGTGCGACACCAGGTCGTGGCTCTTAAGCGACACCATGCGCAGGTGGCGGTCGGTGTAGTTGTTCTCGCGATACACCACATGCCGGCCGTCGGCCGAAATCATGGCATCAAAACCAGCGCCGGCAGCATCGGTGATGCGTGTCGACTCGTGAGTCGTGAGGTCAAACTTAGTAAGGCCCTGGTTGGTGTTGGTCGACACCAAGATGAAGTCGCCTTGCGGGCTGATGGCCGCAACTTGATTCATCGGGTTCTCGGGCAGGGCGACTTTCTCAATCGTTCCCACCTTGAGTACCTGGGCAAACCCACTAAGTGACAAGCCTAAAGCAAATGCTAATAGTACTTTTCTCATAGAGTAGTAAGGTTTTAATGTTAAACAATAAGTTATTTTGAAAATTCTTCGTTTCGATAAATTTTGGTAAAATTATAAATTTTAATTTATAAAACAATCATTACGAACGTTAAATTAAGCAAATTGCCACTTTTTATTTGCTTTTCCCGCCTTTTGTCAACTATTCCAACACCATCAAAAATGATGCTTTAAAGGACTTAAAAGTGTGACGGCTCTGGTTCCGACTGGTTCCGACTGGTTCCGACAAGTCCGACTGGTCCGACAGGTCTGACTGGTCAGACTGGTCCGACTGGTCCGACTGGTTCCGACACCCCCACGATAAACTTAGCGCCGCCAGGTCGAGGTGGTCGACGAGGCGGCGCTGGTGGTTATTGGCACGTTGTAACGGCCGGAGGCGTTACAGCAGATACTGTGAACTGATTGAGCGGTAGTCGTGCACGCGCTGGATGGTGTCGGCAAAGAGGCCCGCAATGCTTATTACGGTAGCCTTCGGGCACTTGCTCGTGTCGAACGGTATTGAGTCGGAGAAAATCATCTCGTCGAGGCCGCTGGCCATGATGCGCTCGCTGGCCGGGTCGCTCATGATGGCGTGCGATGCCAGAGCGCGCACAGTCTTGGCGCCAGCCTCCTTCATCAGGTTGGCTGCCGTGCAGATGGTGCCGGCGGTATCGACCATGTCGTCGACGAGGATTACGTTCTTGTCTTTCACATCGCCAATGATGGTCATCTTCTCGACCACGTTGGCTTTGGCGCGCTGCTTGTGGCAGAGCACCAGCGGCGTATTGAAGTACTTGGCGTAGGAATTGGCACGCTTTGCGCCACCCACGTCGGGGCTTGCCATCACCAGGTCGGGCAGGTGCATCTGCTCGATGTAGGGGATGAATACCGACGAGGCGTAGAGGTGATTCACCGGCACATCGAAGAATCCCTGAATCTGGTCGGCATGCAAGTCCATGGTAATCAGGCAGTCGATGCCGGCGGCGCTAAGCAGGTCGGCGACCAACTTGGCGGCAATCGACACGCGAGGCTTGTCCTTGCGATCCTGGCGGGCCCAGCCGAAATAGGGGATAACGGCGGCTATCGACTTGGCCGACGCGCGTTTCGCCGCGTCGATCATCAGCAACAGTTCCATAAGGTTGTCGCTGTTGGGGAAGGTCGACTGAACAAGGTAGACGTGCGCTCCGCGCACCGACTCCTCATACGACACCTCGAATTCCCCGTCGGCAAAGTGCTGGATGTTCATCTTGCCAAGTTCGATGCCCAGGTCGTGGGCAATCTGGTTTGCTACATAACGTGATTTGGTTCCCGAAAAGACTTTAAACTGACTCATAGTGTTTTAAGTTTATGATGTGATATCTCTGTGCAAAGGTACTACTTTTCACCGACATGGCGCAATATTTTCTGCGCTTTTGAGGATGAAATTTTTTATCCCTATTCAGTTATTAGTATTTACGACAGTTTCCACACCACGGCGTCGTGGGCATCGATGTCGAGGCTCACGGTGCAGTCGGGCTCGAGGTGGCACTGCATATTCCCGCCGTGCAACAACTCCTGCCACGAGGTGTCGCCGCTTGGGAGACCCAGATGGTCGAAGGCGTGATGCGGAATGCGCACCCCCACGGTTACTGGTTCGGCGGCAAAATTTGCTGCCACGAGCAGCGTCTCGCCGGCAATGTGCCGCAAAAA
This sequence comes from uncultured Bacteroidales bacterium, assembly GCA_902776835.1. Classification (GTDB taxonomy): domain Bacteria; phylum Bacteroidota; class Bacteroidia; order Bacteroidales; family Muribaculaceae; genus Sodaliphilus. Next base: position 37,747 of record CACYRK010000020.1, read on the forward strand.
CATGTATTGCCTGTCGCATTGCGGATTGGCGTACATCAGGTCGTGCAGCATGCCTTGGCTCACTGCCGTGCTCTGCGCTATGGCCAGCACACGCTTGTAGTAGTCGCGCAACTTGTGGCGGCCGCTCAACGTCTTGCGCGACAGCCATTTGCGCAATGTTGGCACACTCCAGTAGTCGAAGATTGTGGTGCGGCCGTCCAGACCACTGTAACCCTCGGCGTCGGCTGCCGGCTCGCCAAGTTCTTGCCCGGCATAGAGCATGAAAGGACAGCGAGTGAGCAGGGCGCTCACCACCAGGGCCGGGCGCGCCTTCATCGCGTCGCCGCAGCATTGTGGCGAAGCCAGGCGCACCTCGTCGTGATTCTCCAAGAAGTTGAGCATGTGGTCCTGGATGTCGTTGACGGTCTGCCAGCATGCGCTTATTGCTTGCGTCGACGTGTTGTGGTTCAATACGTTAATTAGTGTATCATAAAGTGTTACTTTATCATACAAATAGTCAAAACCGCCACGGTTGATGTAGTCGTGATAGAGCCTGGTGTCGTAGATTTCGGCAATAAAAATAATGTGGGGGTACTGCTCTTTCACCTTGCCGATAGCCCACTGCCAAAACTCAACCGGCACCATGTGCGCCATGTCGCAGCGGAAGCCGTCAACGCCCTTGCTGGCCCAGAAGAGCACGATGTCGAGCATCTTGTGCCAGGTGTCGGGGGTGGGTGAGAAGTGGCGTTGTCCGTTCCATGGGTCAACGCCGTAATTGAGTTTCACCGTCTCATACCAGTCGTTGCGGCTTGGGGCAGCGTTGAAGCAGTCGTTGCCGGTGGCTCGGGCTGGATATTCGTAATAGGCGTCGTCGCCTTGCCCCATGTCGAAGTCGGGGCGGAATGGTTGCCCCGCAAGGTAGTAGAAGTTGTTGTTCGCATCGAAGAACTTCGTCTCGTCGTCGCCCTCGCCCAGGTCATGCACGTTGTAGGGCTTGCTGTCGCTGCAGTACTGTCGCGCAACGTGATTAGGAACGAAGTCAATAATCACTCGCAGCCCAGCATGGTGGGTGCGCTCGACAAGTGCCTCAAACTCCTGCATGCGCCGTGGCACGTCGACGGCAAGTTCGGGCGACACGTCGTAGTAGTCGCGAATTGCATATGGCGAGCCGGCAACGCCTTTCACCACATGGCGGTTGCTGGGGGCGATGCCGTAGGCGCTGAAGTCGCTCTGCGTGGCTTGCTCGATGATTCCGGTGTACCACACGTGCGTAACACTCAAGGCTTTGAGGCTCTTGAGTTCACGTGCTGTGATGTCGTTAAGTTTTCCCACACCATTCTGCGTGAGGCTGCCGCCTGGCACACAGTGTTCGTTCATATTTGTATACCAGCGCGGAAACAACTGGTATATTACGGGTTTCTTTTCCATTGTTGGTATTTTAACGGCACAAAGTTACAAAATATTCTCCTTTTTTACAAACAAACCAGCGCTGTCGCACACATTATTTTATAATAGGTGGTGTGTGGAGAAGTGCAAAATAAAGGAGGGAACCTCGTGGCTCCCTCCTGCAAGCTGTTTAGAAGTTGGTTAACGCCGTCAATTACGACGGCTTTTTCGTGCTGCTTAATCGCCGCCCTGCTCGAAGTAAAGCGTGCGGTTGCGGCGGTCGCAAATCTCCGACGGGCCGAAGTACTGAATCGGGCCGGGGTAGAAGTAACTGGTGTTCAGTGCCCAGTCGTCGCGGTGCTGCGAGAAGGTTTTGAATGGCAGGCCGTTGAGGTCGACCAGCGCCTTGCGAATCACCGGTTTCATCTTGCCGTTGCGCTGCTCCATGTTCATCATCATGGTGATGGGGATACCGCCGGCTTCCCACTCGCTGGCGGGCTTTGCCAGGTGGCGAATCGACGACATGTAGCCCGTGGCACCACAGTTCACCAGTTGTGCGGCGTTATAGCCCAGGGCGTAGCAGTAGTCGGCGTCGAAGTTCGACGGAGCGGCACAGCGGCCCTCGTAGCCGAAGAAATGGTGCATGGCCGAGAATTTGCCCTTGAACTGGCCGGCTTCTTTCAACGCGGCAAGTTTGTTGGCTACCATCTGGCTCAGCAGTTTGTCGGTCTCGATGAGCGACACCTGCACGTTGCCGTGCGGGTCACGGTCGAGGGTGAGTTGGCGTGCCACGTTCTCGGGCAGGCTGGCATAGTGCTGGGCATTCTCCTCGCTGAGGTTCTTAAGCACAAACTCGCGCTGGGCGCTGCCTTTGAGTTTGTTAATCTCGGGGTGAGCAGCCAGCAGGTCGTTGAGTTCGGCGATAAGCGCCTTGATGGCGGGGATAAACTCGATGAGGCCCTCGGGGATGAGCACCACGCCGTAGTTGTCGCCTTGCTCCGAGCGGGCGATCACCACGCTGGTGATGTAGTCCACGATATCGTTCAGTGTCTGGTTCTTGGCCTCCACTTCCTCACTGATGAGGCAAATGTTTGGCTGGGTCACCAGTCCGCACTCCAGTGCGATGTGCGATGCCGAGCGGCCCATCAGTTTGATGAAGTGCCAGTACTTCTTTGCCGAGTTGCAGTCGCGCTCCACGTTGCCGATGAGTTCGCCGTAGACCTTAGTGGCGGTGTCGAAACCGAACGAAGCCTCGATGAAGTCATTCTTCAGGTCGCCGTCGATGGTCTTGGGGCAGCCAATCACCTGCACGCCAGCGTTCTTAGCCTTGTAATACTCGGCCAGGGCGGCAGCGTTGGTGTTGCTGTCGTCGCCGCCGATAATCACGATGGCGCTGATGTCAAGTTTCTTGATGATTTCGAGACCTTTCTCAAATTGCTCTTCCTTCTCAAGTTTGGTGCGGCCTGAACCAATTATGTCGAAGCCGCCGGTGTTGCGATACTCGTCGATGATGTCGGCAGTGAGTTCTTTGTAGTTGTGGTCCACGAGGCCGCCGGGGCCCATGAGGAAGCCGTACAGGTGGCTGTCGGCGTTGATGGCCTTGATGCCGTCAAACAAGCCGCTGATCACGTTGTGGCCACCAGGGGCCTGACCACCAGAGAGGATCACGCCCACATTCAGCGGACGGCCTGCAGGTGTCTCACCCTCGGCGCGCTCAAATGTCAACTGAGGCAACCCGTAGGTGTTGGGGAACAATTTCTTGATTTCGGCCTGGTCGCCAACCGACTCGGTGGGGGCGCCCTTGTGCACCTTCACAGCCCCCTGCAATGCGGGAGGCAGGTTGGGACGGTAGTTGGCACGATGCTTCTGCAATAAACTTATGTTCTTCATAACCAATAAAATATTTAGTCTAAATCATGTCGATTATTCAATTCGACTGCAAAGTTACTCAAAATATTTTAAATTTTACTCAGCCGAATGTTATTAATAGTTATCGAGGCTAAAACTCCTTATTTTTAATCAATAAGGCAGTACAGTTTATAGAAATTACATTTGCCGAATCACACTTTTCGACCTTGTGCGATTTATGTTGCATTTCTTTTGTATGAACATTTCACCATTATTGTTTTTGGGGGTAATTTTCCATTTATGGCAAATATTTGCCTTTTTCCTTAGAATAATTTGCCGGTAATGAAAAAAAAGTCATAAATTTGCCATGTGAAAAAACTAATATTAGTTTCATTTTAAATTCTAACACTTATGAAGAAAGTTATTACATTACTTATTGCCGCACTCGTGGCAGTAACAACTTTCGCTCAGACCAACCTGGCTAAGGACAAGACGTCGATTGCCACTTCGGGCAATGCCTATGAGGGCAACGACGGCAATACCGGCAGTCGTTGGGAGTCGGCACAGGGTGTTGACCCACAGAGTTGGCAAGTCGACTTGGGCGAAGCAACAAATTTCAACGCAATTCAGATTGTATGGGAAGGCGCTTATGCCAAAACGTTCCAAGTGCTTGGTGGCAACACCGTTGGCGAGGACGGTTTCATCACCGACGGTGTGGTGCTGGCATCTTTCACTGGCCAAACCCTTAAGAACTTCCCCTACTATCAAGTGATTTACCTCGACGAGGCAGTGTCATATCGTTATGTTCAGTTCCTCGGTACAGAGCGCGGTACGGTTTACGGCTACAGCTTCTGGGAGTTTGGCGTGTACAATCTCGAAGCCAGCCAGATTGGTGCCTTGGGTAGCATGAAGCTCACTGCCGCCGCCACTGAAACCACATTGGGCACCCCTGTGGCGCTTACCGTCAATAGCTATGATCTGCTCGGTGGCGAAATCGCTAACGGCGAAATCTCCTACACCGTAGGCACTCCCGCCGTGGGTGCTGTGGAGAACGGACAGTTTGTTCCCGCCGCTGCCGGCACCACCACCATCAAAGCTGTGTGTGGTGACATTGAGTCGAACGAGGTCAGCATCACAGTTGCTGCCGGTCAAAAGATTGACCTGTTTACCAACTACGACGTGCGCGTTTACAACTTGGGTCTCGCCACAAACAACAGCAAGGTTGGCGCATTCGACGACAACGACGGTAGTGTGTGGGCCTTCCTGGGTCGTGAGACCGGTGCCGATGAGGCCAGCCGTACCTACGACGTGGGCTTCATCGCCGACCTGCGCGGCATCTACGACATCAACCAAATCTCCATCCACTTCGAGGGTGCTTGCTCCGAGGCCTTCACGCTGGCGTTTGCTGGCGAGGATGGTGTCTTTGGTGAGGCTGTCTACACCGGTGGCGCAGCAGGCATTAACAATCACACTGAGACCTTCAGTGGCCAGAGCGTGACCAACGCCCGCTATGTGAAATTCTTCAGCACCAAGGCTTCCACGCAATGGGATGTCAAGATTTTCGACTTCTCAGTCTACGGCACATTGAAGAGCGCGGTCACCGACACCGAGGCTCCTGCCATCAGCGCGATTGCCGCAACGGGTAGCGACGACGCCGTGACGCTCACCGTCACCGCCACCGACAACTCGTCGAAGTACATCGCCTATGAAGTTAACGGCACCATATATGCCCTCGGTACCAGCAAGGCCGGCGAGGCCAATGAGGTAGTCATCAGCGGTCTTAACGGCGGCACGAGCTATGAGTTTAGTGTTGTTGCCATCGACGCTTTCGGCAACCGCTCGGAAGCCGCTACCGTCGCCGCCTCGACTACCGGCGCGGCATTTGTGCTCACCGCCGCTCCGACACCCACCGTCGACGCCGAGAACGTGAAGTCGCTCTACAGCAACGCTTACACCGCCGCCACCACCTACGGCTACGGCGGTTGGGGACAGGCAACCGTCACAGGCACTGAGACTGTTGAGGGTGACGAGATGATTCATCTCACCAACTACAACTATCTGGGCTTTGAGTTTGCAAACGACATCGACCTGAGCGACATGGAGTACATCCACATCGACATCCTGCCGCGTCAGGCTATGAGCTTCGGCATCACGCCGATTATGCGCAACGCTCCCACCGAGAATTCTACTCTGGTTGGCGACCTCACCGTTGACGAGTGGAACAGCATCGACATGCCGCTGAGCCAACTCAACCTCGTCTACACCGACAACACCGCCTTCCAACTCAAGATTGACCGCGGTACCGGTGTTGAGGAGCTCTACATCGACAACATTTACTTCTACAAGAGTGCTGGCGAAGAGCCTGTCGAGCCCACGGAGGGCCAGGTGCTTACCGCTGACGGACACACCGTCGTGCTTAACGGTTACCACTACACCGACACCGACAACTACGAACTCATTATCACCAGCCAGGAGACTATGGTTGGCCTCGGAGGCTCGTTCTGGCACATCAACGGCAACGAGGGCAAAGACCTTCGCGAAAACATTGAGGTTTCTGCCGATGGCCACACCATCACTGTCACCGCCGTGTCGACCAGCGAGCCTCAACTCTACACGCCGCTCTACGTGCTCATGCCCGGCGAGGTGAACTTCGGATTGGTAACTATCGAGTGGAAGGAGAAGGGCGGCGAAGAGCCCAGCGAGGGTGTCACCGCAATCACTATCGAGGCTTCGGCAAGCGAGATTGAGGCTGGCAAGACGCTGCAACTCAGCGTTAAGGACCAGAATGGCAATGCCGTGACCGAGGGTCTGACCTTTGCCACCAGCGATGAAGAGGTCGCTACAGTTGACGCTGCTGGTTTGGTGACCGCAGTTGCCGAGGGTAATGTGACTATCACCGCCACTTACGTCGCTCCGACTGAGACGCCCTCAGGCGCTCCCATCAAGGCTGCCGGTGAACCCATTACCGCCGAGATTGAACTTACTGTTACACCGGCTGCTCAGCCCGCTGAGGGACAGGTGCTTACAGCCGACGGACACACCGTGACTCTCGTTGGTCGCCACTACACCGACACCGACAACTACGAACTCTACATCACCAGTGAGGAGCAAATGGTTGGCCTCGGTGGCTCGTTCTGGCACATCAATGGCAATGAGACAAGCGACCTCCGCACCAACATTGAGATTTCGGAGGACGGCCACACCATTATCTGCTCGACTCAATCAACCAGCGAGCCTCAACTCTACACGCCGCTGTATGTGTTGATGCCCGGCGAGGTGAACTTTGGCACTGTTGTCATCGAGTGGATTGAGGTTGGCAGCACTGTGGGTGTCACTACCGTCAAGGCCGACACCAACAAGGGCTTCAACGTTTACACCATCGACGGCCGCGTTCTGCAGCATGGTGGCGAAACGCTGATCGACCTGCCCGCAGGCCTCTACATCATCAACGGCAAGAAGGTGATTGTGAAGTAATGCACACAGGGTAAAACCCTAACTGCCGACTTTCGGCACACATTATTAATAATTAATAATTCAAGTTTCGGTTCAGTCCGAAACTTGAATTATTTTTTGCACACCTCAATTTTTTGCAGTAATTTTGCGGCTTGGGTAGCAAAATGCCTCATCACATATTAAGTATATTAGTTTACTTTAAATAAATACTATGGAATTACCTTTTGCAGAATCCTGGAAAATCAAGATGGTTGAACCCATCGTGAAAAGCACCCGTGAGCAGCGTGAGCAATGGCTCAAAGAGGCTCACTACAATGTGTTCCAACTTAAAGCCGAGCAAGTCTACATCGACCTGCTCACCGACTCGGGCACTGGCGCTATGAGCGACCGCCAGTGGGCACAAATGATGCTCGGCGACGAGAGTTATGCCGGCGCAACATCATTCTTCCACCTGAAAGACATGATTAAAAACCTCATGGGCTTCGACTACGTGATCCCTACCCATCAGGGCCGCGCCGCTGAGAACGTGCTGTTCTCGTTCCTTGTCAAGGAGGGTCATGTAATCCCTGGCAACGCACACTTCGACACCACCAAGGGCCACATCGAGAGCCGTCACGCACACGCCATCGACGTCACTACCGACGATGCGAAAAACACGCAACTCGAGGTGCCGTTCAAGGGCAATGTGTCGCTCGAGAAACTCGAGAAGGTGCTTAAGGAGAGCCCCGGCAACGTGCCTTTCATGGTGCTCACCGTCACCAACAACACCGTGGGCGGACAACCCGTGAGCATGCAGAATATTCGCGAAACCTGCGAGTTGTGCCACCGCTACAATGTGCCCGTGGTAATGGACTCGGCACGCTTTGCCGAGAACGCTTACTTTATCAAGATGCGTGAGCCCGGCTTCGAGAACATGACTATCAAGGAAATCGTCAAGCAGATGTACAGTTACGTCGACGCTGCCACGATGAGTGCCAAGAAAGACGCCATCGTTAACATCGGCGGTTTCATCGCTACCAGCCGCAAGGAGTGGTATGAGGGCGCCAAGGGATTCTGCATCCCCTTCGAGGGATATGTCACCTACGGCGGTCTGGCCGGACGCGACCTGAACGCTATCGCTCAGGGTCTCGACGAGAACACCGAGTTCGACATGCTGCACACGCGCATCCACCAGGTGCAATATCTCGCATCGCTGCTCGATGAGTACGGCATTCCTTACCAGCGTCCCGCTGGCGGTCACGCCATCTTTGTCGACGCTTCGCAAATCCTTACCCAGGTGCCCAAGGAGGAATTCCCTGCACAGACGCTCACCTGCGAACTCTATCTCGAGGCTGGCATCCGTGGTTGTGAGATTGGCTACATGCTTGCCGACCGCGATCCTGAGACCCGCGAGAACCGCTTCGGCGGCCTCGACCTGCTGCGTCTCGCCATCCCGCGCCGCGTCTACACCGACAACCACATGGCTGTCATCGCTGCAGCGCTTAAGAACGTCATGGACCGCCGCGAGACCATCACACGTGGCGTAGCAATCGAGTGGGAGGCTCCCCTGATGCGCCACTTCACCGTGCAACTCCGTCGCCTGTAATCACAAGAAAAACCATACACTACCAAACGTGGTGGGGTGCTTCATTGCGCCTCACCATTTTTGGTAGTAAATCACAGTTGGTTAACACGTATTCAGTGTTAAATAATACAAAATACACTAAAATATCCATCATTGCATTTTGCTGTAACCATATTTGTGTGTAATTTTGTGTTGTTATTTAATATGATGGTTATATTTAATCAGAATTTAATTAATCATCTGTTGACCAATTACAAACTAAATTGTTTTGACCTATGATTAAAAAACTACATTTCATTATTACGCTCGCGCTCGTGGCTCTATTCAGCCTCGGCGCTACAGCGCAGGAGCCTGTTTCTGGTTATTATAAAGTCCAGAACATGGGTAATCAAAAGTACGTCAGTGTAAAGAGCAAGTATTACGCTAAACCTGATGCCACTGTAGATAATGCAACAATTATCTACGTTGGTGTCGGTGATTCGTACAAAGTGGGGCGTTTCACTAAGTGGAAAATTACTTCGCTCCAAGGCGACGGAATCGAGGTTTACGACTACCTCGCTAAGGCAATCGCACTCGCCAAGCGTTATGTCTCGACTGTTCTTACTGACAAAGGCAACAACTCGCTCAGCGAAGAAGAGGTCGAGTTGGCTTATCAACTCATCGACGAGTATGCTGCTGACTATGGCTTCTTCAGCCTGGAGGCAAGTGGCAACGAGGATCAAGAGGGTAATCCCACTTGGCTATTCGAAGTCACTATCCCCGACTTCAATGCCGATGAGCGAATTGTGAACGCTGCAATCGAGCATGGAATATCCGACGGCGACGTCTTCGCTTGGGCAAAACGCAAAGTGCTTGAGTATCTCGATGCTCACAACACAATTGATCCCACTCTGAGGGCTTTGGTGTTGGCTTATATTGATAAAGTTGAGGCCGGCCATACCTACTTCCTCAATGCTGAGGAGAACGACACCTTTGGCTACGTCGATGAGGAAGATCTCCAAGACGAACCTTACACCCAGTGGTCGATGCAGGGCTACACCCCGGAACCGGGCATCAGCGGCTACTTCCGTGTGCGCAACGCACAGGGTGTAGGCGAGAAGGCTTATGTCAACGTTACCAAGCGCTTCTATGCACGTCCCAATCTTACCAAGGACGAGGCTGTCACCGAGCCTGGAACAGTGATCTATGTTGGTATGGGCGACCGCCTCGGCAACAGTTCGCAGGAGGTGACACGCCTGAGCGGCCAGGACCGCAACGTCAACGACCTCGCAGCACGTGGCATCGCTAAGGTGCGTGAACTCGCTCTCGAGTACCTTGACGCACTCGTTGAGGAGAACCCCGACCTGGCAAATTACAAGCAGGATGCCGTTAACCTCATTACCACTTACGAGGTCAGCGACCATGTGTATGTAAGGCCCACCGTTACCAGCAGTGGCGATGACGCTTACTACTGTACGTACACCATGCCGTCGCTCGACCGCCTCGAAAGCGTGGTGAACACTGCACTCAGCATGGGCCACGGACAAGGTTGGGCAAGTCGTCACCCCGACATGTTCAACTGGAATGGCAATACTGCTGTATCGCTCAATCGCGAGGGCTTCTGGGCTGCCGCTAAAACTCGCCTGATGCAGGAAATTCAGAATACTGAGTATCCTTCGCTCTATCCCGACCTTTATGCACATCTACAGACTATCATAAATCGCGTGAACCCCGGTGTCACTTATTATCTGCTTCAGGATGCCGACGCAACTTTCGGTTATACCGATGCTGATGGCCTGGCTGAGGCTGGTGATGCCGCAAAGTGGATTCTCGAGCCCGTTGTTAACGATGGCGACTACTTCGCCGTTAATCCTACCTTAAGCGGCATTGACGAGAACGAGCAGACCAAGTATGTCACTACGCTCTATACCGACTTCCCTTACACGCTGAGCGAGGGAATGAAGGCTTACAAGGTTACTGGTGCTGAACTCGATGCAGACAAACTCAATTACATCGTCACTAAGGAAGAAGTCGCTAGCCCCGTGCCGGCCAACACCCCCGTGCTGCTAATCTGCGACAACACCGGTGCTGAAGCCAACAAGCTGGAGCCGGTAGAAATGGAATCTGGCAATGGCGCTCCTCGTCGCACGCTCACCGAGGCTGCTAACGACAATCTGCTCGTGGCCGACCACTTCGATGTGGCTGAGACCACCAAGAGTTATATGGCCCTGAACGCCGCACAGAACGGTCCGGCATTTGCCCAGGTCGTTACCGCTCTCGACGGAAATATGCCTGTACTTGACTTCTCGACACTCGAAGAGGCTCGCGGTTACTACATCTTCCCCGTCAATCCCGAGCTAACTGGCATCAAGGATGTTAATGCTAAGGCTGTGGCCAGCGTGCGCTACATCAGCATCACCGGTATGCAAGCTGCCGAGGCATTCGACGGCGTGAACATTATGGTGACCACCTTCACCGATGGCACTCAAATGATCACCAAAATTGTGAAATAATAAACTGAATTGCAATAATCAATAACATAAGGGCACAAGGCGTTTCGCCGCTGCGACAATGCTTTTGCCCTTATGTTATGTATAAAACGAAACAACTAAAAACAATGAAAAAAATCTTTTTAATCCTCTTTGCAACACTGCTCTTCTGCGGTGAAGCCTGGGCTGGTTCTCCTGTCTCGGAGCTTAAAGAAGGTCACTACTACAGAATCAGGAACGCCAACAGTGGTCATTATCTCTGTTGGGTGGGGCAAGAAGGTGAATCAACCTCTTTTCTTTCTGACCCTGGTACCGATGCTTTTAGACAGCCCATGATTTTGATTTCTGCTGATAAGGCTTTGACAAGTCCAGGTTCGATATTTAGATATCAAAAGGTGTCTTCGAGAGATGGCCTTTACACTCAAGGCATAGAGGTTGGTAGCCAATTAGATAATTATAGTGTAGCTGCTGAAAATGAATCATCTGGAAGGCGTGCTGCAAATTGGAGTAATAGTAGCGCTTTGACCTTTAGCCGGCCAAGCGATACTTCAAAAAAATTCCGTATCACATCTCAGGTTTCTGTTTTAATAGTCACAAGAACACCTTGTTGGGAAGAAGCCTATACAAGTGGCCAGGCTGATTACCCAGATGGATATTTAGGTATTACAACCAGTACTGCAGCTCAATGGCTTTTTGAGGAAGTGGATGGCCAGGATGCACAAAATGCTAATACTGCAAATGGTAATGAGACCAAAAGTATGCACAGCTTCTTGGGCTTTCCTCCGGCCGATAAAAGCTACAATGTAAAGTATCATTGGTTAAATAATGGTACTACCGAATACGATGTAACTGGAGATGGTCCTCGCGCATTTCAAATAACAGATGTGCAATCAGGACAAGATACTGATAATACTACATGGTATTACGCAACTATGTGCCTGCCTTTCCCTGTAGAGGTGCCAAGCAATGTGCAGTGCTTCTTCGTCAACTCGAGCAAGCAGACTGTCGCTATCCAGTACAATGATGATAACTTAGACGGAACTGGTCGTTTCGCCAGTAAAGTGAACGTGATTCCCGCTGGTATTCCTTTTGTGGCACGTTCGCAATCAAATGACCCTAACGACAACCGTTTCGTGCCTTATATACCTCCAACAGGGACTGTGAATGACCCAACCAACAAGAGTGTTAATAAGTTAGAAAAAGCAGAATCATATTTGGTTAGAAATGCACAAGCAAGTACATCTGGAGGATGGTTTTCAAGTGGCACAGAAGGGAATGGTGTTGTTAACTTGTATAAACTATCATTGACAGCTGATGGAAAGGTCGAGTTTACAGGCACTGCTCTTTCTAATAACGACTTGACCGACGGCAATCGTGCTTATTTTGGACAGAAGTCTGAGCCTATCGTTTATGAACCTACTGAGGTTGAACTTGCCGACCTTATCTACGAAGAAAACGGCGCGAAGTGGACCGATAAGGACTATGTGAAGATTAAAGATAACCTTTTGGTTTGTTATGTCAATGAAAAGGCCGGTTTAGTGTTTGCTCGAGATATGCAAAACAACAAGAGCTATTGGAGTAAGGTTGAGGGCATGCCAGATAATTATTACAACTTTACCCCCGAGGAGGGCAATGTAGTGGGTGCTGCACAAAAACTGCTTGAGCCGTCAGATTACGACCAGAGTAACTGGGTGATTATCAAGGTGCCGACATCAATTGCCGGCGACTTCCAACCGGGTATGACAATCCCAGGTGGAAATCTTAAGGGTTATATTGCAGCAACTAAGCCTGCTCACAAAGCCGCGCCAGTTTTCAACATGCTTGGTGTTGAAAACCAATCGGGTAATACAAACTTCACCCTCAATACATACAGTGTGGCTCACCTGATGGCTGACAACACGACACACCTGCTCCAGTCTGGTCTTAACAATCAGAACTACTTCTTTATGACCCCGAAGCCAGCCGAGGTGGCTAATGTGACTTGGGCAATCCTTAAGAAAGTAGGTGATGATGTTTATGCGTATATGCCCGCTAAGAATGATGCAAGGGGAGATAATGCGTTGGATTTCCACGGCCGCGTGCTTCTACGTCCCGAGATGTATGGAGGCAATGCTGATGACTGGACTGAGGAGAAATTGGCTGAGCTTGAGGGCAAGGCAATCTGCTTCAAGGCATCCATTACAGCTGAAAGCGGTTCTGCAAGCAGCAACGCTCCTCGCCGTGCCGAGGGTGATCCCACCATCAATGAGAGTGACCCTGTGAGCACTCAGCATGTCGTTTACCCGCTCGACCTCTCGCCCACAAACGTTATCGTGACTTCGGTTGAGGGTGTTAAGAGCACAGCGACGGTGAAGTCGGTGCGCTTCTACAACCTGCAAGGCATCGAGAGCGACACTCCGTTCGATGGGATCAACATCGTGGTGGAGCAACTCAACGACGGTACCACACGCTCGTCGAAGATGCTGTTCTAAACAGAATACTCAAGAAAATGGTCACATGGCACGCTCCGTGTGACCATTGTTTTTAAATCATAGATTATGAAGAAATCATTACTACTTATAACACTCGCAGTTGTTGCCGTGGTGGCCAGCGCGCGGTCCTACATTACTGGTGGACGGGCAACCGTCACCAGCGACCAGGACATGCAGTCGCTGGTCAAAGAGCGCGACAACACCCAGCGCGTGTTCAACGTCATCGACGCCATGGGCCGCCACTTCGAGTTCTACCGCTTCCAAGTGAATTGCTTAGCCACGACACAAGATTTGGCCGGGCTGCCCGACGGGGCGCGCATCACCGGGATAAGCCTCGATGGCAATAATCTGGGCGGCGACTCGACGCTCACCGTGAGTTTTTATGCCCAGAACACCACACTTGCCGACCAAGAGATTGACGGCTTGGGGTTTGAGCAGAATCCTTTCCCGAGCGAGGAATACCTCGTCGCTGCCGATGTGGAGTGTCATCTGCCTGGCGACACCGCGCGGCGCACACTGTTTGATGTCGACTTCGACCCGTTTACCTACAGCGGCGACAACGTGCTTATCACGCTCGACATCCAACTGCCGGAGAACGACATCGTGAATTTCTCCTTCGACATGGCTACGGCAAAAACTGAAAACGCTCTGGTGATTCGCACCGAGAAATACTGCATCAACTCGCTCGCCGCACTGGCGCCAATCCTGATGCCGGACCTCGATTTTGACTTCAATGCGCAGCAGTTGCCCGCATTCACCATGCGATATTTCACCAACGATATCCGAGGCTCGGTAAGCGACGCGCAAGGCAATCTGGTCAGCGGACTCAAACTCATCATCACCGACGAGACAGATAACATCACCTATAAGCGTGGCCTCAAAATTGAGGACGATGGCACCTTTGCCTTCAAAAGTGTCGACCCGACGCACCTCTACACCGTCGCCATCACAGGTGGCGAATACAATTTTGCCGCCGAGCATCTGGCCTTTGCCGACGATATGTCCGACATCGTGCTTAATGTCCTCATCGGCGCCAGCGAGTTGGCCACGGGCGACATCAACGCCGATGGCAGTGTCGATGGTACTGACCTGAACATCCTTATCAACATCATCTTGGGTAAGGATAATAATGACTACGACGGCCGTGGAAACGTTGACGGCGTAGGCGGCGTCGACGGCAACGATCTGAACGCCCTCATCAACATCCTGCTTGGCAAATAATTGAACCGTTATGAGATTTAAAGCAATCATCTCGGTCGCACTTTGCGCCACTGCGCTGCTTGCGCAGGCTCAGCAAGTAAGTGTAGGACGCGCAGCCTATACCGCGGGCGACAACGTCACCATCACTTATAGCGACATACCCGCCGGGACTATGGTGTCTCTCTACAAGGGGCTGTCTTACCAACCTATGCGCTACGTGCTCACTACGGATCAACCCAGCGGTGAGTGGATATATCCCGACGCGCTCGAGCCGGGCGACTACGAGATTCGCTGTAAGGGTGGGGGAGAGTTGCTCGCTTCGGCGTACTTCCGTGTCAACGACAAGGCGGTTGACCTTGGTGGATACCGCATCGTCGTGCTCAGCGATATCCACGTAATGGCGCCAAACTTGCTCATAAACGACGGCTCGGCATTTGAGAGTCATGTGGCCACCGACCGCAAAATGCTGCGACAAAGTGCCGAGATATTCACCACTATGGTCGACAGCATCATCACACTTCACCCCGACCTGGTGCTCATCTCGGGCGACCTTACCAAAGACGGTGAACTCGACAGCCACCTGTATGTGGTTAACGAACTTGACCGTCTGCGCAGCGCTGGCATTCCGTCGCTCGTTGTGCCAGGAAACCACGACTGCAACAACCCGGGTGCTAAGACTTACGACGGCGACACCTGGAACTATGCACCCACAGTCACTCGCGATGACTTTGCCTCGCTCTATGCCCATTACGGCTACTCGGGCACCAAGCGCGACGACGCCTCGCTGAGTTACATCGCCGAGCCAATGCCCGGGATGGTGATTCTGGCCCTCGACAGCAACGAGGACGAGGAAAACACACTCATAGCGCGTGGCGACGACACCAACTCGTCGCATGTGGGCGGGCGTCTCAAGCCTGCCACACTGCAGTGGGCGTGCAATCACCTTAAGAAGGCCCGCAACGACGGCAAGCAGGTAATCACAATGCTTCACCACCACCTGGTGCCGCATTTTGACAAAGAGGAGTCGCTGCTCACACCTTATCTGCTCGAGAATGCCGCCACAGCGCAGCAGCAACTCATGCAGGCTGGGGCAGAGGTGGTGCTCACCGGACATTTCCATGTGCAGGACATAGCTCAGACCTACAATAGCACTCTCACCGACTCGCTCGTCGAGGTTTCCAGTGGCGCGCTCGTGGGCTATCCGCATCCTTTCCGCACAATGCACTTCAACCCCGATGCCACCGAGTTGCAACTCACCACAGGCTACATCGCGTCGATACCCTCAATGCCCGACTTGCAGGTGCAGTCGCAAGCCGTGCTCGCACGCGCTATACCGTCGCTTGTGCGCACGCTCGTAGCGCTCTACTGGCCGCGAGTGATTGCCAAACTCGAAGAAAAGTTCGGCAGCATGGATGTCGTGAACCAGATCATGGATATGCCCGAGGATGCCGCGGCTGCTGCCGTCATCGCTAATAACTACCTCGAAGACCCGGCACGGCGCACCTATTTGCTCATGACCGAGGGCAACGAGAACCTCAAGCGAACCGACGACCTGCGCGACGATGTTATGACGGGGTTCAACGCCATCATCGACAATCTTGTCAAGCCGCTTTACCGCGCCGCGATGCGTGGACTACTGCTTGCCGAGGTCGAGCAGCGCTTCGGCCCCGTTTTTGAGAGCGTCTATGGCGATATTAACGCAGTCGGAACAGCCAAGCAATGCCAAGTTAACGACCTCTACGCAACGCTGAGTCTTACGGGCGGCACGTCGTCAGCAATCAGCGAGATTCGCTCAGATGCGCAAGTTGTCTCTACGTATTATGTTAACCTTACTGGGCAACGCGCCACACGCCCATGGCCTGGTATAAACATTGTGGTGGAACAACTCAACGACGGTACCACACGCAGTAGCAAGATGCTACTCTAATAATACCTCTAATTATCACAATGGCCACATGGCACAACACCCATGTGGCCATTGTTTTACAATCAGAAGACTTTTCATATATCGAAAACTAATTCTTGGGCGAAATGCTTGCATGCCTCAAGAATTTTGACGAAATTTGCATGTAAGTTATGCATGTCAAGGCCTTTAATGATTGGAGTTACTGCTCCTAATCTATTAAATGTCAACGATATGTGTTTCATTTATTGCTCTTAATTTGATATGTTTAATTCCGTAAATATGAAGAAATTATTACTTTTTATCACGCTTGCCGCAGCAATGGCTGTGGCAAGCGCACAGCCAGCCATCACCGGCGGCCGTGTAACCATCGGCAGCGACCAGGACGTGCAGATGATTGTCAAGCAACCACAGAGTACACAACAAGTGTTTAACACAATTGATATCGCCGGAATGCACCTGGTGTTCGATCGCTTTCAGGTCAGTTGCCTCGCTACAAAGCAGGAACTGCAGGGACTGCCCAGCGGAGCACGCATCACAGGCATCGCCCTCGACGGCAAGAACATGGGCGGCGATACATCGTTCAATGTTAGCGTTTATTTGCAAAACAGTACGCTCACTCGTCAGAATGTCGATGCTTCAGGAATTAGCCAGCATCCGTTCCCGGGCGATGAATACCTTGTCGCAAGCGACGCAGATTGTACGCTTCCCACCGACACCTCGCGGAGCAACATGTTTGACCTCGACATCAATCCGTTTGTCTACGACGGAAACAGTTTGCTCGTCACGCTCGGCATCGCATTCCCCGAAAACGAAGTGTTGAATTTCGCTCTCGAAACCACTCTGTCAAATACCGATAATGCCCTCGTGATTCGCACGCAGGATTACTGCATTAACTCGATGTTTGCACTGTTGCCAATCTTTATGCCAAACGCCGACTTTACATTCGACGCCAAGCAACTGCCGGCTTTCCGACTTCGTTACATTACCAACGACATTCGCGGCCGGGTGCTTGACGCACAAGGCAATACTGTTTCGGGGCTCACTCTGGCGATAACCGACGAAACCGACAACACCTCCCACAACTTAGGCATTCAAGCCGACGGCACATTCAACTTCGTGAACGCCGATCCGTCGCACCTTTACACTGTCGCAATCGCTGGCGGTGACTACGACTTCAAGGCCGAGCACCTCGCCTTTGCCGACGATAATGCCGACATCGTCCTTGACGTCACTCTTGGTGCCGAAGGGTTTGAGGGCGACATTAACGCCGACGGAGCCGTTAACGGCGAGGATCTGAACATCCTCATCAACATCGTGCTGGGCAAGGATAACGCAAGCAACTACACCGGCAATGCCGACCTGGTCGACGACGACCGCATCGATGGCTCAGATCTCAACAAGTTGATTAACATCTTGCTCGGCAAGTAATAATCAACAGTACAATAAAGTAAAGCCACATTGCGGCCCAAACGGCCGCCCAAGTAACTGCTCGAGCCTCCAAGCCCGAGCAGTTACACATTATTATAATTTAGCCCCCAGCCGTGCCGCAGCCTGTTTGCCATGCCGCGGCTTCGTCGCGGCCCCCTCGCAATGCCTCCCCCACAGTGCTGCCCCCCGCCCGTTCGCCATGCCACGGCCGCCCCCGCCAGCCCCCTTCTCGCGGGCCTTGCCGCGCTGGCTCCCTCGCTGCCCCCCCCTAAGGCTTGAAAAAAACATTTTCCCCACATGGCTGGTTATCAGCCCGTTGTGTTTTCGCTGAAATTTTTTTGAAAAAAAGTCGCGAAAAAATTTGGCCATGTCGTCCGGGAGCAGTAATTTTGCACCGCTTTTCGCCCCAAGTCGGGGCGGTGAGCGC
>CACYRK010000021.1 GCA_902776835.1 uncultured Bacteroidales bacterium
AAAAACGAGACATGTTACGGAGAAAACAAAAAAATCACAGCATAACGAAAAAAAATCCGCGTTTTACTTGCACAGGAACATAGAATGCCGTCCCTTTGATTTTTAGAGGATGCGGCCGGCGCATTGGAAGTGTTCAACCCAGTAGTTCTGGTTGAGGTCGCTGACCATCACGCCTCGCGACGATGAGGCGTGGACAAACTTGTTGTCACGCAGGTAGATGCCAACATGTGTGATGCGGCTCGACTTGCCGTTGTTGAAAAATACCAAGTCGGCCTCCTGGAGTTCGTTGCGCTTTACGGGTTTGCAGTTTTTTTCGAATATCCGGGCTGAATTGCGCTCAATGTCGATGTTGTACACATTTCGATACACCATCATGACCATTCCCGAGCAGTCGGTGCCCACGCCACACTCCTGGGCGGCATATTTATATGGCGTGCCGAGCCATCGCTTCAGTTCGGCGTACAACACCTTGTTGTCGCCGCGACGCAGTTTGATGTTCAAGGTTTTCCAATCGTCGTCGGCATTTTGCTTGTCGTTGTCGTCGTGGCCGTGTCGGCCGCTGTCGTCGTTGCGCGCATGTCGGTGGCGAGGATATTTACCATGGTTAGAGGTGTTGATGCCCTTGTGACACGACGCCTGCGCCAGCATCAGCAACAGCAAAGCCAGCCACAAGCACAATCGGTTGTTTTTCACAGCGCGCATGAGTTATAAAAGATCAAGTTCTGAGGCTGTAATCGCCCCAGAACTTGAATGTGGATTTACTCGTCTTTCTTTTCGTCGGCATTGTCGCCCTCGGGCGTTTCCTCTTTCTCAGGGAGGAACGAGGTGTATCCGGCACCCACGAGCAGGTTGTACCAGTTGATTACTTTCTTGATGTCGCTCTTGTAGACACGATCCTGGTCATAGTCAGGCAACACCTGGATGAAGAAATCGTGGATTTGCTCAGCGGTCTCGTACTTCTTGGTGTCGATTGCCTTGCCGTCGAACTTGTCGAAAATCGACTGCATGACCTGCCCCAGAGGCACGTCGTCGCCAGTGGTGTACATCGAGATGTCGCCCAGCGAGATAATCTTGTCGCGCGAGTAAGCCGGCAGGCGTTTTCCGTCGACCAGGCTCTTGAGCACGATCATATTTTTACCATAAGAAATCAACTCGTATAATCCCGATTTTCCCGAGATTGCCAATACTTTTTTCAGCATAATAAGTTTCTAATATTTAATAAATTATAATACAAATTCTCGTGTAATGCTTTAGCGGTCTTTTTGGCCAAGCAAAGCCATCACTTGTGGCAACACGGCCGTGTTGCCGTCGTTGACGATGCGGCAGAAATCAGGGCTCGGCGTCTCGACGCTCTGTGCCTGCATGCGCTGCCTGACGCGGCTCTCGTCGACACCGTTGCGCGCCATCACGCGCTTGATGCGCACGTCGATGGGCGCGTCGACCCACCATACGCGGTTAGCCACCTTGTCGAGTCGGCTGGTGCGCACAATTGCCGTTTCGGCAAAGCATAGCGCGCCGTCTTGGCTGTCGCGCCACCGCTGCAAGTCGCGCGCCACGGCGGGGTGCACAGCGGCGTTGATTGCGGCCAGCAAAGCCGCATCGCCGAAGATGCGGCGGCTCACGTAGTCACGGTCGAGACGGCCGTCGCGGTAAGCCTCGGCGCCGAGCAACTGGGTGAGCGCGTCGCGCAGGTCGCCGTCGTGCTCCATGAGCCACTTGGCGCGGCTGTCGCAGTCGTAGACGGGATAGCCCATCACCTCGACCATGCGCGAGACCACACTTTTTCCGCTTCCTATTCCGCCAGCAATAACTATCAGTTCCACAACGCGTTATTGTTTCTCAATCATATATTCCACGCTGTCGAGCGCCAGTCGCACATCCTGATAAGAGCCGGGCGACTCCCCTACTCCGATGGCCACCTTACGGTTGCCGGGCACGATGCTGTTGTAGTCGACCACGGCGGTAATCTCGTCGTTATGGTTGCGGGCGGCACTCATGGGCGCACGGAAACTCACATCGACGCTCGACGGGAAGACGATTACGCGAATGCCGTTAGGCACGTTGCGCACCGAAACGGGAATGCGCTGCGTGTGGGTAATCATCTTCTCGATGGGCACCATGATGTCGATATATCGCGGCTCGATGACGACACCCTTGATTGGCGACACGGTGACGCGCCGATGCAGTGTGTCGGTCAGGTCGTTGAGTTTGACGTGATAGGTGTAGACTTCGGTAATTTCTTGCAGCGACGCCTTGTCGCCATAGACCACCACCGAGTCGGCACTGCGCTCAATCACACCGTTTTGCGCATATAGCATCGCCGGATTAACTTCGATATCAAGCACCACAGGCACGAGTTTTCCGGGCAAGTCGGTGAACTTTGCCGTTATGCTCTCGGGCAGGATGGTGAGTGTCGACGGATTGCGGTTAAGCAGCCGGCTGACGAGTTTGCGCATATTGCTGGCATCGACGCGAAACTGGCTGATGCCGTCGCTATAGTCGCCAAAGCGCAACTCGAGTTTCGGCGTTTCCCAAAACATGTACTTGATGAAACTCGTGCCGCGGTCGTTGACGTTGACGGTTATAGTGTCGGGGATGTTGTTGAGGAAGCGCACGTTTTGGGGTATGCCAGTGATCACCACCGGCACCTCGACGTCGACGTTAATCGAGTTGTTGAACGTGAGAAAGCCCCAAAAGATAGCCGAAATCAGCACAAAGAACAGGTAAAGCAGCACCGAGCGGGTGCGGCTGTCCTTGACGCGGAACGCGGTGATGCGCTTGAAGAAATCGGCTATTCGGCTCATCGTGTAGCGATTAAATTACTTGCCAGGCTCAGCGCCGGTTTCGGCCACCTCCTGTGCAGTTTGGTAAATCATTGCCTTGTCGATGGTGATACGCACACCGTCGGCAACCTCAAGAATCACAGTGCTGTCCTTGATGGTCACGATGCGTCCGTAGATGCCACCGGCAGTCATCACCTTGTCGCCTTTCTTCAGGCTCGAGCGGAACTCGTTGATCTTCTTCTGCTTCTGCTGTTGCGGGCGAATCATGAAGAAATAGAAGATTGCGATAAGGGCAACAATCATAATCAGACTGCTATAGTCGGCTATACCGCCACTGGGTGCAGCACCTTGTGCCGCTTGCAAAAGAATCGTTGATAACATAATAATGTGTGTATTTGTTTATGAATAATTGTTCTTATTTTTTTGGCTTTGCCCCGCGCGGGAGGTCGAGGCTGTGAGCGATGCCGTTGAGCACACCGTTGACAAACTGTCCGCTGTTGGGCGTGCTGAATATCTTTGCCAACTCGATGTACTCGTTAAGGGTTACGCTCACGGGGATGGTGAGGTAATAGTGGCGCATCTCGCTGATTGCGGCGCACATGATGATGCGGTCCATCAAGGCCACACGCTCGTGGCTCCAGCGCGAGGTGTCGACGGCCTTGTCGATGAGCATGTTGTTCTCCTCCATCTCGTCGATGGCCCAGCCGAAAAGGTCCTCGCCGAAGCGGGCATCCTCCTCGTCTTTGTACATGGGCATGATGGGCTTGTCGTCGCCCGTCTCAAAGCGCCGGATGGTCTTGATGGCAAACTGGCTCATCACGTCGCAGTCTTCGATGCTCCAATGCACCGACATGTTCTCGATATGGTCGATAAAGTCCTCGTCGTTGGCCAGGAGGTTCTTGATCAGGTTGCGCCACAGTTCGCAGTCGTCGCCCAAGGTGGTATCCTGCTCGCCGCGCTGCATGTAAGCCTTGTAGTAATCGCTGTTGAGCACCTTGTCGAGCAGCAAGCGCATGAACACGATGTCGTCGGTCCACGACACGTTGTGGTGTTCGCAATACTCGCTGAAGTCCTCGTTGGCGTTAAGCAGTTTCACCAAGCGGTTGTCGATAAACCGGGTGTCGGGATTCATCTCCTCCTCGGTGGGCAAGAACTTGTTGCGCGCGTCGTCGAGTCGGCGATCCTGCATGCTGGTGAGTTCGACAATCAGTTGCAAGAAGTAAAAATACAACTCGTAAGACTTGTCGAAACTGTTCTGCAGTTCATGCACGGCTTGCTTCACGGTGCGGTCGGGGCGGTTGAGCACATAACTGTAGAGAGCCTGAATGACCTTTACCCTAATCAAAAAACGGTTAATCATATCTTTTAAATCACATTTTATTTCTTTGCCAGCGACAGCGCCGCGAGCAAAAAAGAATACAAACTAAAAGATGGCCACGAGCGTTAACTCGCCATCAATCAAGAAGTTAACCCACTCACAATGATTACCGGCGGCAAAATGTGAGCCACGGCACAATTTCTTGAGTACAAAATTAGTGAAATTTTCGTTACGAGCGGCAATTTTTGGGCAACATTTTGCTGCACCGTCTTTGCGAGAAAGAGTTTTTGCCGTCGCGTCAGCCCATCTTCACCATGTGATAGCCCATGCGCTTGAGTTGCACCGCCGAGCCCATCAGGTACAGTTGGCTCAGGCAGGCCACGTAAGCCTCGAGGGCCTCGCGCGTCCCGGGCTCGATGTTTTGGTGCATCAAGGTGTTGTAGACCCTTGCCGAGCACTCCCCCACCAACTTTTCGGTCGCCGCGATGTCGTCGCCGCGCAGCAAAAGCACATCGTTGAGGATGTACTCATCGAGGTTGTCGTAGCCGCGCTTGTCGCGCATATAGGCGTAGAGGTCGTCGATGTTTGAGTAGATTTCCCACTCGGCGTCCCAATACTTAGCCACCGCCATGCCGATGTACATCATCCATCCGAGCGACGCGGTGGGGAAATCCTGAAACTCGCGGATGCCGTCGGGCAGGTAGGCATTGGCAATTTCGGGCCACTTTTGCTCCACGTCGGGGCAGTCGGGGATGCGCTCGTCCACCTCGTTCATCATCAGCAGAAACTGATGCAGGTCGCGGCCCAAGTTTTTTTCGAATATCTCGTTCATAATCCTCGGTCAATTGTTTAGACCACAAAATTACTCAGAATTGGCGAAAAAACACTATATTTGTCCCCAAAAAAGAATGTTATGGAGATAAAGGAATTCATTCAAAACTACCGTGAGGCCTTCGGCAGTAAGGCGTCGCTGCCGCTGCTGTTCGGCTACAGCGACACGGCGGTTGCCGACACTGCAAAAATAGGCGGCTGCTTCTTCAAGGGGCTGCAAGCGGCGCGCGAGGGCCAGCCCGTCGCCCTTAGCGTCGACGTCATTGGCTGTGGCGGCGGCAAACTCTACACCGGATTTAGCGACATGCCCCAGCATGTGCCGGGCTTTGTGTCGCTGAAGGAGAAGTACAAGAAAACGCCCGAGATAGTTGTGGACTACGTGAACGCCCTGGGCATCACACGCGCCACAAAGCCGTATCTGAACTTCATAAGAATCGACCAGGCCGAGTCGTTCGAGGGCACCGAGGGCATCCTGTTTTTTGCCACGCCCGACATGCTTTCGGGCCTGTGCGGATGGGCATTCTACGACAGCAACGAGCCCGATGCCGTGGTGTCGCAATTCGGCTCGGGATGCAGCACGGTGGTGTCGATGGCAGTGAGTGAAAACGCCAAGTGCGGACATCGCTGCTTCCTCGGGCTTTTCGACCCGTCGGTGCGCCCCTGGGTCGGCAAGGACGAACTGAGTTTCACCATCCCCTACAGTCGCTTCACCACGATGGTCGAAACGATGAAGCAGTGCTTCCTCTTCGACTCGCACGCATGGACAATGATTAAACAACAATTGGAGGAATGAAAATTACAAAGCAAGAATACTACCAAGCAAACAAGGACTGGCTCGCCGCCAAGTCGCAAGAGCCCGGGGTGAAAGCCCTCGCTAAAGGCGTTTATTACAAGGTGCTTGCCGAGGGCGATGCCGCAAGCGCCCAGCCCACCCTGCGCAGCGTCATCACCGCGCACTATACCGGCAAGACCATCGACGGCAAGCAGTTCGACAGCAGCCGTGGCGGCGCACCATTAGCATGCCGCCTATTCAACCTGATTGAAGGCTGGGTGGTCGCCATGCAGCAGATGCACATCGGCGACAAATGGGAGGTGTACATCCCTGCCGAGATGGGCTACGGCAAGCACTCGCAACCCGGCATCCCCGGCGGCTCAACCCTGATTTTCGAAATCGAACTCTTGGGCATAGCGTAAGTTTTCTCTACAGTTTGTTTTCTGCGCGAAGCGCACTCACATCGCGTAAAGGAGTGCGCTCTAACGGGCGGAAATTTATGAAAATTAAAAATTACACGACTAATTATTTAAAATAACGTCAGGTCGTGCAATTTTCTTAATTCTAAAATTTCTGCGTGAAGCGCACTCTTTTCATGCAACCTATTGCACTATGAATAAGGTGCTTACATTGTTAGGGTTTCCAGAGGAACAGGCCTTCGGATGATGCTATTTGGCGGAGGATTGACAGGGTGTCGTCATCGGGGTTGTAGATCGTCATGTAAGTGTCGTCGCGGTCGGCCACAATCATGGCGTCGGCGCCTTTCAGCAACACATACACCGGGCGGCGGTGGCACAACCACTCATGGAGCAAAGCCGGGGCTGGGTTGAGCGTCCACTCGCCTTCAGCAATGCCCACGTCGATGTCGTCGTAGCAGTTGAGTTTGAGCAGCACATTGGCAAACTTCTCGCTTAACTTGGCCATGCGACTCTCGGTGCGGAAGTACTCCTCGACACGGAAATACTGCCCTCGACTGCCTTTTGGCACCTGCTTGGGCAAGATGTCGACGACCCAATAGGGTTTCTCGAGATATTGGTCAATAATATTGCTATAATCCATTGTGATTCAAAGTTTTGCGAGACGCGCGAGGTAGTCGTAGTGCTCGCCCTCGGCAACAACGTCCATTCGGTAACCAGCCTGGCGGGCCGCGGCCGCCAATGTGTCATGGTCAATGAATAGCCAGGGAAAAGGCTCGCCCACCGTGTCGCCATACTGCATGCGGTAGACGAGTTCGCCATAGTAGCCCTCGCCGGGATAGTCGAGCACGCCGTCGTCGTCGCGAAACACGTAACTGATGTCCGATGAGTCGCAGAGCACCTGTCCGCCTGGGGCGAGGACGCGGTCGAGGTGGGCAAAAAATTGCGGCAGGCGGTCGAGCGTGCCCACGATGCCGATGCCATTCATCAGCATCAAGATGGTGTCGTAACTCTCGTTGAGGTCGAAGAAATCGCTCTCGACCGCTTTTTTCACGCCCCGCTGGCGCATGGTGGCCACGGCGAGCGGCGAGATGTCGACCGCGGTGACATCGATGCCTCGCCGCTGCAACTCCAGGGTGTGGCATCCGGCGCCAGCGCCCACGTCGAGAGTGCGCCCGCGAGCCTTGTCGAGGGCGCAGCGTTCCAGCACGGGCATGTCGTCAACCTGGCGGAAAAGCATGTCGACGGGAATCTCGTCCTCGTCGAACATTGGTGAGAACACCCTGAGCGTCGATGCCGTGCCGCGACGGTGGAAATCGGCAATAGCCTGACCCATAGGGTCGACAGTGGCTCTCATGTCAGAAGTGGATAGTGCGCTCGGGCGCGCCGAACGAGAAGAATCGTGCCGTGGCGTTGATGACTTGCAGCAAGGCGGTGTTGTCGTCGTCGGCGCTGTACATCGACTTGAGCATCTCGTTGCGGTTCAGGAACTCTTCCTTGACCGCTATCGAGTTCTCGTCGACAAGCGTGCCGCTCAGTCGCATCCACTCGCTGCCCGAGGGCTTGAGCGCGCAGATCTCAAACTTGCCATTGGCCTTGATTTGCTTGTACACGTCCTTGCGCTTGCCCGTCTGGATGTAAAAGCGGCCGTCGATGATTTCCGACACGCCGAAGGGGCGCACGTGTGGCTGGTCGCCATCGACCGTGGCGATGAAGAACGCGCTGCACTCTTTGAGGAAATTCTGCACCTCTTGCATGTTTTGTTCCATAGTCGCTTTGCAGATTGTGTCGGTTGCCTGGCAGCAGTCGCCCACCGGGGGCAACGGTGTGCCGGCGCTGAGCGTGAGCGCCGTGAGAGCAACCAGTGTGAATAATATGTGTTTCATTACTATTGTGATGAGTGTGATTAATTATCTTGGCAGTCGCACGCGTCAGTCGGGACACGGTGTAGCCTCCTTGGCCATCTTGAACAGTGCCAGCGGCAGGTGGCAGTAGCCGTCGGGGTTCTTGTCGAGGTAGTCCTGGTGATAGTCCTCGGCGGGGAAGAAATTCTCCAGAGGTTGATTCTCCACGGCAAAAAGTTCGGAACACTTGGCCTGCTCAGCCTGGTAGACCTCGTCGATGACAGCGCGGTCGGCAGGGTCGACATAATAGATGCCAGTGCGATACTGCGTGCCCACATCGCCGCCCTGCTTGTTGACGCTGACCGGGTCGATGGCCGCAAAGTACATCTTCAGCAGGAAGCGAAGCCCCACTTTGTCGGGGTCGTAGACCACGCGCACCGTCTCGGCAGCGTGTGTCGCCGAGGTGCACACCTCTTGATACGTGGGGTTCTCGGTGACGCTGTTGGCATAGCCCACCTGTGTCTCCACTACCCC
Organism: uncultured Bacteroidales bacterium; assembly: GCA_902776835.1. Taxonomy (GTDB): domain Bacteria; phylum Bacteroidota; class Bacteroidia; order Bacteroidales; family Muribaculaceae; genus Sodaliphilus. The sequence goes on from CACYRK010000021.1 coordinate 8,499, forward strand.
GTCGATTTGTTTAAAGAAGTGCTCTGTTCCCCAGAAGCACCCTCCAGCAAGATATATCTCCTTCATAATCAAATATTTATTTACAACCGCCAAACTTATGGCCAGGCCATAACAGCGGGTGACGAATTATCAAAATATGTTCAACTCACAGTTGCTTCACCCTCAGGAAGCATCATCAACAACTTATCAAGCCATCCAGCCAATGGTGAAGGACTGCTGATAAGCCCTCCGTTATACTGAAGATTCAGCATTGAGAACCGTATGCGGCACTGTGGGTTATACTTTTTGCTATATACCGAGAGGCTATTGCCGCTTATATTGCCTTCGGCCTTGACCTCAATAGGGATAATCTGCGTCCCCCACTGGATGACAAACTCAACTTCAGCCTTCGCGTCGGATGTCCAATAACTTGGTACTTGCCCGTCCATTAAGGGTATCACCGATTGCAAAACGGCATTCTCGGCCAGCGCGCCTTTAAACTCGGTGTAGTTAGCAATGGGGTCGGTAACGACCGTGGCAGGCAGGTGTGCCAATCGCCGAAGTAAACCGCAGTCGCAAGCATAGACCTTGAATGCATTTGTCTCGCGATAGGCCGAAAGCGGCATTCCAGGCTTACTGATGTCGTACACCCTGTAAATCATCCCAGCCTCCTCCAGCCACATCAACGCATCTTCGTAATCCTTGCTGCGGGCGCCACTCTTAATAACGCGGTAAATAAACTTCCGGTTCTCTTTTGAGAGTTGTGCTGGCAGTGAGTGCCAGATGGCATGGATGCGTGGTATCTCAAGAGCCTCGGCATACTTGGCAAAGTCGAGTTCATAGAGGTCGAGGATGTCCTGAAGTTTGGACTCCACCACCCCCACGCCTTTGTCCTCAAGCAAAGCCACAATGGGTTCAGGCATTCCTCCTGACACTTGATATCGGCGATACTCTGTAGCCAACTTGTTCAAGATAATTTCTGGCAAGTGCCGTATCTCGTGCAAAGCATCAATATACTCAAAAGTTTTTGGGTCACTGACGCGAAGAAACTCCTTAAATGTAACGGGTGACATCCTCACAACCTGTACTTTGCCCACTGGGACGGCCAACGCACGCTTTTTCACCGCAACGCCAAGCAAGGACCCTGCGGCAATGATATGATACTGGGGTGCATCCTCGCAGAAATACTTCAAACTGTTGAGGGCTTCCTCGCATTCCTGAATCTCATCAAATATCATCAATGTCTTGCCCGGAACGATAGGTTGATCGCAGTAAAGAGTCAATTCTTTGACCAGGCGATCAGGCGATTTTGTTATCTGAAAAACAGACTTCAACTCAGGCTGACGGTCAAAGTCAAACTTCACACAGTAATCAAAGGATTCCTGGCCAAACGCTTGCATGGCCCATGTCTTACCAATCTGACGTGCGCCTTTTAGCAGCAGAGGCTTCCTGTCGGGGTTGTCTTTCCACTGCCGGAAGAAACTGATTATATCTCGCTCTATTCTCATAAAACACAAAATAGTTCGATTTTGTGTGCAAGTAATACACTTTTCCGAACTTTCGCCTGCAAATTTAGCCTTATTTTTTGAATTGGCCAAAAGATTTTGCAACCAAATATCATTATTTTGAAAATGGCGAACGAGATGTGGATGGTGGGGAGAGGGATTCGCTGCGCGCAATCATGCGGCGGTTCCGAAAAACAAAACAAGTTTTGCTTTTTCTAAACCGAGAGAGGGATTCGCTGTGGCGCATCCCTTGCGCCCCCGCGGGGCCGCTGCCAGATGATGACTAACGGGCTTCGCCCATCTCGTTTTTTCATTGCGCCACGATTTTGAGAGCATGCTCTCACATCGCGGCACAATGAAAAAACGACTGAGACTTTCGTCTCAGCCGTTAGTCATCATCTGGCGGAGAGAGAGGGATTCGAACCCACGGTACGCAAAGCGTACAACGGTTTTCGAGACCGCCCCGATCGACCACTCCGGCATCTCTCCTGGTCGTGAAAATGGGCTTGTGGCCCTTTTTGCGGGTGCAAAATTACAACAAACTTTTGACACTCGCAAGATTGTGCCGCAATTTTTTTTATTTTTGTCAAAAATGACGCGCCAAAAACGCCTACAGAGCCGCAAGGGTAGAGATGGCCTGCAAAGGGTCGGCAGCCTTAAAGACATAGTTGCCAGCGACAACCATTTCGGCACCCTGCTCGGCAAGTTGACGGCCAGTGACATCGTTCACGCCGCCGTCAACTTCGATGATGGCATGCGAGCCCGTCTCGGCAATAAGTTGCTTCAACTCAGCAACTTTGCGCAGTGTGCCTGGTATAAACTTCTGTCCGCCAAAGCCGGGATTCACCGACATGAGAAGCACCAGGTCGAGGTCGGCTACGATGTCGCGCAGCATATGCACCGGGGTGGCAGGGTTGATGGTCACGCCGGCCTGCATGCCCGCGCTCTTGATTTGCTGTACCACGCGGTGCAGGTGTGGGCACACTTCGTAATGGACGTTCATAATCGTGGCGCCGGTGTCGCGCACCTGGCTGACGAACTTCTGCGGCTCGACAATCATCAGATGCACATCCAGTGGCTTTTTGCACAGCCGTTGCACATATTCGATCACGGGAAAGCCGAATGAGATGTTCGGCACGAACACGCCGTCCATAATGTCGAGGTGGAGCATAGCGGCCTCGCTGCGGTTAATCATGTCGAGGTCGTGCTCCAGGTTGCCAAAGTTGGCGCTGAGCAGTGAGGGGGCTACTTTCATGGTTTGTCGGTAGATTTTTTGATTTTATATTTATAAATAAGGTATGCCGCTACGGCAGCGAGCAGCGCAAAGCCCGCAATCTTGATGTAGAGGCTGTAATGCTCGAGTTGGTCGAAGAGCAGCCGGTCGTCGGGCACGACGAGATAGAGCAGATAGCCCAGCGCAGCGAGCACCACGTTCCATAGCCCGGCACCGAGAATGGTGTAGAGGCAGAAGGTGGGCAGATGCATGCGCGCCAGTCCGGCCGGTATTGAGATGAGGTGTCGCACCACGGGCAGCAGTCGGCCGATGAAAATCGACACCGCGCCACGCTTGCGGAAGAACTCCTCAGCATGGTCGAGTTTCTTGGCGCTGAGGCGCAAAAAGTGACCCAGCCTACTCTCAGCGAAGGCATAGATGATAGGTCGCCCGAGCAGTACCGAGAGGCCATAGTTTATCGCCGAGCCAATGAAGGCGCCGAGCGTTGCCGCCGCGATGACCCACCCGAAGTTCAGCGGCGAGTCGGCCTGCAGCGAGAAATAAGCGGCCGGCGGCACCACCACCTCGCTTGGCAAGGGAATGATGGAACTTTCGATGGCCATCAGCAGCAAGATTGTGCCATAATTCATGTGGCTCTTGAACCACATGTACAAGTCGTAACTCCACGAGCCAGCATGAGCCGATGCGGTGGCATCCTGGGCCATAGCCGCGACAGCCACCAGCGATAATGCTATGAATATTAGATATTTACGTTTCATTTACACAATTAAATACTTTAGCATAGGCTTGCGCCTTTTTCTCGAGAGCGAGCGGATAAGCGCGCGACGACGATGGCATGCGCCACAGCGTGAATTGGTGGCCACCCACGCAGCACGGCGTACCCTGCCCCACCGCCGGCGTGTCGACACCGGCCTGGCGCGCCACCACCGAGGTGGCTTTCTCGCCAGCGGTGATCACCGTGGTGATAGTGGGATTTTCGCGCAGCAGCGTTGCCAGGTCGATTTCCTCGACGATTTCGAGGAATTTGTCGCTGGCATTATCGCGCAGTCGCCGCACAGCCATCGCGGTGTCCCACAGCGCAATACGCTTGTCGGTGAGCAGTTGCTGGATGCGCGGCAGGTCGAAGCCACCACGGCCGTCGTCCCAAAAGTGGTTCTTGTCGCCGTGGAAGATGAGCCCCATTATTCGCCACATGTCGTTGATTCGGTTGGGATAATAGAACTCCATAGCCCATCGCTCGCGCTTGGGCGGGAAGGTGCCCAGCATGAGGATGCGCGCCTGTGGCGGCATGAATGGTAGCCAGGGATGCCGCTCGACGGGTATGCTCGCTTGTTTCACGTAGACAAAGGTATGAAGAATTTTCTAAACTTCAGGGCAAAAAGACACAAAAAGTGGCACTACATGAATTTTTATCTGCCGATGGATGGTGAATTGGATAATTTTTACTAATTTTGCCTCGATAATGCAGGAAAATAAATCAAAAACGCTTAACATATGAAAATCAAGAATTTACTTGCCATTTTGGCAGTTGGCCTGTTACTTGCCAGTTGCAACACCTCAAAGGAAATCCCGTATCTTATCGATGCCAACACGCTCTCGCAGGAGTCGCTGCGTGCCGCCGCGCGTGCCGCCGACCCCGTGCTGATGCCCGGCGACTTGCTGCGCATCAACGTGTCGGGCCCCGATGCGGAGGCTGTGAAACCGTTTAACAAAGACGAATACGTGTCGTCGCAAGGCAGCAACAACATCAACAACCAGGAGAACTCAATATTCTACTACCTGGTTGACAACCAGGGTGATATCGAGTTCCCACTCGTTGGCAAACTGCACTTGGGCGGCATCACCATCAGCGCCGCCGAGCAACTGATTGCTTCGCAAATCTACCCGCGTTACCTTACGGTGATGCCCGGCGTGGAGGTGCGTCTGCAGAACTTCCGCGTGACCACGATGGGCGAGGTTAAGAACCCCGGCGTCATCAAGTCGCCCAACGGCCGCCTGACCATTCTTGAGGCACTTGCCCAATCGGGCGACCTGACCATTCAGGGCCGCCGCGACAACGTAATGATTGTTCGCACCAATGCCGACGGCAGCCGCCAAGTGCGCACCGTCAACCTTAACGACAAGAACCTGCTGGTGTCGCCCGACTTCTACCTCCAGCAGAACGACGTGATTTACGTCGAGCCAAACGCCAGCAAGGCACGCTCATCGTGGCAAGTGCCGCCCGCGCTCACTCTGGGAATGAGTTCGGTGGGTACGCTCATCAGCATCGCCACCCTCATCGTCACCCTCACCAAGTAACACGGCTGAGAGCAGACCGAAGTTAAAGCCCACGGATTATCTGATACTCTGATGTTTATCATCGAGAACCGTCAGATAATCCGTGGGACTTTTTTAGCGCGTTTTCGGTCCTTGGGCATGAAGCCACACTGCAAAAATGTAAAAAAATGGATTGAATTTTGAAAAATTAAAAAAATATCACTACTTTTGTCAGTGAAATGAAATACACGATTACAATCGACAAAGAGCAGGTGAACAAAATGCCCGTCGTAAGTTTCGAAGGCGAAATAATCGTTGTTGACACATTGTCAAAGGTTAACAGCGCTGTGGCCCACCTTCGCAAACTTCCGCTTGTGGGCTTCGACACCGAGACCCGCCCGTCGTTCAAGCGTGGCGAGCGTCACCCTGTGGCGCTGCTACAGTTGGGCGGCGAAGATTTGTGCTTCCTGTTCAGGATGTGCAAGATAGGGATGCCGGAATCGCTGAAGAATTATCTGGAAGACGCCTCGTGCGCCAAGGTGGGCCTGTCGACCCACGACGACTTCAACGTGATGCACCGCAGTTACGACTTTACCCCGGCGGGATTTATCGAACTTCAGGAGATGGTGAAACAGTACAACATCGCCGAGTTGGGTCTGCAAAAACTCTATTCGATACTTTTCAACGAGAAAATCAGCAAGGGGCAGCGCCTCACCAACTGGGAGGTGGCTGAACTCAGCCCGAGCCAGCAGCGCTATGCCGCCACCGACGCCTGGGCCTGCTTGCGCATTTACCACCGTCTAACCGACGGCAGTTTCGACCCGGAACTGTCGCCCTACAAACACGAGATTACCGATGAAGAAACTTAAACGCTCCACCGTGATACCGCTGTGCCTGCTCATCTACCTGGCCGTAATGGCCTGGATGGGCCGCGCCCGCCTGGCCGACGGCGAATACCTGTACTACTTCGGGGTGCTGGGCATCTCGCTACTCATCATCGTGGCGCTTTACTGGTCGCTGCGCCGCAAGGAGAAACTGCGTGAGCAACACGACGAGGACCTCTACGGCACCTATGCCGACAAGGAGCCGAGCGACAGCGATGACGAGACCAACGACACCGACAACAACAACGAGTAATACTAATTATCACTAAAACTATAAATTATGAAAAAGATTCTTCTCACACTTTTGCTGGCCATTTGCGCCACAACCATGTTTGCTGAAATCAGTTTCTATAAGGCAACTTCTTATGCATACAAGTATGTAGATAGCGACACCGACGAGTGGGTCGACTGGACCGACTGGATCGACTGCAACGTGAAAGTGTCGTTTAACTTCGACGATGACATCATCAAGATCTACAGCAACGAGCAACAGACCTACGTCATCACCGAATACGGCGATGAAAAAGACGACGGCCAGGGCGGCCGCATGTGGTCGCTCGACGTTATTGACCAGGACGGCGACAAAGGCACCGTCAGGCTCCGCATCGAGAAAGGCGGCAACTCACAACTATACGTTGACTTTGCCAATGTGATGTGGGTGTACAATGTAACGAGTATCAATTAAAATCAAATAACTAATGATTAAAAAACTTATTTCTTTTGGAATGGCAGCAGTAGTGGTAGTGGCTGGAATGACACAACTCACCGCATGTAAGCAAGATGTCAGCAACAACCCATTGCTGCAAGAAAGCACCCTGCCCTATGGTGCGCCCGACTTCAGTAAAATCCAGGAAAAGGACTATCTGCCCGCCCTGGAGGAAGCGATCAAGCAAAAACGCGCCGAGATAGCCAAGATTGTCGAGAACAAAGACTCGGCAACCTTCGAGAACACCATCCTCGCCTACGAGGAGAGCGGCAAGTTGCTGGACCGCGTGAGCCGCATTTTCTTCGCGCTCGTCGAGGCCGACAAGACTCCGGTCATCAGCGAGACCGAGAAGAAGGTGATGCCGATGCTCACCGACCTGGAGAACGAGATATCGTTCAACAAACCGCTGTTTGAGCGCATCAAGCAAGTCTACGACCGCGACCACGACCGCCTGCAGGGCGAGGACCAGAAGTTGCTCGAAGAGGTCTATAAGGACTTTGTGCGCAACGGTGCCCTGCTGAACGACGAGCAGATGAAGCGCATGAAGGAAATCAACCTGAAGATTGCCGACCTGCAGCAGAAATGGGGCGACCTGGTGCCCGATGCCACCAACGACGCCGTGGTGTGGGTCGACAAGAAGGAAGACCTGGCCGGACTCAGCGCCGCCGACCTGGCACAGTGTGCCAAGGACGCCGAGAACCTGGGCAAGAAAGCGCCCTATGCCATCGTGATTGTCAACACCACGCAGCAGCCGCTGCTGGCAAGCCTCGACAACCGCGACCTGCGCAAAAAGGTGTATGAGGCCTCGATCAACCGCTCTAACGGCACCAACAAGTACAACTCCTACCCCATCGTGGTGGAGATTGCCAAGTTGCGCGCCGAGCAGGCTGAACTCATGGGCTACAAGAACTTCGCCTCTTACTCGCTCGAGAACACCATGGCCAAGACGCCCGACAACGTGTATGCCTTCTTGAAGAACCTGATTGCGGCTTACACCCCCAAGGCCGATGCCGAGACCAAGGCCATTGAGGAATATGCACAGAAGACCATGGGTCCCGACTTCAAACTCGAGCCCTACGACCGCTTCTATTACAGCGCCAAGATGAAGAAGGAGATGCTCAACATCTCGGACGAGGAAATCAAGCCCTACTTCAATGTCGACAGCGTGCTCATCAACGGTGTGTTCTATGCCGCCAATCGCGTCTACGGCCTGACATTCAAGGAGCGTACCGACATCCCGACCTACCATGCCGACATGCGCGTGTTTGAGGTGCTGGACAAGGAAGGCAAGCCCAAAGCGCTGTTCTATTGCGACTACTTCCGTCGCCCGACCAAGCGCGGTGGCGCGTGGATGGACGGCTTCGCTAAGCAGAGCCACCTGCGCAACCAACTGCCTATCATCTACAACGTGTGCAACAATGCCAAGGCTCCCGAAGGTGAGCCATCGCTGCTGACCTGGGATGAGGTGACCACGATGTTCCACGAGTTTGGTCACGCTCTGCACGGCATCCTGTCGGACTGCAAGTACAACTACCTGAGCGGCACATCGGTAGCCCGTGACTTTGTGGAGATGCCGTCGCAGTTCAACGAGTCGTTTGCCTCGATTCCCGAGGTGTTTGACAACTATGCACGCCATTACAAGACTGGCGAGCCGATGCCTGCTGAACTGAAGGAGCGCATGCTCAAGTCGATCAACTTCCAGTCGGCTTACGCTTTGGGCGAGAATTTGGGCGCCACCTGTGCCGACTTGGCTTGGCACATGTTGTCGTCGAAGGAGATCCCCACTGCCGACAAGGCTGGCGAGTTTGAGGCTCAGGCCCTGCAGCAAATCGGCCTGCTCAACCCGCAGATTCCGCCTCGCTACTACACCAGTTACTTCAACCACGTGTGGGGCGGCGGCTATGCAGCCGGCTACTACAGTTACTTGTGGACCGAGGTGCTGGCCGTGAACATCGCCGACGTGTTTGCTAAGCGCGGACCGCTGCTGCCGGCCACCGGCCAGGACTTCTGCGACAAGGTGCTGAGCCGCGGCAACACCGGTGACCTGATGAAGATGTTCAGCGACTTCACCGGCATGGAACAGCCCGATGCCAGCGCACTGCTCAAGGCTCGCGGCCTGTAATCCATTATTACACAAAAAAATGACCTGGATAACCTCGTGAGGCTATCCAGGCTTTTTTTTCACTTTTAGGATAGGGGATATATGATAGGTGTGTGGATTATTTTTTGGGAAGGAAGCGGCGTATGTAACTGGTTTTGAACACCCAGCAGGTGTTTTTCTCAAGGCGCTGCCGCAGTTGTATGGTTGTCGGGGTGTAGCCAGTGAGCCCCTGCGGCAGTTCGTAATAGTCGCGCCCCATGGTCAGGATGCCATAAAGTTTGTCGCCACGAAACACGGGGCAGCCACTGGCGCCATGCGTGATGGGCTGCACAGTCGACATGCGCAAATACCCGTCCTCCTCGCCGCGACCCAGGCACAGGCATGACGATTTCACCTGCTGAATCTTGCCGCCAGGCATCATCTGCCAGCACACCAGTTCCAACTCGTCGCCCTGCTCCACCTCGTCGTCGGCCCACGTGAGCGGGCTCGGCAGTCCCTCGGTGGGATACATCGCCACGTCCCACTCGAGTTTGCTCTCGGCGGGCAACTGCTTGGGAATCCAGTTTTCCCACGCCAGCGGATAACTGTGTCCGCCGGTGTACAGATAATAGGTCTTGTTGTGGTCAATCACATGTCCGGCAGTGACCAGGTAACCGTCGATAAGAAAAGCCGTTCCCGCAAAGGAGCGCTCGTTATCTGGCTCACGCAGCAAGGGGAAGACGTAGCGGCCGATGGCCTTGTTATCATTATCGTTTTGTGTCATGATAAAGTGCAGTGGCAATTACCGTGCCACAGCAGCGTGATTTCTGCAACCCAGTTGCAAAAACGCCGTATATAGTGCATTTGCAACCAGGTTGCAGAAGATTAGCAGTAATTTTGCCAGCAAATAAAACGACACGACATTATGGCACACAACCACAACCACGAGTGCTGCGAGCACCATCACGAGCACGAGCACAAGCATGAGCACCATCACGAGTGCTGCGAGCATCACCACGAACACGAGCACCATCATGAGCATGGCTCGCTTGGCCGCCAACTGACAATCATCATAGTCGCCGCGCTGCTGCTGGCCGCCGCTTATTGCGTTGAACGCCACTGCAACCTGTCCACGTGGCAACTGCTGCTGGTGTATCTGGTGCCATATCTTCTGGTGGGCCACCGCACCATCATCGAGGCCGTCGAGGGACTGCTGCACGGCGAGATGCTCAACGAGCACTTCCTGATGACCGTAGCCACCGTGGGAGCGCTGTGCATCGGCTTTCTGCCCGGTGCCGAGAACGAATTTCCCGAGGCGGTGTTTGTGATGCTGTTTTTCCAGGTTGGCGAACTCTTTGAGGGCTATGCCGAGGGCAAGAGCCGCGCCAGCATCGCTCACCTGATGGACATACGACCCGACGTGGCCCATGTGCTGCGCGACGGCACCGAGGTCGACGTGTCGCCGCAGGAGGTGACGGCGGGCGACATGCTGATAGTCAAGCCTGGCGAAAAAGTGCCTGTCGACGGCATAATCGTCGAGGGGCGCTCGGCGCTCAACACCGTGGCGCTTACCGGCGAGAGTCAGCCGCGCGACGTGGGCGAGGACGACGAGGTGGCGTCGGGGTGCATCAACCTTAGCGGCGTACTCACCCTTCGCGCCACGCACAACTATGGCGAGAGCACCGTGGCAAAGATTATCGAACTGATTGAGCACGCTGGCGAGCGGAAGTCGCGCAGCGAGGCCTTTATCACGCGTTTCTCGCGCGTCTACACGCCCGTGGTTGTCGTCGGTGCCCTGCTGCTGGCCCTTGTGGTACCTCTGCTCAGCGGCCACTTTGCCGACACGTTCCCCACGTGGCTCTACCGCGCACTGATGTTCCTTATCGTGTCGTGCCCCTGCGCACTTGTCATCAGCATCCCGCTCACCTTTTTCGGCGGCATCGGCGGTGCGTCGCGTCATGGCATCCTGGTCAAGGGAGCCAGCTACATCGACGTGCTGGCCCGCACCGGCGTGGTGGTTTTCGACAAGACGGGCACGCTCACCCGCGGCGAGTTTGCCGTCACGGCCGTCCACCCGTCGAGTTGCGACGAGCGCCACTTGCTGCATCTGGCGGCGCACGTCGAGCACTACAGCACCCACCCCATCGGCGCCGCGCTGCGCCAGGCATTCCCCGAGGCAGTGGGCGATGGCTGCAAGGTGAGCGAAGTGACCGAGACGGCGGGCGAAGGCATCACAGCGCGCGTGGGCGACAACACAGTGAGCGTGGGCAACACAAAACTCATGGAGCGCGTGGGTGCCAAGTGGACTCCCTGCGAGCACCTGGGAACCATCATCCATGTGGCCATCGATGGCGAGTATGCCGGGCACATTGTCATCAACGACCAGGTGAAGGCCGACAGTGCCAGCGCCATCGCGCAACTGAAAGAACTGGGCGTGGAGCGCACGGTGATGCTTACTGGCGACCGCGACGAGGTGGCCAAGCACGTAGCCGAGCAACTTCATGTGGATGAATACTTCAGCGAATTGCTACCCGATGCCAAGGTGGCTCATGTGGAACGCCTGCTGGAGTCGAAACCGGCCGGCAAGCACTTGGCAATGGTGGGCGACGGCATCAACGACGCACCGGTGCTGAGCCGCGCCGACGTGGGCATCGCCATGGGCGCCCTTGGCAGCGAGGCGGCCATCGAGGCGGCCGACGTGGTGCTCATGGACGACCAGCCGTCGAAGATTGCCCGCGCCATAGGCATCGCACGCCGCACGCTGGGCATCGCGCGCCAAAACACCGCGCTGGCAATCGGCGTAAAGGTGGCGGTGCTCGTGCTGGCCACCGTGGGCCTGGGCACGATGTGGATGGCTGTCTTTGCCGACGTGGGCGTGACGGTGCTTGCCGTGCTCAACGCCATGCGTGCCCTGCGCTCCTAACACCAAGCAACAACCAACCGCCAAGTAAGCAACATTTAAAAACAGCAAAAACGCCATCAAAGGGGGCTTTTGATGGCGCTTGCGCTCTGCGTGTCGGTTTGTATTGCGAGACGGTGTCTCGTATGGGCATCTCTTCATCCCATTGCACTTCGCGCATGGGCTTTGCCCAGCGGCTCAGCAGAAGGTTGCGCTTGCCGGTCATCTTGCTCGTGCGGTGGCTTTAACTCTTTTAAGCAGAGAAAATTTTGTGGGGTGGTAAAAATTTAGGAAATTTGCAGATTGTAATTGCCAGCGTGGCACACATGGTGTGCCGTGGTGGCGCTAACTTCTTGATTATGAAACTGAAATACATATTCACATTTTTCTTAATGGCTGTGGTGGCAAGCGCCATGGCACAAAGCAACGTTGCCGAGGAGGTGGCGTGGGTGGTTGGCGACGAGCCAATTTTCAAGAGCGACATCGAGGAGCAATACCTGAACATGCAGAGCGAGCGCGCCTATATCGACGGCAACCCCTACTGCGTGATTCCCGAGCAGATGGCTATCGACAAACTGTTTCTGCACCAGGCAGCAATCGACACTATCGAGATACAGGAGTCGGCAATCAACAAGGAGGTTGACTCTCGTCTTAACTACTTCATCGCCAACTTAGGCTCGAAGGAGAAGGTTGAAGAGTATTTCCACAAGCCGATGCCCGTGCTTCGCGAGAAACTGGCCGACATGGTGCGTGAGCAGAACGCCATCCAGCAGGTGCAGTACAACCTGACGAAGAAAGTGAAGGCCACGCCTGCCGAGGTGCGCAAGTTCTACAACACGCTGCCGAAGGACTCGCTGCCCTTCATCCCGCGGCAAGTGGAGGTGCAGATTATCACCATCAACCCCATCATCCCGCAGCAGGAGATCGACGAGGTGAAATCGCGCCTGCGCAACTATGCCCAGCAGGTGACCAACGGGGAGACGGAGTTTTCGACGCTCGCCATCCTCTACAGCGAGGACAAGCCGACCTCGATGTACGGCGGCGAGACGGGCTTCCAGAGCCGCTCGGTGCTGCTGCCCGAATATGCCACGGCGGCATTCAACCTTAACGACCCGAAGAAGGTGTCGAACATCGTGGAGACCGACGACGGCTACCACATCATCCAGTTGATTGAGAAGCGCGGCGACCGCATCAACACGCGCCACATCCTGCTGCGTCCCAAGGTGAGCGACGCCGACCTGACCGACGCCATCCACCGCCTGGACACGCTGCGCACCGATATCGTCGACGGCAAGTACACCTTTGAGCAGTCGGCGCTCTACGTGTCGCAGGACAAGGACTCTCGCAACAACAACGGTATGATGCTCAACGAGAAGAGCCACAGCAACCGCTTTGAGATGGCCGATCTCCCCGCCGAGGTTGCCAAGGTTGTCGACAAACTTCAGGAGGGCGACATCAGCGAGCCCTTTGTGATGCTCAACCCCAAGACTCAGCGCGAACAGGTGGCCATCGTGCGCCTGAACAAGCGCATCGACGGACACCGCGCCGACCTGGCCGACGACTACCAGACGCTGAAGGCGCTGTACGAGAACCAGAAAAAGGGCGACATCATCGAGAATTGGGTCAAGGAGAAGCAACGCACCACCTACGTCTACATCGAGGAGGGCTGGCGCGACTGCGAGTTCCGCTACGACTGGCTCAACAACCAGAGTCCCAAGTAATATTTCCTGACCGTCAACAATGACCAGTAACAGGCTTGACCGACGACTTGCCGCGCTGCTGCGCCGCCATGTGTGCGCAGTGGCCGTGGTGGCTCTTGCCTTCGGCCCCACCGTGGTGCTGAATGCGTGGGGTGCCAACCCGCGCCAGCCGGTGCGCGCCGCCAAGGCCGGTGCCAAGCCCAAGCCAAAGGCCGACGCGAAAATCAAGCCGCAAATCCCCGGTGCCAACCGCTACCAGCCCGGCAAGGTGTTTCTCGAGAACGCCGACTCGCTGACCGCCAGCGAGCCCACCAGCACCGAGTATCAGGTGCTTCACGGCAATGTGCGTTTTCGCCGCGGCGACATGTACATGTTCTGCGACAGCGCATATTTCTACGAGAAGACCAGTTCGCTCGACGCCTTTGGCCACGTGCGCATGACGCAGGGCGACACGCTCACGGTAAATGCCGAGATTCTGCATTATTACGGCGACCAGCAGTATGCCGAGTTGCGCCGCAACGTGCGCTTGGAGAACCGGTCGACCACGCTGTTCACCGACAGTCTGGACTACAACCTCACCACCGACGAGGGCTACTACCTGTACGGCGGCACCATCGTCGACAACCGCAACAACATCGAACTTCGCTCGCGCGAGGGCCGCTACGACATGCGCACCAAGGACGCCAACTTTTACACCGACGTGATTCTGATAAACGACAAGGACAACTATCAGATGCGCACCAACCACCTGCGGTACAACATGCACACTCACCAGGCCACCATCACCAGCGAAACCACCATCGTTAGCGACAGCGGCACCATCGTCACGTCGAACGGGCGCTACAACACCAGCATCAACGACGCCACGCTCTACGACCGCTCGCTGGTGCGCGCCAAGAAAGGCGAGACGCTGACGGGCGACACGGTGTACTACAACCGCAACCGCAACTACGGCTGGGCGCGCGGCGATGTGGAAATCACCGACCCCAACAACAAGGTGATCCTGAACGGCGACTACGGCGAGCACCATGGCGAGACGCGCTACAGTTACGTCACCGGCCATGCCCGTGCCCGCGAATACTCGCAGGACGACACGCTGTACGTTCACGCCGACACCCTGCTCACGCTCATCGAGTACGACTCGATACGCGTGATGAAGGCGCTGAACTACTCCCGCTTCTACCGTAGCGACCTGCAGGGCGTGTGCGACTCGCTCATCGTCTCGCAGGCCGACTCAATCCTCAACCTCTACCACCACGCCGTGCTGTGGAACGAGAACCGCCAAATCAGCGGCGAGGAAATCAATATCCACCTCAACGACAGCACCGCCGACTGGGCCACCCTGCCCCAGCGCGGCCTCGTGGTGGAGCATCTGGGCGAGAACTACTACGACCAACTCACGGGCAAGTCGATGAAGGCATTTTTTGCCGATAAGGAGTTGCGGCGCCTGGAGGTCGACGGCAACGTGACGGTGATCATGTATCCCCAGGAAGACGACTCGACCTACAACAAGATGGTGAATGCCGAGGCGAGTTATCTGCGCTTGTGGCTCAAGCCCAAGCAGGAGATTGACAAAATCACGATGTGGCCCGACGTCAGCGGCTCGGTGACACCGCTCTACCTGGCCAAGCGCCAGCAGATGTTCCTGCCACAATTTGTGTGGCTCGACGCGCTGCGCCCGCGCTCTCCCGAGGAGTTGGAGCCCATCAGCGAGCCCTTGCGTGAATACATGAACAGCACAGTGAGCACAAAATGAGCGACGTCATAAAATTGCTGCCCGACTCAGTGGCCAACCAGATTGCCGCCGGCGAAGTGATTCAGCGTCCCGCCTCGGTGGTTAAGGAGTTGATGGAGAACGCCATCGACGCCCATGCCACGAGCATCCAGGTGATTCTGAAAGACGCCGGCCGCACGCTGATACAAATCATCGACAACGGCGTGGGCATGACCGACACCGACGCCCGCCTGGCCTTTGAGCGCCACAGCACGAGCAAGATCCGCAAGGCCGACGACCTGTTCACGCTGCATACCATGGGGTTCCGCGGCGAGGCCTTGGCGTCGATAGCCGCCATCTCGCAGGTGGAACTGCGCACGCGCCAAGCCGATAGCCAACTGGGCACGAAACTCATCATCAACGCGTCGACCTGCGAGAGCCAGGAGCCCATCGCCTGTCCGCCTGGGTCGAACTTCATGATTAAGAACCTCTTTTTCAACGTGCCGGCACGCCGCAAGTTCCTCAAGAGCAACCAGGTGGAGATGAGCAACATCATCAAGGAGTTTGAGAAAATTGCTATGATTAACCACAACGTGGAGTTCACGCTCACGCATAACGGCACGGTGATTTTCAAACTCAACCCCAACACTATGCTCAAGCGCATCGGCGCTCTGATGGGCCACAACCTCGACGAGCAACTCATGCCGCTGAACATCGACACCACGCTGGTGCGCATCACGGGCTTCATCGGCAAGCCGGCCCACGCCCGCAAGCGCGGCGCCATGCAGTTTCTCTTTGCCAACGACCGCTACATGCGCCACCCCTACTTCCACAAGGCCATCATGGCGTGCTACGAGCAACTTATCCCCGCCGGCGAGCAGCCCAACTACTTCCTGAGTTTCCACGTCGACCCAGAAACCATCGACGTGAACATACACCCCACCAAGACCGAGATAAAGTTCGAGAACGAGAAGCCCATCTGGCAGATTCTCGCCGCCGGGGTGCGCGAGACGCTGGGTCGCTTCAACGAGGTGCCGAGCATCGACTTCGACATGGCCGACGCTCCCGTCATCCCGGCCTACGCCCCCGGCGAGATGCCCGCCGAGCCGAGCGATGGCGCCGACCACAGTTACAACCCCTTCAAGCAGGGCGGCAACAGTGGCCACAGCCACGTCGACACCAACTGGGAGGAACTTTACGCCAACTTCGAGAAGAAGAAAAACCTGTCGATGCAGCCGTCGCCGGCGAGCGACGCTGCCGCCGATGCCGACTTCCTCACGCCCCACCCTGCCGAGGAAGCCACCATCGAGGTTGAGACGCCCACCGAGTCGCTCTCGCTCGTCGACACGCCGCAGCAGGGCCCGCTGTACCTGCAGATGAAGGGGCGCTACATCCTGTCGCCCATCAAGTCGGGGCTGATGATTATCGACCAGCACCGCGCCCACGAGCGCATCCTCTTTGAGCGCTATATGAGCCAACTGACCGACCGCAGCGTGGCGTCGCAGACGCTGCTCTTCCCCGAGGTCATCACCCTGGAGCACAGCCAGAGCCAACTGCTCGTGGGCCTGCTCGACGACCTGGAGCAGATGGGATTCACGCTGTCGCAACTCAGCGGCGACGACTGGGCGGTGAACTCGGTGCCCACCGGCGTAGAGATTGGGCAGGTGAAAGAGACTATCATGCAAATCATCGACTCGGTGGAGCACGGCGGCGACACGCTGAAGCGACAACTGCTGCAGCGCATCGCACTCACCGTTGCCAAGACCGCCGCCATACCCTACGGGCGCAGCCTGACGCAGGAGGAGATGGACGTGCTGGTGTCGGAGTTGCTGCGGCTCACCGACCCCAACTACACCCCTGAGGGCAAACTGATTATCTCCACCATCACTATGGATCAAATGAGCAAAATGTTTTCGTGACATGATCGACTTCAAACGACTCACACAACACACCTTCAACTATAATCTCCACACCCACACGCCCTATTGCGACGGGCGCGCCAGCATCGAAGCATTTGTAACCGAGGCCATTGCCCGCGGCTACAAGTACCTTGGGTTTACGCCTCACAGCCCCATCCCCTTTGAATCATCGTGCAACATGGCCGCCGAGAAAGTCGATGAATACCTGGGCGAGATAGCACGATTGCGAGCGCTCTACGGCCAGCAACTGCACATCTATGCCGGCATGGAGATTGACTACACCGGCGATTGGGGCCCGACGGCCGGCTATTTCGGGTCGGTGCCGCTCGACTACAGCATAGGCTCGGTGCACTTCATCCCGTCGTTCAGTCACGAGGGCGAGATGGTCGACATCGATGGGCGTTACGAGAATTTCAAGGTTAAGATGAGCGAGCACTTCGGCGGTGATATTGAGGCTGTTGTGCGCATGTTCTTCAAGCAAATGTTGAACATGGTAGAAAGTGGCGGCTTCGACATCGTGGGGCACCTCGACAAGATTGGTTACAACGCCAGTTGCTATCGCCCCGGCATCGACCGCGAGCCGTGGTACGAGACGCTAGTCGTCGAACTCATCGACGCCATCATGGACATCGGCTACGTCATCGAAATCAACACCAAGGCTTGGGAGACCAAGCATCGCTTCTTCCCCCACGAGCGCTACTTCGCGCGGCTGAAACGCTACGGCGCCCCCATCGTCATCAACAGCGACGCCCACGAGCCGGCCCTGCTCAGCGCCGGCCGCGACACCGCCCGCAACCTCTGGCTCAAAGCCTAAGCCCCGCCCACCAAGCGCCCTTTCTGCCACGGAGGGAGTGCGCTTCACGCAGAAATCTATCAAAATCTATTCAAATCAAACAAAATAATATATTTCCTGCCAATGTGAGATTTTGTTTAGATTTGTTTGATTTCCGCCCGTCAGGGCGCCTTTTTTGCTGCAGAGGGAGTGCGCTTCGCGCAGAAATCTATCAAATCTATTCAAATCAAACAAAATAATTTAATTTCTTCCAATGTGAGATTTTGTTTAGATTTGTTTGATTTCTCGCCGCCAGGGCGCCCTTTCTGCCACGGAGGGAGTTTCGCTGACGCGAAAGAAATCTATCAAATCTATTCAAATCAAACAAAATAATTTAATTTCTTCCAATGTGAGATTTTGTTTAGATTTGTTTGATTTCTCGCCGCCAGGCGACTCCTTTGCTGCAGAGGGAGTGCCCGTGACGGCGCACTCGCACTCTACAACTCGCACTCAATACGATTCAAAAGCGATTTTCGGGGTATTTTTGCCTGCGACTGAGTTTTTTATTGTAAATTTGCAGATTATTTAAGACAAAACATAATAGTATGGCATTATTCAACATATTCAAGAGTGACAAGGGCGAGAAAGCCCCTGAACAGCCACAAGAGCAGGCACAAGAACAAACAGTGAACGAGATTAACGAGGCAGCGCCCGAGGCGCAGCCCGCAGCCGAGGCCGAGCCCGAGAAGAAAAAGGGCTTTTTCGGACGTTTTTTCTCGCGTGAGAAAAAAGAGACGCTCGACCGCGGTCTCGAAAAGACCAAGCAGGGTTTCTTCGACAAAATCGCACATGTGGTGGCCGGCAAATCGACCATCGACGACGACATGCTCGACGAACTCGAGGAAGTTTTCATCTCGAGCGATGTGGGCGTCGACACCACGCTGAAAATCATCGACCGCATCCAGAAACGCGTGTCGCGCGACAAATACGTGGGCACCGGCGAACTCAACGACATGCTGTGCGAGGAGATTGCCGACATGCTTGCCGACAACAACAACGCCGACCTCGACGATTTTGTCGTCGCCACCGACAAGCGCCCCTACGTCATCATGGTGGTGGGCGTGAATGGCGTGGGCAAGACCACGACCATCGGCAAACTGGCCTACAACTTCAAGAAGGCTGGCAACAAAGTGGTGCTTGGCGCCGCCGACACCTACCGTGCCGCTGCCGACGAGCAGATCGAGATTTGGGGCGAGCGCGTGGGTGTGCCCGTCATCAAGCACAAGATGGGCACCGACCCGGCCAGCGTGGCATTCGACGCGGTGTCGAGCGCCAAAGCGCAGAACGCCGACGTGGTGATCATCGACACCGCAGGCCGACTGCACAACAACAAGGGCTTGATGAATGAGTTGACGAAAATCAAAAAGGTGATGCAAAAGGTGCTTCCTGATGCGCCCAACGAGGTGCTGCTGATTCTCGACGGCTCCACGGGCCAGAACGCCTTTGAGCAGGCCAAGCAGTTTGTCGCGGCTACCGAGGTCAACGCCCTGGCCATCACCAAACTCGATGGCACCGCCAAGGGCGGCGTAGTGATTGGCATCAGCGACCAGTTTAACATCCCGGTGAAATACATTGGCCTGGGCGAAGGCATCGAAGACCTGCAAATCTTCCGCAAGGAGGAATATGTGAAATCGTTATTCGGCAAATGATGAGAACCGTCGATGTCATTTCGCTTGGGTGCAGCAAGAACCTGGTCGACAGCGAGAAGTTGCTGCGGCAATTTGAGGCCGCCGGCTTCACCATCCGCCACAACCCGCACGAGGTCAGCGGCGAGATTGTGGTGGTGAACACGTGCGGCTTTATCGCCGACGCCCAAGAGGAGTCGATTAACACCATTCTGTCGCTTGGCCAACTCAAGCGCGAGGGCCGCATCGAGCGCCTGTACGTCATGGGGTGCCTCGCCGAGCGCTTTATGGCCGACCTTGTGGCCGAACTGCCTGAGGTCGACAAGTTTTACGGCAAATTCGACTGGCCACGGCTGCTCACCGACCTGGGCGAGAGTTATCGTGCCGACTTGGCCCGTGAGCGCGTGCTGACCACGCTTCCACACACCGCCTACCTGAAGATTTCGGAGGGCTGCAACCGCTTTTGCGCCTTTTGCGCCATCCCGCTCATCACCGGGCGCCACACCTCGGTGCCCATCGACGCGCTGCTCGAAGAGAGCCGCAACCTGGTGGCCAAGGGGGTAAAGGAAATCAACGTCATCGCCCAAGACCTGTCGTCGTACGGCCTCGACCTTTATGGCGAGATGAGGCTGGCCGAACTCGTCGAGCGCATGGCGGCCATCGACGGCCTGCAGTGGATTAGGCTGCACTACGCCTACCCCACCCAGTTCCCGTGGGACATCCTGCCCGTGATGGCCAGCCACGACAATGTGTGCAAATACCTCGACATCGCCCTGCAGCACATCAGTGACCCCGTGCTGACGGCCATGCGCCGCCACATCACGCGCGAGCAGACGCTCGAACTGATTGACCGCATGCGCCGCGAAGTGCCGGGCCTGCACCTGCGCACCACGCTCATGGTGGGCTTCCCTGGCGAGGGCGAGCGGGAGTTTGAAGAACTGAAGGACTTTGTGCGCCAAGCGCGCTTCGAGCGCATGGGCGCCTTTGCCTACAGCGAGGAGGCCGGCACTTACGCTGCCGAGCATTACAGCGACGACATCCCCGACGACGTGAAGCAGGCACGCCTGCAAGAAATCATGGAATTGCAGGAAGGCATCGCCCTCGAGCAGCAAGAGGCCAAGGTGGGCCAGCGGCTGTGCGTGCTCATCGACAGCGACGACGGTGAGTACTACGTGGGGCGCACGCAATGGGACTCGCCCGAAGTCGACCCCGAGGTGCTGGTGAGAAAGACGCGCCAGTTGACCGTGGGAGAATTTTACGACGTCGACATCGAGGAGGCAATGCCATTCGAACTGATTGGAACAGCAAAATAACATAACTCTCATAAATCTAATGCCATGAAAAAGATAATACTTCTCTCACTTATTGTGACGGCGCTCACGGCTTTTGCCGAGACAACGACACAAACGGTTGCCATCGATGAGTTCCGTTATCAACTCACCTTGACGGCCGACAATGGCAATGTGAGCAGTGCCACGGCCACCGTGCTGGGCTTCAGCAACCAGGGAGTTGCCGAGGCAATGATTCCTGCCAGTGTTCAGTACGAGGGTCAGAGTTATACCGTGCAGACCGTTGCCAGCGAGGCATTTAAAGGCAACAGCACGATTACCAGCCTCACCATTCCGGCTTCGGTAAGCAACCTCAACGATTACAGTTTAGTAGACGACTGCCCCAACCTCACCGCAATATATGTGGCAAGCGGCAACAGTTACTTCTCGAGTTACAACGGGGCGTTGTGCAACAAGACCAGCACCGAACTGTACCGCATTCCGGAGGGAATAACCAGTTACACGTTCAACGCGAAACTGAAAACCATCGGCAGCCATGCCGCGCGCAACTGCGCCATCACAACGGTCTTGCTACCCTACGGCATCACGACAATCGGCGAACAGGCGTTCTACGGCTGCACCAATCTGGTGCAAATAGTAGTTCCCGGCACCATTACGACCATCGGGACCGACGCATTCGCCCAGTGCACAGCCTTGGAGCATTTCTACCTCAATAAGAAGACCAACCCCATCATCAACCCCGCTACGCTGTTTACCGACGTCAACACGGCAAACGTCAACCTCCACGTCCCCGCCGACCGCATCACGCAATACACCCAGGCTGGCTGGATCGGTTTCAAGACGGTCAACGACCAGAACGTTCCGGCCTACGACGCCGAGTACCCAAACAATAACAACTTCCGCGTGAACATTGTCACAGATAATGCCGAGTTGATTCTTAACGACCTTTTTGACGGCCGCGCGATGATTGTCAAGACCTATTGGAACAACACGTTATCAACGTTTACAGTGCCTGATTACGTGACGATTAACAGCAAGAAATACGCTATTGCGACCATTGGCGACCACGCATTCGAGGGTTGCTCAAACCTCACCGAGGTGAAACTCAGCATGCACCTCAAAGGCATCGCCGAGGAAGCGTTCAAGAATTCCGGCATCTCCGGCACGCTGGCGCTGCCCTATGGGCTTAACGACATTGGCGCCAACGCCTTCGAGAACACCCAACTCTACAGGCTCGTGCTTCCGGCCTCGGTGGGTGCCGGCACGACTTACGACCCGGTGCATGTGCAATTCCTCAATGGCATGACCCACCTCAAAGACCTGGTGGTAAACGCCAGCACCAGCCGTATGCTCAGCGCTAAGCAGTGGAACTTGAGTTCGCTGCCCGCCGACTGCCGCATCCTGGTGCCGATGGACTTTGTGTCGCAATACAAGAGCCACAGCGTGTGGGGCCAACGCAGCGACTACATCCAGCCGGGAGCCTACGACTTTGTGACTTCCAACAGTTATCCAAGCCGCACCCCGCAAGAGAACTATGACGATGACAGCAACTTCTTGCACGTAGTCATAATCTCAACACAGTCAACTACTTACAACAACACATCGTATCGCGGCACTTGCCGCTACGTCTATCACCCGTCGATAGCACAGAACACCAACCCACCGATTAGGCTGTTTGAAGTGGACCGCACGTGCGAGGGCAAGCATCAACTGCTGGTGGTAGAAATCGGCGACTCGTGCTTTGCCGGCTCACCGTTCACCAGCCTGAGCCTGCCGAAGTCGGTCAAGAAAATCGGTCATCACGCCTTCTACAACAGCCAGATTTCAGGCCACATTGTAGTTCCGTCGAACATTTGGAGCATCGGCCGCGACGCCTTCTCGTGGTGCGGCAACCTGAACTCGCTCACTTTCGAGGATCGCAACGTGCCCTTTACCGAGCAAATCTTTGGCGCCAATGACTATAGTTTCGAGTTCATCGTGCCGCTTGACCGCATCAACGATTACTACACCACGATGACCGACTGGATTAACTATGACAACAGTCCCAAGCCGCCGCGCGACCACCTGGTGCCCTACTTCTCTACCGACCAGTCCTCGCGCATGTTCAGCACCGTAGTTCCCGTTGACTTCAGCAGCACGTACCTCGATGAGGCTTACATCGCCACCGGCTTTAACGCGAGCACCAACACGGTGACGCTCGAGAAGGTCGACAAAATCCCGGCCAACACCGGCGTACTGCTTACCGGATTACAGGACTACAGGACGTACGTTCTTCACCAGCCTGCCGAGGTTCCCGCCGCACCCAGTGTCAACCACTTTGTGGCGGCTGCCATGGAGCCGGTGGACGTGTTCACTCAGGAAGGCGGCTACTACTGGAACGGCGACAACAACTTTGTGCGCCCCACCAGTTCGTACACCGTCGAGGCCACCTACGCCTATCTGCGCCTCGACAATGCCCAAGCGGGCGACATCGAAGTGAAGTTCAAGGGCGGCATTCCCGGCGACATCAACAACGATGGCGTGGTCGACGGCATCGACCTTAACATCATGGTGTCGATACTGCTGGGTCACGACGATGCCGAGAACTACGACGGCCGTGCCGACGTCAACGAAAACAACGAGATTGACGCCGTGGACCTGAACTGCATCATCAACATCATCCTGGGCAATTAATCCCGAATAAGGTTAATTGGTGCCAAGCATCATAAAGAAGAGGGTCGCAAGGCCCTCTTTTTTCGTCGTCAGGCGGCAAGGTGAAAAGGTTGTAGGGGTGAACGGCCACCTTAACCCTAACGGTTTTACCGACGGTGGGCTGAGCGCCATAGTTGAAAAATCATTAAATACCCGATTATAATGGAAATTTTTCTTTAAATGTTTTGTCAGGTGAGAAATAATGCCTACTTTTGACGCATAATAAAAAGCAAAGTTTTTTTGCGGCTCCGCAAGGTGTCGCAATAACCTTCTAACGTAACAAAATTACAGTAAAAAAAATTACAAATTTATGGAGATTAAGAATGCCGTCGCCGGGACTTTAGAGTCGGGCGACATCCTCATTCAGATTGCCCCAACCGACACGTCGGGGCTTCAGATTGAACTTGAGAGCAGCGTTATGTATCAATTTGGCGCTCAAATCAAGAATGTCATCACCGAGACCTTAACTGCGCTGGGCGTAACCGACGCCGCTGTGAAGGCCACCGACAAGGGTGCGCTGGACTGCACGATTCGCGCCCGCGTGACCGCCGCCGCAGTGCGCGCCACTGGCAAGGATGTGTGGGCCGACTGATGCCACGCACGAGAGATTTTAACATTCAAATCCACAAATCACACACACACGACATGCAACGATTAAGAAGAACAATGATGTTCGTCCCCGGTAACAACCCGGGAATGATGCAGGACGCATTCATCTACGGTCCTGACTCGATCATGCTCGACCTGGAAGATTCAGTCACCATGGCCGAAAAAGACACCGCACGCTTGCTGGTGCACAACGCACTTAAGACCATCGACTACGGAAACACCGAGATGGTGGTGCGCATTAACCCCCTGAATACTCCTTACGGAAAGAAAGATATTGAGGCCGTCGTCAAGGCTGGCGTACACGTGATTCGCATGCCGAAGACCGAGACTGCCGACGAAGTTCGCGAGGTAGAAGCCGAGATTGAGAAAGTGGAGCGCGAGATTGGTTGCTTGGGCCGCACTCAAATCATGGCTGCCATCGAGAGCACGCTGGGCGTTATCAACGCCTACGACATCGCTGTGGCATCGAAGCGCATGATGGGTATCGCCCTTGGCGCCGAGGACTACAGTGCCAACCTGAAGACGCAACGCTCGCCCGAAGGCATGGAACTGCTGCTGGCCCGCCAGACCATCGTGGTTGCCGCCCGCGCCGCAGGCATCGATGCCCTGGACACCGTTTACAGCAACCTCAACGACATGGAAACCTTCCGCAAGGAGGTGGAACTGATTAAGCAGTTGGGCTTCGACGGCAAGTCGATTATCAACCCGCGCCAAATCGAGGTCGTCAACGAGGTGTTCGCTCCCAAGGAGAAGGACATCCAGAAGTCGCTCACCATCCTGGCCGCCATCAAGGAGGCCGAGAAGCGCGGCAGTGGCGTGATTGCCGTCAACGGAAAGATGGTTGACCGCCCAGTAGTGATCAGAGCACAACGTACCATCGACCTGGCTATTGCGTCGGGCATAATCAAGAAGGAGGACATCGCATGAATACCATCAAAGATAGAGCAGCGCTGATTGCCGAGGCTGCAAAGAAGATGAACAAGGAAGTCTACAACGACTCCGAAGTGAAGAAAAACATCACCCCGCGCCATGAGTTGCAGCGCAAGAGTAGCAAGGTGGTCACCCTCGAGGAAGCCATCAAGAAGAGCGGCTTGAAGAACGGCATGACCATCTCGTTCCACCACCACTTCCGTGGCGGCGACAAGGTGATCAACATGGTGGTGGCCAAGTTGGCCGAAATGGGCTTCAAAGACCTGCACCTGGCCTCGTCGAGCCTTATCGACGTTCACGAGCCTCTGATTGAGCACATCAGAAACGGTGTGATCACCCAGATCTCGACTTCGGGTCTGCGCGGCGCTCTAGCCAACGAGATTTCTCACGGCCTGATGAAGGAGCCCGTGGTGTTCCGTTCGCACGGCTCGCGCGGCTACGCCATCAAGAGCGGTGAACTGCACATCGACGTCGCCTTCCTGGGCGCCTCGTCGAGCGACCCCCTGGGTAACGCTGCCGGCTTCTCGACCAGCGAGAACGCCAAGAGCATCTGCGGCTCACTGGGCTATGCACTTCCCGACGCAAAATATGCCGACCACACCATCATCCTCACCGACGACCTGGTGGACTATCCCAACCAGCACAACGCGATCAGCGAGGCCGATGTAGAGTTTGTCGTGGTTGTTGACAGCGTGGGCGACTCGAGCAAGATTTCTTCGGGCGCCATCCGCGACACCAAGAACCCGCGCGACATCCTGCTCGCCAAGCAGGCTGCCAAGGTGGTGATGAACAGCGGTTACTTCGAGAATGGCTTCTCGCTGCAGACCGGCTCGGGCGGCGCTTCGCTGGCCGTGACCAAATATCTGCGCCAGGGCATGATCGACAAGGGCATCAAGGCCAGTTTTGCACTGGGTGGCATCACCAGCCACATGGTGAAACTGCACCAGGAGGGTCTGATTGGCCGTCTGATCGACGTACAATCGTTTGACAAGGTGGCTGCCGAGTCGCTGATGAACGATCCTCTGCACAAGAGCGTGTCGGCCAACGAATACGCCGCTATGCTCGAGCCGGGTTCGGCAACCCACTTCCTGGATGTCGTGATCCTGTCGGCTCTCGAGGTTGACGTGAACTTCAACGTGAACGTGCTTGTGGGTAGCGACGGCATCATCCGTGGCGCCATCGGTGGTCACCCCGACACCGCTGCCGACTCGGCACTGTCGGTGATTGTGTGCCCGCTGCTTCGCGGCCGCATCCCCTGCGTTGTCGACGAGGTCACCACGCTGATCACTCCGGGCAGCAACGTCGACGTCGTGGTCACTGAGTACGGTATCGCCGTGAACCCCAAACGCCCCGAAATCAAGGAGCGCCTGCTGGCTGCCGGCCTGAATATCGTCGACATCCACGAGTTGGCCGAGAAGGCACGCAGCATCATCGGCAACCCCGCTCCCCTGCCCTTCGGCGACAAGGTGGTGGGCATCGTGCTCAACCGCGATGGCTCGGTACAAGACGTAATCAAGAACATCACCGAGTAAAACAGTGAACACCGGCGAGGGTCGTGGCACCCCATGACCCTCACCATTATAAAATAACGACGCACAACGAGAATGGAAATTACGCTTGACCAGTTGCTGGTGAGCCGTGAGAATCGACATGCGAAGCAGTTGGCGCTATTAAGCGACCACCCTGCTCTCACACTTGTATGCCTCACGGTAATTATGCCGGGATCGGTAAAACGTAATTCCCATTCTCTTATTGTTGCTAACGCTGCCATTACGGCAGTGTTAGAGCGTTTTATCGGCACCCTGTCGCTGGTTACGGCACGCGACCTGGTCACGGGCTACGAAGGCTATTTCATGACTACGCTCAGCCCGCGCGATGCCAAGTTGCTGGCCTGCGAAATCGAGGACACCCACCCGCTGGGCCGCCTCTTCGACCTGGACGTGATCGCAGCCGACGGCACTCCGCTGTCGCGGCACGAGGTGGGGCAACCCGCCCGGCGCTGCCTGCTGTGCGACCATGAGGCACGCTACTGCATGCGCAACCACACGCACACCCAGGAAGAACTGCAACGCCACATCAGTGAGATGATCGACCAATATGTACAGTGAGTACGAAATACAGAACGTGCCCCTCACGCTGAAGTCGTCGCGACAAGGCGTTGAGCGGTTTCTCGACCGCAACGGACTCCGGCTCGACGACGTCGACACGTATGCCGTGGTCACACGCATCGACGGCGACGAGATTTTGGCTGGCGGCGGCTTGCAAGGCAACGTGATTAAGTGCCTTGCCGTCGACGAGACGCTGCGCGGCACCGGCATGATGCAACGCCTGATTTCGCACTTGCTGAGCATGGCCCACGACCGCGGCCACAACTGCGTGCGCGTGTTCACCAAGCCGGAGAACCGCGACATCTTCGAGAGTCTGAGTTTCACCACACTCGCCACGGCGCCCCGCGCCATATTCATGGAGCATGGCATGCCGGGCATCGGCGCCTACACCGCTTATCTGCGCTCGCTGCGTCGCGAAGGCACGTCGGGGCTGATTGTGATGAACGCCAACCCATTCACCCTGGGTCATCGCGCCCTGGTGGAATGGGCTGCGCAGCAGGTCGATACGCTCTACGTGATGGTAGTAAGGGAAGATGTGTCGCAATTTCGCTATGCCGACCGCCTGGCGATGGTGCGCAGCGGATGCCGCGACATCACGAACGTCGTGGTGGTCGAGGGCAGCGACTATGCCATCTCGGCAACCACCTTCCCATCCTATTTTATAAAGGAGCGCACCGCCGTCACCGATGCCCAGATTGCGCTTGACCTCGACGTGTGTGCAAATCATCTGATGCCGGCCTTGGGCGCCACGGTGCGCCTGGTGGGCGACGAACCGCTGGACGCACTCACGGCCCGCTACGTCGAACTGATGCAGACCATACTGCCCGCCCACGGCCTCGATGTGAAGGTGATGCCACGATTGCGTCACGGCGACAGCGTGGTGAGCGCCTCGCTGGTGCGTAAGTACCTTGCCGACGGCCACCTGGCTCAAGCGGCACAGTTGGTTCCACAATCGACCGTGCCCTCGCTCATAGCCCAACTTGCTACACGTGCACTCACCATCGAACTCGACACCACACCCAAGCCGGGGCTGGTCGACAAGGTCGACAATGGCGCGCATCGCGACATGGACTATGGCATTATGGCTCAGAGCATTGCCGCGCTGCAACCCATCTTCACACAGTTGGCCCACCTGCCACAGGCACCGGCCAGCGCCATCGTGGAACTGGGCAAGCAAGGCGAGCAAGTGATGCTTCATGCCACCGGAGGGGTTAACACCCACCGCGGCGCGCTGTTTTCGCTGGGTCTTGCCGTGGTTGCCGCCACGCGATGCACAGTGCTCGACGCCACATCGCTTCAGCGCCACATCGCCGACGTGGCTCAGGAGATACCCGGCACGCACGGCACTCATGGCGCCGCCGCCGTGGCCCAGCACAAAGTGGCTGGTGCATTGGCAATGGCACAAGGAGGCTACAAAATGCTGTTCGACAGTTGGTTGCCTTGTTACGACGCCCTCGCAGGCGACCCGTGGCAAGCCCACAAGACGCTGATGCACATCATGAGCACGCTCGACGACACCAACGTGATTCACCGCGTGGGTTACGACCGGGCACAAGAGGTCAAGGCCGAAGCTAAGGCCCTGCTGAGCGACTTCACTGAGCAGGGGCTCCGCACGCTCAACGCAACTTACATCGAGCACAACATCTCGCCCGGCGGAGCCGCCGACATGCTGTCGCTCACCGTCCTCATCCACTCGTTATTACACTGAAAATTAGAGATTTATAACGCTATAACAAATTAACTTATTCTAAAATCACTTATTATGGTTGAACTTATCAATCAAGGAGTTTACCTACTGAACGGTACAGAAATTCGTCGCGACGCCACGGGCATGCCCAGCGCCGATGAAGCACGTGAAAACACCATTACCTACGGCATCCTGCGCAGCCACGATGTGGACGGCAGCAAGGGCAAGAAGATGCGCATCCGCTTCGACGCTATGATGTCGCACGACATCACCTACGTGGGCATTATCCAAACGGCACGCGCCAGCGGCCTGGAGAAATTCCCCCTGCCCTACGCCATGACTAACTGCCACAACTCGCTGTGCGCCGTTGGCGGCACCATCAACGAGGACGACCACGTGTTCGGTCTGTCGGCAGCCAAGAAGTACGGCGGCATCTACGTTCCCGCCAACCAGGCTGTGATTCACCAGTATGCCCGCGAGGCCATGGTGAAGTGCGGCAACATGATTCTGGGCAGCGACAGCCACACCCGTTATGGCTCGCTCGGTAACATGGGCGTAGGCGAAGGCGGCGGTGAGTTGGTTAAGCAACTGCTGCGCAACACTTGGGACATCAACGCTCCCGAGGTGGTGCTCGTATGGCTGGAAGGCGCACCCCGCAAGGGTGTTGGTCCCCACGACGTAGCAATTTCGCTCGTTAAGGCTACCTTCGAGAGCGGCTTTGTGAAAAACAAAGTCCTTGAGTTTGCCGGCCCTGGCGTGAAGAACCTGCCTATCGACTTCCGTAATGGCATCGACATCATGACCACCGAGACCACTTGCTTGAGTTCGATTTGGGTTACCGACGATGAGGTTCGCCACCACTACGAGATTCACAAACGCCCGCAAGACTTCCGCGAGTTGAAGCCAGGCGACGTGGCTTACTACGACGCTATGATTCGCATCGACCTGTCGACCCAGGAGTCGATGATCGCTCTGCCCTTCCACCCCAGCAACGCCTTCACCATCCACGAGTTGCAGGCCAACCCGGTTGAGATTCTCAAGGCTGTCGAGGAGGATACCCGCAAGCGCTTCGGCGACAAGGTACAGGTTGACCTCGTGGATAAGGTAGTCAACGGCAAGGTGATGGCCGACCAGGGTATCATCGCTGGCTGCTCGGGCGGTACTTACGACAACCTGAGCGCTGCCGCTGCCATCATGAAGGACAAATCGATTGGCAACGACTACTTCACCATGTCGGCCTATCCGCAGTCGGTACCCGTCTACATGGCCGCTACCCGCAGTGGCATCACCGAGGAACTGCTTGAGACCGGTTGCATCATCAAGCCCGCATTCTGCGGCCCGTGCTTCGGTGCTGGCGACGTTCCCTCGAACAATGGTCTGAGTATTCGCCACACCACCCGTAACTTCCCCAACCGCGAGGGTTCTAAGCCCGGCCAGGGTCAGATTTCGCTGGTTGCCCTGATGGATGCCCGCTCGATTGCCGCTACGGCAGCCAACGGCGGCGTGATCACCGCAGCCACCGATGTCGACTACACCGACACCCACAAGCCCTACGACTTCGACGAGCGCATCTACGCCCGCCGCGTCTACAACGGCTATGAGAAGGCTAACCCCGCCGAGGAACTGAAGTATGGTCCCAACATCAAGGATTGGCCCAAGATGTACGCTATGCAGGACAACATGCTGCTCGAACTCGCCGCTGTTATCCACGACCCCGTGACCACGACCGACGAGTTGATTCCTTCGGGCGAGACCTCGAGTTACCGTTCTAACCCGCTGAAGTTGTCGGAGTTCGCTCTGTCGCGCCGCGTGCCTGAGTACGTGGGCATTAGCAAGCGCATCCAGGCTCAAGACCTGGAGCGTCGCGCCGGCAACTGCCCCGCCAACGTGAAGGCCGCTCTCGACCAGGTGGGTGCTACCCCCGAGAGCACATCGTTCGGCTCGTGCGTCTTCGCTAACCGTCCTGGCGACGGCTCGGCTCGTGAGCAGGCCGCTTCGTGCCAGAAGGTGCTCGGTGGCGATGCCAACATCTGCTATGAGTACGCTACCAAGCGCTATCGCAGCAACTGCATCAACTGGGGTATCGTGCCCTTCACCATCGACAAGGACACCGCCTTCGACTATGAGCCCGGCGACTTCGTGTTTATCCCCGGCATCCGCGAGGCCATCCTCGGCGGCAAGGAGGAAATCGACGCTAAGGTCATCACCAAGAACGGCGTGAAGGACATCCACCTGTTCTTCCAGAACCTCACCGCCGACGAGCGTCAAATTCTGGCCGACGGTTGCTTGATGAACTACTACGCAGCACAAAACAAATAATTTAATATATTAAATAATGTGGCGTGGGTGGGCATAACACCCCACCCCACCACTTTCAAAATCAACACACAAAAAACCAATCATGATTGAGAAAATTAAAATGACCACGCCCATCGTCGAGATGGACGGCGACGAGATGACCCGCATCCTGTGGAAGATGATCAAGGACGAACTCATCCTCCCCTTCGTTGACCTGAAGAGCGAGTATTACGACCTGGGCCTTGTCAAGCGCGACGAGACCCGCGACCAAATCACCATCGACGCTGCTGAGGCAACCAAGAAGTACGGCGTGGCCGTGAAGTGCGCAACCATCACTCCGAACCTCAAACGCATGGACGAGTACAAGTTGCACGAGATGTGGAAGAGCCCCAACGGCACCATCCGTTCGATTCTCGACGGCACCGTGTTCCGCGCTCCCATCACCCTGCCGAGCATCAAGCCCGCAGTGCGCAACTGGGAAAAGCCCATCACCATTGCCCGTCACGCCTATGGCGACGTGTACAAGAGTGTTGAGTTGCGCGCCGACGAGCCCGGCGTGGCCAAACTTGTCTTCGACGGCGAGAGTGGCAAGCACGAGGAGGTCGTGATCCACAACTTCAAGGGCGCTGGCGTGCTGCAAGGCATGCACAACCTCGACAAGTCGATCCGCTCGTTCGCTCACAGTTGCTTCAAGTTTGCCATCGACACCAAGCAAGACCTGTGGTTCTCGACCAAGGACACCATCAGCAAGAAGTACGATGCTCAGTTCCGCATCATCTTCGAGGAGGTGTACGAGGAGAACTACAAGGCTGAGTTTGAGAAACTCGGTCTGGAGTACTTCTACACCCTGATCGACGACGCTGTGGCACGCGTGATTCGCAGCAAGGGCGGCTACATCTGGGCTTGCAAGAACTACGACGGCGACGTGATGAGCGACATGGTGTCGACCGCATTCGGCTCACTGGCTATGATGACCAGCGTGCTCGTCAGCCCCGACGGCAACTACGAGTATGAGGCTGCTCACGGCACCGTGACCCGCCACTACTACAAGTATCTGGCAGGCGAAGAGACCTCGACCAACCCCATTGCCACCATCTTTGCATGGAGCGGCGCACTGCGCAAACGCGGTGAGAAGGACGGCATCGACGCTCTGGTGAACTTTGGCAACCAACTCGAGGGCGCTTGCTTCGACACGCTGAACGCCGGCACCGTCACCAAGGACCTGGTGAACCTGATGGAAGGCGTTGACGCCAAGGCTGTCAACAGCGCCGACTT
Organism: uncultured Bacteroidales bacterium; assembly: GCA_902776835.1. Taxonomy (GTDB): domain Bacteria; phylum Bacteroidota; class Bacteroidia; order Bacteroidales; family Muribaculaceae; genus Sodaliphilus. Next base: position 40,719 of record CACYRK010000021.1, read on the forward strand.
CATCAAGGCTATCCGCACCAACCTTGAGAAGCGCCTCGGCTAATTAGCCGCCGCAAGGCACAACATCAATGCCTCTAAACGCGCCACACGGCCGTTTAGAGGCATTTTTTAGTGCAATGGGTCTTAATATCCAATGTTTCTGTAATCTGTTGAAACCTCACGCAGATTAAGCAGATTGAGCAGATTATATTATCTGTTATCTGTAATCTGTTATCTGTAATCTGTTATCTGTAATCTATAATCTGTAATCTATAATCTGTAATCTATAATCTGTAATCTATAATCTGTAATCTATAATCTGTAATCTATAATCTGTAATCTATAAATCTATAATCTGTAATCTATAATCTACATGCTTGTCAACATAATCTTGGCAAGTTACTTGCCTAAGATTATGTTGATGAGCATGTTAAGGTCGCTGCCGTCGATGCCGCCCTGGCCGTCGATGTTAGGATTGCCCTTGACCGTCTGATCGGTTGGCTCCAAATTGCCCAACATGATGTTGATGAGCATGTTCAGGTCGTTGCCGTCGACCTTGCCGCTGCCATCGATGTCGCCAGCGGCATAAACCGGTGCAGCCTCCTTAAACGTGGCGCTGACGGTCACTGCTGCTGCGGGCATCTGGAAGGTGTAGGTGTTCAACTCGGTGCCGGCAGTGAACGCTACGGAGACTCCGCCATTCGTAACGGTGAGCGTGTCAAGCACATAGCCGTTGTCGGGCGTGACGGTGAGCGTCACCGTATCGCCCTCGGCGGCTTCCGTTTTGTCGGCAGCCACCGTGCCGTGCTCTGCATTGTTGACAATCACCGCATATTTAGCCTCCCAGCCGGCATAAAGCGTCGTGTCACAATAAATGCGATTTTCAAAATTAAACTTATTGTCACTGGTGCAGGCTTTCTCGGTATACCAGCCAGTGAAATTGTAGCCTGTGGCTGTGGGAGGGGCGGGTTCTGAAGCCCACTCATGCCATCGCCAAATACCCGTCTGTGGCGCGGGAGCCGTGCCGTGGCCGTTGGCGTCAAAGGTCACCGTGCAACGCCAACGCTCAGTGAAAGCGTTCGCCCCGCTTTTCCAAAGACTGTCGCGCTCCATTTTGTTCCATTGCTCCTGAGTGCCTTCAAACCAAAGATTAGCCAAATTTGTGCAACCATCGAATGCCTTTGCACCAATCGCTTTGAGAGATGAATCTGTATATACGGTTTTAAGGGTATCGCAACCCTGGAATGCTTTCTCCCCTATTCCGTAAACTCGATTCATGTGGATTGTTCCAATATGGTGATCTTCTTTTTTTACGTGTTTCCAACCTCTCGAACCGATAACTTGCGCCTGAGGGTAAAGATCGTAATAACCGTCGTCACCGCAAGTGATAGTCAGGTCATGACTTTCCAACGTCCATGACAGGCAGTTGTTCGCAATAGTGTCGCCGCACCAGCCCATGAACCAAGAGTCATATTTCTCCTTAACAATCACATTCGGCGAATGATGAAACCGCTTATAATCCCATTTGTCAATTGAGCCAGGATAAATAACCACGCAACTGTCGCTATGGATATTGGCAAAAGCGTTTTCGCCGATATATGCTTCTTTCTCAAATTTTACACGTTGGAGGCTGTCGCAGCCTTCAAACACACCTACAAGGCCATCAGGCACGTTTGTCACACTGCTCATCAGGAGCGTCTTGATGGCGGTGCCGGCAAATGCGCGCGTATGAAGAGTTATCATGCTTGAAGGAAGTTCATCATAATATATTATGTCATTGTTAAGCAAACGATTGACATGCTTGAACTTCTTGAGGCCCGCGAGCGAAGGCATCTCTTCAATTAAAGTATTGCTGTAGAAGTTCAACGTCTCAAGGTTTGTGAAACCGCTGAAGTCCATTGTGTAGTTAAAACTGAGCACTTTCGAGCCGTTAATAGTTGTAGGGACGGTGAGTACAGTGAATTCATCCTGCTTGCCATTAAAGCCCGTGATGCGGCATTGACGCTGGGCTACATCCACGTAGGTCCAACCTACCCTGTCGGTGCCGAAGTGCATATAGATGTAGTCGCTCGACGAGCCGCAACCGGCGTTCAAGTCATAGCCCGTGTTGCCGCCGTTCTTGCCCACAGCGCCTGCCTGAACGTCGTTGAAGCTGATGCCAGTCACAGCATGACCACTGGGATAGGCATCGCGGGTGATGTACAGGTGGATGTAGTCACCGCCAGCGTTGCTGTTCAGGTCGCCCTTCAGCTGGGTGAAGCGGCTGCCGCCTTCGTAAGGCACAAGAGCAAAATTGCGGCCGTCGTAAGTGATGTTGTCGGACGCCGTACCGCTCTTGTTGCTGAGGTAAAAGCCGGTGACGTAGCCGCTGTTAACATAGTCCGACTTGTAGAGCAGGTAGATGATGTCGCTGCCCGACTTGCAACTGGAATTCAAATTCTGGTCGACTAACGTCCACCCTTGGGCGGTGAGAGTAGTCTTAAGGGTGTTCACCTCGCTTTGGGTGCCACCAATTACCATCACATCAGTGATAAATTTCACATTTGCCCATGCCCCGATGGAGAAGAGTAATGCCACTAATAAGAGTATATACTTTTTCATAATTTCTTATGTTTACAGTTAATATCCAATGAATCTGTCATCTGTTATCTGTTATCTACAAACTCATCAATATAATCTTGGCAAGTTATTTGCCAAGATTATATTGATCAGTTTGTTTAAGTCGGTGCCGTCGATGCCGCCCTCGCCGTCAACGTTTTCACGCCCGGCGTAGTCGTTGGTGTCCTTGCCCAGCAAGATGTTGATAAGGATGTTCAGGTCGTTGCCGTCGACCTCGCCGTTGCCATCGATGTCGCCAGTAACGTAAATCTTCTGCCAACCGGCATATAGCGTCATGTCGCCGGGAATGACGTCGTCGAAATTCCACCGGTTGGTGCAGGCGGCATCCCTGTACCAACCCGTGAAGTTGTAGCCCTCGGCCGACGGCGCGGTGGGCACGGCCGCCTGGTCTTGATTGCTCCATTCAATGCTTTGTGGGTCGGGCGCTGTGCCATGGCCGTTGGAGTTGAAGGTAACAGTACAATGCCAGTGCACCGTGGTGGTATCGGGCTTCCAGCCATCCCCTTTAGCAACCTCACGAGTCCACTGCTCATGCGAGCCGTCGAAATAAATATCAGTCAAGGAATTGCAATCCAAGAATGCATAGGCTCCGATAGACTTCAAGCATGAGGGAAGATTCACTCGCTTGAGTTTGGGACAAGCAACAACACCTGAATCACCTATACTTCTCAACCCAGATACAATGTCCACAGTTTCAAGATTGGTAAAACCGTAAAACTCGCGATTCCGAATGCTGTCAACATGCTCAATTGTTATTTTATTAATGCTCAAAATACCAATGGCACGTTCCCAAGTTTTGGTGTTGATGACCTGCTCTTGAGGATGGTCTTCCCACACGTTGCTATAGCAATTGATTTTCAATTGATTTTGTTCAAAAATCCAGTAGAGATTGTTATGGCTTTCTTCATTGTCTCCACCACACCAACCGCATGCCCACAAATCTCCTCCCCCGGGACGGAACTCAGATAAATACAAGTTCGGCGAATAAATGAAAATACTGGGATCCAGGTCGTTCAAGCGTCCTCTAATTTTAACACTGCCCATCCCTTTTATGTTGGCGAAAGCATAAGAGTTGATAATAATGTCAGCATTTAATAAAGAGACCTCCTTCAGGCTGTCGCAACCATCAAACGCAAAACTCTCTATTTCAATTTGGCTCGGTATTTCAATCTTCTCTATGGCAGTTCCAGCAAATGCATAATGTGGGATAGTTTTTATTGAAAAAGGAATCATGAATTGTTCGTTAATCGCAAATTGAGAATTACGTTCGCTGGTACCGACACGTTTGAATTTGGAACAGCCCCGTAAAGAGGGCATTCGATCAAATATACATGCATCATGAAAATCCATCGTCTCAAGGTTTGTGAACTCACTGAAGACCGGATCTTTGACGTATAACACTTCCGCGCCGTCGACCGAAGTCGGAATCACGACTGACTTAATAAACTCTTTGGGACCGTCGAGGCCTGTGATATAACACTGGGTGCGAGAAGAGTTCATGTAGACATTCCATCCCTGAGTCTTGTCGGTGTGCATGTAGATATAGTCACCGCCGGCACCATCGTTGAAGTCGCAGAAATTCGAGTTATCATCGACTACTGCGCCGTCCTTTTTGTTGTTGAAGTTGATGGATGTAACGATACAGCAACGGTCATCTTTTTCGGTCGTTGTGTAGTAAAGGTGTAAGTTTGCGCTTCCTGAACGGCAGTTGCTGTTCAGGTCACCCTGAACGCTCTTGAAATGTTCTCCGCCATCATAGGGGACAAGGTAATAGGTGCAGCCATTATTTATAAAGGTGTTGGCTACCTCGCCTTCTACGGTGCTGATTACGAAGTCGGTGACGAAATTATGACCAATAGAATCGCTAAGATTCTTGTAGAGCAGGTAGATGTAGTCGCTGCTGGAGCCACAGCCCTTATTCAAATCCTTGTTGATGACCGTCCAGCCCTGCTCGGTGTACAAGGCCTTCAGGAGGTTAACCTCGCTTTGTGTGCCGCCAATGAGCATTACGTCGGTGATATAATCCTCGGCGCATACGCTCATTCCGGCAAGCAATGCCACGAAAAGAAGTATATACTTTTTCATAATTCCTTATGTTTTTTGGTTAGTAATAATTGCAAAAGCAAGCGGCACATCCCAGCCGAAACCGAAATGTGCCGCACGTTATGGTGTTGCGAACGAGCCGCAATCTATTTTGTCCTCGAAATCACAGGCAGGCAACGCATCGTTTGGCGGCAACAACGCGTTAATCCTCAATGAATTGCAAAATCCACCGAGACTCCTTGCCGATATTTTTTTGCCCATCATCACTGCACACGCCCATTTTCAATTTACAAATTTACCGCAAAATAATCAAAATTCCAAATATTTTGCAGTAAAAATACAAAAAATCGAAAAAATAGGCGTGAAATAACGCCGAGCACCGCCAGATTATCAATCCGACCCTTGCGCTTTCAGGGCCATTTGCTATTGCGTTGGCGGCTTAGCGCTGGTAATGTGGCAGGTCTTCGGGAATCACCATCGAGATTTCCACCATGCCAGCCACCTTGCCGTCGCGCTTCCAGGGCGTTTGATAAATCATCTTTCGCTGGCCATTCTTGCTGATGGTGTAAGCGTTGATGGTGTCGGTTTCCATCATGTGACGAATCATGGCCTGCGAGCGCTCCTTGTGGCAGGGGAAAAGGTTCTTGCCCACCATCGATTCGCCATCGCGGTTAAACGTTGCACGCGAACGCTCGTTCATGTAAAGCACCACGCCCTCGGTGTCGCACACCGTGACCGCGCAATGCATCTGTTCTGCCCAATCAAATTCCATAATAATACCATTTTTAAAATTCACCCCAAAATTACAACATTTCCCCCAATTAAACCACAAATCAAGCAAATTGAACACATCTTTGTGGCACTACTGTGCACCTGACTGCGTGGAACCACCTGGTCGTGCAATTTTCTTATTAATTTCTCGCGCGGTGGCGCGACTCCATGTGCAGAAGCGGGGGTTAGAAACTTAGGGAAAGTTGGAAGCGGAGGCCGCTGCGCTCTACGTTGGGGACATCGCGATAGTTGAGGCGCCACACATATTGCAGGCTGAGGATGCGGAACAAGTTCTCTACGCCGAGACCAAACTCCATGTATGGCTTCTTGTCGAGGCGCGTGATGACCTCGGCGGGGAACTGCAGCAACTCGGGATGCAAGGCGGGATTATTGTTGTCGGTGAGACGTCCCCACAGGCCGCGATAGATGATTACCTCGCGCATTTTCAAGCGTTTAATTAGTGGCACACGGTTGAGCAGCACACCATTGAGGCGACACTTTACAAACCACGACAGTTGCTCGTCGGCGGCAAACTCCATGACGTTCATCAGCGCGAACGACTCGGGCTGCAGATTGTAGGTAAGGTCGACGCACGGCATAGGCAAGTCGAAGAAATGCACCCTGTTCCACTGCTTCTCACCCTTGACGATAAAATCCAGGAAGCCCCAGGCCGGCATCCAGAAGCGCTGGTGGATGCCCAGCACAGTGAGGTTCGACGCCCGCTTGTTGCCCAACGCGTCGGGCACAAACTGGTACGAGAGGATGACCACCGTGGCGTCGCCACCCATCGGCGCACGGCCGCTGAGTGTGGCCATGAAACGCTCGTTGTGGGCGTAACGCACGCTCAAGTTCATGCCGGTGGCGCCATAATGCGACAAGGCCTCGCCCAGCCCGTTGACAAACGGCACCTTGCGCGACGGCATGAAGCGGTTGTGCTGCAGCGCCAACGACATCAGCCACGAGGCGTTCCACTCCTTTTGGTAGGTGAGCGCCGACCGACGCTGATAAATCCACTTGTCGTCGGGCTTGCGCGTGATGGGCAAGAGGAAGTCCTCGCGCGGTGAAAACAGCCGCTCGCTGCCCAGCAAGTAGGTGTCGTAACTGTGTGACACGGTGATCGAGTGCGTCAAAGCCTCGGAGAAATAGCGCTCCTTGGGCGTGAAAGAGAACGTCGCCTGCGCGCCATACTTCAGTTTGTGGTCCTTCCACCCCATTGCCACGTAGCCCGCCAACTCGATCCAGCGACTGAACGCCGTGGTGGTTTGGCCGCCAATGCGCGTCTTGAAGCCCTCGAGGCTGTTTGAGGAAAAGAAAGAACTTATCGGCCCAAAGTCGAAGCGGCTACTCGACATTCGCTTTGCCGTAGGGATAAAATCCTGAATCACAGAGGTTAGCGCAAACTCACCCCAGAAGAAACGCCGGTCGCTGCGCAACTCGGCCACCATCGAGCGCAAGTCATCGCTATGCGCCAGGCCATCGGCTTGCAACCGCGTAGCGTCGGCCTGCAAGTCGACATCTGGGTTGAGCGTGTAGGCGTCGTAGCGCGAATTCACCTGCGCAAACAGACTTTGTGCGTTTTTGAACACGGTGAAAACCACCACGATATCCTCGTCGGCGATGGCTTGCAGGTTGTCGCGCACGCGCGTAAATTCCTGCGTAACTGCGATATAAGTAGCAAAGTTAATGTTCACGCCACGCGGCATAGCCAGGGTGACACGCCTCACGAAGAGCGACGAGTCGCAGGCCACCAGCATGCGCCCCACAAAGCCCAGGTCCTGCGGGTTGTGCGGAGCGAAGTCGAGTTGCACAAAGCGCTCGCCGTCGACCACCACAGTGTCGCCCAGATAGTAGCGATAGAGTTGCAAGCCGGCACTCGAGATCGGGCTCGCAAAGCGGTTGTTGAGGCATTGCACACTGCCCTGGAAAATGTCGATGGCACCGATGAGGTTTTCGATATAGGTCTTGATTCCCGTCTGGTCGTACTCGTCGTCGAGACCGGCATGCGCGGCATGCTGCTGCGACAGACTCGTGGAGTCGCGCCAATGTCGCTCCACGGCAGTGAGTTCGTCGACCGAGACCGGCAACACCGGTGTTGCCACGCCGTGGATGCTCAGCGTGTCGGCATAGCGTGCCAAGAACGGGAAACGGTTAAGGATGCTGTTGTCGCTCGCCGTCTCAAAGCGGTTAAGGCCGTAGGCCACGCGCCGATAACTGGTGCGGGCGTAGTAATCGAGGTTGTCGAGGCGCGCCTGGTCGCGTTTCTCGAGCAGGCGGCGAATGAGGTCGACGGCAGGGTTGTTTTTCTTGGAGTACTTCTTGCTTCGCACCACAATCTCGCCCAGGACATTGGCCGTGGGCTTGAGGGTGACGGCAATCGTGGTGGCCTGGCGAGTCACTATCACACGCTGCGCCTCATAGCCTAACGCGCTCACTTGCAGCGAGTCGCCCAGGTGGCAATATATCACAAAATTGCCGTCTTCGTCGGCCAGAGTGCCGCTATTATCGCGCAAATTGACGACAGCGGCGCGCTCGACGGGCAGCCCGGTGTCGTCGTCGGTGACCACTCCGGCAAGCCGAATCTGTGCTTGTGCGGCGAGAGCCATCAGGCAAGCCAACAGCAGATATGTGATTCGCCCGTTCACTAAATGTTGTTTCGGTAAAACTTACGGTTGAGTTTGCCATTGAAGGTGCGCTCGATATGGTCGACGGCCTGGTAGGCCTGCGGCACCTTGTAGCCCTCGAGGCGGTCGGCGATGAATCGCGCCAATTCGCGCCATGTGATGTCGTGACTCCCATCCTTGACGACGAGCAGTTTCAGGCGTTGTCCCAGCACTGGCGAGACATCGCTGACGCAGATGCAATCGTTCACCCCAGGGCATGCCAGCGCCACATCCTCGACCTCGGTGGGCGCGACTTTGAACCCGCCAATGTTAATCACGTCGTCGATACGCCCCATCAGGCGCAGGCGGCCCTGCTCGTCGATGCGGCCGTTGTCGGCGGTGAATACCGTGCCGGCGCGCATTACCTGTGCGGTGAGAGCATCGTCGAGAGCATAGCCCGTCATCAACGTCGGCCCCTGGCAAGCCACCCTACCCTCGTCGGTGATGAAAATGCGGGAGTGCTTCATGGGGCGGCCCAAGCATGCCGGCAGGCACTCGCCGTCGTTGAAGTTATAGGTTGCGACGATGCCCGTCTCGGTCGAGGCGAAAGTGTTGTACAGCCGCGTGTTAGGCAGTAGCCGGCACAACTCGAGCATATCGCTGTGCGGCATGGGCGCTGCCCCAGTCTCGATGAAGTCGAGGCGATGGGCATACTGTGCCAGTCGCGATTTGGCCAACTGCAGCACGATGCGGATGCTCGCCGGCACGAGAAATGTCGCCACCTTGTCGCAAGGGTAATCCATAGCGTCGAAAAAGGCATTCAAGTCCTTCAAGTTCTCAAGGATGCACAGCGTAGCCCCCATCATAAAGGTGGGATACACCTTCGAGAGGCTGCCGATGTGGTTGAGCGGGCCATTGACGATAAACAGCAGATTGTGCGAAAAGCCCATGGCGTCGATAAGGTTCTCGGAGTCGGCAATGATGATGCCGTGACTAATCATAACCCCTTTCGACTTGCCGGTGGTGCCAGTGGTGAAGAGGATGTCGGCCACACCATCGGGCGCGCGAAACGCGGCATATTGCTCAGCGATGGCGTCGAAGACGGCCTCGGGAATGTCGTGCTCGAGGGGCATCGCCACCACATCGGCACAATGCATGGCGAAATAGGTCACCAAGAAGTCGACCGATTGCGAGGTGCGCAAAACTGCCACACTGCGCGGGGCGTAGCGGGCACGGATTTGCTCGGCTTTCAACTCGATGCGCTGCCACAACTCGGCATAAGTCACCCTCTCGCCGCGGCAAATCACAGCTACCTTGTCGGCACAGTGGAAGGCATTATTTCGCAAATAATCTTCGATGGTCATTTTGCCTGAAGTTTCGCCTGCACCATGGCAACGATGCTGTCAAGATTTTTGAGGTTTTTCGGTGTGGCGTCGACCACATCGAGGTCGATGCCGTATTCGCTCGAGAGCAACATCAGTATGGTGGTAACGCCCAGCGAGTCGAGTTCGGCAAACAAGAAATCAGAGTCGATATTTACCAGCGGAAGAGCCTCTTCCAATAATGACTTAATCTTCTCTTTCATAGTTACTTATTAATTATAATGATGTTATATTGTTCATAATCAAGCAGTTGGACCGACGTTGGCTCAACTAAATAGACCACTGCGCCACTGTGCCGAGCCACGAAGTCGCCAATCATCGCCTTGTCGCCCTCAACGGTAACGCCAGAGCGGCTCGACAGGCACTGCTGTGCCACGGCGGCCTTGTCGGCATCGCGTTCGACGGCCAGGATGTGCATCTCGGGGTTCAAGAGCGACATCAGCATCGCGCACTCGCCCCAGCCGCAATTCACAATCACGGCGGCGTCAGGACGATTGTCGGCATCGAGCCACTCGCCGTAGTTCCCGTAGCGCTTGAGGCGCTTTTTCACCTCGCGATATATTTCGATGCCGCGATAGCGGTAGTGGTCGAGGACATACTGGCGGAAATAAGCCGTCGACTCCTCGGCGCGTCGTCGCTGCTCGCTGCACTTGTGGAGCACAGCAGCGACGTCGGCATCGGCATCGACGCGCTCGCCCACCTCGGCGGTCACACGACCGGCATAGAGGCACGCGCTGTGTGGAGGCATCACCATGTCGGTGCCATGCAGCACCAGTGGCAGCACGTCGGCCTGGGCGGCCGTTGCAACTTTCTTGGCAAAATCGTTGTTGCCGAGCACCGCCACGCTGCATCCTTGACGCATGAGTTCCACGAGCGTGCCGGTTTGCGCCTCGACGAATCGCAACCGCATCAGTTTCTTTGCCAACGCGCCACACAGCAACTTGCCATCATCGGCAATCACCAGTTTGCACGGCAACGCGCGCAGCACGGCCAAATCGAGCGCACTGTTGTGGTCACAGGCCACCACGGCGGGCTTGTCAAAAGCCTCGCCACTGTCAGTCAACAAGTTGAAAGAAACACCATGGATGTGGCGCACACCGAAAAGTGCGGGTGCCAATCCACCCAAACCCCGCAGCAGCGGCATCAGCGTCACCGGGCGACGGCGTTCGCGGCCTCGCAGCGTCACCAGCCACTTGAAGATGAGCGGCGGGAACAAGTAGGCCATCAGCACCACTGAGAACATTCCCACGATGGTTACCTGCGCCAGCGAGTGCAACGCGGGATGCTTGGCAAAAATTAGGCTGCCGATGCCGATAAACATCAGCAGGGCCGACACGATGATGCTGCCCTTGTAGGAGGCCAGCATCTTGCGGCCATAGGCATACTCGTACTGGCAACCCTCGGTCATAAAGATGGTGTAGTCGTCGCCCTGACCGAAGATAAAGGTGGCCAAAATCACGTTCACCACATTGAACTGGATGCCGAGCAGCGACATTATGCCGAGAATCCACACCCAACTGATGGCCATCGGCAGGAACGACAACAGAGCCAACTCGATGCTGCCCAGCGAGAACCATAAGAAGAAGAACACGATGAGCGCGCACGCCCAACCGATGTAGTTGAAGTCGTCGGAGAGATTGGTGGCAATCGACGAGTTCATGGTCGTGACGTCGAACACCATAGCCCCGGGCAGGTCGTGCTCAAGTTTCTGCTCCACATCACTTATTGTGCTTGCGTCGGCCACAGTCACGGCATCAATCACATGGCACAAGCCCGCCACGCTGTCGGTGACCATCTGGCGAGCGCACACTGTCGAGGTGACAGGCTCAAAGAATTGTATTGGCTGCGCATCGAAATGCGTATCAATCAGACTGTTGAAGTTGTCAAACGAACCATTGGCAAAGCCCTGCATCGCGGCATTGGCAGCCACTTGCTGCTTGAGTTGCGCCCCATATTTTGCCACGAAGTCGTTCCATCGGTCAAGGCGCTGCCGCTGCTCGTCGCCAGTGACAACGAGCGAACCGACTGACGAGAAGTTGCCGACTGTGCCACTGCGTTGCATCTGCTCAAGTGCCGGCCGCCCGGCGGCACTCTTGGCGAGCGCCCCCTCGAGCGTTGTGTCGCTGGCGACCATATAGACGGTAGCCACAGCCGAGTCCTGCTCGGCAATTCGCTGGAAATAAGCCATATCGTCGCGCTGCTGCGCAGTCATATAGTTGATGTGGCTCATATTGGCATCGAACGATGTGTTGAGGCTGAAATAAGCGAAAACTATTGTCAAGACTACCACGGCGATGGTGAGCCAGCGATGATTCTCGAGCGAGAGGTCGCTCACGGTGTCGAGCAGAGGCAGGCGGGCATTTGTGGTGCGTCGCGCGGTGAGATGCGGCAAATATATGAGCACAAACACGATGGTGCCCACCAGCAGCAGGGCGGCAAAAGCGCCAAGGTCGCGCAACGCCACCGACCGTAGCGGCACGAGCGCCAGGAAAGCACCCACCGTAGTGACATTGCCCACCACCAGCGGCATGACGATTTCCTTGAGAGCCGACTTGACGTCGGCAGTGTGTCTCAAGTGCGCAATCAGATGGAGCGGATAGTTTACGGCTATACCCACTATTACCGACGAAATACCGATTACTATCACCGACAGTTCGTTGTGGAACACCGTCAGCAGTCCCATGGCGAAAAGCCATCCCCACGCTATCGACACGGCAATGAGCAGCAAGTTGCGCACGTTGCGGAACACCCAGAACAGCAAAGCCAGGATGAGCGTCACCGCCACCAGCAGCGAGAGCAGGCTGTCGTGCTTGATTTGCGATGAGTTGGCCACAGCAATCACCGGGCCACCGACAAAGCGCACGTCGACTTGCGGATGTGCCGCCATCGTTTCGGCGGCCACCTGCTCGAGCAACGTCAGCAGTTGCGCGTTATGCTCAGTCTCGCTGGCGCCGTAGGGCGACGTCATGGTGGCAAAGGCGCGCGTCATGTCGTCGCTGAAGAAATATCCGTCGTAAAGTTCATAATTGACTGCCGGCTGCGAGCCTTGCAGTCGTGCCACCGCCGGCGTGAACAGGTTGAGCGGGTCGCGCTGCATGTTTTCGGCGAGCAGCCCCGACACGGGGAACAGGAGCATCTGCTTGTCGGCCTCGAGTTGCTCGGCAATGTAGTTGCCGTCGCTGAGCAGGCTGTCGAAGCGTGCGTAGTCGGCCTCGGTGAGGAAGTAAGGGATGTTGGAGTAGACAAATTCGGCCACCTGGGCAAACTGCTCAGTGTCGATTTGTGTGGTCAAAGACGAGGCCATCCCCGCCGTGTCGCGCTCGCTCAAGCGCTGCTCAAAGTGGCTGATGGCAGCCACGACGGTATCGGGCAAGGCGTTGGTCGAGTCGCCGCATTCAAAGATTGCTATCACACGGTCGGCACCCGAATAGTCCTGATAGACCTTCATTGCCTGCTGATACTTGTTGTTCAGCGGCAGGAAGTCGGAGATGTCCTCTTTGTAACTTTGTCGCATCACCAGCAACGCCAACGCCACGGTGAGCACAAGCAGCGACACCAGCATGAGCATGCGGTGCTGGCGCAGATAGTCAAATATGGCGATAATGGCCTTGGTCATGGCATGCAATTACTTGTTGTCGACAGGATTAGCGTAAATTCCCAAGAAAATCTCCTTCAACTGCTCGAGGTCAAACGAATCATAGCGGTTCAGGCACTCCATGTGGGCGACGAAGGCATCGAACTGCTCGTCGGTGTACATGGCCCGATACTTTTGATTGCCGAAGAGGATGTCGTGGGCAATGTAGTTGTTGGGATAGAGGCGATAAGCGGTGTTGATGCGTGAGTCGATCAGGCGCGCCACAGCACGGTGATACTCCACGTTGGTGAGCCCCTCGAACGCCATGAGTTCCGAGAGCGAGATGGGCTCGCACAGTTCCATGTGCACCCTACCCTTGTAATGCGTGATGCCCGAGAGGATGCTGTTGAGGTCCTCGCCCGGCTTTTTCACATAGCGCATAAACTGCGACTCATATAGTTCCAGAGTCTTCAGCACGTCGCACGACTCCCACTCGTAGGACACCGAGATGGGCACGATGTGGAGGTCGGCAATGGCCTTGATTTTGTCGTGTTGCTCGCTCAGGCAGAACATCTTGATGATTCCCTGGTCGGTGGCATCGTTGCCGTCTTTGGTGCGACCGTTGCGCTGGGCAATCCACACCGACTCATGGTTGACCGTGATGGCCTCGCGAATGTATTGCGACAGGTGCAGCGAACCGCGATAAAACTCACGAATACCGCCGCCGGGGCGCGCCACCTTGAACATCTTGTTCGACTTTCCGAGGTCGACCACCAGCGGATGGGTCATCAGGTTTGCGCCAAAGGTGATTTGCGTAGTCTCGAAACCTTTACTCACAAGGAAGTATTGCAACAGGCTGGAATCGAGCATGATATCGCGATGATTCGACACGTAGAGGTAAGGCTTGTCCTTGCTCAGGCGCTCGATGCCCGAGCACGTGAAGGTGTCGATTGACCGCGCAATCACCTGCTCATTGACCTTGTACATGGTGTCGTGCTGAAACTCGCGTATCGTTTTGAACGAGGTCACACGCTTCACCACGTCGGCCAGCGAAAGTTCGGGATAGACCCATGAGGCAATCATGGGGAACGCCTCATGAGCGACGATGCGCGGAATGGCCTCGCGAAACTCAGCATCGGTGTAGGGACGAATGTCGTCGAAGTTGCTATTCATTATTATAAATTTGTTTAATCCAGTTGATAAAAGCCGCTTTCCACTGCCGGCACTCACTGGTGCCCTTGGTGTCGCTGGCGCCGAATCCATGGCCGCCGGTGGCATATTGAATGTAGACGTGGCCCACACCTTGCGCGGTAAGTGCCGAGTCGAGCAGCACCGAGTTGCGATAGTCGACCACCGGGTCGTCCTTGCAGTTGACCAGGAACACCGGTGGGCAGTCGCGTGGCACGTGGCGCTCGAGCGACAAGAGGTCGCGCAAGGCCTCATCACCAGCCCGCGAGTCGCCTAACAATCCGCGCCGCGAACGCTTGTGCACACACTCGTGGGTCATAGTCACCACTGGATACACCGGGACGACAAAGGCTGGGCGCTGGTCGGGCTGAAACAGTTCGGCCGCCGACATCACAAGGTGCCCTCCGGCCGAAAATCCCATCGCACCCACGGCGGTGCTGTCGATGCCGTACTCTGCCGCATGGCGTCGCACATAGCGCAGTGCCTGCAGCAAATCGTCCTGAGGATCGGGATAACGGTTGCCGTGCCACAACAGGCGATAATGTGTGACGAAGGCCATTGGACCCGCCGTGCGATACTTCAGCACGAACGCCGAGATGCCGTTGCTCAGCAGCCAGCGCGCCACATCGTGGCCCTCGACATTGATATCGTGCCAGAAATAACTGCCGCCGGGACACACAATCACCGCCATATTGCCCTCGCCTGGAGCCACATAGGGCGTGAGTTCCACGGCGGTGTGATTAGGCACACCCTCCCAGATGTTGACGGCGGCGCGAGCGCTGAGCACCGTCAAGCAAATCAGCAATATGTGGGTTAACGCTCGGCGCATGAGTTGATTTTGTTTATTACGAAATTGCGGCCCAGGAGTGCCTCGGCGGTCTTTATAGCCGTCAGCGGCACGCCACAAAAGCCGTGCAGATTGTTGTTTTGCCCGGTGAGCAGCAAATTCTTGATTTTTGTGACGATAGGCACCTGCGAGAGTGCCATGTTTCGGCAGTCTTTGCTGAAACCGCTTATGCTGCCTTCTTTCACGCCGTAGAAGTCGCGTATAGTTAGCGGCGAGGCGGTAATCATCTTGTCGATGCATCGCTCGAATCCTGGATGCATCTCGTCGATGCGCGCGAGCAGTCGCTGTGCCATCTCACGCTTCCATGCCAAGTAGTCGTCGCCACGACGGCCTGTGGTGGTGTTTTCCCAGCGACGCACCATGTCGAATGGCATGGGTGCCGTAAGCAATACCTTGCTGGCATATTGGCCTTGACGCGCGTCGGGCGGTGTCATGAACAGGAAACCTAAGGGCCACGGCTTGTCGGCACGCTCAAACTGCCAAATGTCGTCGTAGCGGCCCATGTAGTACTCCGAGCGGTTGATATACGGGAAGGTGCCGGGTTTCAACTTGATGTAAAGCGAGAAAGCCGAGTAGGCATTGGGGATGCTGTCGAGTCGGCTGCGATAAGCCTTAGGCAAGGCTTTCTCGTCCATGATGCGCATCAAAGCACAGGGGTGTATGGCCGAGATGTAGTGCTGGGCGGTGTATCGCGCCCCGCTGGCGGTGTCGACGTGGTCAATCATGCGGTCGTTGACCTCGACCCAGGTCGCCGCGTCGCCGGCAATCACCTGCCCGCCGTTGTCACGTATCACGTCGGCAAGCGTAAGCGCAAAGCGGCCAGTGCCGTCGACAAAGCGACTGGTGCCACAGATATATAACACACTGATAATGGCGTGGATATAAGCCGGCGTACAGTTCTCGCGCCCACCGTACAACGGGTTCATGTAGGCGATAATGCTGCGCAACTTCGGGTCGCCGATAAACGTGGCGATATAATCGTTGGCTGCCATGAGGAAGTTGGGCACATCGGGCATGATGCTAATTACCGACTCGGGACGCAGATTGAAAGCGTCGACCTTCTCGGTGAGGCTGAAAATCGCATCCACATATCGCTGCAGGTTTTCCCGCTCATGCGGGAAATGCTGCGCCAGGGAGTCGACAAAGCCCTGCCGCCCCTTGGCAATGGCGTAATGCTTCTTGTCCTCGGCAAAGTAGAGCAAGTCGGAGCAATCGTCGTCGACGTCGCGCAGCATCATCTTGTCGAGCACACCCAGATAGTTGCATATGCGGCGTATGTTGCCACCGGGCTGCATACCACCCACCACGTGCATCCCGGTGTCGAAGGTCTCGCCAAAGCGCGTGAACGACTGCAGGCCGCCGCCAATGTTGGCGTTCTTCTCCAGCACGGTCACCTGAAAGTCCTCCTTGGCCAGGATGGCGCCAGTGAAGAGCCCTCCCAATCCTCCTCCTATTATTACGACGGTTGGTTTCATTGGCTGGCCTCGACAATTTGGTTATAAATCCTGCTTGCGGTGAGAAACTCGCTACAGGTTACTATTGTACCCACGAGCACGCCGAGCATGCCATGCGAATTGATGTTCTGCCCAGTTTGTAACACGTTAGGGATGCGGGTGCGGTGCGGCACACGCGCCACGGCACCAAGTTCGACATCCTTTGCCACGCCGTACATCGAGCCGTCCTGCGTGCCAGTGTAGTCGCGGTAAGTGAGCGGCGTCGAGGTGTAGTAGTGCTTCACGCTGTCGCGCAGCCCTGGGAAGTGCTTCTCGAGCGAGTCGAGCAACACCTCGGCCTTTTGGCGCTTGAACGCCTCGTAATCATCGCCACGACGCCCTACCGTAGTGCCGGCCCAGCGCTCCACATCGCTCATTTGCATATATGACAATATCACGCCGGTGTGGGCAAACTGCTGCTGTGGCATGTCGCAGAAATGCATATACAGGAAACCCTTGGGCCATGTGAGTTCATCGTATTTCTCGCAGTCCCACGGCGTGCCGTAATTGTAGCCGTAGTAATTGCTGTTCATATAAGGCACGGTGCCGGGCTTGAACTCCAAGTACACCGAGAAGCCACCCACCGTTTGCGCCATGCCATTGATTCGTTGCCTGAACGCGGGACGAATGAGTTTGCTGTCGATGAGTTCGAGCGTTCGCATCGGGTGGGCGTCGGAAATCACATAATCAGCATCGATGAGGCGCTCGCCATTGACTTCGACTGCCGTGGCGTGCGTGTCGTCGCACACGATGCGTGTGACCTTGTGGCCCGTGAGCACCTGCCCGCCATACCGCTCAATGACACGCTTCAGGGCAAAAGCCGCGTTGTCGCTGCCGCCAGTTATCCTGTAAGCGCTCTGGTTGTAGAAGTCCATGATGAAAGCATGGGTCGAGAACGGCGTCTTGTGCTTCTCGGCGGCATATAGCGGCAAGTTTCCCACCAGCACCCGCGCCAATAGTGGGTCGGTGATGATTTCGTCAATCACCTCGTCGATTGGCCGCAACTGATACTCGGTGTTGAGCACGGCATCGCTCTCGGCACTCTTGAGCGAGTGCAGCGACGAGGCGTTGGCCACCTCCTCCACCAGGCTGAAGTAGCGCGCCAGGTTGTCGCGCTGTTGCGGGAAGAACTGCGCCAGACGGTCGATGAACGCGTCGCGGCCGTTGGCAAAGGGGAATCGCTCACCCTCGAGGGCGATGATGTCGTAGCCATTGGGGTCGAGTTGCGAGAGCGTAATCTCGTCACGAATTTCGAGGTAACGCATCAGTCGGTCGAGCGTCTGTCCTTGAGCGGCACTGCCAATGAAGTGCATCCCGGTCTCGAACTTTGCCCCGCGCCGCATGAAGCACTGCAAGCAGCCACCGAGTTGCGTTCCCTGCTCGAGCACAGTGACCTGATAGCCGTTTTTCGCCAAAACCACTCCGCACGACAGGCCACCCAAGCCACTGCCAATTATCACTACTCGCTTGCTACACATCTTGCTCAATACGGTTGGCGATTTGTTGATATTTTTCCTGATAGTGCTTTCGCAAGCGCTTGGCCTGCTGCTTCACGTCGCCCATGTCGCGCAACTGCTGCTGCGTGATGGGCTCTCCCACTTCGATGTAGATGGGGCTCTTGTGCAACATGTGCGACTTCTTTGGCAACACCTTTCCGGTGCCGTAGAGGTACATGGGCAGGATGTCGACGCCCAACTGCTCGGCCAGGAAAAACGCGCCCTGGTGAAAGCGCCCGATCTCGCAGTCGCGCGAGCGTGTGCCCTCGGGGAAGAGCGCAATGCTGTAGCCCTGGGCAATCGACTCCTTGAGGCGCGGCAGAATCTCGTCGATGCCGTTCGACACGGCATGGTAGCCGGCGTTCCTGATGAGGAAGCCGTAGAAGGGGTTGTTCCACACCCAGTCGTTGGTGAGGAACACAATGTTAGGTGTAAAAATGAGTTGGCACGCCAAGTCGAGGTGCGACTGATGGTTGCAAATAACGATGTGTGGCGTGTCGAAAGCCGTGGCATCGGCAACCTTGTAACTGAACTTTGCGCCCGGCAGCCCATGCTTGAGCATGATGAATCGCGGAATAAATTGTATGATGCGATGCAGATTCTGCCGTTTCTTGGGCGTCATTTTGCCGATTTTTACATATAGCCACACCAGCGGCGTGGTGACGAAAATCGAGAAGAACACAAAGGTGACAATGGCGTAACCGGTGCGCAGGTATTTCATGAGCCATCGCGCGATGCGCAGCGGCAAGCCGTAGACAATGGCCAGAAAACACAGCAGGGTGTTCAGCGCGAAGATGCGCGCAAAGTCAACACCGGGCCTGAAGTGACTCACCCGCTCGGCTTGAGGCGGATAATACACGTCGATGGGTATCGACACGAGTTTCACACCATGCCACGACGCCAGCACCATCAGGGCCAACTCGGCCTCGTAGCGCGACGGCATCAGGCGCAGATATTTAAGTTTCTTGAGCGGGTAAAGACGGTAGCCCGTCTGTGTGTCCTTGAGGTTGCGCCCCGTCTGAATGTAGAACCAGAAATTGGAGAACTTGTTGGCGAAACTGCTGCCCTTGGTGCGATCCACGCCCTCGAGATTACGCTCGCCCACGATTAGCGCGCCAGGATGCTGCTGGTTGGCTTTCAGAAACTTAGCAATGTCGGCAGGATAGTGTTGCCCATCGGCATCGAGGGTGATGGCATAGGCAAAGCCCATCGCCAAAGCCTTCTCAAAGCCGCAGCGCAAGGCATAACCCTTGCCGCGGTTGACCTCGTATTCAACCAGGGTGATGCCCTCGATTGAGCGCAACGTGGCTGTTGTGGAGTCGGTGCTGCCGTCGTTCACGACAATGACATCGTCGCACATTTCCAGCGTCTCGGCAACGACACGGCCTATTGTCCCACCATTGTTGTAGGTGGGGATAATCACACAGATGCCGCGGTCGTGCAGCAACTGTTTTTGACGTATGTTACTGTCACTGTTCACTCACATTGCATTTAAAAGACAGTTTCGACAGCGCCTTTCCGTCGGGCGACAGGATTTGTGCGCGGCACTCGGCATGCCCGGCGTCGGCAACGATGTGGTCAAGCGTCACGACCACCTCAGGCAACTCGGCGGGTGCCACGGGTGCCAGGAATTTCACGTTCTTGATGTGACTGATATCGAGGCGCATGCCGTAGCAGTCCTCGAGCAATTCTTTAGCGATTTGCAGCAGGCACACACCAGGCGTGATAGGCAAATCGGGGAAATGCGCCCGGTAGATGAAGTGGCCGGCGTTCAACGCTATGGCGTAGCGTGCCGTATCGGCCTCGGTGTGGCTGTCGACCACTGTATATAAGTCATTGCGTAAGGTCATAATCGTCGTCCTCGTCTGATAAGTTAATGTCGTCGTCACCGCCCGTGTAGGGAACAAAGGTGTAGGTGATGTGTCGGCGCTGGTTGACATAGGTGGTGTCGCCCTGCTCGAGCGCCTTCATCAGATGCTTTATGTCGCCTTTCAGCGTGCGCTTGATGTACCACTTGTTGAGCATTGGCAGCACGTCGATGAGTTTCACCTTGCCTTTGTCGGGCTGATAGGTGAAGTTGAGAGCCGTTATGCCAAACTCGTTAAACAGGCTGGCTTTCATCATGTTGCCATCGAGCATAACGACGCACATACCGCTCACATAGGCCCGCGGCGTCTCGATGCTGGCCGTGAAGCGCGTGTGCGCGCCGTCGACGGTCGGCAGCAACGACTGCGCCGATGCCAGCAGTGGCAGCAATGCCAGCAACAAGGTGCTAAGCGACGCTAAACGTATTTGCCGGAATCGACACATTGGCTTTGACATTTTTCAGCACTATTACTGTACGGTCGCCGTTTTTCTCGGTCAGTTCCACCTTGGTGACCATCGAGTTTTGCTTGTTGAAGTAGAGTTTGATGTTCTGGAACATCTGCTTCATCTCCTTGCGCCGCGGCAGAAGTGTTGCCACCCACTCGGTCTTGCCGTCGGCAATGCTGACTTTGAAACTGCCGGTGTCGGTGAGGCAGTTGCCCACCACGCTGCTCATCATGATGTTGGCAATCTCCTTGAACACCTTGTTGCGCTGAACATTGATGACGTCGCTGCGGCGTGGCCCGTTGATTTTCACCTTCGACCCATTGAGAATAAAGGAATACTTGTAAGGCGTGACGTATTCCCAACGGAGTTTGTCGCTGCGCTGATAGTACATTTTTCCGGTCGACACCACGTTTTGGTTGAGCATCTTCACGTGCTTGGTCTGCACAAAGTCGCACTGCATCGACCGCAACTGTGCTGCCGCGCGGCTGATTTGCTGCTTGACCTGTGATTGAGTCTGTGCCTCAACCGAGAAGCACATCACGAGCATTATTGCTAAGAAAAATAACTTTTTCATGATTCCTTTCATTTTACGATTAAAAAACAACCCACGATTATGCAAAACACACCCATCCAGCGAGTCACCGACACCTGCTCGTGAAAGAAGAGCATGGCGGCAAACATGCCGAAGACGTAACTCAGGCTCACCATGGGATATGCCACGCTGAAGGGGAACACCTTCACGATATACATCCACAGCAGCGACGCGGCGCCAAACATCAGGCCGCTCAGGGCAAACTGCCAGTTGACCAGCATCGCGCCCCAGAACTCCTTGTTCCAGGCGAAAGCCGGCATGCGCATCAGTGCGAACTTGAGAAACACCTGTGCTGCGGTGAGCAAAACGCTCTGCACAATGGCGAAAGGTATTATTTTCAACATGATAGAACTATTGCTTTAGAGTGAAACGATGATGGAGCAACTTCGATGCCCAGATGCTGGAGCAACTGTCGCAACGTCGGGGTCATCTCGTCGTGCAACCCCACGAGCACGGTCTTGCATCGGCCGCTGCGCAAGAGCATTTCGGCATCGCGCATGGCCCATTGCAGCGATTGCGCCCCATGCGAGTAGGTCACGTTGTAGCCATGACACTTAAGACGCATGGCGATGTTGCTGCTTATGGTGTTGTGGGTGCTCTGCATGAAATAAGTGGGCTTGAGGAGCACTTCGCCTTCGTCGCGCAGTTGTTCGAGCAGACGCTCGCTGTATTCCAGGCAACCCCAAGCCGTGGCGGTGACGATGGCGTCGGGCGTCTCAATGCCCGCCTGCTGCAACGCCTTGAGCGACGCCAGCAACGAACTCTTCATGATTTTGCCCATGCGGCGCGCCTCCAGCGGCTTGACGTAGTTGCGAATGTCGACAAGTTGCTCATCGTCGGCAATGTCGACCTCGGCAAGCACCTTCACATCCACGTCGGCAAGAGCGGCATCGGCAGCATTGGTCGCTTGGCGCGAGAACACCAACGACGAGTCGTTGCCGCCGAAACCGAACGAGTTGCACATCACATGGTCGATAACATGGTGCTCGATGCCCAATGAAGGCGTGATGCCACCCGGCATGGCAGTGGCCCAGCCCAAGTTGGCCGGCACGAAGCCGTGGCGCATAGCCAGCAAGCAAATCACCGCCTCGATGCTACCGGATGCACTGGTGGTGTGGCCCGTGTAACACTTTGTGCTTGACACGGGCGGCAAGTCGTTGCCGAACACACGCAGCAAGGCGGCGCTCTCACTCAGGTCGTTGTTTGGCGTGGCGGTACCGTGAGCGTTGACATAATGAATGTCACGCGGCTGAAGCCCAGCCATCTCAAGTGCCTGTGTCATGGCGCGGTAAGCCCCCTCGCCATCGGGCGACGACGCCGTCTGGTGGAAGGCATCGCAGGCATTGCCGTAGCCTGTGAGGTAGCCGAGCACATGTGCTTGGCGCGTGGCTGCATCGCCCTCGCGCTCCATCACCACAAATGCCGCTCCCTCGCCCAGATTAAGCCCGGCACGGCTATCGTCGAAAGGCCGACAACGCTGTGTGTCAAGGATTTGCAACGAGTTAAAGCCATTGAGGTGGAACAGCGACAGGGCCTCGGTGCCACCGGCCACCACCACATCGGCCTGCCCGGCCTCGAGCAGTCGCGCACCCAAGATGATGGCATTAGCCGCCGAAGAGCACGCTGTGGAGATTGTCGTGGCCTCGTCGAAAAGCCCAATGTGAGCCGCCATCAACTCGGTGCTCGAGCCGCAGTCGTGCTGACGCAGACTGTCGAGGTGAGTGTAGTCGCCGTCGAGCAACTCGCCAAAATGACGCTCGGTGATGTCCATGCCGCCCACCGTAGTGCCCGACACAAGCACCACACGCGTGGCCGGCCGCGAGTGCTTCAGGTGGGCAATGCGAGCCTCATCCACTGCCTGTCGCAGGGCCAGCATGCCCATTAGCGATGTGCGGCTCACCTCGCGCGAGGACTCGATGCCCAGCATTGCTTTCATCTGCTCGTTCGACAGGTCGACCTCGCCCACCGGCAACTCATGGTGCGACGAGCCAAGATACCGCATGGGGCCTATGCCCGTGCGGCCATGGCGCAACGCATCCAGCACTGCCTCGGCGCCTATGCCTATTGCCGAAACGATGCCCTGGCCGGTGATGACGACGTTAGCACTCATGACGTATTACTTGGTGCGGTGCTCGCTCACGTAGCGGGCTATGGTTTCAACACTGGCAAATATCGCCTTTCCCTCGGCGGGATTGGCGAGGCGAATGCCATAATTCTTCTCAAGGAGCACAATCAGTTCGAGGGCGTCGATAGAATCCAGCCCCAGTCCTTCGCCGAACAGCGGTGCCTGGGCATCGATGTCGTCGGGTGTCATTTCCTCGAGATTGAGCGCGTCGATGATGCGTTCTTTCAGTTCCTGAATCAATTCTTCCATGATTATTTTTCAGTCAATTCTTTTTTCGATAATATATAAGTCGGCCACGAAGTGGTCGTTGTCTTCAAAGTCAATCCAGCCAGTAATCATGCTGGTTGTGCCAGCGTCGAGCAGCGAAGCGCGCACAATGTTCCGCATGGTGTCGTCGTCACGCCCGGGCAACAGGTACAGCGAGGTTTCGCCGTGATATTGATTGCGCATCGCCACCTCGGCCACCGCCATGTTAGGCAGCGTGTAGACAAAGAGCGACGGGCTTGGGAAACACTCGTCGTCGCGGGCAATGGTGGCCAGGAAATCACTATCGGCCTGCCTCGACGAGGAGTGGTTGAACAAAACCACCGCGCGGCTGTCGCACGGCTCAAAGCGCGCCCCACCCTCTTCTTGCAGCAGCACGTCGCTTGCCACGAGGGCCAGACGGCTGAGCATGTCCATCTTGTAGAACTTGGGGTAATTGCCCATGCATTGCTTGTAGACCGCCGTGAGCCATTCGCCACCGTCGCATGCCACATCCACGCTCTTGCCGTCGACTGTTAGTGAGCCGGGCAGCATTGTCACCCGATGAGTCACCACGAAGCCAGGCAGCGCCTGCTCGGCATGCTGGAGTTTGGGCGTTTTCGACATCAGCAAGGCTGCATTGCTGCCGCCAAAGCCCGAAATCATTTTCACGAAACTGTCGCGGGCAGTGGGCTGATGGTCGGGCGAGAGAGTGATTTTTCCCGACACGCCGCGCTCCTCGAAGCCGCGCGTGCCCAGCACGGTGGCGTGGTCGATGCCGTGCATCGTCATCACCGTCTCGAGCACTCCGGCGGCACCCATCGTGTGGCCGTAATAGCCTTTCAGCGCATTCACCGGCACTGCATTGAGGCCGGCGCGTTCGATAGCCACCGACTCCATCTGGTCGTTGAACATGGTGGCTGTGCCGTGGGCATTGATGCAGGCCAACTCATCGGCAATCTCGGCAGCACGAGTCGCGCACAGCGCCAGCCGTGCCCCCTCGCCATTTTTCGATGGCGAACTCACGTGGAAGGCATCGTTGCGCACCGCCCCACCCTCGATGGCCCACAACGCCCTGTCGCGAGGGGCAACGCGGTGGCTGCACAGCACCATCGTGGCCGCCGCCTCGCCGAGGTTAAGGCCCAAACGCTCCATGTCGAAGGGTCGACACGGCTGTGCAGAAACGGCCTTCAGCGCCTGGAATCCGGCGACGGTAAACTTGCTCTGCACATCGGCACCGCATACCACGGCATAGTCGTAATAGCCGGCGTCGAGCAGTCGCATGGCCACGACGATTGCCGAAACTCCCGAGATGCACGCGTTGCAAGCCACAATGGGCTGCGTGGTCATTCCCAAGGCCGCGGCGATGTGCTGTGCGGTGTCGCCCATGTAGTAGTCTTGCGACGGCTCCTCGCCATCGACCAGACAGTCGATATTGCCCTTGGTGGAGCCTATCACGAGCGCCACACGCGACGTCGTGACATCGATTCCCGACTGGGCCACCGCACGGCGCGCCGAAGCGACGACCAGCGACTCGAAACGCGTCAAACCCGGCGTGGCAAGAGCGGTTTCCTGCTCGCTACCGAATAGCGACGCCACGAAAGGCTCGGCAAGATGCCAGCGCCCCTCGTAACGCTGCAACGCCGACTGCCCGCCAACGAGGGCCTCGTAATTGGCCTCGGTGGTGGTGCCCAGTGGCGATGTAACATTGTCGGCTAAACAGTAAACCATTATGTTTCAATTTATTCGTTGACGTTAAACACGTCCCAGCGCTCTTTCCACTTCTGGTAAAACTCTGGGTTCTCCCACACCAGTTGGTAGTCTCGATCCATAAACACTTGCACCGAGTGCGCCGTGGCAATCAGCGAGCCGTCGGTCTCGTCGATAATCTCGTAGTCAAAGACGATTTTTGCCGATTCCGTAGGCCGGTAGATAATATCGACACGGGGCCGCATGCCATAGCGTATAATCTTCTTATACTGCATGTTGAGTTCAACCAGCGGGGCAGCAAAGCCATTGTCGAAGAAGGTGTCGTAGCCCAGGCCGTACTTGCGTCCGAAGGCCTCACGAGCATCCTCGAAATAGAGCGTGTAAGAGCCGTGCCAAACCACGCCCATCGAGTCGATCTCGCTGAACCTCACTTCGATATGTTTTGAAAATTTCAGTTGCATAGCAAGTTATTTTTCATCGTCCTTGATGGCAATTTTCATGTCGCCGTGCACAATCACGTTGTCGCGGCAAGTGACTGTGGCTGTTGCCCAAGTCATGCCGAACACCTCCTCGATGACCTCGACGCGCGTGGTTATCGTATCGCCCACAGCGGGCAGCGAGACCACGTCGACGCTGCGCAGCGCGCCAATAAAGCCAATCTGCACGCCCTTCTTGAGGATGTACTTATTGACATATCCAATGCGGGCGGCGCAGGTCTGGGCAATGTTTTCCATAAGCCCTTCGGCACTGAGGTGGCCGCGGTCGACGAAGATGTTGCCGGCGCGCACCTCGAGTTCGGTGACTGTGGTCACGCGGTCGAATGCCACCAGCGTGTCAATCATCACAAACGGCTCCTGTTGCGGCAGCAGTTGGTGAATGTCGATGGCCCGCAGTTCGTGTTCTAAAGGCTGTAGAGGATTAAGTATCATGATTGCCAAAATTCGTAATAGTTATACCATTGCGTGGGATACAGTTTGAGGATGCGCTCCAACTCGGCGACATAGCGCGCGGCCAGTTGTTGCTGCTGCTCTTTGCGCGGTGCCTGGGTGTCGTAAGGCAACGGGGTGACGTAAATCTTATAACCACGTGCCTTCACCTTGACCACATGCACCGCGATGACCTCAACGCCACAAGCGGTAGCCACGCTGAACGGGCCTTGCGGAAATCGCGCCTCGGCACCCAGCAAGGGCAATGTGATACCCTTGCTCGACCCCACAAACCGGTCGGCGGGCATGCTCAGGATTTCGCCGTCGTGCAGCACACGGTTCATCTCGTAAAGATGACTCATGTCGTCGCGCACAGGAATCATGTGGATGTGGTTTCCGGCAAACATCTTGTCGCGATTCTCCATGATGGTCGATTTCTCGCCGAAGTAAACCAGCGCGTTGAACGGCTTGTTCTCCGAAACGAGCGAGTAACCGGCCAACTCGTAGTTGCCGACGTGCGAACTCAACTGTACAAAGGCTTGAGGTGACTGCGACAGACGCTGAAAGTGCTCATAGCCCTCGATGTCGACCTGGAATTTCTTTCCGGCATACATGGCAAAGCGGTCGATAACCACCTGGCCGAAGAGGCAGTGGTTGACGTAGGTCTTCCACGCTGCTTTCAGCGGGCCATAACCATGACGCTGGCGGAAATAGCGGTAAGCGATGCCACGGCTGGCGTTGAGAATCAAGCACACAGGCACAACGAAGACCGAAGCAAAGGCATAAAGCAGCCTCACGTCGATCCAGCGAAGCGAGCCGATGAGCATGTTGTGCATCCGTCGGCCACCATAGGTTGTGCCTGCCCACTGTTTCTCAGCCATAGGTCAATCAGGCTATCTTGCGCTCAATGTAGTCGCAAAAGTCGTTTAATGTTTCGACGCCGACCATCTCCTCAGGCTTGATTTTGAAGCCGAAGTTTCGCTCGACAATCACCACGATATCAACAAAATCGAGGCTGTCGATTCCCATGTCGTCCTTCAACTTAGCGTCGTTTTTAATCTTTTCTTCGTCAATCTCGAGATCTTCGATAAGGAAGTTTCTCACAATTTCTTCAATTTCGTTTCTTGACATATTATTGATGTTAAATTATTGTTTCTCAGTTAATTTACACACCACAATAGAGTGGCCTTGCCCAAGGTTGTCGTGGATGTGCTCAATTTGCAGTCCGGCGGCGGTGATGCACGCCTGCAGGTCCTCGGTGTTGTACATCTTCGAGTTGCCATTGGCCATGGCAGTGAAATAAAGGCTGGTCATGGTCAGGCAGAACGCCGCTGGCTCAAAGCGCTGGCGGTCCCACAACGTCTCCATGATGTAG
Source organism: uncultured Bacteroidales bacterium (assembly GCA_902776835.1). GTDB lineage: Bacteria > Bacteroidota > Bacteroidia > Bacteroidales > Muribaculaceae > Sodaliphilus. The sequence continues at coordinate 67,995 of CACYRK010000021.1, forward strand.
ACCCGCGTGGCCGGCGTCATTATCGCCGCGGCCTTCCGCAAGATGGCAATAATCTCGTCTATGCCGAAGCAGTCGAGGAATTGGCTCATCCATATCGCGTCGAGGTCGCCTTGCGGCACCGGCAACTCAGCAGCCTCGTCGAGCAGGTTAATACCGAAGCCCGCGATGCGGTCGGCACCGGGACGGCCCTGGATGTTGTCGCGCATCATTGCCACCTGCTGCGGCAAGTCGAGCACGGTGACACGCACGTCGGGGTTGTAGCCCACGCACTGCAGCGCCCACTTGCCGGTGTTGCCGCCCACGTCGTAGAGCGAGCGCACATGATGCTCGTCGAAGATAATCTTCAACGCCTCGGGGAACGAGGAGTCGCTGTAGAAGTGGTCGAAGTTGAACCAACTCGCCTGCACTTGCTCGGGCAAACTCGACAGCCCCTCGTAAATGGTGGGCCACGGCCCGAAGTGCTTCAGGCCCTCAGGCTTGCCGTTGAGCAGCGCCTGCTCAAGGTCGAACCAGCCCTGGTAGTTGACATCGTGGTTGAAGTCGATGTTGACTCGCGTGGCGGGGTCGTTGAGCAGGAACCATCCGGTCTTGGAGATGGTGTAACGCTCGGTATCGGGATCGACGAGCACGGTGCCGATGCACAGCGAGGCCTCGATGAGGCACTTCACGGCATATGGCGAGAGGCCGGTCATATCGACCAACTGCTGCTGCGTGAGGCCGTCGGCCGAGTCGCGCAACAGGTCGAGCAGGCCAAACTTCACCATCAGTCTCGAGGCCTGGAACACCGCCGGACCCCAAGCAATGAATTCAGCCAACCGCTGTGCCTCGCGAGCGGTGAGATGCTCGCGGGTGTATCGGTCGTGTAGTGCTGGCGACAGATTCATGGCGCTGAGTGGTTATTTTTTCTTGGGCAAATACTTTATCAGCATTTTGGCCATTGCCTTGCCCGAACTGCGGAAGCCGTCGCCCCAGAGGTTGGACATGGTGCCAAACACACCGCCTCGGCCATTCACGCTGAAGCGCACCACCTCACGGTCGTCGGCCTCATGCTTGATGATGCACAGCACCAGTTGGTTGCCCTTCTTGTCGATGTGGATGGGCTGGACCACGAGCGTGTAGTCGTAGATGTACTCGTCGTCGGCAAACAGATAGTAGTGCTTTTTATTCAGTTTGTCGTTGGCCTCGGTAATCATCTCCACCCAGCGCATCTTCAACTCGCGCTCGAGTTCTTCCTCGGCGTCGTATTGGGGCTGCTCGGCATTGCGGAAGCGCACCCACTCCTCGGGCGTAAGCCCGTTGATGGAGAGTTGCGACCAGTCGACCTCGACGTTAAACTTCGTCACCGAACTCAGTTCGTCGAACGAGCCACGGGGCGTATTGGTCACTGCGTTGGCCGTAAGCACGCCAAACGTCATGACCATAAGTGCTAAAATAAGATGTATCTTTTTCATGATTAAAACTCAAATGCTGCCTTAACTGTTGCAAAACTGCCCGTATAGTGATCATGGGCGTAAAGGGAATAACCGGCCGACACGCTGAAGCGCTTGAAGCGGCAGCCGCCACCAGTGTAGAAATAGCCACCATGGGAGTCGCTGTGGTCGGTAATGTAGTAACCGCCACGAATCTCGGCAAATGGGCTGATGGTGTTGTCGATGAAGTCGGCACGCACAGCACCGTAAATGGGCATCACAAATCCGGTCACGATTTCATCGGCCAATTCGAAGTCATACAAATACAGCGAGGGGGCCACGCCACCGCCGACGAAGAACATTCGGTTGATTTGATAACCGCCAGTGAAACCGGCCTGAAGCAGATACTCGTCCTCGGCGTCGCTGAAGCCGGTGCTCTCACTTAATTCTGCAAATCCTCTAAAACCACGCTTCAAGAAATTCTCCTGAGCATTAACCGTAAAACAACTAAAAAGCCCAAGGGCCATGACAATTACGATAAAACCTAATTTTCTCATAATCACTTAGTTTATAAATAATTATTAATCTATTGAATTATTCTTAATCATAGTTTGTGCCTTCAAAACAAGGTCGCAAAGAGCATTAACCTCATCGACGCTCGAAAGAGTTAATCGCCAGCCGCTTATGGTCAACCCATCCTCTCCTTCGCTTTTGGACTTCTCACCGATATAGGACAAAAACACAGTGCCCTCATCGTTTCGCTCATAAAACTTGTTAAAATCTTGATCTGATTCATAGCCGTACAAGGTAATGTGAGTTGTTTCATCCATGCTTCGCATATACAATTCCACTTCACCGTCGCCAGCGCTTTTGCGATAATTAAATCTATTCTTCGTTTTGTTCCCGGCCTTTGCATACTCATTAGCCAGGTTCTTAACAAAACTATCGGCTCCGGAACTTGTAATCTTTATAAACGCGTCAATCCCGGGATTATTGGTCTCAACTTGCAAATAAATCTGGCATTTTTTAAGTTGCTCGTTGGGCATCTTTCCTCTGTAACGATTGTGCATATCATCAACCATTACCACATAGTCTTTGCCTGTAACCGAAAGATGAAACTCGCCCACAATTACCTGCCCAAATGCCAACACTTGAGTTAAAACAAAGAAAGACACAAAAAATAAAACTCTCATAACCCGTTTCTATAATTGGATTATAACATCTTGATTACTAACGCTGAATTGGTGCCGCCAAAGCCAAAACTATTGCTCAGCACGGTGTTGAGCCTGGCCTGGGTGGTGGCGGTGACCAGATTGAGAGCCGCGCTGTGCTCGTCGGGGTTCTCAAAGTTGATGTTTGGCGCCACAAAGTCATTGTGCATCATGATGATTGAATAGACAATCTCGCTTGCACCCGCCATCCAGCACTCATGGCCGGTCATCGACTTGGTACTGCTGACCATTGGCCGGGTGTCGCCGAAAAGTTGGTTGATGGCGATGGCCTCGCACATGTCGCCCTGCGGTGTGCTGGTGGCATGGGCGTTGATATAGTCAACGTCGGCGGTGCCGATTCCCGCGTCGTCGAGCGCACGCTGCATGGCGATGACGCTGCCGTCGGGACTGGGCTGCGAAATGCCGCCGCCATTGCTCGAGAAGCCGTAGCCCACGACCTCGGCGAGGATGTTAGCGCCACGTGCCACAGCGTGGTCGTAGTCCTCGAGCACAAGGGCAGCAGCACCTCCACTGGGAATCAGGCCGTCGCGGTCGCGGTCGAAGGGGCGGCTGGCACGTGCAGGATCGTCCATGCGAACGGAGAACACGCCCAGCGCGTCGAACGATGCCATCGAATAATAGTTGGTCTCCTGTGCGCCGCCACACAGCACTACGTCCTGCAGGCCTTGCTTAATGAGCATATAGCCCAAGCCAATGGAGTGACTGCCGCTGGCGCACGCCGCGCTGATGGTGAAGTTGACGCCGCGCAGGTGGAAGATGGTGCTCAAATTCATGTTTACCGTCGAGTTCATCGACTGGAAAATCAGGCCATAGCCCAGCAATGCCGAGTCGTGCTTCTCATCCATGATCTTCGACGTCTCGATGACGGGCTTGGCCGAGGAGTCGTTGCCAAAGATGCATCCCACCTCGTTGGCGCGCAGGTACTCGTCGTCGATGGCGGCCTGCGCAAATGCCTGGCGGCTGGCCATATAGGCATAACGAGCCTCCTCCGACATGCCGGCGCGCGTGTGACGGTCGAGCATCTGCTTGGTGATGACAGGCTCTTCGACTATGCCGGTCAGCCCCGAGCGATAGCCGTATTGAAGGCGTTCGGCCATCAGTCCGATGCCCGACTTGCCCTCGATGAGCGATTTCTTTACAGTCTCAATATCTGTTCCCAGGCAGGACCAAATGCCCATGCCGGTAATTACTACTCTACGCATTTTATCTTTCATAATTCTTTAAGGCCCACACAGTTGGCGCTTGACGCACAAAGCGCGTGTGCGGCGCGGCACTTCGAGCCTAACGTTTGAAACCCGCCAAAAGTGGCGAATTATCTTGCAAAGATAAGACAATTTGCCCGATTGCTCAAAACTTTTAACGTACTATCACATTATAAGGAGCGCGCGCATGCCTGTGTGAGAGTAAAACCGAGGGGCAAAAACCACCCTTCGAACAAGGTAAAAAAGGGGCACTTTACAAGGGCGTACCAGAGCACATGCGACACTACACACCAACAACACAACACATTATTTACCAATCATTTACGCCAACACAAATTACACTTAACACTTTTCACTCAGCATCCCTGAAAGGCGAGTCGCCAGAGTATCAGATGGGATGCCTGTGGCGGCGACTTGCGCCACCCTAATCGAGGCCAAATCCGCAATCAACAGCGTCACATTTGCTAATTCTGCAAAATTTAACAACAATTATGGTGTAAATAGTGAAAATTTCTTTACCTTTGCAGCGCAAAAGCGCTGTTCGGCCATCAATCTTGGCGACAGTTGCACATACATGCGAGGCAAGGAGGCAGAGGCAAATTCTGCGCTTTTGAAAACCAAACCTCGGCAAATAATTGTGTTGCAGGGTATTACACCGCCCCGCAAGCCCCAAAACATTGCCCAAACCGAAGGGCACCCCCTCCACCCCACCATCCAAGCGCAGCAACGCGAGCATTAAATAGCGCAACGCGAGCGTTAAACAGCGCAACGCAGCGGAGCATTAAACAGCGAAGCAACGCGAGCATTAAACAGCGAAGCAACGCGAGCATTAAACAGCGAAGCAACGCGAGCATTAAACAGCGAAGCAACGCGAGCGTTAAACAGCGCAGCGCAGCGGAGCATTAAACAGCGAAGCAACGCAAGCGTTAAACAGCGAAGCGCAGCGGAGCGTTAAACAGCGAGCAACGCGAGCATTAAAACAGCGAAGCAACGCGGAGCATTAAACAATAACATGAAGATAGCAGTAGCAGGAACCGGATACGTCGGCCTGAGCATCGCCACCCTCTTGGCACAGCACAACGAGGTCGTGGCCGTGGACGTCGTGCCCGAAAAAGTCGGCAAAATCAACAACCGCATTTCGCCCATCCAGGACGAATACATCGAGCGCTACCTCGACGAGAAACCGCTCAACCTCACCGCCACGCTCGACGCCGAAAAGGCCTACAGCGAGGCCGATTTCGTGGTCATCGCCACGCCCACCAACTACGACCCCGTGAACAACTACTTCGACACACGGCACGTCGAGGAGGTCATCGAACTGGTGATGCGCGTCAACCCCGACGCGATAATGGTCATCAAGTCGACCATCCCCGTGGGCTACACGGAGAGCGTGCGCGCCAAGTACGGCAGCGACAACATCCTCTTCGCGCCCGAATTCCTGCGCGAGACCAAGGCGCTCTACGACAACCTCTACCCCAGCCGCATCATCGTCGGCCGGCCCGAGGGCGACGAGCGGCTCGACCGGGCAGCCCACGAGTTTGCCGCCCTGCTCCAGCAAGGCGCCCTCAAGCCCGACGTCGACACCCTATTCATGGGGCTCACCGAGGCCGAGGCCGTCAAACTCTTCGCCAACACCTACCTCGCCTTGCGAGTGAGTTACTTCAACGAACTCGACACCTACGCCGAGATGAAAGGCCTTGACACCAAGTCGATTATCACCGGCGTGTGCCTCGACCCGCGCATCGGCAGCCATTACAACAACCCCAGTTTCGGCTACGGCGGCTACTGCCTGCCCAAGGACACCAAGCAACTGCTGGCCAACTATGCCGACGTGCCCGAGAACCTCATCGAGGCCATCGTCGAGAGCAACCGCACCCGCAAGGACTTCATCGCCGACCGCGTGCTGCGCATGGCCGGCTACTACGACTACTACCAGCGCGGCGACTACAGCAGCGACGAGGAGCGCGAGTGCGTCATCGGCGTCTACCGCCTGACCATGAAAAGCGGCAGCGACAACTTCCGCCAGTCATCCATCCAGGGCGTGATGAAGCGCATCAAGGCCAAAGGCGCCCGCGTCATCATCTACGAGCCAACCCTCGACGACGGCTCCACCTTCTTCGGCAGCAAAGTAGTCAACGACCTCGAACAGTTCAAAGCGTTAAGCCAAGTCATCCTCGCCAACCGCTTTGACTCAATACTTGACGACGTAAAAAACAAAGTCTACACCCGCGACCTCTTCAAGCGCGACTAATGGCAGTAAACGAGGATCACATAAATACGTCGGCTCACCAAGAACAACTTGAAGGCCAGGCATCGAACAACAAGCGCATTGCGAAGAATACGCTCATTCTATATATAAGAATGGTGTTCTTGATGGCAATAAGCCTCTATACAAGTCGAGTTGTACTTATGGTACTTGGTGTAAGCGACTATGGCATTTACAATGCTGTCGGTGGTGTGGTTGCTATGTTCTCAGTGTTGTCAACATCATTGGCGACAGCCGTCAGCCGGTTTCTGACTTTTGAGTTAGGCCGAGGTGATATCAAAAAGTTGAAGCGTGTTTTTGCGACTTCTGTTAATGTGCAAATACTTTTAGCCGTATCAGTCTCCGTTATCGCGTTAATAGTTGGGGGGTGGTTTTTAAATGTTCACATGAACATACCCGAAGGACGGATGAAGGCTGCAAATTGGGTGCTTGTTTGCAGTGTTTTGTCTTTTGCCGTCGGACTGTTAAGTGTGCCGTACAACGCTTCCATCATCTCCCATGAGAAAATGAGCATTTTTGCTTATATAAGTATCCTTGAAGCGTCGCTAAAATTAGCCATCGTTTTCACCATCGGCTATGTTTCGTATGATAAGTTAACGACATACGCAGTTTTGTTGTTGGGCGCAGCCATTTTTATCAGGCTGATCTACGGCATTTACTGCAAAAGGGTTTTCGAAGAATGCACCTATCATTTCATCCTTGACAAATCATTGCTGAAGGAAATGACAAGTTTTGCCGGATGGAATTTCCTTGGAAATGCCGCATGGATGTTCAACACTCAAGGCATCAATATTCTTATAAACTTGTTCTTCGGAGTGACTCTTAATGCCGCACGAGGTGTTGCTGCTCAAGTTGAAAGCGCTGTCATGCAATTTGTGAATAACTTTATGCTCGCCCTCAACCCGCAAATCACCAAGTCGTACGCAATAGGCGATCTTGCAAATATGCATCAATTGGTATGTCGAGGTGCTCGTTTTTCTTTTTTTTTAGTAATTTTATTTGCGATTCCCATATGCCTGGAAACCGAGAGGATTCTCTCGCTCTGGCTTAATGTGGTTCCCGATTATGCGGTGATTTTTGTGCGTTTAACATTCCTGTCTACATTATGCACAGTGCTTGGCAACACATTGGTGACAGCGCAATTGGCAACAGGCGACATCAAGAGGTATCAAATAATCATCAGTCTTTGGGGCGTTTGGGTTTTTCCTTTGACATGGCTGGCGTACAAATTGGGAGGCTCCCCAATATGGGCATACGTAATATATGTATTCATTTATTTCGTCATGGTCTTCATAAGAATTTATCTTGTAAAAGACCTGATAAAATTGTCCTGGAAACGTTATGTCAGTGACGTGGTTGTGCGATGCATAGTTGTGAGTTTAATTGCCGCTTTGCCTCCGGCTTTTGCATATTTTTGTCTGCCTGAAAACTTTTTCAGGTTCATAATGGTTTGTTTAATAAGCCTTATATCAAGCATAATCGTTATAGGATTGATAGGGATTGATAAAAGCGAAAGAGCATTAATGAAACAGGTTCTGAAAAGAAAATTAAGTTACTGTTGAAATGTCAAGAATTGGTCAAGTTATAAGAAGGGCCGGGAAATACATTCTCCATGGTGTGCCTGTCAACAATATAACAGCAAGCATTCAGGTGTCACAACCCGAACGCTGTTTTGACGGCAAACATATAATAGTGACCGGTGGCGGCCGCGGATTGGGCTACGCTATAGCAAAGAAACTTCATTCTGGGGGCGCAAAAGTGCTTATTTCGGGGCGAGATGAAAAAACTTTGAGGCAGAGTGCCGAAGAAATTGGGTGTAATTGGCTACAACTTGACGTTCAAAACGTTGAACATTTTCCCACTTTCATAACGAAGGCGGAAGAAATACTTGGCGGATTAGACTGTCTGGTGAATAATGCGGGCATTTCGCTTCACGAATCGTCATTCCTTGACGTCACACCCGACGGATTTGACCGACAGTTCAACACCAATCTGCGTGGAGCGTTCTTCTTGACGCAGCAGTTTATTAGTTTTATTGAGCGACGTGGCCAAGATGGAGGTGTTGTCCTATTCATCTCAAGCGAGACAGGCGACACCGTTGACCTACGGCCTTACGGATTAAGCAAAGCGGCTGTCAATAGTCTTGTCCAAGGACTTGCTCATGCATATGCTTCAAGGAACATACGCATTAACGCTGTGGCACCTGGGGTCACAGCCACAGACATGACCGGTGTGAAATCGGATAATTTATATTATTCCGACAGTACCATCAACCGCGCTTATCTGCCCGAAGAAATGGCAGAAGTGGCTTGTTTCCTGCTCTCTGACTTATCGGGCTGCGTCTCAGGACAAATCATTACCTGCAACAATGCAAAGACAGTAAATGCTCGCTGGAAGAAATAATCTAACAGATAATGACAAAAAAATATTATACTTCGGAACGCAATGTGCAAATCGTAATTGCACTGCTTAAAGCCAATGGGATTAAAAGAGTGATCGCCTCTCCCGGCACGACAAACATGACGTTTGTGGGCAGCATACAGCAAGACCCATTTTTTGAGATTTATTCTTCGGTCGATGAGCGCTCAGCCGCATATCTTGCTTGTGGCATTGCGGCTGAGACTGGGGAACCTGTTGTGTTAAGTTGCACAGGAGCGACAGCATCCCGCAATTACATGCCTGGACTGACCGAGGCGTATTACCGTAAACTCCCTGTTCTCGCCATCACTTCACACCGTGGCGACCATCAGATTGGACATCTCATAGATCAGCAGATCGACCGTCGGCAGCGACCTGCCGACATTGCAGTTGAGAGTGTTGTGGCGCCTATGGTAAAAGATAGTACAGATGAGAAATTTTGCACTATTGAGGCCAACAAAGCAATATTGGCTCTAAAACTTAATGGCGGTGGGCCAGCACATATCAATCTGCACACGAACTACAGCAGCGACTTTTCTGTGCAATCATTACCCCCGGCAAGGGTCATTAAACGACACACCTTATCAAATCCGCTTCCCAAACTGCAAAGAGACCAACGCATCGCAATTTTTATCGGTGCCCATAAGGAGTTTTCCCAAGAAGAGACCAAGGCTATCGATGACTTCTGCTTTGCAAACAATGCCGTCGCTTTCTGCGACCATACCAGCAACTTCTATGGCAAAAGCGCGGCACACATGCAAATCGTGTTCGGGCAAAACAACTACACGTCTCCGCTAAAAACTGTTGATTTGCTAATTCACATTGGAGAAGTGACGGGAGACGTCTACCGCATGACTCCCAAAAAGGTGTGGCGGGTAAATGAGGACGGCGCTTTAAGGGACATGTTCGGATGTCTTACCGACGTGTTTATGATGACCGAAAAATCATTCTTTGAGCATTATACACATGATTCCTCTGAAATAAAAAGAGTGTATCTTGATGCCTGCCTGAATGAGTATGAGCAGTTTATTTCTGTGATTCCCGAACTGCCTTTTGGAAACATTTGGATGGCTCAGCAGATGCATCAAAAACTGCCACAAGGCTGCGTGCTTCATATGGGCATTTACAATAGTCTGCGATCTTGGAACTTTTTCGCTTTGAACGCAGGCATAAAGACACGATGCAATGTTGGCGGATTCGGCATTGACGGTGGAGTATCAACCATGATCGGTGCGTCCTTGGTTCGTCCCGACAGACTCGTTTTCGGCGTGTTTGGCGACCTCGCGTTCTTCTATGATATGAATGTGATTGGAAATCGGCATGTCGGCAACAATGTGCGACTGATGCTAATCAATAATGGACGAGGGTCTGAATTCAGACTTTTCTGTCACATGTGTGAAAAGAACTTTGGAGACGACGCCGACCCTTATATGGCCGCAGCAGGCCATTTCGGCAATATGTCGCCGCAACTGGTCAAGCATTATGCCGAGGATTTGGGTTACGAGTATCTCACAGCCTCAAACAAAGAGGAGTTCAAAATAGCAATGGAGCGTTTTGTCACTCCCGAAATCACCGATCGCCCAATGCTTTTCGAGGTCTTTACCGACAAGCAAGACGAGAGCGACGCTCTAGAAATAATGCTTTCAATGAGAAGCGACAGTGGCACAATAGTCAAGAGGCAAATTCGCAAGGTCGCTAATCAAGTTCTTGGCGATAAAGGGAAAGAATTTCTAAAACTCATGCTGAAAAAATAGTCAATGAGAATCGGAATTTACACACAACCGCTGTTTAACAATTATGGCGGAATATTACAGAACTGGGCTTTGCAACAAGTCCTGATGTCGCTGGGACATGACCCCATCACGATTGATCACAGTTCAAAGTACAGTTGGTTAAAGTATTTCGCCGACTATTCACTTGCAATAGCAAAAAGGACTCTCGGCAAACGCTGTTCATCTCCCATGCGACCCCATAATGGACGATTCGGCTCGGGGCTGTTGGCACCTTTCATTCATCAGCACATCAACAAGACCCGGCCAGTCAACCGACCATGCATTGATTTGCTGACCGAATATCATATTAACTGTCTGGTTGTGGGCAGTGACCAAATTTGGCGACCACTGTTCAACAAACACTTAGAGGATTCTTTCCTTGCTTTTGCCAAGGAGTTTGACTGCACCAAAATCGCCTATGCGGCCTCATTCGGGAAAGATGAATGGGAATTCGACGAAAAGCAATCTGACATTTGCACTGAGTTGGTCAAGCAATTCGACGCAATATCAGTAAGAGAGGAATCAGGAATATCCCTGTGCAAGCAACATTTGGGAGTTGATGCCGAATTCGTGCTCGATCCCACCCTATTGTTAAGCAAGGAAAAATACAGCCAGATTATAGGTCACACTCAAAATAATGGCAAATTTATAGCCTGCTATTGTCTTGACATGTCGCAAGAAACGCAGTCGGAAATCAACAATATTGCCAAGACCATCAATCTGCCCGTACGCTACTTTGCGGCAAACGACAAAGTGTCGCTCACCATCGGGCAATGGCTTGCCATGTTTCGCGACGCTTCAGCGGTAATAACCGACTCTTTCCACGGCACCATTTTTTCGATAATCAACCAAACGCCGTTCTACACGCTCGCAAATGAAGTGCGCGGCGCAAGCCGGTTTCATTCGCTGCTGGGCAACCTGGGATTACTTGAAAGAATTGTAAAAGACAGCGGGCATCTTCCGCCGCCAACGATTGATTGGGAGATCGTCCAAAAGCGCATCAATCAGGAGAAACAAAAAAGTATTTCTTTTATACAGAAACACTTATAGTCAACAATCTTGTGCAAATAGCGCTGATAACGCAAATAAAAACAATCCTCGTCATTAGCGAGATTTGCGAGAGAAAGCCTTTTGCGAGAGGTGAAGTTTGAAAAGTAGACACAAAGCTATGCAAAAGCCAAAAGTTTCGGTCGTCATACCAAACTACAACTCCGAGGACTATATACATCGCTGCATCGACAGCCTGTTAAATCAAAGTTTTAAAGACTTTGAGTTAATAATCATCGATGACGGCTCTTCCGACAACTCCGGCATGATTGCCGACCACTACGCCAACACGCACTCTTGTGTGAAAGTCATCCACCAGGCAAACAGCGGCGTAAGTGCCGCTCGACAAGTGGGCCTCACGGCAGCCAGTGGAAAATACGTCACCTTCGTCGACCCCGACGACTGGGTGGAGCCCGACATGCTGCAATGCCTCGTCGGCAAGGCCGAGCAGGAAGACGTTGACATTCTGTTCTGCGACTTCTTCATCGACTTCTCGCCATCCTCGCGCGAGATAGGCCAGCAAAAGCCGCCATCATCACAACTGAAGACACTGAGAGAGATGGTCAAGGGCAACCTGCACGGCTCCACATGCAACAAACTGTATCGGCTTAGCATCATCAGCAATCGCAATATTACATTCCCCGACAACATTAGTTTTTGCGAGGACTTGTGGTTCAACTGCAAACTACTGATGTCTGGCGATTTAAGAATCTCCTACCTGAATAAGGCCTTTTATCATTACGACCGCTATTCAAACGTCAACAGCCTGACCAGGAAATTCAAAGAAAAGGCCTTGGACGATTATCTGGCTTATATCGGCTACATCTTTGACAACGTGCAAGACAACGACGACATGTTTTACACCTTGAAGTTTAACGCGAAAATCTTCGCCTTCAGGTCGGATTGTGAACAACAAAAGTACTATTCACTCTATCCCGACCTGCAAAGCCGCTTCAAGGCCACCATCTGGCACTCTAACAATTCAAAGATTCAGAAAATCGCCAACTACATCGCCTTGTGCGGCTTCCTGAAAACAGGCCGATTCCTCGACTCAGCCTACGAAAAGAGCCGCCTCCCCCTCCTTAAACGCCGCCTCCGAAAACAATGACCACAACACGCCACCAAACCGACTGTTACCACTCGCAAATAACGCTAATACTAAAAGATTGGCGCCATCCGCGAGATTCGAGAGGAAAAACAGCGTAAGAAATAAGCACAAGAGGATAAAGGAGCAACATTACAAAGTCTACACCCGCTACCTCTTCAAGCGCGACTAGTATTAATGATCAATAATCATTCAGAAGACAACAAGCGGATAGCAAAAAATACTATTGCATTGTATTTTCGCATGATTTTTGTCATGCTTGTTGGGCTTTATACTTCGCGTCTGGTTTTGAACGCGTTGGGTGAAGTTGATTTTGGTTTATATACTGTAGTTGGTGGCCTAATTGGTATCTTTAGTTTTATCCAAGGGTCAATGACGGCATCAACTCAGCGTTATCTTTCATTTGAAATAGGAAGGAACGACAATGAAAGGTTAAAAATGGCCTTTATGACCAGCACTTATATTCATTCTGTAATTGCATTTATTATACTGATATTGTCGGAGAGTATTGGATTGTGGCTCTTATTTAATAAGCTTGTTATTCCGCCTGAACGCTTGACAGTAGCGTTTTGGGTTTTCCAGATTTCGATTATCAGTGTTATGATTAGGATTATGTATTATCCTTTTGAGGCGGTTATTATAGCACATGAAAAAATGACGGCATTTGCCTATCTATCAATCTTAGATGTCATCTTTAAATTAATTGTTGCTTTATTACTAGTAAATGCCACTATTGATAAATTATGGCTTTATGCTATACTGAATTTTTTTGTTGTTCTTATTATGTGCTCAGTAACAGCAGTTTATTGTCGAAATAAATTTGAAGAATCTAAATATACTCGTAAATGGGATAAGAAATTATTCAAAGAAATGAGCTCCTTTGCTGGATGGAATATGTGGGGAAATATTGCCTATGTTTTGAATAATTATGGTTTTCAAGTATTATTAAACACTTTTTTTGGTCCCGCTATAAACGCGGCAAGTTCTATTGGCAGTGCAGTGAGCGGTCATATTACTAAATTTGCAGATGGTTTTCAAACTGCATTAAATCCTCAAATCACCAAAACTTATTCAATAGGTGAAATGCAAGAAATGCATAATTTGGTACTAAGAAGCATGAAATTTTCATTACTTTTATTGTTATTAATAGCATTACCTATTGTTATAGAACTTCCTTTAATACTTGATATATGGCTTAAAATTCCTCCTAAGCACACATTTGAGTTTGCATGTATAAGTTTGATTTTAGGACTGTTAAATGCAGTTAAGAACCCTATTAATCAAGCAGTTTCGGCTACAGGGCATGTTAAATTCTACCAAATGGCAACAGGTTTAATTTTAATATCTGTTGTTCCTATTTCATATATTGTACTAGAATATGGCGGTTCACCTGAGTCAGCAATAATAACTTATGCCATTATTTTTTTAATAATGGATTTGGTCGGATTATGTTTTATTCAAAGGCTTATTAACTTCTCTTTAAGGAAATGTTTTAAAGTTGTATTTATTCCGGTTTTGTTTTCGTTAATCATTGGCTCAATAATACCGATTTTAATAAAAACAGTTCTACCACACAATTTAGTGACTGCTTTTTGTATCTGCCTCCTGACTTTTTTATCAATGCTATTTTCGGTCATATTTGTTGGATTAACTACAAACGAGCGTAATTTTGCGATTATGACCATTAAATCAAAAATTAAAAAGAACATATTTAATGCATGATTCTCCCATAATAAGCATTGTAGTTCCTCTTTATAATTCAGAAGAATTTATATCTCAATGCTTGAATTCTATTTCTTGTTTATCTGATTGCGAAATCATTGTGGTTGATGATGGTTCAACAGATAACGGACCAAACATTGCCCGAGGTATTGCGTCTAGCAATAGCCACATACAAGTAATTAGTCAAAAGAATCAAGGTCTTAGCGGGGCTAGAAACACAGGAATAGAGCATGCCAATGGGAAATATATATGGTTTTTAGATGCTGATGATGAATTAACCACACAAGCAATAGATGTAATTGAATACCTGAGCAACCATAATGAATTAGATTTTCTTGCCGTTCAACTTCAAAAGGTTGATGAATCACGTAATCTTCTTTCAATAGACTGTTCACAACCCACTTTGCCTAAGAATGAAGTTATGACGGGGCGTGACGCAATCCTTAATGATTACAACCCATCATCGGCATGTGCACTCATTATGCGGCGTGATTTCCTTAATGAGAATAACCTTAGATTCAAATTAGGTATTACTCACGAAGATGTGGAGTTCACATTTAGGGCTATGAGTAAAGCAAAAAAAGTTATGTTCACTGACTTTAAACCTTATTTGTATTTTCGTCGTGGCAACACAATGTCAACACCTCTTGACCACGAAAGACTGTTGAAGTATATAATTGATGATGTTGAAGTCGCTGACTCATTTCGCTCGCTGGCATTGGAGTTTAAAGGAGTAGATTCTTCTTTGTATAATAAAATATTCCTGAGGGCCAAATCTGTTGTGTTTGGATTAGCACTTCAAATATATCACAATAGAAAGCAATGGCAAGAAAATGGAATAACTCAAGAAGTCATGCAAAGACTTAAAGATAAGGACTTTTTTCCATTACATAGGCCACACTATTCGTGGAAACAACAATTGATGAGTTTTTGGCTTAATTTTAAATTGAAAAAATTGTAAATGATAGTCTATATTCTCATTTTCATTCTCGCGGTATTTCTTTACATAAGGAGTAACGAAGACAATGAGCAATCGAAACTGGTTCTTGGCATCTATCTTGCCGGATTGGCCTTGTTTGTTGGTTGTTCTGACATGCTTGGTGGTTATGACCGTTACATTTATGGTGAGGTATTTGATCAATTGGCGTTAATGACTCAAGCGGGTGGAGATGTGACCCTATCTGCAGGGTACAGACTTTTCGCTACTGAGTGGGGATTTCTCGGATTTAATCAATTGATTGGCTATATCACGCTCAATCGATACGTATTTATCTTTATTGTCACATGCGTTATATATACACTGCTCTTTATTTCCATTAAGCAGTATTGCCGAAACTATCCCTTTGCCGTTATAGTCTTCCTTGGTTTATGGTTCTTCTTCACGTTTACCTACCTTCGCCAGGTTATGGCTGCCACCATTGGTTGGCTGGCCATCAAATACGTAATCGACCGTAAGCCCATCCAATTCTTTTTAATCGTCTTTATTGCTTTCACCTTCCATAATTCGGCCATTGTTCTTGCCCCATTCTATTTTGTGCCAGCAAAGAAATTTCAGCCTATATTTGTGGTTTTAGCGCTCGTTGCCGCTTTGGCTATTGGTATGGGAAACATGTTATCTGATTTGGTCGCTGAATCTGATGCATTTATCGATGCCGCCCGCGCTGAGCAAAATGCCAACTATATTGAAGAAGGCACATTTCGGATCGAGTACTTCATTGAGGCTATACTATTTGCAGGCCTCTTGATATGGAAATATGACGCTTTTGACGATGAGAACCCGAAAGAAATAGTCTTGCTGAATATGGCACTTGTGTTTTGTGCAATCTTGCTCATGTTTGTCCGTTCCGAGAATGGCGGACGTATTGCATGGCATTATATGATGGGGATTATTTCTTCTGTAACTCATTTGGCCACAAGCCCAAATCATAAGAATGACGCAATAACTGGAGCATTGATATTAATGTTTGGTATATTGTTTCTCAGAATTTTAATTGCATGGGGGGTGCTCTTGAGCCCATATAAGACCTTTTTCACAGATGGCCATCGAGAAGGAGATATAATATATAAGATTTATGAATATGATCCAAAATATAATGAGGATAAATTCTATAAATAGTTTATAGATGTTAATTACAATATTTACTCCAACATATAATCGCGCCCATCTTCTGCCGCGACTTTATGAATCGCTGAGGGCACAGACCTTCCAGGACTTTGAGTGGATTATCGTTGACGACGGCAGCACCGACGACACCGAAGACGTCGTGAAATCATTCTTCCCCCCTTTAGGGGGGATTAAGGGGGGCCTTATCCGCCAGCCCAATGGTGGCAAGCACCGGGCAATTAATCGCGGAGTACAAGAGGCAAAAGGTGAGTTGTTCTTCATTGTTGATAGTGATGATAGATTACCCACAAAGTCTCTTGAATGTATATCTTATTATTTTAAGCAAATCAGGGGCGACGAGCGTTTTGCTGGAGTTTGTGGACTGAAGTGTTATTTCGACGGCACTCAAGTAGGCGGGCAGCAGACCTTTGATCCTTTTGACTGCTCAATGCTTGATATTCGACAGAAATACCATCTAAAAGGTGACATGGCTGAGGTTGTACGCACTGTTGTTATGCGACAATTCCCATTCCCCGAATTTGAAGGTGAACGTTTTTGCCCCGAGGCATTAGTGTGGAACCGCATAGCACAAAATTATGTTATGCGATATTTCCACGAGAATGTTTACGAATGTGAGTATGTTGAAGGAGGACTAACTGATAGGATAGTTCGCATTCGTATGGATAGCCCGCAAGCGTCTATGATGACTTACAAAGAATTGGCACATTACAAAGTACCATTTAGAACAAAGATTCGCAGTGCCATTAATTACTGGCGCTTTGCAACTTGTTCTAATCTGCCAATGTCGCGGAAAGTAAGAGGAATGGCTGAGTGGTTATGGCTTTGGCCTATAGGAATAATAATGCACATCCATGACAATAAAACTCAAAAAAATAAATGAAAAAACTTTCAATATTAATACCTGTTTATAATGCCGAAAAGTATATAAAAGCTTGTCTTGATAGTGTTTTGGGTCAAGATGGGATAAACAATGACATAGAAGTGTTGATTCTGAATGATGGTTCTACCGACGGGACTCTTGATATTATTCAAGATTACGCTTCACATTATGATATAGTACGTTTTATCTCTCGTGAAAACAGAGGAATCGGACCGACTCGTAATGAATTAATTGATAATGCCACAGGCAATTATTTATGGTTTATTGACGCCGATGATTGGATTGAAAATGGGTCGATAGCAAAGGTTCTGAATGCACTTAATTCAAATGACATCGATTGCCTGATGCTGAGTTATCAAGTTGAGAATCAATCTGGAAACATTAAGCGATATATTTATAATGGGGATTATCCCGATGGTATAACACTAACAAAGGCTCAGATATACAACAATTCTGTATGGTCAAGGATTTATAAATCAAAAATTGTAAAAGACTCAGGTATTAGATTTGGCAAATACTGTATGGGTGAAGATTTTGATTTCACATTCAGATTAATACCCACTCTTAAACGTTCTGTATGCTTGGCCGATATAGTTTATCATTATGTATTGAGGCAGCACTCTGCCACACAAGAGAAGGACTATGGGCATCGTCGTAAAGTATCTGACGACTCACTTGCAATTGTGCTGGCTTTTCAAGGTTATTTTGATGGTTTTTCAAAAGATGATGTTTTTGTCTTGAAACAGCCATTTAACGATAATTTAATTGCGTTTATCTACTCTTTAATTCAACAAAAGCATCCGTTTAAATATAAGTTATCCGTTTTAAAGCAATTGAAGAAAGCGGGGTTTATTCCGATAAAGCCTATTGTTAGTACGACTCCTAAAAGAGTAAAATTTATGCGCTTAGTTAATAATCCGTTAACAAGGCTGGCTATGTTATTTAAATAAGATTCTAGAATTATTATGATTCCTAAAATAATACATTATTGCTGGTTTGGCCGGGGCGAAATGCCTGAGTTGGCAAAAAAGTGCATCGAGAGTTGGAAGAATGTTCTTCCCGAATATGAGATAAAAGAATGGAATGAAGACAATTTCGATCTTGATGCCTTTCCTTATGCCCGCGAGGCTTATGATAACCGTAAATTTGCGTTTGTGACAGATGTTGTTAGGCTCTATGCACTATACAATGAAGGCGGAGTATATATGGATACCGATGTGGAAGTACTCAAACCTTTAGACCCATTTTTACATCATGTTGCTTTTTCCGGGTATGAAAATGCGACAATGGTTCCTACTGGTATTATGGCAAGCGAAAAGGGCGGGAAATGGGCTAAAGATAATTTGGACTACTATAATGGCAAGCATTTTCTCAACGTTGATGGAAGTTTTAATATGGTAACAAATGTTACAACCATTACAAAGTATATGCTTCCTTTGGGATTGCGACAAGATAATTCTTATCAAGATTTTCCAGGACTAATTACTATGTACCCAAAAGATTTCTTTTGCCCTAAGTCTCAAGATGATGGAAAAATCTATTTGACAGAGAATACAGTTACAATACATCATTATGCACAATCGTGGGAAAGTAAAACTCATCGCGTGTTGAGAAAGATTATAATCTTTCTTGGCGGTGCACGATTAAAAAAAATAGCCACAAAAATAAGACGAACATTGAGGTGATATGAAAATATTGCGTATAGCAACTATTCCGGCGTCGCTCAACAACTTTTGCAAAGGGTTGCTGAGCGAACTTAAATTGGAGGGCTACGAAGTAGTGGCGGTGGCGTCGCCGGGACCCGAGATGGCGACGATTGCCAAGCGTGAGGGGGTGCGGACTATAGCGGTGCCTATGGAGCGACGCATTTCGCCTTTTAAGGACTTAAAGTCGCTGTGGCAGATGTGGCGTGTGATGCGGCGCGAACGGCCCGACTTGGTGCACTCGATGACCCCTAAGGCGGGGCTTATCTCGATGATGGCCGCTTGGCTGGCAAGGGTGCCTTTTCGCATACACACTTTCACCGGGCTTGTCTTCCCTACCTCAACAGGGCTGAAGCGCCGCATCCTCATGGCAACCGACTGGCTGACGTGCGCTTGCGCCACACACATCATCCCCGAGGGCGAGGGCGTGAAGGCTGATTTACTCAACAACCACATCACCCGCAAACCGCTGCGCGTGCTCGGCTACGGCAACGTCAAGGGCATCGATTTGGAGTTTTTCAAACCGTCGCCTCCCCTAACCCCTGCTGAAGAAGGGGGATTCACTTTTGTCTTTGTCGGTCGACTGGTGGGCGACAAGGGAACAAACGAATTGATTGCAGCTTTCTCGCGGCTCAACAAGGAGCATCCTGAGACTCGCCTTGTATTGGTTGGGCCTGAGGAAGCCAACCTTGACCCCATTAAGCCAGAAACCGCAGCCGAGATTGAGCGCAACGCGGCTATTGAGGCCGTCGGAAGGCAAAGCGACGTGCGGCCGTTCTACGCTGCCGCTGACGCACTGGTGTTCCCAAGTTACCGTGAGGGATTCCCTAACGTGGTTATCGAGGCCGGCGCCATGGGGCTGCCCAGCATTGTTACCGACATCAACGGTTCGCGCGAGATTATCATCGAAGGCGAGAATGGCACCATAGTACCTTCAAAAGATGCCGACGCGCTTTACAACGCGATGAAACGCTTTGTGGAGAATCCGGAAGAAGTAAAGCGCATGGCGGCAAATGCCCGCCCGCTCATTGCTTCACGCTACGAGCAATCTTACGTCCGCCAATGCCTAAAAGACTATTATAAGGAGGTGGCCTCCCCTACCCCCTCCTAAAGGAGGGAAAATTAACATGAAGACGGGATTTAGACTCTGCGGGCATTCGCCCAACTACCAATTGCTTAAAGAATATGCAATTAGGATGCGGAAAAATCCGACAGAATGTGAACGACTCATGTGGCAAGTGTTAAGAGGAAATCGACTTGGTGTCAAATTTCGCAGGCAACACATTATTGGAGATTACATTGCCGATTTTGCTTGTGTTTCGGCAGGAATTGTAATTGAAGTTGATGGTGGTTATCATAACAATGCTGAACAAAAACAGGAAGACGAAATAAGAACGAACTTTTTAAATGAAAGGGGGTTTAAGGTTATTCGCTTCACAAACGAGCAAGTTCTCAACAACTTAGATTATGTTATCTCAACAATCAAACAAGAACTCACATGACACCCCCTCCACCAGGAGCGAGCCAGAGGGAGGCCACACCCCTTCCTATAGGAGGGGGCCAGGGGGAGGCCACACCCCTTCCTCTAGGAGGGGGCCAGGGGGAGGCCTGTATCGGAGGTTTTTCAAACGGTTTTTAGATTTCTGCATTTCTTTAATTGCGTTGATTTGCCTGTCGCCAATCCTTTTGGTGGTGACGGTGTGGCTGCACTTCGCGAACAAGGGTGCCGGGGCGTTTTTCTTGCAGGAGCGGCCTGGCAAAGATGCTAAGATTTTTAAAATCATCAAGTTCAAGACGATGACCGACGAGCGGGACGCTGAGGGCAACCTGCTGCCTGATGCAAAGCGTTTAACAAAAGCAGGGCGCTTTGTGCGATCGACGTCAATTGACGAGTTGCCACAACTCATCAATGTGCTCAAAGGCGACATGGCATTAATAGGCCCTCGTCCATTGCGGACCCATTATTTGCCTCTGTATTCCAAGGAACAAATGCGGCGTCACGAGGTGCGCCCCGGCATTAGCGGCTGGGCGCAATGTCATGGGCGCAACGCTATCAGTTGGACCGAGAAATTCAAACTTGATGTGTGGTATGTCGACCACGTGTCGCTAAAAACAGATTTAAACATACTTTTCACAACGATAAAGAAAGTCATTAAAAGGGAAGGGGTCTCATTAGAAGGCCAAGCGACAACAGTACCTTTTAATGGTCATAATTAATAAAATGAGAAGCATTATTATTGGTGCTGGCACCTATGGTGAAGTATATCTTGCTTATTTACAAGAGGCTGAAGTAAATATTGTGGGATTCGTTGACGACAATCCTAATCATAAGGGGAAAAAAATCCGAGGAGTTCCTGTCATAGGCAACACATCAGAACTGGCACGCATTAAAGAAGAGTTCCAAATAGAAGCAGTTTATTGTCCCATTGGCAATAATAAAACCAGAGTCCGCTTTTTAAGTGAAGCAAGAGCAATTGGGTACAAGACCCCCAACTTTATTCATCCCTCTGTCATAATCCATAAATCTGTTCAACTTGGAGAAGGCGTATACATATTGTTGGGTACTAAAATCATGCCTTACACGGTTATTGATGATTATGTAATGATATCAATGAATGCTCTAATTGCTCATCACAATCATTTGCAACAAGGCACATTTGTGTCTACTGGGGTAAATTTTGGAGCATCAATAACGGCACGAAAAAACACATACATTGGCATTGGAGCGACAATCATGACCGGAATACACGAACTTGGGGAGAATTGTCTTGTAGGTGCTGGGGCGGTGGTGATTAAGGATGTGCCTGACAATGCTGTGGTTGCTGGAGTCCCGGCTAAAGTCATAAAACTGAAAGAGTAGAGTTTTCATGCCACAGGGTTGCGGCTTGGAGAGTGAGGATGCTGTGGGATGGGATGGATGATTGGGTATGCGTTTTAGGGCGTGAATCATTGATGCATATAGAGGGCCCGCAATTGCATTGGCGATTGCGGGCTTTTTTGGGCTTATGGGTCAAAATGCAGGCAGAAAAGACACCAACGCTGCGCTATAGGTCATTTTGCAGGCTGTCACCTTGTGTATAGGTCACTTTGCAGGCTGGAGACCATGTAGTTCATTGTCGCATAACGCATGCACATCAACAGATTGCTGGCGTCACGACAGAGCGCAGCGTCAGGAGGAAGGCATAAGGTGGTGAGAGTTTCGATTCGTGTGAGCGGCTTAGAAACAAATTCGCGCGGCCCTGGATGGGGTCGCGCGAACTATTTAAGTTGGCCTCAAAAAGGCTGTCTAAGATGCTTTACTTCACAATCTTAGTGGTTGTGGTTGTGCCGTCGGTGTAACGGGTTACAACCACGTTAACGCCGCTGAAGGGCTGGCTGCTCTGCATACCCAGCGAGTTGACATAAGTCACGCTCTTAACCTCACGGTTGGCCTTAACACCATTGACAGCGGTAATAACATTTTCACCCGTCATAGAGGTGCTAAACGTCTGCTCAGCGATGTAATACTGAGGCTCGGCTTGAGCGCGGCGCGGTGCACCGTTGCCCGAACCTTGCGAAGTCAAATTCTCAGCAAGTGTGAAGTAGACACGCACGACAAATTCGATAGGCAATTCTTCAATTTTACCGCTATTGTCGTCTTCATCTTTTGGCAATGCTATACGCTGAGCGCCGAAGGTCATCTTCAAGTCTTCACTGTGATTGGTATCAAACACTTCATTACCGAAGACGTAGTTGTTTTGGAGAATGCTGGCGTTCACTTCCTCATATCCGAGTTCCTCGAACAGATACTCACCGTTAGTGCCCTTGCGAGCTTGACGAGCTGCTCGCTCTTCTTCGGTGATGTTCGGATTGTTCTCGTTGAGCAACGACGAGTCAACCTTGCGCCATGCACGCACCTTATAAACGTTGTAAGTGCCATTCTCATCGGGCATGGTAAGATCTTCAACTTTCAGCTTAATGTTGTAATAACTATACTTCTTACCGTCTTCAACCCAATAATAGTCACTCCTTTCAGCACCAGCCAAGCTGAGTTGCAGCGTTGCCGAAGCAGCACGCTGCAGCGGGCCGCCGTAGGTGTTGTAGTCGTCACGGTCGGTAGTCTCATCGACTTTCTTTCCGAAGGTGAAGGTCTCAACAACAGGAGCATAGATGTAATCGCCGGCATGAGACTTTGGATACTTGTCGACGAAGTTTGCCCACTTGTCGTTTTCACCCATAGCAACGCTGACGGTCGATGTCGTGTAGTCGTCTGTACCCACAGCGTTCATACTGACGGTGTAATAACCATCCTGGTTACCAGCGATTCCATTGGGAGCTATATCTTGCTCATCATCGTGGGCATCAGCGCTCTCAACAATGTAACGAGTATCGCTTTCGTTCCAGCGGTAAGCATCGTAGCGCAAAATCTCAGTGATACTGCTATACTGCACCTTGGCGTCGAATGAGATGTCATCGAGAGGCAGAGCGTGCGCATTGTCACCGTCTACCTGAGATGCGCTGAATGAGCCACTAACCCGTGAGTCGGTCTTGTAGACAGGCACCGTAAAGGTGTTACTGTGAGCACTGGCTGTGTTGCCGCCTTGAATTTCGACAGGATAGTCACTCGTTATGCTGTAAGTGTAGGATGTAGGATGGGCATTTTGCGATACATCAACAACAAAGTTGTCGAAGATGATAAGCTTGCCCAAATCGACGATGTTACTGTTACTGGGCACGTCGTAAGTGCCAGTCCATTGTCCATTGCCAACAGTGTTGTTGCGGTTAGCGTGGTAGCCAGCAACAGGCTCCTCGCTCTCGTTGCTTGAGCAAGCGGGGAAGTCGGTCTTTGCAGCCTGGTTGGCCATCTGCACAGTGTAGCTTTTATTGCTTGCATTGAATGTGATGGTTGCCACTGTAGTCGGCTCAGTCTCGCCAAAGCCCTGACGGGTGATATAGAGGTGCTTGCCGTTGATAGCGTCAGCTTTCAGACCAGCCACATTGTTGTTAATAAGCAGCTTGTTAGAGTAGCAGTTGCGCACATTCTCAGCGTCGAAGCGGCTGTAGTGCGTAGCATCCCTTAGGAATACAAGCTCAGATGGATCTTTGCCAGGGATGATGTAGCTCTGGCGGTTCGAAACCTTGAGCGAGAGGAAGCTCTTACCCGTCTGAGGATCGGCCTTGTCCTTACCGCGAATCACATAAGTCACCTGCTGTGAAGCATCCTCGCGAGGCACATACACCTGAGTGTAGACCTTGTTGTCACCAGGATTGAGAGTAAGCACAACGGGAACAGGAGTTGATACCAGATTACCCTGAGCATCGGTGTATTGTCCCTGGGCATTCATATAGTAAACGGGTACATATACCTCATTACCATTCTCATCAATCTTGACCTCCAACAATTCATACTCTTGCTGGTTGCTGGGCAAGAACTCGTCAAGGTTGCTGTCCCAAGTCAGAGTCAGCATGTAGTAATCATCAGCCTCGGTGGTAGGAACAATTTCATCTTGAATGATTACATACAGACCCATAGTGGGCTGGTGAACAGTATTGTAGTTCTGATAAAGAAGAATATCACCATTGTCACGTCCGTCGTATTGCATCATTCTGTAGTCAGGCACGAAGAACATCAGGTCGCGCACGTCCTGACAGTCGGCATCGTCCGATTCTTGACCATACATCATAAACTGATGGCCATGACCTTGCGTCTCATCAGAAGTGTATGCCAATGGCACAGAAACGCAATCGTGGAACACCTTAAATGATTTCTTCCTGACGAGCCACCAATATAAGTCAGATGCATCGTCTCCAGTTTCGAGGCTCACAGGGCTGAACTGCTCGAACATGTTGAAGAACGGCGTTGAGTTGCTGTAATCGAAATATGAGAACGTACTGTAGTTGCTGTTGCCATAATATCCGTTGGTATAGCAAAGGAATGGATAGGGCATGAACGTACAGTTGGGGAAATACAAGTAATCTTGTTCATTCGAGTCGTAATACATCTTGGAGTTGAAAGGCATACGAAGTTGACCCTTAGCCAAGAAGAAGAACTTGTTCATTTTATCGCAATCGACTTTGAACAAAGTTCCTGCATCCTGACCTGAGCCAGTTCTCATTGCATTGGTAACAATGCGAGCCGATTTCACAGTTCTTGAGATAAAGTATTTCAGATATCCTTCGTTGGTCTCATCCCAAACATCGTTAAAATCAGAAACACTTGTTTGTCTGTCGAAGTCATCCGGAACCTCAATTAACACAAGAGTGACACCCTCATTATTGGGTTTATATTCCGTCTGATCAAATGATGTGTAATAGGTCGTATAGCGACTCCAACCACTTCCATAGCTGACAGTGTTGCATTTTACTGGTTTTTTGTTGGGGATGTTCCAGCCATAGCCATTTACATAGCTATAATTACTCGCAGTTTGAAGGTCTGAAACAGAACTGCCCGAGAAAGTCATTGTACCAATGGCAGGATAACTTACGTCCTTATAAGTCTCGTTGAAATTGCCGTTAGCATCACAACCGCGATTGAAGTTACCTGGAATACGCTTATTCATATACACTTCGCGAAGCATGGCAATGATTTGGTTGGTCTCAGTTGCAACATCAGTCAGTTTGCTCGTATGAACAGTCCCATTGTCATCTTTCCATTTATAAGTGATTCCGTCAAAGAACTCACTATCGCGAATAGCAAGAGAACCAGTTTTATTACCAGTACCAATAAGATTGATTGTAATGGTAGTTCCATTATATTCAACCGTCAGCGTGCCCTCATAAAAATATGAGTCTGTAGGGGTGAAGGTAACGGGAATTCCTGTGGCACCAGGTTGGAGTGTCACTGTAGTGGACGTTACCGAGAATGGAGACGAAGTTGTAACAGTTGCTGTAACAGCCGAGCTATTAGTATTCTCCACATAAGCCGTCAAAGTATTGCTGTTGCCTACTTCAATAGTACCAAAGTCCAGTTCATCTGTCAGCACAGCAGGTGGATTCTGAAGCTCAAAGGTTGCCCTGGGCAAAAAGCGCAGACGAGCAGCCTCATCCCAATATTGACCCCAATCACTAATATTACCCCTACTGCTATATGAATAATACGTGTCACCACTATTATATTGAACTCCAAACCATGTAGTAGCTGATGCAGTACCAGTTGTGGTATTCACCATTTGAATAATGATGTTACTGCCTGCCGTATAAACAAGAGGATCAGAGAATGTAACCATTAAAGATTTTGAGCCATTTGTAGGAGTTACTGTGGCTGTCTTGGAATCATTAATGGTTAAGGCCGTATTACCCGTAAAGTAAGTATTTGTGGTAGTACCAATAGTTACAGTTATCTGACCTCCAGAAAATTTGATTCCGTTGTCATTAGTATAGAATGTCACTGAATTGATTCTTTGGCCATCTTCGAAATCAGTAAGCATCGAGGCAGGATAAATCATCTGCGAGGTAGTGCTATTTCCATATCGCTGACCGCAAATAGGAATAATTGAACTTGGTGATGTGCCATCAGCAAGTTGCACCTCCACAGGGGGTTCGACATATTCTTTTGCTATTACCGTATTCAAGTGATAGGCATAATAGCCGCCTTCAGTATCGGAACCAACCAGTATCTGCATGTCATCAACTAACTTAAGATTCTTTGTTGTAGGATTATAAGTAAAAGTGACACCAGAAACAGCCGTTTCGAATGTGTCCCAACCAACGAAATACATGTCATATGCAGTACCTGATTGGGTAAAGCTGCCATAATACTGACCGCTTGTGAATGTGGCAGTATTTCCATCAATTGTTCCGTGAATCCAAGCATCAGGAAGCCATAAGCATAAACCAGCAATATAGATATCGTTACCGCTGATAGCGACTTTCACTGATTCATCGAAAGGAATAAAGTCGCCATAACCTACGTTGTAGAAGTTGGTTGAAATATTCCAATCTTCAGCATTCTCGATAATGCTCGAAGGCGGGGTAACAACCTCTGCTCGGCGGGGAGCTCTTTTGGGGCCATTCTGTGAACCCTGATTCTTGTTAGCGACTTTCAACGAAGTACTTGAAGTCGCAGGTTTAGAAACAGCCTCAGTGCTTTGTGTAGAGATGGCTTCTTCCTGTGGGACAGAAACCATTTTTGTGTCAAAAGCCTTTTGCTTTACAAGCTCCGGCTTAATCTGCTCCGCATTAATAAGAGCAGCCGCTTCGGTCACAGGTTGCGGGGTGGCATCCTGTGCACTGGTTGCGAACCAGGCCATTAGGGCAGTGGTTAGCAACAGTAGTTTAAAGCAATGTCTCATGTTAATTAACTTTTTAAATGTTATTAGTAATCAATTATTTATTTTTTAATTTTTAGATTTCTCAAACAAACATGAATTTGGGAGTTTGGCTTTTTTTATCAAGAAACTTTTATAAAGTATAGGCAGACTCCACAAATCATCGTGCAAAATTAATCACATTATATAAATTAGACAAGTTTTTACTGAAAAAAAACTTATTTATGTGGGATTTTGTTCCATTTGTTCCATTACTTGTGGCTTTTTTTTTGTTTTTTAATTACCCACAAGTGATTTTGGTTGTTCTATGCTGCAAAAATCAGGTGTCACGGTCGTGGCAGTAACAAATGTGGCCAGCGAGTACTCACCACCTGACGTCCATAATAGCACGCTGACGCATGGAGATAAACAAGGGCTTTAGAGGCAATAATAAAACTATTGGTGTCCGGTAAAAATTTTCAACAGCCCTACAACATGTTTATTCTAAACAAGATAACGGCCAATTTCAAAAAATGGGCTTGGGTTGATTGAGGCGGTTGTAAGTCTACCGACTTGCCTCCTTGAATTGTTTTACCGGACAATAATAAAAACCGTCTCTGTCCGGTATAAGTCTAAGGGTTATTGCAGTTTTGTTTTTGGCGCGCATCGATAGCCGCCTGTAGGGACGCGCCATGGCGCGTCGTGCGTGATGAAAATGATGAAAAAAGGACCGTCCCCTTTTCATCAGTCAACTGCTACACTTGTGCTGCAAGACGCCGAGCCACCACCCCGAGAACCATCGCTTTTCGACTGAGGGGGCTTACTTTTTCAAAAAAACATCCGCAACGCCTGTTTATCGGCATTGCGGACGCCTGATTCACGCAATTTTAACTTTTAGCGGACAGCGATAATAAAAACAAGGACTCTAAGCGCATGCTGCTCTCAGAGTCCTTAAATCAATGCTTTACAAATCTATAATCTGTAATCCGTGGTCTACAATCTGTGGTTTGAAATCTGTAATCTATTGTCTGTTATCTATAATCTGGCAACTTACTTGCCCAGCAGGATGTTGATGAGGGCGTTCATGTCGCTGCCATCGACACCACCCTGCCCGTCGACGTTGGCGCGGCCACCATAGTTGGCAGCGTCGTCCTTGCCCAGGATGATGTTAATGAGGATGTTCAGATCGTTGCCGTTCACCACACCATCGCCTGAGAGGTCGCCGGGAGTGCTGGGATTGTCGTTGGGCAGGTCGTCAACCATGCCGTAGAAGTCACGCCACACAGGAGCGCCCTGATAAGCGGGCTTGCAGCCCTGCGGCACGTGCAGCGCGCACGCCGTCTTGTCGACGCCGTCGAATGTGGTAGAGTTGGCACACACGGGCGGTGTGGTGTTGAGGCTGTTGATGAGCACCAGGTTGGCGCAACCATGGAACTCATCGGCACTGAGCGCGGTAACCTTCTTTCCAAGAGTGAGCTGTGCCATGGTTGCCTCATAGAAGGCGGTGGTTTTGCGGTAATCATGCGGGGTGGGGATGATGTTGCGCCCCATGTAAGCGGTCTCGAGCGCCGTCATTTGACTTGCCAGCGAGCTGCCGTAGAACCCGTCTCCCGAGCCGAAGAGTTTCAGCGGTCGGTCGGTGTCGGCGATAGTGAGTGACTGCACGCCCGTCATGCCTGCAAAGGCGCACATGTGTACGCTGTCGAGGCTCGCGGGCAGGGTGAGCGAAGTCACCTGCTTGCAGCCGTTGAAAGCGTAGTCGTAGATATATCTCACACCAGCACCCAGATTCAGGGTGGTCATGGCCGAGTCGCCCGAGAAGGCCTTTGAACTGATGGTGGTCACACGGTCGGGGATGGTGATGGCACGCAGGCTGGTGTTGCCGTAGAACGCTTTTTCGCCTATGCTGGACAGATTGCTGCCGAGTTGCACCTGCTCCAGTTGTTGGCAGCCATAGAAGTCGTTGGCGCCTATGGCCGTCACGTGGTCGCCTACAGTAAGTCGCTTCATGGGTGCCTCATAGAAGGCGGTGGTTATGCGGTAATCATGCGGGGTGGGGGTAATGTTGCGCCCCACGTAGGCAGTCTTGAGCGCCGTCATTTGACTTGCCAGCGAACTGCCGTAGAACCCCTCTCCCGAGCCGAAGAGCTTCAGCGGCCGGTCGGAGTCGGCGATGGTTAGCGACTGCACGCCCGTCATGCCAACAAAGGCCCGCATGTGCAGACTGTCGAGGCTCGCCGGCAGGGTGA
>CACYRK010000022.1 GCA_902776835.1 uncultured Bacteroidales bacterium
AACTAACTGAAATACAGACAACAGCAGAATGCCCTATCTCACAAGAATTGGGTAAGGGGCTTATGCGCTTGTTTTCAAGTTAAATGAAAGTGCCGTGTAGGAGCGTAAGTTCAGCCCGGTTTTTTTGATGGTTTGGGAATTATTCTGTAACTTTGCCATTTGATAGCCGGCAAGGACTGCCGCCCATGCTGGCACAGTTTCGAAACATTCATTATTAGCAAGATAAAGCGACTATGGAAGAGAATAAGTTAGTCATTCCGGCCGAGTATGCCGATATCAGTCCCATCTCGGACAAGGATTTTCACAATGCAATGTCGATAATGGTCGAGGAGCCCATGTTTCAGCATGTGGTGAAGATGCTTCTGCCCAACTACAAGTTCAGCGACCTCAAGCATGTGCTGCTGAGCCTGAACAGCAAGCAGGAGTTCCAAACGCGCATCATGCTGCCGTTTATGGAGGGGCTGCTTGCACGCACCACCACCGAACTGACCCACAGCGGGCTCGATACGGTGGACCCGGAGTTCCCTAACCTGTTTATCACCAACCACCGCGACATCGTGCTCGACGCCGCGCAACTGTGCTACATCTTGCTCAAGAACGGGTTCCGCTCGTGCGAGATTGCCATCGGCAACAACCTGCTCATCTACGACTGGATCAACAAACTTGCCCGCCTCAACAAGAGTTTCATCGTCAAGCGCAACCTGGGCCGCATCCAGACGCTGCAGGCCGCCATCCAACTCTCGGGCTATATGCACTTCACCATCACGCAAAAGCGCGAGTCGATATGGCTGGCACAGCGCGAGGGCCGCTGCAAAGACAGCAACGACCGCACCCAGGAGAGCCTGATGAAGATGCTCACCTACGGCAACCGCGACGTGAGCATCGTCGAGAGCCTCAAGGAACTCAACCTCACGCCCATAGCCATCAGTTATGAGTATGACCCGAACGACTACCTCAAGGCTCAGGAGTTCCTGATGAAGGACAAGAACCCCAATTGGAAAAAGGACGCCGACGACGACCTGGAGTCGATGCGCACCGGCATTGCCGGCCACAAGGGCCATGTGCACTACGCATTCAGCCAGTGCATCAACGACGAACTCGACAAGATTCCCGAGGACCTCGACAAACTGCTGATTATCAGGCGTATATGCAACATCGTTGACCATGCAATTCATGCTAACTATAAGATATTCAAAACCAACTATATAGCACACGACATCCTCTTCGACAACAAGGATTTTGCCGACCGCTACACAGCCGACGACAAGCAGGAGTTCCTCGAGTACCTGTCGAAGCAAATCGACAAGACGAAGATTAAACTCAGCGAGTTTGACCGTTACTACATGTTCAACAAGATGTTGCAGATGTACTCCAACCCGCTGACCAACCAGATTGAGGCTCTGAAATGATTATCGCCTGGATTCCGCTCATCATCGCCATTGCCACCAATGGCGCGATAGATTGGGCCATATTCTACCGGCTGCGCCGCAGCGGCCACCAGGGCTTGGCCATCACCCACCTGGTGCTGGCCATCGCGCTGCACGTCATGCTCATTGTCGCCCTGGCGATGCCGCACACAAGCAACACCAGTTTTGTGATGCTGATGTGGGCGCTCTTTATCTTCTTTGCCTTCTATGTGCCGAAATACGTGGGTCTGCTCATCAGTTGGCCGTCGCACCTGTTGCGCAAATGGCCGCGCGTGGCGCGCGCCTTCCACTGGTGCGGCACGGCAGTGGCAGCGGTGATTTTCGGCGCTATGTGGTGGGGAGCCTTGGTAACCCCGCACCGCATCGCCGTGGAGCAGGTGACGGTAGAGAACCCGCGCCTGCCGGCGGCCTTCGACGGTTACCGCATCGTGCAGTTCAGCGACGCACACCTGGGCACCTACCTCAACGACACCACCGCGGCCAGCGCCTGGGTCGACACCATCAATGCCTTGAAGCCCGACGTGATAATGTTCACCGGCGACCTGGTGAGCCGCATCACCAGCGAGGCGGCACCCTTCGAGACGGTGCTGCGACGCCTGCACGCGCCCGATGGCGTGTACTCCATCCTGGGCAACCACGACTACGACGACTATGCGCACCTCAGCGCCGAGGAGCGTGTGGCCGACCACCGCGCGCTCTGCGAGTTGGAGACCCGCATGGGCTGGAAACTGCTGCTCAACAGCCACGACTGGCTGGTGCGCGGCACCGATAGTGTGCTGGTGGTGGGCGGCGAGAACTATGGCGAGGGCCACTTCATCAACTATTGCCAACTCGACAGCGTGAGCCTCGCGGCACCGCGCGACCACTACACCATCATGCTGCAGCACAACCCGCGGCAGTGGCGCGAGCAAGTGGTGAGAGGCAGCAAACTGCCCGTCGACCTGATGCTCAGCGGACACACCCACGCCATGCAGATCATGCTAAAACTGGGCAACTGGCGTTTCTCGCCATCGCAGTGGGTGTACAATGAGTGGGGTGGCAAATACCAGGAGGGCAACCAGACGCTCTACGTCAACATCGGCGTGGGCATGGTGGGCGTGCCCATGCGCATCGGCGCAACGCCTGAGATAACTCTTATCACCTTAAAAAGGTGATAAGAGTTATCTAGATTATAGATTAGAGATTATAGATTAGAGATTAGAGATTAGAGATTAGAGATAACAGATAACAGATGACAGATAACAGATGACAGATGACAGATAACAGATAACAGATGACAGATAACAGATAACAGATGACAGATTTTAGGTTTAGATTTTAGATTTAAGATTTAAGTTTTATACTGATTATAGATATGAACGACAGTATTGCCAAACTCATCTCGCAGGAGTTGAGCATTCCTCTCAACCAGGTTGTCGGCACCACGCGCTTGCTCGACGACGGTGCGACCATACCCTTTATCAGCCGCTACCGCAAGGAAGCCACCGGCTCGCTCGACGAGACGGCCATCCAGTCAATCGACCAGCGCCTGAAGTATTACCACGAGTTGGAAAAGCGCCGCGCCACCATCCTCAAGACCATCGAGAGCCTTGGGCAACTCACCCCTGAGTTGGCAGCGCGCATCAACGCCTGCTGGGATGCCACGGTGCTCGAGGATATCTACCTGCCTTACAAGCCCAAGCGCAAGACGCGCGCCGAGGTGGCACGTCAGCACGGCCTGGAGCCGCTGGCAAAAATCATCATGGCGCAGAAGGGCGACGACATCGAGGCACGCGCGGCACGCTTTGTGACCGACGAGGTGCCCGACATCGACGCCGCCATCGCCGGGGCGCAGGACATCATCGCCGAGTGGGTGAGCGAGAACGAGGCGGTGCGCCGCTCGGTGCGCAAGTCGTTCAGCCTCGACGCAGTGCTCAACTCGCACTACGTCAAGGGCAAGGAAATTGAGGGCCGTAACTACGAGGCTTACTACGAGTTTTCGCGCAGGCTCAAGAGCACGATGTCGCACCAGTTGCTGGCCATCCGGCGCGGCGAAAAAGAGGGCTTCCTGCGCGTGAGCATCGACATCGACGAGGCCCGCGCCCTGCGCAACATCAGCCGCATCGTGGTCAAGGGCACCAACGAGGCATCGCAGTTGGTCGACGAGGCCGCCGAGGACAGTTACAAGCGCCTGCTCAAGCCGCAAATCGAGAGCGAGTTTGCCGCCCAAGCGCGTGTGAAGGCCGACGACGAGGCCATCAACCTCTTCGCGCAGAACGTGAGGCAGTTGCTCTTTGCTCCGCCGCTTGGCCGCAAGCGCATTCTGGCCGTCGACCCGGGATTCCGCACCGGATGCAAGGTGGTGTGCCTCGACGAGCAGGGCAACCTGCTCCACCACGACGTGATTTATCCCGTGGCACCGCACCACGACGTGAAGGGTGCCACCGAGACCATACGCACGCTCGTCGACCGCTACAACATCGACGCTTTCGCCTTGGGCAACGGCACTGCCAGCCGCGAGACTGAGCAGTTCCTGAAACGGCTGCGGCTCGACCGACGAGTCGAGGTGCACGTGGTGAGCGAGAGCGGAGCGTCGATCTACTCGGCTTCGAAGATTGCGCGCGACGAGTTTCCCGACTACGACGTGACGGTGCGCGGCGCCGTGTCGATAGGCCGACGCCTGCTCGACCCGCTCGCCGAACTGGTGAAAATCGACCCCAAGTCGATAGGCGTGGGGCAATATCAGCACGACGTGGACCAGACGCGCCTGCGCGACGCGCTGCAATACACCGTCGAGAGTTGCGTGAACAGCGTGGGCGTCGACATCAACACCGCCAGCAAGGAACTGCTCACCTATGTGGCTGGCGTGGGACCCGTGCTGGCGCAGAACATTGTCAACTACCGCGCCGAGCATGGCGCCTTCGCCTCGCGGCGCGACATCCTGAACGTGCCCAAACTCGGCCCGAAAACATTTACCCAAGCGGCCGGCTTCCTGCGCGTTCCCACCAGCGACAACCCATTGGACAACAGCGCGGTGCACCCCGAGCGCTACGACCTGGTAAACCGCATGGCCAAGGACTGCGGATGCACAGTGCAGCAACTGATTGCCGACCGCGAAATGCGCAACAAAATCGACCTGAAGCGCTACGTGAGCGACACCGTGGGCATGCCCACACTCAACGACATCATGCGCGAACTCGAAAAGCCTGGGCGCGACCCGCGACAGGGCGTCGCCGGAGTGGAGTTTGACGAAAACATCACCAAAATCGAGCATCTGAAGCCCGGCATGGTGCTTAACGGCCTGGTGACCAACATCACACAATTTGGCGCCTTTGTCGACATCGGCGTGCATAAGGAGGGACTGGTGCACATCTCGCAGATGCGCATGCGGCGTGGCGACAACCCTAGCAGGGTGCTGAAAATCAACCAGGCAGTGCGCGTGCGCGTGGTGTCGGTCGACATCGACCGCCAGCGCATCGCCTTGAGCATGAAAGATGTGGATTAACGACCGCTGATGACTGTCACGGCCATAGGACATAGCGGATTTGCCATCGAGACGGGCGACGTGACACTCGTCTTCGACTATTACATCGACCCCGCCGGTGCTATCGACGACATCCTGAGCCGGGCGCAGCGCCTCTACGTGCTAGTGTCGCACAGCCACCGCGACCACCTGAACCCCGACATCTTCGGCTGGCACGCACGCTACGGCGTCACGCAATACATCATTGCCAACGAATGCCGCCGCAAACTCAAGCGCGCTATGGACCTTACGGCCCACCCCATTACCTACATCCATCACGACGAGGACTGGAGCGACGGCCGCGTGACGGTGCACGCCTTCGACTCGACCGACGTGGGACTGTGCTATATGGTCACTGCTGATGGCCGCCGCATTTTCCATGCCGGCGACTTCACGTGCTGGCACTTCAGCGAAGAGTGCGACGAACAGGCCGTGCGCAAAGCCAAGGGCGACTTCCACGCCATTCTGCGCCGCATCGTCGCCCACTGCCCGCACCTCGATGTGGCGATGTTTCCCGTGGTGCCGAACATCGGCGGCGACTGGGCCTACGGGGCGCGCGAATTCCTGCGCAGCGTCAGCGTCGACCACTTCATCGCCATGCACACCTGGGGCCGCGACCGCGAAGCCGCACAATTCGCCCTCTACCAAAACCCCGACCACGGCACATGCCATCTCCTCCCCCCATCCACCCCCCTCAGCATATAAAATTGGTGAGAAGCAGAGAGGAGGGTGTGTCATATAACCTCATTATGACACCCCTCTGAAACGGCACATGTGGGCCGCTGGCGACAGGGTTTACTTGCTGTTTTCGAGGATTTCCTGGGCCATATCCAGGATTTTGGAGTCGTCGAGAGTGACGTAGCCGCCATCGGGACCCGGCTCAATGTGAAGGCCCATGTTCTCACCGGCATCATAGTTGGTGCCGCCAAAGTAGTTGCGAACAGTTTGTACCGAGAGGTTGAGTTTGTCGGCAATGACATGAATCGACCCCTCGGGTAATTGGTTTTTGATTTCTCTCAACTTGTTGAAAGTGATTATTCTCATCGCAATATATTGTGTTTTAATGTTTTCAACTTAAAGTCACTGCTGCTGCAGTGAGCATTATCACCAGTAGGTTAAACCCCAATCCGAGCATCATCCATTGCGCATGGCGCTTGGTGAACTCGAGAGTCACGTCGGCGAAGAAGCGACGCTTCAGCCAACTGAAGATTGCCCAGGCGACCCATCCGGCCAGCGTGCCGACGATGATGCCACCGAGGATGTCGCCGGGATAGTGCACGCCCAGGTAGATGCGGCTGTAACTCTGCAGCAAGGCCCACAGGAGCATCACCACGAGCAGGGCGCGGTTTTTCATCACGCTGCCCAGCGCCACAGCCACGGCAACCGAATTGGCGGCGTGGCTCGACGTGAAGCCATACATGCCACCGCGGTAGTCGTTAAGGATGTGGATGGTCGACATCAAGTCGGTATTGTGCGACGGTCGCGGCCGGCACACCGTGTGCTTGATCAGCCCCGACGACAGTTGGTCGGCAATGAGCACGGCAAGCCCAATCAGCGCCACCACGAGCAGCGTCTGTTTCCATCCCAGGCGCGACAGCATAATCAGCAGCACGACGGCGGGAAACACCCACGACATCATGCTCGACACCATCCACATCACATGGTCGAAGTAGAGGGCGTGCATGCTGTTGAGCGCGGTGAACGCCTGCACATCCACATTATGTAAATATTCTATAACTTCCATATTAATCGTGCATTATGCATTCCGCATTGTGCATTAACTAAATTATCTCGATATCGCTGGAGTTAATCCAGGCCTTGCGGTTGTCGCCGGTGCGCACATTTATCCACTTGTCGCTCTTGCTGGCCACTGAGTCGAGGATGGTGACTTTGAATCCCACCCCCAGCGTGAAAGCCACCTCGGTGGTGTCTTTGGGCATGCGCGGAGCGGTGCTGAGCGTTGCCGGCGCGGCCATGACGATAGCCTTGTCGTGGGCCGTCGAGCGGGTGTACACATAGTGGGCACACACGTTGCACAGCACACACAGGACAAGCATCGTCAGTGCGCCAAAGAATCCCAGTTTGCGCCATCGCAGTTGGTCGGCAAATACATAGAGCGCCACGCCGCCCATGAGCAGCAGCAGCGTGATGATGCCCCACACGGCCCAAGTGTTGCTCGAGAGGCGGCACACCACGTTCGAGAGTTTGTCGGCAAAGTAGGTCGAGCCATGGTCCTCGCTGATGGCGGCGCGCTCGCGCACAAACTCCAGGTTGTAGCGCGCGTCGCGGTTGCCGGGGTCGAGAGCCAGGGCGCGCTCATAGCACAAGATGGCGTGCCCCATGTCCTTGAGTTTATAGTAGGCATTGCCCATGTTGTAGTAGACGTCGGTCGACGTGCCCTGTTGTTTCACGGCCTGTTGCCACAGTTGCAAGGCGCGGTTATAATCTTCGTGGGCATAGGCCTGGCGCGCCTCCTCGGTGAGCGACGGGGCAGCAAGCATATGCAGCGCGGTGAGTGCTATGATGAGTAATGATGCAAAGCGTGTCATGAGTCGGTGGTTTTTTTACGTTTCACATTCTCCAGATTGTCGATTAGCGCAGAAGCCTGGTCGAAGACTGCCGCCATGTCGTGGTCGGCCAGTTCGGGAGCGTACTGTGCAAACTCGCACTTGTCGAGCAGGTCGATGGCCTGTGCTCGCAGTTGCTCGTCGACGCCGTAGGCCTCGAGTTCGGCCTGGATGTTGTCCTTGCTCAGTTCGCTCACCGGAATGGTGAGTTTGTCGCTCATGTATCCCCACATGGCCTTGAGCAATTCGGCATAGAAGGCATTGCTGTTGCCGCTGCGCAGGTGCTGGCGCACCACTTTCAGCCGGCGCATGGCCACCTTGCTTGCTCGCTTGGTGCGCATGCGCGACTCGTCGGCCCGCTCACGCAGCCGCTTGCGGTAGAAGAGCAGCAGCGCCACCAGCAGCACGATGGGAATCAGGTAGCAATACCAATAGTACCACTCCTTGACCAGATAGCGATGCGTGTGCGACAGGTCCAGGTCGCCGCCCTTGATGGGACGCACGTCCATGTGCTTGAGGCGATAGTGGTTCGACGGCTCGCCCTTGCCCTTGGCCACGTTCACCTTGCGGGCAGCGATGTTGATGGTCTCGTACTGGCCCGTTTCGGGATTGAAGAAGGTGAACTTGCTGGCCGGAATCTCAAAGGTGCCCACATATTGCGGGATGAACGTGTAGTCGACCTTTACGGTGCCGCTCATGTCGCCGCCACCGGGGTTCACCGTGGCTTTCAGCGTGGGGTCGTAGACGTCGAACTGGTCGGGCATCGTCACTTGCGGTGCCTTGATGTACTTGATGTTGCCCGAGCCTTCGATGATATAACTGTAGGTAGCGGCCTGATAGGTCTTGAGGTTGTCGGGCAGCGTGGTGCGCACCTTGAAGTTGCCCACGGCGCCGGTGAATGATTCCGGCTTGGGCTCGGGCAGCGGCAGCACGTTCACCGTCTGGCTGTTGCTCGACACCTGGAGTTCACGCTCCACAGGGCGGCCAATAGCCTGTCCGAGAGCGCGATAAATCTCGTATTGCACCACATTCACGTCGTAGTTACCTGACTTGATGGTCAGTGCGCCCGACTGTTGCGGATAGAGGATGCACTGCTTGAGCACAGCCACCTTATACTTTTGTCCGTTGAGCACCTCGTCGCGGTTGAGCACCGGCTGCATGGGGATTTCCTCAATCAGGAAGCCGTCGAACGACGGTTGCAGCGTGGGCACAAACTTCGACACCTGATACTTGGTGTAAAGTTTGATGGTGCAAACCACGGCCTGCTGCTCGTAGACACGCGGCTTGTTGAGTTCGATGCGCACCATCAAGTCGCCGGGCTTCACGTCGCGGTCGGCGCTTTGCGTGAAAGCGTCGTCGTATTGCGGTCCGCCACTGGGCAGCGGAGGATAGGCTTGCGACTGCGGCGATGTCGACATCACGGTCACAGTGAGCGAATTGCTCTTCATCGAGCGGCCGTCGACCTTGATGGTTGCGGGCGGGAACGACAGTCGTCCCTGTCGCGACGCCTTGTAGGTGCACACATACTCGACGGTCTTTCCCGACACGTTTTCGCTCTTCACCTTCTTGCCGTTGATAATCACCACGCTCGACGAACTGGTGTATCCAGCGGTCTGCATGTGGGTGTAGACGCATTTCGCGCCATCGACGTGCGGTGGCGTGAAGTCGCTGCCCTCGCCGCCCACGAGCGTGTAAATCACATGAAACGACTCGCCCTGCTCGACCAGCGACGGCGCCGTGCCTCGGAACGAGGCCTCGGCCCACGCCACCGCAGAGCCCGCGACCACAAGTGCCGCGGCCAGCAGCAGGCGTGCGAGCCGGTGAGTGCTGTATCCTGTTTGTTTCAATCTTTTCATCTTACCAAAGTACAACTGTTTACCATTTATTGCGTGTGCGCTCGCGTTGGCGTTGCTGCTCGCGGGCCTTCACGGCGTTGACGCGCTGCTGAGTGGCATTTTCCTGGTTTTGCATGGTTTGCAAAATTTGCTGCATGCTCTGGTCGCTCATGCCGTTCTGCTGGTTGGCGCGCTGGTTGTTGCCCTGATTGGGCTGATTCTGGTTTTGGTTTTGCTTATTTTGGTTCTGCTGATCTTGATTTTGCTTATCCTGGTTCTGCTTGTCCTGATTTTGCTTGTCTTGATCTTGCTTGTCCTGATTTTGCTTGTCTTGGTCCTGCTTGTCCTGGTCCTGATTCTGGTCCTGGTTTTGCTTGTTCTGATTCTGCTGCTGTTGCTGCTGCTTGAGTTGGGCCATGCGCAGGTTGTAACGCGCCTGGTCGTCGTCGGGGTTGGCCCTGAGCGCGTTTTTGTACATCTCGATTGCTTGTCCGTAGTCCTGCTGGTTGTAGGCGACATTGCCCAGGTCGTAGCACGACATCGACATGAGTTGGTTGTTGTTGGTCTGCTTGGCGATGCCGGTGAGCAGTTCCTGGGCCTGCACCATGGGGTCGTTCTCGTCGCGACGCTCCTTCTTGGCGTTGTCGCCCTGCCGCAGCAACGCCGTGGCAAGGTTGAAAGCCGAGATGGGCGACGCCGGATTGGCCTCCAGCGCCTTGCGGTAGAGAGCCTCGGCATCGGCATATCGCTTGGCCTCGTATTTCTCGTTGCCGTCGCGCAGCAGGTTTCGCTCGGCCTTGGTGGTGGCCACGTCGAGCACACGCCCGTCGTTGCAAGCGCTGAGCACGACAGCCAACAATGCCGCTGCGAGGCAAATTATGGTGTTATTCCGCTTCATTACGTTTGTCATTAGAGAAGATGTGAAACTTATCGAACCACAGGTTGCGGCGCTCGAGAAGTTGCATGCATGTGAGCAGCAACAGCACGGCAATCCAGGCAAAAATGGGGAATTGCTCGTCGCGCTGCGTGTAGGTAAGCGTAGCCAAGTCGCTCTTGGCGAGTTTGTCGAGGGTGTCGTAGAGTGTCTCCACGGCATCGGGCGCGTTGCCGTTGACGTATACGCCATGGCCGGCGTCGGCAATCTCTTGTGCCGTGGTCTCGTCGAGGAAGGTGGTGACGGTCTGTCCGGCGTCGTCGGTCATATAGCCTCCCTCGGGCAGAGGGATGGGAGCGCCCTGCTTGCTTCCCACGCCCATCACACTCACCTGGATGCCCTGGTCGTGAGCCTGTTCGGCGGCGCTGGCCGCGTCGTCCTCAAAGTTCTCGCCGTCGGTGATGACGATGATGGCTTTTTGCGACTTTTTGCTCGTGGAGAAGGCCCCGCGGCACATGGCTATCGCCTCGCCGATGGCCGTGCCCTGCGTGGGCACCATGTTGGTGTTGATGTCGTTCAGGAAGAGTTTC
Organism: uncultured Bacteroidales bacterium; assembly: GCA_902776835.1. Lineage (GTDB taxonomy): Bacteria > Bacteroidota > Bacteroidia > Bacteroidales > Muribaculaceae > Sodaliphilus. Next base: position 10,796 of record CACYRK010000022.1, read on the forward strand.
GCCGCTCCGGCGTCGCCCGTCATAGGCATCTGCATATAGGCATTTCCGGCAAACACTACGAGGCCGACCTTGTCGTTGCTCATGCGGTCGATGAGTTTTTGCAAAATGAGTTTTGAGCGCTGCAAGCGACTGATATCCTGAGGATTGTCGCTCGTACTCGCATTCATCGAGTTCGACACGTCCATGGCAATCATTACCTCGATGCCATGCACGCGTGTGGTGGTTTTGCTTGCGCCGGCTCGCGGCCGCGCCAAAATGATGATTACCATGGCGAGCAACAGCAGTTGCAGCACCAGGCGCACCCAGGGCTTGACGGTCGACACGTCGGGCATGAGTTCGCCTATCACCTTGCTGTTGCCAAAGCGTTGCAGGTGCCGGCTGCGTGCGCGGCGCGACAGCCAGAACAGTGCCGCCACCAGCGGCAGCAGCAACAGCAGATAGAGATATTGTGGATGTGCGAAACTAAACATTTTCGATTCTTTCTTTTAATCCATTACGGGATGTGGCGCAACACGGTGTATTCGCCCACCATCCACACCAGCAGCAACACCAGCAGCGCGATGGCCCACGGGTGATAGTGGTCCTCGGTGTGCGAGAAGCGCTGCACATCCATGTGGGTCTTCTCCAAGGTGTCGATTTCCTTGAAGATGCTTGCCAGCGTGCCCTTGCTGGTGGCACGGAAGTACTTGCCGCCGGTGGCGTTGGCAATCTGCTGCAGCGTGGCCTCGTCAATGACCACCGGCATGGTTTGATACTGAATGTTTCCGGCGTAGTCGATGGCAACGGGATACGGTGCCGAGCCATTGCTGCCCACGCCTATCGTGTAAATCTTGATGTCGAAGCGCTTGGCAATCTCGGCGGCGGTGAGCGGAGCCACCACACCGGTGTTGTTGCTGCCGTCGGTGAGCAAGATGATGCTCTTCGACACCGCCTTGCCGTCCTTGATGCGGTTGATGGCCGTGGCGATGCCGTCGCCAATTGCCGTGCCGTCCTCGATGTAGCCCAGCGACACATTAACGCCCTGGATGGCGTTGACCAGCGTGGCGTTGTCCATGGTCATGGGCACCTGCGTGAAACTCTCGCCGGCAAAGAGCACCAGGCCGATGTTGTCGTGGTCGCGACCAGTGACAAAGCGTGTGGCCACGTCCTTGGCGGCCTCGAGGCGGTTGGGCGTGAAGTCCTTAGCGAGCATACTCGTCGACACGTCGAGCGCCACCATGATGTCGGTGCCCTCGACGTCGCTCGTGGCCCAACTGTCGTGGCTCTGCGGGCGGCACAGTATCACTATCAGGCAGCCCAGTGCCGCCAGTTGCACAGCAAACATCAGGTGCTTGAACCACACCTTCCAACTTGTGGGCAACTTGGCCATCGACCGTGTGGAGGACACACGCATGGTGGGCTCGCTGTTGCGATAGTGATAGACGTACCACGCAATCAGTGGCACAAACAGCAGAAACAGCCACAGCAGATATGGACGTGCGAGATGTATCATGGCTGCTCCTCCTTCTTTTCGTCGGCGGCGGTCTCGACCGGGCGGGTGGCCTCGACAAAGTTCATGGCACGTTCCATGGCGCGCTCATTGTCGTCGGCCAGCGGTCGCACGCCGGCAAATTTCACAAAGTCGGCAACCTCGAGAATCATCGAGAGTTGCTCGTTGACGGCCTTCGTCTCCTCGTTGCGCTTCAGTGTGTCGATAATTTGCGAAGTGGTCATCTCCACAGCGTTGACGTGGAAGCGACGGTCGATATAAACTCGCAGGATGTCGGTCAGGCCGGTGAAATACTCTTTCTCCATGCCATTTTGCCACAATTGGCGATCCTTGAGGGCACGCAGGTTGAGCATTGCCTCGTCGTAAGGCGGCAGACGCCGCTTGACGGGTCGCAGCGGGTTGCGCCCCTTGCGATACCAAGCCAGGTAGTAATACAAGCCTCCGGCAATGAGCAGCAAGCCCAGCAGCCAAGCCCACCAGTAATCGCTGATGAAACTGGGCACGGCGTCGCCCAGGCGGAAAGGAATGCCGATGACCGGCTTAAAATCCTGGATGTCGCCCATCGTGTCGACCTTCACCGGAATCACCTTGAGTGTGAGTTGCTGCGAGCGCAGCGTGTCCGTGCCGATGACGTACTCGATGGGCTTAATCACGTACAGTCCCGAGTCGAACGACTGGATAATCAGGTCGCGGTTGATTTGCTGGCGGCCGTTGCCCAGGTCCACGGTGTCGGCCTTGGGTCGTGCAGCAATCTCGACGGCCCGGTTCAGCGTGTCGAGTTGGTCGATTGGGAAAAAGCCTTGTTGCGTCTTGTCTTTCACCAACTCCAGGTGCACGGTCGTCACGCGGCCCATGAGCAGCGTGGCCGAGTCGAGTTTGGCGCTGAGTGTGGCGTTAGCGGCATTCACGCTCAGCCCGGTGATAAACAGGGCTAACAGCAGCAACAGGTGTTTATAGCGTTTCATTGTTGATTTCGATTAACCTCGGTTTTTAAACAGGGCCATGAGCGCCTTCACATAATCCTCGTCGGTGGCCACGCTGGCCAGGTCAACGTTGCAGCGTTGTACGATTGATTGCATGGCTTGCTGGCGCTCATACCACCATCGGTCGTAGGCCTGACGCACCCGGCGGCTGCTGGTGTTCACCCATCGCTGGGCACCAGTTTCGGCGTCGAGCATCTTCACCAGTCCCACGTTGGGCATCTGTGTCTCTCGCTTGTCGTACACCTGCACGGCAATCAGGTCGTGCTTGTGGTTGGCAATGGAGAGCGCCTTGTAGTAGTCGCCGTCGTCGATGAAGTCGCTCACCAAGAAGGTGGTACAGCGCTTCTTAAGCGCGCTGGTGAGGTACTCGAGAGCGTGGTTGATGTCGGTGCCGGGGCTGCTGGCTTCGAAGTCGAGCAGTTCACGAATCACCAGCAGGATGTGCTTGCGGCCTTTCTTGGGCGGGATGAACTTTTCAATCTTGTCGCTGAAAAAGAGCACGCCCACCTTGTCGTTGTTCTGGATGGCGCTGAACGCCAGTGTGGCGGCAATCTCGGCCATCATCTCGCGCTTGCTCATGCCCACGGCGCCAAAGTCCTTGCTGCCGCTCACGTCCACCATAAGCATCACGGTGAGTTCGCGTTCCTCCTCGTAAACCTTGACATAAGGCTTGCCGTAGCGCGCGGTCACATTCCAGTCGATGTCGCGAACATCGTCGCCATACTGGTACTCGCGCACTTCGCTGAAGGTCATACCACGCCCCTTGAAGGCCGAGTGGTACTCACCGGCAAAGATGTTTTGCGACAGGCCCTTGGTCTTGATTTCAATCTTGCGGACCTTTTTTAACAACTCATTCCTGTTCATGACCAGGGTGCTTATTAGGGCACGGCAATCTTATCGAGAATTTCGTTGATGATTTCGTCGGCAGTGATATTGTTGGCCTCGGCCTCATAACTCAGGCCCAGGCGGTGGCGCATCACGTCGTGGCACACGGCGCGCACGTCCTCGGGGATGACGTAGCCACGGCCCTTCAGGAAGGCGTAGGCACGTGCGGCGAGGGCCATGCTGATCGAGGCACGCGGCGAGGCACCGAAGGCAATCATGCTCTTCAAGTCGTTGAGGGCGTAGTCGCCCGGGAAGCGGGTGGCAAACACGATGTCGACAATGTAACGCTCAATCTTCTCGTCGATGTAGATTTGCTGCACCACACGGCGGGTGTCTACGATGTCGGCCGGTGTGACCAATGCCTGCAGTTCTTGCTGCTCGGGGGCGATGTTCATGCGTATGATTTGCGACTCCTCGGTCTTGTTAGGATAGCCGATGAGCACCTTCATCAGGAAACGGTCGACCTGAGCCTCGGGCAGCGGATATGTGCCTTCTTGCTCAATGGGGTTCTGTGTGGCGAGAACCAGGAAGGGGTCATCGAGTTTGAAGGTCTGCTCGCCGATGGTCACTTGGCGCTCTTGCATGGCCTCGAGCAGCGCGCTCTGCACCTTTGCCGGGGCGCGGTTAATCTCGTCGGCCAGCACAAAGTTGGCAAACACCGGGCCCTTCTTCACCTCGAAGCGCTCCTTCTGCATGCTGTACACCATGGTGCCAATCACGTCGGCAGGCAGCAAGTCGGGGGTGAACTGGATGCGGCTGAAGTTGGCATCAATCAGCGAGGCCAGCGAACGTATGGCCAGCGTCTTTGCCAAGCCCGGCACACCCTCAAGCAGGATGTGGCCGTTGGCCAGCAATGCTATCAGCAGCGAGTCCACAAGGTGGCTCTGGCCCACGATGGCCTTGTCCATGCCTTGCCTAATCATGTTCACAAAGTTGCTCCGACTTGCAATCAAGTCGTTAAGTTCACGGATATTTACTGTTTCGCTCATAGTAATTCGAGTTGAAATGTCATTGTTACGGCAGCATGCAATATGCATGCCACAATTCAAGTTGCAAAATTATGACATTAGCCCGAGATAAGAGCCTCGCGCCACGTTAAATTTAGGTATTTTAAGTTAGAAATGTTAAAGACGACGCGCCAAATGCTGCAATAGCAGCAATAGCAGCCACGGAAAGCGTAGCAACTATAGAAAAAAGAGCAATTGTAAATGGTTATTCACGCGGGATTGCGATGCGCGTTGTGAAGCGGTCGGTGCGCACGATGTAGACGCCGGGGTCGAGGCGGCAACCTTGCCGAGTGCCCACCAGGCGGCCAAGCAGGTCGTAGACTGCCAGCGTCTTTGCCCCGTCGGCGTAAACGCAGCCGTCAACAATGCGCAATGCCTGGCGGTCGCACGCCACATCGGTGATGGCCGTCAGGGCCGGCACATCGAGTGGCTGATAGAGGCAAACGCCATCGCGACAGCATGTCGCAAGGCGCATCAGGTAGTGCTCGCCAAGCGTCGTCGAGGCCGAATACTCGTCGAAATAAAGCGGCAAAGCGCGCTCGTCGATAAGGCTGTCGACAGGCGACAGATAATACGTCGTGCCATCATGCAGCAGATAGCCGGCCACGTCAAATACTTGGCTAGATTTCCACCTGATGGTGTCGGCCAAATGGCGCCGCTCCACCACCACGTCGGTAATCGTCGGCTCATCGGCCAGCAGCGGCACGCGGTCGGGCACAAATACCATGTCGTTGCCGTTGCGGCGATACATGGTCCCATGCAGGGTGCCCCGCTGCACACACCGGCCCAGCAACGGCGCGTCGATGCCCATCGCATCGGGGTCGACCTGCAGCCAATTCCCGCCGCCATCGGTCAAGAGCAACGTGCCGGTTTTGTCGGTGTAAATGAGCAGGTCGCTGTCGATGGTGTAGTTCTGACCCACGCGGGCATATTGCTCGACATAGGGCATCGAAATCGTGTCGAGAACGACATATTCGGTGCTGAATTGCGAGTTGAGAAACGCCAGGCGGCGCCTGAAGCGATAAATGTAACTGCTCACATTGGTCTCAGCGTTGTTAAACTTATATTGCGGCCAGCGGCGATGGTCGGCCTCGCCGGCTGCAGCGATGTGGCACGACCAGTTCTTGGCAAAAACAGCGATGTCGTCGGCCAGGCCTTCGTAGTAAAACTCTTGCCACATCTCATGCACTCGGCGCTGGAAACGCGGAAATTTCGCTATTTCCGTAATCCAATGCATGGGGAAACTGTTGCTATCGTACAGGAGTTTTGAGTCAAGGCCGTCCTTGTCGTGAGTCCATGAACTGCCGAAGTCCCACACGGGGCCGAAGATGATTTTGGTGTCGCTGCCGCGGTCCTTGTGCATGTAGCAACTTCCCGAGAACGACTCGCCACGGTCGGTGAGTTCGCTCACCAGGTAATAGAGCACCAGCGAGTCGAGGTCGATATATCGCTCCCACTCGGTGTCGCCCTTCCAGGGGGCGTAGATGGCGGCGGTGGTGGCGTTCAGCAAGTCGCGCAGGTACTGGCGTTGCGCGTGGCTCGTCGAGTCGGGCGAATGGTAGGTGATGCGCATCGAACTGTTATTGGGTTCGTCGATGGTTACTTGCTGGGCATCCCAGGTGTTGTCGATTTCCAGCAGCCAGCCGCCGGTCACCAGTTCGGGGTCGGTCTCGAAGTTGTCCTGCTCGACAATGTTGACGCGGTCCTTGGCCACCGTGATTTTCTCGGTGAGGAAGTACAGGCCCACATAGTCGCCGTTGAGCACCAATTCCACGGGGCGACGCTCGGGCGTCCACGTGAGTCCCACGCGTCGGCTCAGTTCAAAGCCCACGTGCTCGGTTGCGCAGCCCTTCCAGTCCCAAGCGTCGGCCATGAGCAGGAATTGGCGGCTCTTTTTCATGCCAAGCAGGGGGGCTTTCTTGTCGAGCCTGATGCGGTAAGCCTTCTTGTCGTAGTGCGCCCAGGTGATGTTGCCGCGGCCCTTGATTTGCAGCGCCAGCGGTGCGTCGGCACTGCCGATGGCCTCCACGCCCTCAATGCCGTTAGGATCAAGCCAATAACTGCCGTCGATAAAGGTTTTCTTGTCTTTGATGGGCTGACTGTCGACCGTGTTGACATAGAGCACCGGCATTGTCCCCGACAGATACTCTGCCGGGTCGTGAAGCGTCGTTTCCTGAGCATGAATCGGCACTGCGGCCCAGCACGCGACGAGCAACAATATGAACAGTACTTGCATTCTCATCTATCGGTCATCGGCATGTAGACTTGCTGAGCGGTTCGCGGCTTGCCGCTGCGCGCCCAACAACTTGTTAATAAGCGCATTAAGGTCATTGCCATCAATCTCATCGTTGGCATCGACATCGGCACGGCGAAGGTAATTGGCAGCATTGTCCTTGCCTAACACGATGTTAATGAGGATGTTCAGGTCGATACCATCAATGTGGCCGTCGGCGTTCACATCGCCACGGTAAAGCGCCGCATTGAGCGGATGGTAAATACGTTTGCCGTCGACACATTGCGTGGCCAGGCGCATCATGTAATACTCGCCCACCGCCGCGTCGTCAAGGGACGGGTCGGGGTATAGTGGCAAAGCGCGCTCATCTACCACGGTGTCGGCCGGAATTAGATAGTGCTGACCGTCGACAACGGTCAAATAGCCCGTCACATCGAACACCTGGTTGGCTTTCCAGGCTATGTTGTCGTCGATGTACCGCTGCTCCACTTTCACGCCCACCGCCGCGTCGGCGGCCAGTGCGGGCATCGAGTCGGGCACGAACACCACGTCGTAGTCGACATTCTGCAGTCGCCCGTGCAGCGAGCCTGGCGCAAAGCACAGGCCCACCCACTTATTCTCAGCCGTAAACAGTGAGTCAGTCACTTGCAGCCAGTGTCCCTGGCCATCGGTGAGCAGCAGCGGGCCCAACTTGTCGCTGTAGATGAGCAGCGGGTCGTTGATGGTGTAGGTCTCGCCGACATTGCCATACGTCTCGACCATTGCCAGCGCGATGGTGTCGGGAATCTCGTAGGGGGTGCCGAAGCGCGAGTTCAGGAAGTTGAGGCGCTTGCGCAGCAAGGTAGTGTAACTGCCCGACGACGCCACGGCGTTGTCAAACTTGTATTGTGGCCAGCGACGATGGTCGGCCTCGCCGGCGGCGGCGATATGCTGTGCCCACTGGCGGCAATATGTCGCCAAGTCGGTAAACAACTCGTCGTAGTAGAACTCCTGCCATATCTCGTGAACACGCTGCTGAAAGCGCGGAAACTTCACTATCTCGCTAATCCAGTGTGTGGGGAAACGGCAATTCTCGTAATATAATAGCGAATCAATGCCGCCACTCCGGCGGTGGCTCCACGTGCTGCCGAAATCCCACACCGGCCCGAAGATGAGTTTGGTTTCGTCGCCACGCTCCTTGTGCATGTAGCAACTGCCCGAGAACGACTCGCCGCGGTCGGTAATCTCACACACCAGGTAGTAAAGCACCAGCGAGTCGAGGTCGATGTATCGCTCCCACTCGGTGGAATTCTTGCGCGGGGCGTAGATGGCGGTGTTGGCGGCGTTCAAAAACGTGCGGATGTAGTTGCGCTGGACGTTCGACAGGCTGTCGGGCGAATGGTAGGTGAAGCGTATGCGCGAGTCTTCGGTCTCTTGGACAGTCAGTTGCTGGGAGTCCCAGGTGTTGTCGATTTCCAGCAGCCAGCCGCCAGTCACCAGGTCGGGGTCGGTCTCGAAGTTGTCCTGCTCCACGACGTTGACGCGGTGCTTGTCGACACTGATTTTCTCAGTGAGGAAGTACAGGCCCACATAGTCGCCGTTGAGCACCAGTTCCACGGGGCAGCGCTCAGGCGTCCACGAGAGGCCCAGGCGGCGGCTGATTTCAAAGCCCATCTGCTCGACCGAGCAGCCCATCCAGTCCCAGGCGTCGGCCATGAGCACGAACGACTTGCTCTTGCGCATGCCAAGCAGGGCGGCTTTCTTGTCGAGTTTGATGCGGTAAGCCTTCTTCTCGTAGTTTCGCCAGGTGATATTGCCGCGGCCCCTGATAATCAGTGGCAACGGCTCGTCGGGGCTGCCGATGGCTTCAACGCCCTCGATGCCCATCGGGTCAATCCAGTAATAGCCGTCGACGAAAACGTCTTTGCTGACAATGGGCTGCTGGCCCTCGGTGTAGACATACATCACGGGCATCGTGCCCGACACATACTCTTCCGGGGCGTGAATCGTCGGTTCTTGGGCCTGAGCAGCCACAGTGGCCAAGCCTGCGACGAGCAGCAATATGTACAGTCGAAGCCGTATCACCGATTTGCTCGTTATTTCTTGTTTTTAAACATGTTATACAGTTCGGTGCTCTTAGCCTTGGCTTTTGCCACACTGGCTGGGTCGGCCGCATTGATGCCGTATTTTTCGGGCGGCGGCACAACGATCACGGTGCCGTTCTTGACGCGATTGGGATTGTCAATCTTGTCGATGTTTTCCTCGTAGATGTAGACCCAATATTCCGGCAGGCCATAGTGGCGCTGGGCGATGAGCGACAGATAGTTGGTCTCCGACACTGTCTCGGTCACGGGCGGCGTGGCCGGGGTTGCCGGAGCCGGTGTGGCCGGTGTGGCCACGGTGTCGGTACTGGTGGCCTTGGGGGCCGTCTGTGCCGTAGCGGGTGCTTGTGAGCCGCCGTTGCCACTGAAGCGGTTGTAGAGTGCCCACGCTCCCAAGGCCAGCAGTGCCGTGATGAGCACCATTGCGGCACCCATGAGCAGGCCCTGCCTGAAGGCTCGGCGCATATTCACCAGGCTGTTCTTCAAGTCCTCGATATCGCGGCCAGCCTCGCTGAGTTTCTGTTGCAACTCGTTAACCGTTGCCTGTGTGGCTTGCGTGGCCAGGGGCGACTCGCCGGCGGGCTGCTGCTCGGCGGCCATCGTCGGCTCTTCGGGCTCGGGCTGAGGCTCGGGAGCAGGAACGGGCTTCGGAGCGGGCTGAGTCTCCTCGGACTCGGCGGCTTCTACAGGCTCAGCAGGCTCGGTCGAAGGCTCGGCAGGTGCCGGCGACAACAACTCGGCGAGCATGTCGTCGGTGAGGTCGTCGCTCAGTTCCACCGGCTCAAAGGCCTCGAAGGGCTGGTTGAGCACGCGAGCCAAGGCGGCCGCCGGTGTGAAGGTCACACCGGTAGCGGCATCGGCCTTGAACGTGCCCAGGCCGTCCACGCTGACGCTCTCGCCATCGAGCAGCGACTGCGTGATGGTGGCAAACAATTCGCGCAAAAACAACTCGCTCATGCGCTTGGTGGTGCGTGTCGACTCGGCCACTTGCGCCACCAGGTCGGGCATTGTGACTTTAGCGTTCATCGCTCACCTCCTTTCCTTCTTGTTCGTCCTTAAGTTCGGCCAAAACCTCTTGCTTGATTTGTGCCCTGAGTTGGCTTATATAGTCCTCGTCGAGCGACGGCTTGGGCTGCTCGTCGCGGCGATTTTTCAACTTGCTGCGAAACACAGCGCTGGTGTGGAACGTGAGTTCGACAGCGGGCGGGAAAAGCACGCGTGCGCCGGTGTGGGCATCGCGCTCGACGCGCTGCTCGCGTTTCTCGGCCACAAAGTCGCCAAATCCCGGCACCGCCACCGCGTCGCCTGCCGCGCAGCAGCCGGCCACGATGCCGCTGAAGGCCCCAAGCAGGTTCTTCACATCGTCGCGCTGGCGACCCAACTTTTTCGCCAAGTGGTCAATGAGTTGCTTATTGTTCATCGTTTTGTTTCGTATAAAACAACCTACAAAAATACAACTTTCCAGCAACCGCCACAACATTTAGCAAGTTTTTAACACCACCCCACCCTAAATATGAAAAATATGAAAAAAATGAGAGCCTAATATCCGCTTTGTGTTAATAGAGAAAACACACTAACCAGATGTCGATAAATTGCTCAATGGAGAAAGCATTTTTTGATGCAATTTTGCTCAATGGAGAAGTAATCATCATGTTTTTAAGGCTATGTTGTGTTTTAGCCACATGAGGTAATTGCTTGGCCATTTCATCTTAAAGCGCACTTGTTAGCAGTCACGCTTTTGGCGGGCTTTTGCGGGCCAATGTCGGCGATGGTTTGCAAAATAATCACGCACTATGACGCTTAAACGAAAAAAATGCAGTACCTTTGCCGAGAAAAGGGAAAGAAACACTCATTAATCTAATAGAACGATTATGTCGGAAGATACGATGAACACTGCTCCCGCCGAGGAGAAGAGAACACTCAACTTTGTAGAACAAATAGTTGCCGACGACCTGGCAGCCGGAAAGAACGGAGGGCGCCTGAACACCCGCTTCCCGCCAGAGCCTAACGGCTACCTGCACATTGGCCACGCCAAGGCCATCTGCATGGACTTCGGCGTTGCCGAGCGCATGGGCGGCACTTGCAACCTGCGCTTCGACGACACCAACCCGCAAAAGGAGGACACCGAGTACGAGCAAGCCATTATGCGCGACATCCACTGGCTGGGCTTCGACTGGGGCGACCGCCTGTACTACGCCAGCGACTATTTCAGCAAACTCTACGACTTCGCCATCAGGCTCATCAAGGAAGGAAAAGCCTATGTCGACGACCAGACCAGCGAGCAGATTGCCCAGCAGAAAGGCACGCCCACCACACCGGGCGTCGAAAGCCCCTACCGCAATCGCTCGGTGGAGGAGAACCTCGACCTGTTTGAGCGAATGAACCGCGGCGAGTTTGACGAGGGCGCTCGTGTGCTGCGCGCAAAACTCGACATGGCAAGCAGCAACATGCACTTCCGCGACCCAATCATCTACCGCATCATCAAGTCGCCACACTGGCGCACCGGCGACAAGTGGAAAGTGTATCCCATGTACGACTTTGCACACGGCCAGAGCGACTACTTCGAGGGCGTGACCCACTCGATATGCACGCTGGAGTTTGTGCCTCACCGCCCTCTCTACGACCATTTCGTGCGTGAACTCGCCGGCGAGAGTGCCAGCGAATACTGCCCCCGCCAGATTGAGTTTAACCGCCTCAACCTCACCTACACCCTGATGAGCAAGCGCAAACTGCTCACCCTGGTCAAGGAAGGTCTGGTGGCCGGATGGGACGACCCGCGCATGCCGACGCTGTGCGGCCTTCGCCGCCGCGGCTACACCCCGCAGTCAATCAAAAACTTCATCGAAGACATCGGCTACACCAAATATGAGGCGCTCAACGACATCAGCCTGCTCGAGCACAGCATCCGCGAGGACCTGAACCACAACGCCAACCGCGTGAGCGCAGTGCTCAACCCCGTGAAGGTGGTCATCACCAACTATCCCGAGGACAAGGAGGAGATGATGGAGATGGACAACAATCCCGAGCAGCCCGAAACCGGAAAGCACCAAATGCCATTCTCGCGCGAACTCTACATCGAGCGCGACGACTTCATGGAGGAGCCGCCCAAGAAGTTCTTCCGCATGACTCCCGGCAAGGAGGTGCGTCTCAAGGGCGCTTACATCGTCATGTGCACTGGATGCACCAAGGACGCCGACGGCAACATCACCGAGATTCAGTGCACCTACGACCCCGACACGCTGAGCGGCATGCCCGGCAGCAACCGCAAGGTGAAAGGCACGCTGCACTGGGTGAGCGCACGCCACTGCGCCAGCGCAGAGGTGCGCCTCTACGACCGACTCTTCGCCGTGGAGAACCCCAGCGCCGAGAGCGAGAAGGACTTCCGCGAACTGCTTAACCCCGACTCGCTGCGTGTGCTCGACGACGTGAAGATTGAGCCGTATCTGGCACAAGTGGCAAAGGTCGACGACAAGTTCCAGTTCCAACGCATCGGCTACTTCTGCGTCGACCCCGACAGCACACCCGACCACCTGGTGTTCAACCGCACCATCGGCCTCAAAGACAGTTGGGCAAAAGAGCAAAAGAAGGCATAACGCCCCACACCACCACACACAACAATAGCATTAACAGGCTTTATCGATTTGATAGCCTGTTAATGCTATTTTTATGAAATTATTTCTATCAAACCTCTTGCAAATGCCGAGAATTATTAGGAACTTTGCAACATTGATGTGCATCTGGGATTTTTTTGCTGCTGGAGCGATACACCACAAAGTCCTAAAAATCAACAACGTGTACAACTTTTTTGTTTTTTCTCATTAATCAACAACACTATGGACAAATACGCAGATATTTTCTCGACAATAATGGAAGACCCTGGCTTTCAGAGCAATGCCACTGAGCAACCCATAATCAAAGTGATAGGAGTGGGAGGTGGTGGCGTGAATGCCGTGAATCATATCTATGAGCAGCGGCTCAGCGACGTGAGTTATGCCGTGCTCAACACCGACCGCGCTTCGCTGCAAGCCTCGCCGGTTCCGGTGAAACTGTGCCTGGGCAATGGCCGTGGCGCCGGCGACAAGCCTACAGTGGCCAAAAAAGCGACGCAAGACAGTGAGCAGGCGATTGCCGAACTGCTCAACGACGGCACGCGGATGGTGTTTATCACCGCCAGTATGGGTGGCGGCACAGGCACCGGAGCCGCGCCAGTCGTGGCAAAGGTGGCCAGCGAAGCCGGGCTTCTAACAGTGGGAGTGGTGACGATTCCTTTCGAGTTTGAAGGAAAAACGAAGATCAAAAAAGCCCTGAAAGGAGCCGCTGAAATGAGCCAATATGTCGACTCGATGATTGTCATCAACAATCAAAAACTCATCGAGTTCTACCCCGAGCATCCCATGACGAGCAACTTCGCCCTCGCCGACGAGACTCTGGCAAAAGCCGTGACCAGCATCAGCGACCTGATCAACACGACGGGGTTTTGGAACATCGACTTCAACGATGTGGACACCACGTTGCGACAAACGGGCGTAGCGATTATCAGCACCGGCACTGGAAGCGGTGACCGACGCGTGTCGATGGCTATCGAGGCGGCCCTTGAGTCGCCATTGCTGCGAAACCGCGACGTGTATGGCTCCACGCGACTGCTCATCGCCGTTCACACCAGTTCCAAAGACGAGTACACCTTGCAAGCCAGCGAGATAAAGGAAATCGAGAATTTCAAGAACAACTTCCGCAACGAGTTGGAGCAAATCACCGGTTGGTACTACGACGACTCGCTCAACGACGAGGTGCGATTCACCGTGCTGGCGGCAGGCTTCGGCATGACTTTCGACGAGCAGTTCGACACGCAAAAGTTCGAACACTTCATGGTGCTCTCAGGCGACCAAATCGAAGATGACAACGTCATCAACGTCCTTGAAAACACGCCCACCTACACCCGCGTCACCAAGGCAATCAACAAGCGCCCCACCCCCGCCGCCGACACACCCACAGAAACCACCACTACCACCCCCACGACCATAACCTTCTAACCACTCCAAGCAATAGCATTAATAGCATTAATAGCACTAATAGATCCGGTTGTGGCTATTGGTGCTATTTTATTTTTGGCGTAACTTGGCGATTTCTTGTTGCTGTTCTTGATAGGCTTTGAGGGCGCGTTGCTTGAGGTCGTCGTAGGCGGCTTTCCATTGCTCCGCGGCGGTTTCGGCAGTTGTGACGCGCTCACGCAACTGCGCCAATTCCTTCTCAAGCGCGTCTATGCGCTCGGCTTGGGACTGCCGGTGGCCAGTGCGGGCATTATGCATTCGCTCTTTTATACCTCCCTCGGTCGTGAACGACTGCTCAAGCCTCGTAAGATATGTGTTGAGCATGGCATCGACCTGAAAACACAGGGTGGTGCCCACATTTGCCATTTCTTCGCTTGTCCAACGCGTGAAGTAAGGCTCATAATCGCTGAGGGCATTATGCTGTTTCGTAAACTGTTGCATCGCCTGGAAGCGCTCGTCGGTGGTGCCCCATAACCTTTGGCTACGAGACTTCAGGTAATCCTCGAAGTCCTGTCGGAGTTCAGCAATGCTTGCTCGAGCAACATTTAGCAGTTTTAGTTCCATCTCGGTCGAAGTTTTGCCATCTTCGAGACCCTCGACGATGTTTTGCTTACCTGACCGTGCAGCCTGCACCATTTGGTCCACAGTGCGGTCGCCATGTGGGGGCAGGAAGCGCTCACAGAACTTGTAAGTGAGTTGGTAAAGCACTTCCGACTTTTGGTAAAACCACAGGTCTTTCCATTGTGGCACATGCCGCAGGATGCCATTCTTTTTGTTGCCCATAAGGTATCAATGCTATTAATGCTATCAATGCTATTATTGCTATAAGTGCTATGCCAATAATGGTTACTTGGGGGTGACGGGGCGGATGGAGAGGCCGAGGTTGCGGAGGATGGGCGACATGGTGGGCCGGGCCGAGGTGGCACTCATGGTGGCGCCTCCTCGATGATGAAGGAAATCAGCCAAATATACTCCTTAAACAATTCAGGTATCCTCATGACAATGCATTTAACGAGTTAACGAATGTACGCTCCAACTCCTTCATGTGTTCGCAAAAGGCGGCATACGATGATGCCACTTTGCTTATTTCGATGCCAAATATCGAAAGAGTTGATGTGCTATCTTTTAGACGAGATGTTGGGATTTTATTTTGCTTCTGTTCTAAAGGTGCAACGAATCCACCTTTTCGAACACGAAGTGAGTTCATGTATGTGATTACTTGGTGAATATCATTACTATCCACCTTTGAAACCTTATCATATCCGCCCAATCGTTTGTATTTTGCGTCAAGAACCATGTCTTCTTTATAAAAGTCTGGGTAACGAATACCACTGTGGTCATCGAACAGGTAAATGCCACCTTTATGAAGTTTATTCTGTGGATGAATGAACCCTAAATTGCAAAGGATGGAATTAACGTATTCTTCCCAAAGCCAAGCACCGTCAAAAAGGATACCGCATATTTCATCGTCGGACTCACCATACTTGACTTCTTCCATTCTGAGGATTTGAAGACACAAAGTCTGCAAAGGGCGATAAGCGGTATAAAAAGGATGAGTTTTCGCTCGCAGGTTACTGCTAATAACACATCTTTGCTCACTCTTATTGTACATCGGCGTATGCTCGACGATGGTTTTGACATTCTCAACAGTCTCTCGGTCGATGTTCAGAACAGCCTGGCCATACTTCTTGGTTTTCATGAACTCTATCGTGTGGCGAATAAGTTCAGTCATATTGTTGTCGCGGCTATATTCACGTGTTGAGTAAGCAATCTTCCCGGCAAATGGCACATTCTTCGCTATGTGTCGGCCTAAATCTATGGTACCTTTCAGGTTTGCGTCGTTATGCCTATAGTTTTGGTATTCCCTATATACCCCTTGGCGTAATGCCGTTTTTAGGAAATATGGAAACATGAACATGATGAAGTCAAACACATCTTCTTGTTCATTGTTATGATTGAGGTCAAAGAGGTTGAACGAAAGGACTTTTTGAAGCATATAGTGAAGCATGTAATCATCGCGCCCCACATCAAATCTTGATTTGATTTTTATTTGTAGATTACCCACACCGATAAACCCCATCACATTATCAGTGCAGATTTGAACTTGATCAGGGTTTTTAGTGTTTAAGATTCTTATGACAGAGGCATCGCCGATTCTGTCGTCAGACGATTCTATGCTAAACGGGAATATAAGCAGATTCTCATTATCCCTGCAAAGTTCAGCAATCGTTTTGTCGGCGATTGGAAATAGAGGCGAGACATCCTTTCGGTGGAATGTCCTTTCGGTGCTGTTATCTGTCAGATTAATCCTCATCAATCAACTCTTGCTGGCCTGCCGATGCGTTGCTTTTGCTGTCAAAGAATGTATTGCTGAACTTCTCGAGTATTTCCGCAGATTTTCTAAATCCACGCAGGTACTCTTTCAGCAATGGTTCGATATTCATTTTCCATAGCATTTTGAAATCGCCACCATTCTCTCCAAGTTTCAAGAAATAGGATGGGCCAATCATATATGCCGCGCCTAATCCATCAGTATCGGAGATAGCATCGTTCAAGCGATGCATGGTTTCTTTGGCCTCGTCGACGCAAGACAAAGTGTCAAGCATTGATTCTGTATCGTCTGGTGTGACTTCTTGCCACGTGAAACGTCGGCGCATAGCAAAGTCCATACTCTCCACCGAGCGGTCAATGTCATTCATTGTGGCGAGGATGTAGACATTTTCAGGCACATAAAATCCATTGGCGAACACATCTGTTTCGGGAATGAGATTTTGATATTGAGTCTGCACAAGATAGTCTTTTTTACCTCGATAACCTGGGTCAATGGCATAGAACAGTTCGCCAAAGATTTTCGATGCTTCACCACGATTTATTTCATCAATGATGAAAACGAAAGGTTTCTCGTCAATCTTATTGGCTTCCACTACCGGTGCTTTGCGTTTCATCGCTCTTACCTCTTTCGTTATAACGTAGGCGTAAGAATCGGCTTGTGTACCGAACTTGCGATGGAAATAGTTGCGTATGTCTTTGACAATATTCAACGGCACTTCGTTGGTTAGCAGTTCAAGAATCTCATCGGCATTGACTACAACATGTGTGGTTTTTTCGTTCTTGTTTTCTACCACAATGTTATGACCTTTAATCTCATAAATTTTGAACTCATTTCCATTAACCAACGTAAATTGTTCACCGCTATCGACAGCATCTTCCACAAACTGTTCCAATTGGTCTTGCCATGACATCTCTTTAGACAGGCTCTCGACACTTTTTGCCGAATCAATCAAGTTTTTGATAGCATCACGGCAAAACTCTTTGAAAACACCATCTCTGCGCTCAAATCCCATTTGTCCGTCGTCTTTCTCAATTGGACGAAGACCTTCAACGAAATCGGTATAATCGTATGAAGGATGGAACTGTACAAATTTCGTCACAGCACCCATTTCCTCGGCAATTTTTTGAGCCATAAAAGTTTTGCCGGTGCCCGGCGCACCAGTAAGAACAAGGTTGTGGGCCTCTTGGAGAAGTTCGATGTACTTTTGGTATTTCATTTGTTGTCTATTATCCTGTTCCAATAATTCATTTACATAATCAATGATTTCTTTAACTTTACTGTCTGCCCGATGGATAGTTTTGCGATAGTAACCATAAACCGCACCATCAAAATCTTTCACATCGGTGTTAATGTAATCAACCGAGCAATGACATTTCTTTTTACCCTCAGGCTCATTAGAGACTGTAATGTCGCTTGTCACAATACCCACAGCCTTGACGCGAAGAAATGGCTGGTCGTGATTAGGGCCTTTAGTCGATGATGATTTCAAAATAATGATGTCGCCAACTGAAATAGTCTTGGTTTCAGCAAGAAGTTTTTGGTCAATGGGCTTATTGTCGTCATAACCGCAGTCCCAAACACCGTCTTTAATAAACCTATCGAATTGCGAGTTTTCTCGGCCATAAGAATAACCAGCAAGCCAGTAATACTTGGTCTTGCTTTTCAATTCTGCATTGATGTTGCTTCGCATACACCAGAACAAAGTTTGAACAGCAAGGTTTAGGGGCTTGTTCTTGAAGGTGCTAATTGACGGCAACATGATTTCTTGAATTTCTTCACCGAAATCAGCCGTAAATCTATTGATTATCCCTATGAAATGACTGAACTTCTTGCCAACCTTTTTGCTTTCAAAACCGAAATATCGACATATTAGTTGATATATCTCATCTTTGTACACTGTGTATTTCTCAGGATACTTGCACATGAGAATGGCAGCAGCAGTACGTTCATCATTAGCACAAATCTTCCAGTCTTTCCGACAAAGCGCTCGCATCTCTGTCTTGAAGTTGGCAATGCGCTCGTCGAGGGGTTTTGTCTCGTCGAGTAAGTGTTCTCCTATGGTGGTCAACTCTTTGGAGTTAGTTTCCCAAAGAGATTTCAGCACACCATCAACACGTGCGTTATCAACGATATTCTCGCCTCTAAGTTCCTTGATTATATCTAATACACCTTTGCCCTCTGTCCTGTCAAGCAAAGCCCATTTGTATTCCTCATCATATCCGTTGAATGCTTCTTCTGAAATTCGGTAGTGGTCTATCAAGTCATTCATCAGATAATTTCGCAAGGCTTCGACCAGTTCGTCACGCAGTTGCCAGTTGAACCCTTGCTTACTGTTCCAACCTTTCTTCATTGGTATACACCAATATGTTACATTGCCGTCGGTGCCAATGATTTGAAATCTATCCAGCGTCTTCTGAACCCATTGGGCGAAGCTGGTCACTTTAGCATTGTAATGCTGCGGCGAGTTGCCATATTTTTGTGCAACGGAACTGCATGTTCCAGCGTGCCCTGGTTCACGCAGAAAGCACAACAGTGAATCGATATACTGTTGAGCTTTGGGATGTTTGAGAAGTTCTAACCATTCTTTAGTTGAAATCCCTAAGTCGCCACAACCATATTCTCCTTTATTGGTAACTGTTTGATATATTATTTCTAATTCTGCCATATTTTTCGAGAATGACAAGTTTGTGTTATCTATATATTTACGTAACGAAGGGACTATAAATCTTAAAAACCGGCTGGTTACTTGGGGGTGACGGGGCGGATGGAGAGGCCGAGGTTGCGGAGGATGGGCGACATAGTAGGCCGGGCCGTGGTGGCACTCATGGTGGCGCTCCAGGCGGCGCAGGCGACGTTGCTGTCGTAGCCGTAGGTCGACTGTGAAGCCTTGGGCAGCAGGTCGGCGGTCCAGTAATAGCCGTAGGCGCCTCGTGACTCGGCCGAGACGGTCTCGCGGATGCCCGCCAGGGGCAGCAAGATGCTGTTGCCGTTAGGCCCGGTGGCGCGCAGGCAGACTACGCCGCCCGGGGTGGTCTCGGGGGTGAAGGTGCATTTGTCGATGAGTTCCTGCATCTCGGCGCGCGTGGGCACACGCCAGTCGGCGCCCCAGGTATACGCTGCGATGTCGTAGTCGGTGCCAGAGATGTTGGCCAGGGGCGACATGCCGCCGAAGTACGGGCTGTGCCAGTCGCACTTCACGATGTTTCCCGACTGATAAGCGATGGTGATTCGCTCGTCTAAGGTCTGGTGGTTTCCGGCCGAGTCGGCCCAGCCATACAGCGCGCCATAGGCCTCGGGCGACGAGGCGCCGATGTTCATCGGTGCCCATTTCACGCTAAGTCCCAGATCCACCGGTTCGCGGTGGGTGCGCACGGGGTCAGGTTCATCACTGCCGCAACTTGCGACACACAGGGCGACAATCAGCCCCGAAAAGAGGTAAAATAACTTTTTCATATCTATTGAAACAATAATTACTTAAGACGGAACACTCTGATTCCCAGCGTGTTTTTACCGCTCTTGAGCCATCGGCCGAGCGGCTCGCTCTCTATCATCACCTTGCCGCCGCTCATCGAGGCGTCGAGCAGGTAAATCTCGCCATTCTCGTCCTTCTCGATGATGCCCAGGTGCGAGATGTCGAGGCCATCGATGCGCGTCACCAAGCCCACGAAGTCGCCAGCGTGAAGTGCCTGGCGCACATCGTCCTTGTTGAGCCACATCTTTTTGAGGTACGGCATCTGGTGGTTGCGCAGGCCATCTTCCATGCGCTTGATTTTCACCACCATAGCGCTGTCGCCTTTCAGCGACTGATAACTGTCGGCATGGGCACTCATGAAGTTTATCGTCTTCACCATGGTGGTGGCGTGCGGCAAATCGGGTGTCACCTCCACCAGGTTGCCTCGGCTGAAATTGTCGATAATCCACAGGCTGATATAGTGCAGCCTGGTGGAATAGTCGCCCATCACGCCGCCTCGGTAGCGCAGGCTCTCGAGGTTGGCGGCATAGTCGCGCCACGACTGCCGTCCTTGCAGCGTGGTGCGCGCCAGTGCGTAGAGCGTCTCGACGAAGGTGGTGCAGTCGAGTTGGTCGATGTTGATGGTGAGCATCTCGTTGTCGCCCTCGAGCGTATGCGCCACGTAAGGCGTGCCCAGCAACTTATGAGCGTAGAAACTCACCAGCGCCTCGGGCTGCGAGATGCCGCTCTGCTGGCCCTCGAGCAGCAGCCGGTCGAGCGTCGTGGTGTCGCCACTGCAGTGAAAGCGCATCTGCGCCGTGGTCGCCGCCTGCGACAGAAGGCCACCCATCAGCAGCAGCGCCACACTAATTATCCTAAATGCTTTCATTGTCATCAGTTTTAATCAAGCACAAATTTACAATTTTTTCTCGAAATGCACGGCATTAACTGCCCAATTTGAAGGTCACTGGCAGAGTGTACCACACGTTCACGGGTTGTCCGTCCTTACGACCAGGGTTGAACTTGGGCAGACTCTTGACCACGCGCACGGCCTCACGGTCGAGGTCGGGGTCGACCGAACGGACGACCTTCACCTGGCCTACTTCGCCATTCCTCTTTACAACAAATTGCACAACCACGCGGCCCTGAATATTATTTTCTTGAGCCGCACCCGGGTAACGGACGTGCGAACTGAGATACCTCATCATCGCGCCTTCACCACCGGGGAAACTGGGCATTTGATCGGCCGAAGAATAAATATTGTCGTCTTGCGGTTTTTTCACTTCTTTCTTAGGCTCAGCGCCATAGGTGGTGGTGCCAGCATCCTTATTTGCCTTTGCCTCGTCCTTTTTAGCCTCAGGAGCCTTTTCCTCTTTTTTAGCATCGGGTGTGGCGGCTGCCGGTTGCTCAGCGGCGTTTTGTGGCTGCCCAGCCATGGCGATGGTGTCGGTCACGGCGGTTTGCGACGTGCTGTCGGCCACAGCCACCTCTTGGTCGTCAGGCTTGGCATCGCGCGACTTCATCATCCACACACCGGCTCCCACGGCTCCCAGCAGCAGAACGCCAGCCAGCACGCCAAGAAGGATTTTCTTATTTGACGACTGCTCCGGCACAGGCTCTTCGTAATAAGGCTGCGGCTCCGGCTCTTGTGGCGCGCTGTAGCGTGTCGCCTCGTCGCCCACTGCCATGGGCGGCACCACAGGTGCTGCAGGGGCGACAGGAGCGGCGGGCGCGGCGGCCGACAGCATGCCCGGAGCAGTGATATCCAAGTAGTTAACTACTGCCTGCACCGACTGGGGCCGCTGCTCGCACGAGAATTGCATCAGCCACAAAATCAAGTTGCGCATTTGCTGACTCACCGTCGGCGGCAGCGGCAGCGCCTGGGTCTTATAGGGCGTGGTGTCGTCGAACAGGTCGGTAGGCTTGGGAGGACAGTTGTTGGACAGCAGCGAATACAGCGTAGCACCCAGGGCGTAGAGGTCGGTCCACGGGCCAAACTTCTTCATGTTCTGGTCGCATTGCTCGATGGGCGCATAGCCCTCGGTGAAGCACACCAGAGTGCTCGCGCGTGCCCCGCCGCCGCTGTCTTCCTGCTTGCTCGCGCCGAAGTCGATGAGCCTTACCTGGCCGCTCCTGTCGACCATAATGTTGGCCGGTTTCAGGTCCAGGTGATAGATGCCGGCGTCGTGCACGGCCTGCAAGGCGTCGAGCACCTGTGGCAGATAAGCGCGCACCTCGTTCTCGCTCAGTGGCGCGCCACGCTGCTTCATGCGCTCGGCCAGCGACTCGCCGTCGATATAGTCCATCACATAGTAGGCTGTGCCGTTCTCCTCAAACAAGTCGTGCACCCCCACCACATGTGCGTTGCGAATGCCACTTATGCGGCGCGCCTCGGTATTGAATTTTGCCAATTGCTGCTCAAAAAGCGGTTGGTTCACCGGGTTGCTCACTTGCACCGACATGCCGTCGCCGTCGCGATTGGTCATCTCGTTGAGAAAAAACTCTTTGATGGCGACCGTCGAACCCAGGGTGACATTCGTTGCCACATAAGTGTTGCCAAAACCGCCGCTCGACAGATAGCGGTCGATGCGATAGCGGCCAGCGAGCACGGTGCCCATCGGCAGCATTGACTTTTTATTAAGTTGCTCAGACATAGCGTGTTATAATTGACTTTTGCTTAAGATTTCACTATTTAAACGCCCACAATATTCAATTATTGCGACAACGTTGCCCACAAAGTTACAATTTAGTGGGCGGTAAGCAAAGTAAAAACCGAGATTTTTATTTAACCTTGTGGAGTATCATAAAAAAACAGGCCAGGTGGTTTTCACAACTACCTGACCCAAAATCTCATTATAAAACTAAACTTTTTACTTCTATCTTATTTCTTTTTTCCTTTCTTGCCTTTGCTACTGGATGAGGCTGCCTGTTCGAGGCCAAGTTTGATGTTCTTGATGATTGCCTCGCTCGAATAGGTAGCACCCGTGACGGCATCGACGTGCAACTTGCGTGCCTCCTCGATGGTCTTGCCCTCGTATTGCGGGAAGATCTTGGTGGTGGCGCGTTTGAAATATTGCGGCGTCTCCTTGTTGGGCAACGCCTCGATGCGCTCGATGCGTCCGTCCTTGATGTGTATGTTGAGCGGCGTGGTGCCGTTATAACCATAAATTTTCTTGCCCAGGTCGCCAGTGTAAATCACCTGTGTGTTGCTGGTTTTG
Source organism: uncultured Bacteroidales bacterium (assembly GCA_902776835.1). Classification (GTDB taxonomy): domain Bacteria; phylum Bacteroidota; class Bacteroidia; order Bacteroidales; family Muribaculaceae; genus Sodaliphilus. The sequence continues at coordinate 33,523 of CACYRK010000022.1, forward strand.
GCGTGTGATTTCTTGCCTTTGGCAACGGTAGGCGCCACTGCCAACGTCAGGGCGAGGGCGCATGCTATAAGCACTTTCAGTTTCATATTCTTTATGTTTTTCTTACTTTGTTTAGATAGCCGAAAGTGCAAATAGTTTAATCGGCCAGCCAGAAAAAAACCATTTTCGACTTTGCGTCGACGGGGCCAAAAATGGGGCTGCAGAGGAAAAAAACAGCGAAATTCTTTTTTAGTTGCGATTATTGGTGTAACTTTGTTAGTCCCAATTGCCCCGCCATTGCGGGGTGTGGGCGATGAATGATTATTTACGATTATGAATCAAGACATTAAATCGTGCATCGAGGTGCTGCGGCGCGGTGGCCTTATCCTCTACCCCACCGACACGATATGGGGTATCGGTTGCGACGCCACCAATGCGGCGGCAGTGCGTCGCGTCTACGACCTGAAGCGTCGCGACGACCACAAGGCGCTCATCGTGCTACTTGACAGCGAGGAGCACCTGAGCCACTATGTGGTCGACGTGCCACGCATGGCGCACGAACTGATGGAGGTGGCGGTGAAGCCCCTCACCATAGTGTATGAGGGGGCTTACAACATTGCTCCGAACCTGCTGGGCGACGACGACAGCGTGGGCATGCGCGTGACGCGCGAACAATTCTCACACTTGCTGTGCAAGGAGTTTGGGCGACCCATCGTGTCGACGTCGGCCAACGTCAGCGGACAGCCGTCGCCAGCCTGCTTTGCGCAGGTCGACCCCGCCATCGTGGCCGGCGTGGATTATGTGGTGCGCTATCGCCAGGACGACGACACGCCTCATACGCCGTCGAACGTGATAATGCTTCGTCGCGACGGCACTTTTAAGATTATACGATAATCTTAGATTATAGATTATAGATTAGAGATTATAGATTAGAGATTGATGATTAGCGAGCGACTGCAACGGCTGAAATATCTAGCGGGCGACTTTGTCACATCGAGCGTGGCATGGGCGCTGTTTAACTGCGTACGCTGGGAGTTGCATGCCGTGCAGGGCACCTACACGTCGCTGGTCGGCTTTCTCACGTCGCGCAATGTGCTCATCCTGCAGTTGGTCATCCCGCTATTCATGATGTGTGTGTACTGGCTGTCGGGCTACTACAACGAGGTGTTCCGCAAGTCGCGCCTGCAGGAGGTGTTCACCACATTCTGGAGTGCTGTGGTCAACAGCCTGGTCATCTTCTTCGGCGCGCTTATCAACGACATGAGCGGCACGCGCGGCGCGAGTTATGAGTTGATTATCATCCTGTGGTCGCTGCTGTTCTTCATCGTGTACGCTGTGCGGTGTGCCATCACCAACGACACGTCGTACCGCATCAAGCACCGCAAGTGGAGCATCCCCACGCTGGTGGTTGGGCGTGGTGCCACAGCGGTATCGTTTGTCAACAAAATCAATAACCAGCAGCACTCCATGGGCTACGACATCCGTGGCTTTGTGAGCATTCCCGGCGAGAACGACGTGAAAGAGTTGTCGCTGCCGGGCTACACGCTCGACGAGGTGGCCGAGGTATGCCGCCGCGACCACATCCAGGAACTGATTGTGGTGCCCACGCGCAAGGGGTCGGACCGCCTGCTGCACACCATCAACCACCTCTTTGCGCTCGACAAGCCCATCAAACTCACCCCCATGAGCGGCAACGTGCTGATGCGAAAAATGCGCATGAGCGACTTCTACGGCGTGCCGCTGGTCGACATCTCGTCGAGCAACATGAGCGACAGCGCGAAGAATGTGAAACGCGCCGCCGACGTTATCATCTCCAGCATCCTGCTGCTCGTCATGGCGCCGTTTTTTGCCATAATTGCACTCTTGATCAAACTTGACTCACACGGCACGGTATTCTACCTGCAGGAGCGCGTGGGCTACCACAACGTGCCGTTCAACATCTATAAGTTCCGCACCATGTGCAGCGACGCCGAGGCATCGGGCGAGCCACAACTCACCAGCGACAACGACCCGCGCGTGACGCGCATAGGGCGATTCCTGCGCAAATACCGCATCGACGAGTTGCCCCAGTTCTGGAACGTGCTCGTGGGCGACATGTCGATTGTGGGGCCTCGCCCCGAGCGGCAATACTACATCGACCAGATCATGAAGCGCGCGCCGTCGTATGCCCTGCTGCGGCAGGTGCGACCTGGCATCACCGGCATGGGCATGGTGAAATATGGCTACGCACAGAATGTCGACGAGATGGTCGAGCGACTCGACTACGACCTGATGTATCTCGAAAACATGTCGCTTATCAACGATGTAAAAATCATGGTCTACACCATCCACACGGTGCTCACCGGCAAAGGCATGTAATCATAACAACCAAGAATGTTCCCTACCGACGACGAAATAGAACTTATGCCCGAACCCAAGGGCTGGGGCATGAAGGTGCGGCAGTGGCGTGAGCGACACATCAACGAGCGCACGCTGGTAATCCTGCTGGCTCTCGTCATCGGCATTGCCGCCGGCCTGGCAGCGGTGTTGCTCAAGTGGCTCATCGGCTTCATCGGCGGCTTGATTACGTCGGCTATGACCGTGAGCAGCGGCAACTGGCTATATCTGGTGTTCCCAGCGGTGGGCATTCTGCTGGCGAGCCTATATGTGCGCTATGTGGTTCGCGACAACATCTCCCATGGTGTCACCCGCGTGCTTTACGCCATTGCGCTGAAAAAGAGCCGCTTGAAGCGGCACAACATGTACGCCTCGCTCATCGCCTCGTCGGTAACGATAGGTTTTGGCGGTTCGGTGGGAGCCGAGGGTCCTATCGTGTTCACCGGGGCGGCCATCGGCTCGAATCTGGGCCAGCGCTTCCGCCTGTCGCCCAACCTGCTGATGATGCTCGTGGGCTGTGGCGCAGCGGCGGGTATCGCCGGAATCTTCAAGGCACCCATCGCCGGACTGCTGTTTACCGTCGAGGTGCTGATGCTCGACCTCACCGCCGGCTCGGCAATTCCGCTGATTATCGCCAGTGTGGCCGGCGCCACCGTGGCCTACGCCTTCACGGGCTACAACGTTGAGTTTTTCTTTTCGCAGAGCGAGCCGTTCATCACGTCGCGCATTCCATTTGTGATTCTGCTGGGTGTGTTCTGCGGCTTCGTGTCGCTATATTTCAACAAACTCACCGAGTTGGTCGAGGGCCTGTTCTCGCGCCTCCAGCCACGCTACCGCTTTGTTCTCGGCGCCTCGATACTGAGTTTGCTCATCTTCTTGCTGCCACCGCTGTATGGCGAGGGCTACGGCTCAATCAACCAACTGTTGCGTGGCGAAACCGGCAACCTGTTTGACGGCAGCATCTTCTACCAGTGGCGCAACAACGTGTGGATGGTGATGGCGTTCATCTTTATGCTCGGCGCCATGAAAGCGCTGGCCACGAGCGCCACCAACGGCGGTGGTGGCGTGGGAGGAACGTTTGCGCCGTCGCTCTACGTGGGATGCATGGCGGGCTTCTTCTTCGCCTACACGCTCAACCACTTTGGGGCGTTCAACGGCGTGGTGCCGCTATCGACCAAAAACTTCGCCCTGCTGGGCATGGCGGGCGTGATGGCGGGCGTGATGCACGCTCCGCTCATGGCAATCTTCCTCACGGCCGAGATGACCGGCGGCTACGACCTGTTTCTGCCGCTGCTCATCGTCAGCGTCGCCAGTTACGGCACGGCGCGCATTTTCACGCCATACGGCATATATGCCCGACGTCTGGCACAGCGTGGACAACTGCTCACGCACCAAAAGGACCAAAGCGTGCTCACGCTGCTGAAGATGGACAGCGTAATCGAGCATGACTTCATAATCGTACATCCAAGCATGAGCCTCAAGGAGATGGTCGACGTTATCTCGCGAAGCAACCGCAACCTCTTCCCCGTCACCGACGACGACGGCAAACTGCTGGGCGTGGTGCAACTCGACGACATTCGCAACATCATGTTCCGCACCGACCTGTATCGGCGTATGCATGTGGAGCGCTTCATGGCCACCCCGCCGACGCGGCTGGTCGTGGGCACGCCCATGGAGAAGGTGATGAAGTCGTTCGACGACACTGGCGCGTGGAACCTGCCCGTGGTCGACGAGGAGGGGCGCTACGTAGGCTTCGTATCTAAATCAAAAATCTTTAACTCTTATCGCCAAGTACTCAAGCACTACAGTTATGACTAATGTAGATTATAGATTATAGATTAGAGATTATAGATTTTTTTACTGATAACGGATTCACAGATTTACAGATACACGGATTCACAGATTCACGGATTCACAGATTCACGGATTCACAGATTTCGGATATGAGGGAGAGTGTTACGTATGATAAGAGCAAGGCGTTTGCGGTGCGTATTGTACGCATGTGCAAATGGTTGCGAAATGAGCACAAAGACTTTGTCATAAGCCAACAATGTCTGCGAAGTGGCACAAGTATTGGAGCGAACTTGTGCGAAGCCATGCACGGCCAAAGTCGCCCAGACTTTGTTGCAAAGTTACATATAGCCTTGAAAGAGGCTTTCGAAACGAATTATTGGTTAGAGTTGTTGCATGAAACAGATTATTTGAATGATAGCACTTTCGAAAGTATGCAGGAAGACTGCGAAGAGATTATTAAACTCCTCACAGCCACAATAAATACCTCGAAATCCAATCAAGATTATGAAAATAAAAAAACATAATCTTCAATCTATAATCTATAATCTTTAATCTATAATCTAAAAATTATGAGAATAATTTTTTTTGGTACTCCGGATTTTGCCGTCGAGAGTTTGAAACGACTCGTCGAGGCAGGTTACAATATTGTTAGCGTGGTCACGAGCCCCGATAAGCCTGGCGGCCGCAACCACCATATGCTTCAGAGCGACGTCAAACGCTACGCCCTGGAGCAAGGACTGCCGTTGCTGCAGCCCACCAACCTCAAGGACCCGGCATTCGTAGAACAACTGCGCGCACTCGACGCACAACTGTTTATCGTCATCGCCTTCCGCATGCTGCCCGAAGTGGTGTGGACAATGCCGCCGTTGGGCACCTTTAACCTCCACGCCTCGCTGCTGCCGAAATACCGTGGCGCGGCACCCATCAACTGGGCCGTGATGAACGGCGACACACGCACGGGAGTCACCACGTTCTTCCTCAAGCACGAAATCGACACAGGCGACATCATCCAGCAGAAGGAAATCGCCATCGGCCGGCACGACAATGTGGAGGTGATTCACGACCGCCTGATGATGCTTGGTGCCGACATGGTGCTCGAGACCGTGGCAGCCATCCAGGCCGGCACCGTGCACCCCATCGCACAAGATCAACTTCTCACGGCCGGCCAAGAGCCCACCCCGGCACCAAAGATATTCAAAGACACGTGCCGCATCCACTGGCAGTGGCCTGCCGAGCGCGTCTACAACCATATCCGCGGCCTCTCGCCCTACCCGGCCGCATGGACCGAGATTTGTGGCGTCGACGGTGAGCCGCGCCAACTGAAGATTTTTGAGACTGCTGAGCCCGTGCCGGCACAAGGATTAACGCCCGGCAGCGTGCGTGTGGATGGAAAGCGCATGCACATCGCGTGCGCCGACGGCTGGATTGAGATTCTGTCGCTGCAACTGGCCGGAAAACGCCGCATCACCACCGACGAATTCCTGCGTGGCTTCACGCCCTCGCACATCCCCACATAGCAAAGCCTATTCTGGCTTGGCGCCCTCGAGCAGTTGCTGAGGCAGCACGAAGGTGTAGCCGCGGCTCTCGAGGGTGTCGATGAGGCGTGGCAGTTCGTTATAGAACTTCTCGGGACGACGCGGGTCGGTGCCCATGTGTATCATCAGGAAATGCCCGTTGAGGCCTTGCGACTGTTCGCACTCCATGATCTTGTTCCACAGCCAAGCATTGTCGCGGTACACGTTGGCGCTCTCGCTCTCCACGCCCGGCCAGGTGTAGTCTAAGCAACTGAGGGTGCCCGGGGTGAAATTGATGACCTGCAGGCCCATCGACCGCGCCCACGACACCACCTCGGCATTGTACCACTCGTAGGGCGGCACGAAGTAAGGCGCCGACTGCGGTGTGATGCCGAAGGGTGACAAGCCGGCAAAAGCGCGTCGCAAATCAGCCTCAAACTCGCTGCGGCTCACTAGCGTGGAGTCACGCTTCTCCCAATCGCAGTAAAGCAAATGTGCGGCGCTGTGGGTGCTTATGTAATGGCCTTGCGAGTGAAGTTGACTCACCAATTGACCATGCTTCTGCACAAAATCATCGGTGAAGAAAAACGCCGCCGGCACATGGCGCTGGCTCAGCGTGGCGATGATGGTGTCGGCGCCATCGAGATGGTCATGTGCGGTGAACACAAGGCACAGTTGCTTGCGCAGCGTGTCGCCGCGCACGATGCCGCCATGCGACATCACGGTGTGTGGTACGCGCCCCTGCCGGCCCTGCATCTGGTAGTAGGCCAGCGGGAAGGTAAGCGAGGCGCTGCCGTCCATCGTGGGCTCGTTGGTGGAGTAGTCGTGCATATTGTCGTGGAAGACCACATCGCCGGGCTGAATGTCGAGGTAGTTGTCGCCAGGCAACTGGGCATCGTTGCGCTCGATGTTCACGCCTTTCAGGCTGCCAAAAATGGTGGCGTACACCGGGCCGTCGACCAGGCCGCCCGGCGTGTTGCCGATGTGCTGAAACACATAGTTGCTGTGAGGCTGATGCGGATACACACCGCCACGCGGCAGTTCCACAATCATGCTCGTGCCCCAGGGGTTACAGCCCAGCAGCCAGTCGCGCAAGGCGGCTTCCATGGTGCGGAACGTGTCGTCGCCAGTGAGTTCGCGGTAGAGGATGCACTGCGTGAGCATGGCCGTGGTGAGGTTGTTGCTGCACCACACGCCAGGTATGCCCCACCGGAACGGATGCCCGGCGCCGCGTTGTGCCACGCGCTCAATGCCGCTGCGCAAGTTGCGCGCCATCTCCGACCGCAAGCGCGCGTCGCCAGCCACGGCCACACGATAGTGGCCCATGTTCATAAAGGGGTACCACTGGTAGTGGCGGGCGCTGTCGGCACCCATCCACGGCGTGATGGGCTCGCGGCGACCATATTCCACCGCCTGGCGCAGGTAGTCGCCGTTGCCCGTTGAGCGATACAACTCCACGGCAGCCAGTTCCATGTCGTCGACCCAGTTATCCTCCTCGTAGATGTAAGGCGAGACGATCGACACCGTCTGGGTGTTTCCGGGCTTGTCGACACCAAGTTGATAGGCCGGCTGCGCTTTTTGGGCAATTTTTGCGGCAAAGTCGGGATAAAATGGCGCCAGCACACGTGCCCCCATGGCGAAATCGCTGGCAAACTTGCCGGCAGTGCTCGCCGCTCCCATCGTAGCGTTCATGTATTTTCCGCGCTGCTGGGGCTTGCCGTCGACAAAATAGACCGGGCGGCCATTGTTCGGGCCCCAGCCGTAGTCCACCGGGTCGCTGGCGGGCAGTTTCACGCTGATGTGGTCGCGGTCGTCGGCAATCTGGTTATATAACTCACCGGGTGCGGGATTCATGCGGTCGAGCCAGTCGAGTCCCCAATAAATCTCGTCGATGACGTCGGGAATGCCGTTGGCTCCCGGCAGGCCGTTGGCCTGGAAGGCGTCGCCAAAAGCCTCGGGGCACTGTTCCCAGGCGAGCATCATCTGGTAGATGGCGTTGGCGCTGGTGGGCGTGTACTGCAGCAGGTCGGCGGCATCGTGCCACCCACCGCGCACGTCGATTCGCTGTCCCTCGCGCGTAGGATGGTAGCGCACATAAGCATCGTGTGTGTGGCAACTGTCGCGCATAAACGGGTTGTAACCGCATCGCTGCTGCCGCATGTAGTTCAGGATGAAGTCGGCCGTGCCGTCGTACACATCAGTGCCGATGGCAAACGTTGGCGACACGGCGCCGGCAGCCTTCACATAGTAACTGCCTGGGCGCGTAAAGGCGCTGAAATCGAGGCGACACGTGGTGCGCAAGGTGTCGAGCGAGCCACACTGGGTCACGGCGTCGCTGTTGAGCACCACCTCGCCTGTGTAGGTGTCGATCAACTGAAATGCGGCTACCTTAACGTCGTCGTGGCTGAGGAAAACCGCCACCTTCACGTCGTCGGGCAGATACCCCAACTGATTAATGCGGATAAACGAGCCCGCCGCAATTGTGGGCACCACAAGCAGCACCGCCAAAGCCAGCAGCACGCTCCGTCTCAAATCAAACACCTTATTTTGCATATTTTTTAATCAATTTTCGAGCAACCGAACACTCGAGCAACCGAACACTCGATGTGGCATCAATAATCTTTAATCTTCCGCAAGGCATGTGGCGTTCCACACGGCGCGAGCCAGGGTGTGGTCGTCGGTGTCGGCTGCCGCGTCCCAGTACATCAGGCCGCGCATTCCCAAAGAGCGCACCCACTCGCCCTTGATGGCGATTGACCGCTCGTTGTCGTAGGAGCCCCAGTAAGCGCCATTGTGCGTGACATAAGGCACACGCGCCTGGTCGTCCCAGTTGTCGATCACGTAATCGCTGCCCAGTTGGCTCAACTTGCGGTAATCGACCGCCGTGGGCGACGTGCTGAACGAATGACGCACGTAGAACGGAACGCCAAGCACCATCTTGCTGAAGGGTACGCCAGCCTTGTGATAATTCTCGACAGCGCGCTGACAGTCGATATAAGCGGTGGCGTCGACCACAGCGTTATGCGGATGCGGCGCCTCATCGAGGTCGTAGCACACCACGTTGATGAAATCGACATAAGGCACTGCTGCGGTAATGTCGATGTATCGCCAGCCCGATGTGTTGTGCTGGCGGTCCATGGCATACCCGGCAAAGGTGAGTAGCACATCGTCGCCCAGCGTGGCACGCAACTGCTTGAGCAACAAGGTGAAATTTGCCACGTCCACGGCTGGGTCGCAGGCAGCGCCGCTCCACGACAGGCCAGGGAATTCCCAGTCGAGGTCGATGCCGTCGATGCCATTCTCCTCGATAAACGCTTTGCAGTCGAGGGCGAAGGCCCGGCGGGCATCAGGCGACGCGGCGATCGCCGAAAAGCCCCCGTCCTGATAGTTGTCGTCGTTGACCACCGTATGGGTGAACGAGAGGCAGATTTTCAGGTCGGGATTGCTACGTTTCAGCGCCACCACGCGGTTAAAGCGATATTTCGCGCCCTGTAACTTAAAGCCTTGATACACGCCGTCGCGCACATACACCTCGGCGAAGCCATAGTTGATGTGTGTCACCAGGCTTGGGTCGGGCAACATCGACGCATAATAGGTGGTGTAAGCAAGCGCTATGGGTTCTTGCCCACGCGCCGGGGTGAGGCTCAAGGCCAGAGAGGCAATTATCACCGCCATGCAGCGGCATAATGTGTGATGAAGATGCATAATCGGTAGTCTTTTTGGCAAAGTTACGATTAAGCGAGCGATGAGCAAAGAAAAAAACAAGTTTTTTTCTTTGAAGTTTCTAGGGGTTCTAGTAGTTCTAGGGGTTCTAGAGGTTGTAGGGGCTATAGATTATAGAAAGAGGGTGTGCCAAAAAATTGACACACCCTCTTGTGTTATGGGTTGCCGAGATGGTTCTCGGCGTTTTGCGAGCGTATTACTCGGCCACTTGCGTAGTTTCGTCGGCTGCGGGAGCGGCGGCCTCGGCGGCCTTCTTTCCCGACGAGCGGCGGCTGCGGCGAGTGGTTTTCTTCTTTGCGCCAGCCTCTTGCTGCTTTGCCTCGAGCATTGCCTCGTTGTAGTCGACAAGTTCGATGAAGCACATGCTTGCGTTGTCGCCCAAGCGGTTGCCCAACTTGAGGATGCGAGTGTAACCACCGGGACGGTCGGCAATCTTTTGCGACACGTTCTGGAAGAGTTCCTTAACGGCCTCTTTGTTCTGGAGGTGGCTGAACACAATGCGACGCGAGTGAGTGTCGTCGTTCTTAGCGCGATTGATGATGGGCTCGGCATAAACGCGCAGAGCCTTAGCCTTGGGCACCGTGGTGATAATGCGCTTGTGCAGAATCAGCGAAGCGGTCATGTTAGAGAGCATGGCGTCGCGGTGCGCTTTCTTGCGGCTTAAGTGGTTGAATTTCTTATTATGTCTCATCGTTAATTATTCTTTTTCTAATTTAAACTTCGTGATATCCATTCCAAACGAGAGTCCCAGGCTCGAGAGGAGGTCTTCGAGTTCGCTGAGCGACTTCTTACCGAAATTGCGGAACTTGAGCAGGTCGGTCTTGTTGAAGCGCACGAGTTCGCCGAGCGTTTCGACTTCGGCCGACTTGAGGCAGTTGAGTGCACGCACCGAGAGGTCCATGTCGATAAGTTTGGTCTTGAGGAGTTGACGCATGTGCAGTACTTCCTCGTCAAACTCGTCGTTGCCTTCGGTCTCGGTAGTGTCGATATCGATTTTCTCGTCGGAGAAGAGCATAAAGTGCTGAATGAGGATCTTAGCCGACTCCTTGAGTGCCTCCTTGGGATGGATTGAGCCATCGGTGGTGATTTCGATAATCAGTTTCTCGTAGTCGGTTTTTTGCTCGACGCGGAAGTTGTCGACGGTGGTCTTAACGTTGATGATGGGCGTATAGATCGAGTCGATAGCAATCACGTCAATGGGATCGTTGACATTCTGATTCTCCTCGGCGGGCACGTAACCGCGTCCCTTGTTGATAGAAATCTCGATTTGGAAACCGGTGCTTGGGTCGACGTGGCAAATCTCGAGTTCGGGGTTGAGCACCTCGAAACCGCTGAGCACCTTGCCGATGTCACCAGCCTTAAATACATCCTGGCCCGAAACCTTGACGACTGCCTTCTCGTTCTCGGTATCGTCGACGATGCGTTTGAGGCGCACCTTCTTGAGGTTAAGGATGACGTTGGTCACGTCTTCCTTAACGCCCGGGATGGTTGCGAACTCATGCTGCACGCCGTCGATACGGATGTTGCAGATGGCATATCCCTCAAGTCCGCTGAGCAGGATGCGGCGCAGAGCGTTACCCACGGTGACGCCGTAGCCGGGCTCCAAGGGGCGGAACTCGAATTTTCCGAAAGTGTTGTCGGCCTCCAACATTAACACTTTGTCGGGTTTCTGAAATGCTAAAATAGCCATGGATAGAGAAATTTACTGTTTAGAATACAACTCAACGATTAATTGTTCCTTGATGTTCTCAGGGATGTCCTCGCGCTGCGGCAGGTGCAGCAACTTACCACCCTTGATGCTCTCGTCCCACTCAATCCAGGGGTACTTGCTGTGGTTGAATCCAGCCAGAGCGTCTTGGATGACCTCGAGCGATTTGGATTTCTCACGTACGGTGACCACTTGACCCGGGTCGACCTTGTACGACGGGATGTTGACCACGCGGCCGTCGACGCTGATGTGACGGTGCAGCACGAGTTGACGTGCAGCGGCGCGTGTGGGGGCGATGCCCAGACGATACACCATGTTGTCGAGACGTTGCTCGAGCAGTTGCAGCAGCACCTCACCGGTGACGCCCTTCATGCTCGACGCCTTCTCAAAGAGGTTGCGGAACTGGCGCTCCAGGACGCCATAGGTGTATTTTGCTTTTTGTTTCTCACGAAGTTGGGTGCCATACTCCGACATTTTGCGGCGCTTGTTCAGGCCGTGCTGGCCGGGAGGATAGTTCTTCTTTGCCAAGACTTTGTCCTCGCCAAAGATGGGTTCACCAAGTTTGCGAGCGATTTTAGATTTTGGACCGGTATACCTTGCCATTGTTTCTAATAATTAAAGTTGTGATGCGAGAATCACTATAGTGCAGCCGCGATTGCAAGAGAGGTTGAAGAAAGTTGCAATCCATTCACTATAATCGATTCGACTAATTAATTAATGAATGATTTGAAAAGATTAAGATTGTGATTACACTCTCCTTCTCTTGGGAGGACGGCACCCGTTGTGTGGCAGCGGGGTCACGTCGATGATCTCAGTTACGGCGATGCCGGCACCATGGATGGTGCGGATAGCCGACTCACGGCCGTTGCCGGGACCTTTCACATAGGCTTTCACCTTGCGCAGACCCAGGTCATAGGCGACCTTAGCACAATCTTGGGCGGCCATCTGGGCGGCGTAAGGAGTGTTCTTCTTACTGCCACGGAAGCCCATCTTGCCGGCCGACGACCAAGAGATTACCTGTCCCTCACCGTTGGCGAGGCACACAATGATGTTGTTGAAAGAAGAATGTACATGAAGTTGACCTACGCCGTCAACCTTAACAACTCTCTTCTTTGCTGCGACTGTCTTTTTTGCCATACTTTAATATTATTTAGTAGCTTTCTTCTTGTTAGCAACAGTTTTCTTGCGTCCCTTGCGGGTACGTGCATTGTTCTTCGTGCTCTGACCGCGAACGGGGAGACCGTTACGGTGACGGATGCCACGATAGCAACCGATGTCCATCAATCGCTTGATGTTCATCTGAGTCTCGCTGCGGAGGTCACCCTCCACTTTGTACTCGTTACCGATTACCTCACGCACCTTGGCGGCCTCGGCATCGGTCCAATCTTTGACCTTGGTGTCTTCGCTCACACCGGCTTTCTCGAGAATGGTGGCGGCTGAACTGCGACCGATCCCGTAGATGTAGGTGAGTGCAATCACGCCGCGCTTGTTTTGGGGTAAATCTACTCCAACAATACGTACTGCCATATTCTATTCTAAAAATTTTTGCAAAGTTAATCAAATAAATTGAGTTATCAACCCTGACGCACTTTAAACTTAGGGTTCTTTTTGTTGATCACGTACAAGCGACCCTTGCGACGGACGATTTTGCAGTCGGGGGTGCGTTTCTTGATGGATGCTCTTACTTTCATAATACTCAATGAGAAATATTGTTGCCACATCACACGCTGGTGCGTGGCGTTGTGTTATTTATATCTGAATGAAATACGTCCCTTGGTCAAGTCGTAGGGCGACATCTCGACCTTCACCTTGTCGCCAGGGAGGATTTTGATGTAGTGCATGCGCATCTTGCCCGAGATGTGGGCGGTGATTTGATGCCCATTTTCCAGTTCCACCCGGAACATCGCATTGCTCAGTGCCTCGACGATGGTTCCGTCTAATTCAATTGCAGTCTGTTTTGCCATATAAGTGTGTGTAGTGTAAGGTTTGAATAAGTCGATCAAATGAAACGGTCGCCAAGCACTTCCTTCACGTAATCGAACGACGAGAGGATGTCGGGCTTGCCGTGGTGCACAGCGATCGAGTGCTCGAAGTGTGCGCTGGGCTTGCGGTCGCGCGTGCGGGTTGTCCACCCGTCGCGCTCAACCACAATGTTTTTGCTGCCCATATTAATCATCGGCTCGATGGCGATGGTCATGCCATTCTTGATGAGCGGCCCGGTGCCCCGGCGCCCGTAATTGGGCACCTCAGGGTCCTCGTGGAGTTTGCGCCCCACTCCGTGTCCGCACATCTCACGCACCACGCTGTAGCCACGGTGCTCGCAGTAGGATTGCACGGCATTGCCGATGTCGCCGATGCGGTTGCCCGGCACGGCATGCTCAATGCCCACGTAGAGCGACTCCTTGGTGGTGACGAGCAGGCGGCGCACCTCGTCGCTGACCTCACCCACGCAGAATGTGTAGGTGCTGTCGCCGTTGTAACCGGCCTTGGTCACGGCGCCGCAGTCGACCGACACGATGTCGCCCTCGCGCAGCGCATAGTTCGACGGGATGCCATGCACCACCACCTCGTTTACCGAGATGCATACCGACGCCGGAAAGCCATAGAGGCCCAGGAAGCCCGGCACTGCCTCTTGCGAGCGGATGTACTCGTCGGCAATCTGGTTGAGCCGTCGTGTGGTCACGCCTGGTGCCACCCACTTGGCTACCTCGCCAAGCGTTCGGGCCACCACCAGGTTGGCCTCACGCAGCAACTCTATTTCCTCGTCGGTCTTGAGATAAATCATTTAACTTATTCGCCTCCTTACGTTACTTAATGGGTGCGGCCACGTACCTTGCCCGATTTCATCAGGCCGTCGTAGTGGTGCATCATCAGGTGGGTCTCAATCTGCTGCAATGTGTCGAGCACGACACCCACGGTGATGAGCAATGACGTACCGCCAAAGAATTGTGCGAACTGCTGGTTGACGCCGAACAAGCGCGCGAAAGCGGGCATGATGGCGACGATACCCAGGAATATGGAGCCTGGCAGAGTGATGCGCGACATGATAGAGTCGAGATACTCGGCGGTCTTCTTACCGGGTTTCACACCGGGGATGAAGCCCGAGTTCTTCTTCATCTCTTCGGCCATCTGCGTAGGACGCACGGTGATGGCGGTATAGAAGTAGGTGAAGGCGAGAATCATCAGGAAGTACACCAGGTTGTACCAGAAGCCGTCCATATCGCTGAACGTGCGAGCGAACGAAGCCCAGAAGCCAGCGCCCTCGGAGCGGGCACCGAAGCCCGACAGGGTGATGGGGATGAACATCAACGCCTGAGCGAAGATGATAGGCATCACGTTTGCAGCGTTCACTTTCAGGGGGATGTACTGGCGTGCGCCGCCGTACTGCTTGTTGCCCACGATGCGCTTGGCATATTGCACGGGCACTTTGCGCGTGCCTTGCACGAGCATGACAGCACCTGCGGTAACGGCGAAGAGGATGATGACCTCGACGAGGAACATCACGAGACCACCCTGAGCGGTGTTGAGGCGGTTAGTAAACTCTTGCACCACTGCGCTGGGGAAGCGCGCGATGATACCCACAAGGATGATGATGGAAATACCGTTTCCGATACCCTTGTCGGTAATCTTCTCACCGAGCCACATGATGAACATGGCGCCAGCCGTGAGCACGATGGTGAGGAACGCGAGGTTCCAGAAACCAATCTGCATGGGCTGACCGGCTGCGTTTACCTGATATTGCAGGTTGAGCACATAGGCCGGACCCTGGAACAAGAGGATGAACACGGTGAGGTAGCGCGTGTACTGGTTGAGTTTCATGCGGCCACTCTCACCCTCGCGTTGCATCTTCTGGAACTGCGGCAGAACCATGCCGAGCAGTTGGATGACAATCGACGCGGTGATGTAGGGCATGATACCCAGCGCGAAGATTGAAGCCTGCGAGAATGCACCACCCGAGAACATGTCGAGCAACTGCATCAGACCCGAACTGCTGGTAAAGCGGCGCATGGCCTCGAGTGCTGCGGGGTCGATGCCGGGCATGACCACGTGGCAACCCAGGCGATACACGAGCACGAAGAGGAACGTGATCGTGAGACGCTTGCGCAGGTCGTCAATCTTCCAAATGTTTTTTATAGTCTGAATTAACTTCATTGGAGAATTAATTATACTTTAACGATTTGACCACCGGCCGCGGTTATGATCTCCTCGGCCTTTTTCGAGAATGCGTTGGCCTCGACGTCGAGTTTGCGGCTGAGTGTACCGTTACCCAGGACCTTCACCAGTTGTTTGCGGCGTACGAAACCGGCCTGGATGAGGTCGGCCACACCAATCTTCTCGACACCCAGGCGGGTAGCCAGTTCGTCGATAGTGGCGATGTTGATAGCCTTGTACTCAACGCGGTTGATGTTCTTGAAACCGTACTTGGGCAGACGGCGCTGGAGTGGCATCTGACCACCCTCGAAACCTACCTTCTGCTTGTAGCCCGAGCGCGACTTTGCGCCCTTGTGACCGCGTGTGGACGTGCCACCCTTGCCCGAACCGGGACCGCGACCGATGCGACGTTTCTTCTTGTTTGACCCTACAGCGGGTTGCAAATTATGTAATTCCATAATATAAATCTTGATTTAAAAGTTATTCCTCAACGGGCGTGACGCACACCAGGTGGCTCACGGCGTTAATCATACCCCTAACAGCGGGTGTGTCTTCCTTGACCACCACATGATTGAGCTTGCGCAGACCGAGCGCGTCGAGCGTGCGTTTTTGGCGCTCGGGGCGGTTGATGCGGCTCTTGACTTGCTTGATTTGTATCTTAGCCATAGTATTCGATTTTTTAACCGTTAAACACCTTGTCGAGGCTCACACCGCGGTAGTGTGCGATGGTCTTGGGGTCACGCATCTCATCGAGTGCCTTGATGGTGGCCTTGACGAGGTTGTGAGGGTTGGACGAGCCTTTTGACTTACAAATCACATCGGTCACACCGATGCTCTCAAACACGGCGCGCATAGCACCACCGGCCTTCACACCCGTACCGGGGGTTGCCGGCATCATGATCACGCGGCTGCCGCCGAACTTGGCGACTTGCTCGTGGGGGATAGTGCCGTTGTGCACGGGCACTTTGATGAGGTTCTTCTTCGCTGCTTCGACACCCTTGGCGATTGCGGTGGTCACCTCGTTGGCCTTACCCAGGCCGTAACCGATGATGCCGTTGCCGTCGCCCACGACCACGATGGCCGCGAAGGTGAATGTGCGACCACCCTTGGTGACCTTGGTAGTGCGGTTGATGGCCACCAGGCGATCTTTCAGCTCGATATCGCTTGTAGTTTTAACTCTATTGTTCTTCTTAACCATGATTCATTAAAATTTAAGCCCGCCCTTACGAGCGCCGTCGGCGAGTGATTTAATACGTCCGTGGAACAGGAAGCCGTTACGGTCGAAGACCACGGTGTTGATGCCTGCCTCGATGGCTTTCTTGGCGATAGCCTCGCCCACCTTAGCGGCGATTTCGCTCTTGGTGCCCTCGGTGATTCCCTTGCTCGAAGCAGCCACGAGAGTGCGGCCCTCGAGGTCGTTGATTACCTGGGCGTAGATTTGCTTGTTACTTCTGAACACGCACAGGCGGGGACGCTCGGCCGTGCCGCTGATGCGGCCACGGATGCGTGCTTTGATTTTATTTCGTCTTTCTTTCTTGGATATCATGATGTTCTACTTAATTATTTGGCTGCTGCCGTTTTACCAGACTTACGGCGAATAACCTCGCCAACAAACTTAACACCCTTGCCCTTATACGGTTCCGGCTTGCGGAACGAGCGAATCTTAGCGCAAATCTGACCGAGCAACTGCTTGTCGCAGGACTCCAGAGTGATCAGCGGGTTCTTGTTGCGCTCGGTCTTGGCCTCGACCTTGACCTCGGGCGGCATCTTCAAGTAGATGGCGTGCGAGAAACCCAGAGCCAGTTCGAGCACTTGGCCGTTGCTGGTTGCGCGGTAACCGACACCCACGATTTCCATTTCTTTCTTGAAACCGTTGCTCACGCCTTCCACCATGTTGTGGATCAGGGCGCGGTACAGGCCGTGCTGTGCGCGGCTCTCACGCTCGTCGTTGGGGCGTGAGACTTTGATTTCATTATTCTCGATCTCAACGGTGATGTTGGGGTTCACGGCTTGCTTGAGTTCGCCCTTGGGACCCTTGACCGTTATCACGTTGTCCTTCATCTCAACTGTTACGCCGGCGGGCACAGTGATGGGTAACTTACCAATTCTTGACATAATCTATACCCTCCTTTTTTAATAAACGTAACACAAAACCTCACCGCCGATTTTCTCGGCCTTGGCCTGCTTGTTGGTCATCACGCCCTTGCTGGTGGAGATGATGGCGATGCCCAGTCCGTTGAGCACGCGGGGCATGTCCTTGTAACCGGTGTATTGGCGCAAACCTGGGCGCGACACGCGAGTGAGGCACTTAATAGCGTTCACATGGTCGACGGCGTCGTACTTGAGCGCGATTTTGATGGCGCCCGAGGGGGTTCCGTCGTCCACAAACTTGTAGTTCAGGATGTAACCCTGATCGAAGAGAATCTTGGTGATCTCTTTCTTCAATTTCGAAGAAGGGATTTCAACGACACGGTGCTGTGCCTTGATCGCATTCCTCAATCTTGTCAAATAATCTGCAATAGGATCTATTTAAAAAATTAGAAAAACTCTCTTGAGTGTGTGTGTGAATTGAGTGGTTGAATTACCAACTTGCCTTCTTAACTCCGGGGATGAGACCGGCCGAAGCCATCTCACGGAAGTCGATACGCGAGATACCGAACTGGCGCATGTAACCCTTGGGGCGTCCCGAGATCTTGCAGCGGTTGTGCAGACGCACGGGCGACGCGTTCTTGGGGAGTGCCTGGAGGGCCTCGTAGTCGCCGGCAGCCTTGAGGGCGGCGCGCTTAGCGGCGTACTTGGCCACCATCTTCTCACGCTTGGCCTGGCGGGCCTTCATTGATTCTTTTGCCATAATTGAACTGTGTGAAGTTTAAATTATTTACTGTTGAACGGGAGGCCGAATTCCTTGAGCAGTGCATAGCCCTCCTCGTCGGTCTTGGCGGTGGTCACGAAGGTGATGTTCATGCCGGTCATCTTCTGCACGGTGTCGATGTTGATCTCCGGGAAGATGATTTGCTCGGTCACACCCACGGTGTAGTTACCGCGTCCGTCGAGTTTGCCGGGGATTCCCTTGAAGTCGCGGATACGCGGCAGGGCGATGCGGATGAATCGCTCCATGAACTCGTACATGCGGTCGCGGCGCAGTGTCACGCGCACGCCGATAGGCATTTTCTTACGCACCTTGAAGTTGGAGATGTCCTTCTTCGAGAGCGTCTGCACGGCCTTCTGTCCGGTGATGGTGGTAAGCTCGTTGATAGCGGTCTCAATGATCTTCTTGTCCTGTGTGGCGTCGCCGAGACCCTCGTTGAGCACGATTTTCACCAGGCGGGGGATCTGCATCGGCGAACTGTAGTTGAATTGCTTCATCAGTGCCGGAGCAATCACTTCGTCGTATTTTTTCTTTAATGTTGTCATTACTTAATTTCCTCTCCTGACTTTTTAGAATAACGTACTTTCTTTCCGTCCTCGTTCACGCGGAAACCTACGCGGGTGGGCTTGGGATTGCGTCCGCTCTTGGGGTCCACAACGTTAAGGTTGCTGATGTGAATGGGAGCTTCTTTCTCGATGATGCCGCCCTGGGGGTTCTGGGCATTGGGCTTGGTGCTTTTCTTCACCATATTGACACCCTCGACGATGGCGCGGCTCTTCTTAACGTCGATGCTGAGCACGCGGCCAGTCTTGCCGCGGTCTTCACCAGCGAGCACGTAGACGGTATCGCCCTTTTTGATATGTAACATTGCCATTGTTAAATCCTTTTTTTAGATGTTATTAAAGAACCTCGGGAGCGAGCGAGACAATCTTCATGTTGGTTGCGCGCAGTTCGCGTGCCACGGGGCCAAAGATGCGTGTGCCGCGCAACTCGCCGGCATTGTTCAACAACACGCAAGCGTTGTCGTCGAAGCGGATATAGGAACCATCGGCGCGACGGATTTCCTTCTTGGTGCGCACCACCACGGCGCGCGATACGGTCCCCTTCTTCACCTCCGAAGCGGGGATGGCATTCTTTACGGTAACGACAATCACGTCGCCTACCGATGCGTAACGGCGGCCAGTGCCACCGAGCACTCGGATGCAGAGCACTTCGCGTGCACCGCTGTTGTCAGCAACTGTGAGTCTACTTTCGGTTTGAATCATAACTGTAAATTACTTCGCTTTTTCGATGATTTCTACTAGTCTCCATCTCTTGGTCTTGCTCAGCGGGCGAGTTTCCATCAGGCGCACGGTGTCGCCTACGTTGCACTCGTTGTTCTCGTCATGAGCGTGGTATTTCTTTGTCTTGTTGACAAACTTACCGTAGATTGGGTGTTTTTCTTTCCATTTCACGGTCACAGTGATGGTTTTGTCACCCTTGTTGCTGGAAACAACCCCAATTCTCTCTTTTCTTAAATTTCTTTCTTCCATATCGTCGTTGGGGATTATTTGTTGATGTTAAGTTCGCGAGCACGGATCTCAGTCTTGATGCGTGCGATGAGCTTACGGTCGGCGGTGATCTTTGCGGGGTTGTCGAGCGGTGCGATCACGTGCTGGATGCGCTCCTGCACATATTCGCGCTGCACTGCGTCGAGACGGTCCTGCAATTCCTTATCGCTCAACTCTTTGATATTTTCTTTTTTCATAATGTGATGTAGCGGATAAAAAATTAAACTGTCTGTGAAGGATCATAGTCGCGACGTACGACAAACTTGGTGACCACGGGGAGTTTCTGCGCTGCGAGGCGGAGTGCTTCCTTGGCGATTTCGTAACTCACGCCGTCGACCTCGAGCAGGATGCGTCCGGGGTGCACGGGAGCCACATATCCGGCCACGTCGCCCTTACCTTTACCCATACGCACGTCGGCGGGCTTGCGGGTGTAAGGCTTGTCGGGGAAGATGCGCAGCCACACTTGGCCTTCGCGCTGCATGTAGCGTGTCACGGCCACACGAGCAGCCTCGATCTGGCGGGCGGTGATCCACTTCGACTCCAGGGTCTTGATGCCGAACGAGCCGAAGGCGAGTTGGTTGCCTCGCTTGCTGTACTGGCGGGGATGCCCGTCGCTAGGCCTTCTGTATCTTAATCTTTTAGGTTGTAACATTGTAGTAGTGTGAAAATCTTAGTGTTTAACGATTGTTCTTCTTGTTGCGGAAACCGCCACGGCGCTCACCGCGTCCACCCGAGCGGCGCTCGCCCGAGTTGGTGGCGAAGTTGGGAGCGAGGTCTTTCTTGCCGTACACTTCACCGCGGCAGATCCAAACCTTGACTCCGATCAGGCCCACCTTGGTGAGAGCGGGAACGAGAGCGTAGTCGATGTCGGCGCGGAGAGTGTGGAGCGGCGTGCGGCCTTCCTTGAACATCTCGCTGCGAGCCATTTCGGCGCCGTTGAGGCGTCCGCTCACTTGCACCTTGATGCCCTCGGCGCCCATGCGCATGGTCGACGCGATGGCCATCTTCACGGCGCGGCGATAGGCGATCTTGCCCTCGATTTGGCGTGCGATGTTGTTAGCCACGATTTCGGCGTCGAGTTCGGGGCGCTTCACCTCGTAGATGTTGATTTGGACTTCCTTGTTGGTGAGTTTCTTGAGTTCCTCTTTCAGTTTGTCCACGTCCTGTCCGTTCTTGCCGATGATGATACCGGGGCGAGCGGTGCAGATGGTGATGGTGACCATCTTCAGGGTTCTTTCGATAACAATGCGCGAGACACTTGCTTTTGCCAGACGCACGTTGAGATACTTGCGGATTTTGTTATCCTCGAGCAGTGTATCTCCATAATTACTGCCACCGAACCAGTTGGAGTCCCAACCGCGAACGATGCCTAAACGGTTACTGATTGGATTTACTTTCTGTCCCATATCTCTTATTCTGCGTCATTATTGGTTAAACGGTCCAGGACCATAGTCACGTGGTTCGAGCGCTTGCGGATGCGGTAGCCGCGTCCTTGCGGAGCGGGGCGGAGTCGCTTGAGCATCGGAGCGGGATCGACGGTGATGGTCTTGATATAGAGCATGTTGCTCTCGGCCTTGGTCTCGTTTTTCTGTTCCCAGTTAGCGATAGCCGATTTGAGCAACTTTTCTACGTCGGCAGCAGCCTGCTTGTTGGAGAAGTGCAGCAGGCCCATGGCCTTGAACACCTCCACGCCGCGCACCATGTCGGCCACCAGTCGCATTTTGCGGGGCGAACTGGGGATGCCGCGAAGTTTGGCTTGAGCCACTTCTTGGCGGGCCTGTTTGTGCTGTTCAGCTGATATTCTTTTTCTTTTACCCATTGTGTTTTAATTCTTTTTTCGATTTTTGTGTTGTCCCCGGGCCCAATTACTTGTTGTTGCCGCTGTGACCACGGAAGGTGCGAGTGGGAGCGAACTCACCGAGTTTGTGACCTACCATGTTCTCCGTGACGTAAACGGGGATGAACTTATTACCATTGTGCACTGCGAAAGTGTGTCCCACGAAATCGGGCGAAATCATCGAAGCGCGCGACCAGGTCTTGATCACAGCCTTCTTTCCGCTCTCGTTCATGGCGTCGACCTTCTTTTCGAGTTTCACGCTGATGTACGGGCCTTTTTTTAATGAACGACTCATAAAGATTGAATTGTGTTAATCAAATTACTTCTTTCTTCTTTCGATGATGTACTTCGAAGACTGCTTCTTCGGAGCCCTGGTCTTGAGACCCTTAGCGTAGAGGCCGTTGCGCGAGCGTGGATGACCACCACTCTGACGTCCTTCACCACCACCCATTGGGTGATCGACGGGGTTCATCACCACACCACGGTTGTGCGGGCGGCGTCCGAGCCAGCGCGAACGTCCGGCCTTGCCACTCTGCTCAAGTGCGTGGTCGCTGTTGCCCACCACGCCGATAGTTGCGCGGCAAGCCGAAAGGATGCGGCGTGTTTCGCCCGAAGGTAATTTGACGATCACATAAGAGCCCTCACGCGAGGTGAGTTGTGCGAATGTGCCGGCACTGCGTGCCATCGCGGCACCCTGTCCGGGTCGCAACTCGATGTTGTGAATTAAAGTACCAACAGGAATCTTACTGAGTGGAAGCGCGTTTCCCAGTTCAGGGGCTACGTTCTCACCGCTTTCAATTGTAGCGCCAACTTGCAAGCCGTTGGGTGCAATAATGTAAGCTTTAAAACCGTCCACGTAGTAGAGGAGCGCGATGCGAGCCGAGCGGTTAGGATCGTACTCGATGGCTTTTACACGTGCAGGTACACCGTCATGATTTCTCTTAAAGTCGATCAGGCGCAGTTTGCGGCGATGACCGCCGCCACGGTAACGCGTGGTGAGGTGACCCTCGTTGTTGCGTCCGCCAGTGCTGCGTTTACCGACGGTAAGAGACTTTTCTGGTACGCTTTTCGTGATGTCGGCGAAGGTACCAATAATCTTGTGTCTTTGCCCCGGTGTTGTGGGCTTCAATTTTCTTACTGCCATTGTTATTTATTAAAGATTGCTATAGAAATCGATGGTTTGTCCCTCGGCAAGTGTTACGACAGCCTTCTTGAAGGCAGCCACTTTGCCGCGGATGATGCCACTCTTGGTGTAGCGTTGCTTGCGCTTGCCGTCGTAGTTCATTGTGCTGATGCCCACCACCTTGACGTCGTAAAGTTTCTCGATGGCGTCCTTGATCTGGAACTTGTTGGCATCGGGAGACACCTTGAACGAATAGCGGTTGCCAGCCTCGCTGATGGCGTTGGCCTTCTCAGTGACGATAGGTTGAATCATTATATTCATCTTGTTATCTCCTTATTATTTTAAATTGTTAAGCACGTCAACACTGCTCACGGTAACAACCACCATCTTGTTGTCGAGAACTTGATAGGTGTTGATATCGCTAGCAGTCATGATTCTTGCGTTCGGCAAGTTTCGAGCCGACAAAAATACATTTTTATTCTGACCTGGTAAAACGAGAAGGAACTTTACGCCGTCGATTTTAAGATTTTTAGCAATATTTACGAAATCTTTAGTCTTGGGGGCGTCAAAATTGAAGTCCTCAACCACCATGATCTGGTTGTTCTGAGCCTTGAACGTGAGGGCCGAGCGGCGAGCGAGCGCCTTTACCTTCTTGTTGAGTTTGAAAGAATAGTTGCGGGGACGGGGGCCAAACACGCGGCCGCCGCCGATGAGCAGAGGCGAGTTGATGTCGCCGTGACGTGCGCCGCCGCCGCCTTTCTGGCGACCCAACTTGCGCGTCGAGCCCGACACCTCACTTCTTTCCTTTGCCTTGTGAGTACCCTGGCGGTGGTTAGCCATGTACTGCTTCACATCGAGATACACTGCGTGCTCGCTGGGCTCAGCGATGGCGAAAATCTCGTCGTTGAGTGTGACCTTCTTACCGGTGTCAACACCCTGGATGTTATATACTGCGAGTTCCATTACTTCTCAATTAAAACGATTGAACCTTTGCTGCCCGGTACCGAACCCTTCACTACGAGGAGGTTGTTCTCAGGCAATATCTTGATCACTTGAAGATTTTGCACGGTGCAACGCTGGTTACCCATTTGACCGGCCATGCGCATGCCCTTGAAGACCTTAGCGGGATAAGAGCAGGCACCGATCGAACCCGGTGCACGGTAGCGGTCGTCCTGACCGTGAGTGCGCTGTCCCACGCCACCAAAACCGTGGCGCTTGACAACACCCTGGAAACCTTTACCCTTGCTGGTTCCGATCACGTCGACGAACGATGCGTCGTTGAAGAACTCAACGGTGAGGGTGTCGCCGGCAGCGTGTGGCTCGGCAAAATTCTTGAACTCGGCCAAGTGGCGTTGTGGCTTGACTCCAGCCTTTTTGAAGTGACCGGCCTCGGGCTTGGTGGTGTGCTTATCTTTCTTCTCGATAAAACCAATCTGCAAAGCCTCGTATCCGTCGGTCTCGACAGTCTTGACTTGAGTAACTACACAAGGACCTACTTCGATAACAGTGCACGGCACATTCTTACCGTCGGCACTGAATACGGATGTCATTCCGATTTTCTTTCCAATTAATCCTGGCATTTCTGTGTACTTTTTTTGATTAGAAACTCTTTTGTTTTAATAATTCTCTGTTTTGTGAATGTGTTCGGTTATCACACTTTGATCTCTACTTCCACGCCGCTGGGCAACTCAAGTTTCATCAGAGCGTCGACGGTTTTTGCCGTTGAACTGTAGATGTCGATGAGGCGCTTGAACGCCGACAGTTGGAACTGTTCACGAGACTTTTTGTTGACAAAAGTCGAACGATTCACGGTGAAGATGCGCTTGTGCGTGGGCAGGGGGATGGGTCCGCTCACCACGGCGCCGGTAGCCTTCACTGTTCTCACGATTTTCTCGGCCGACTTGTCGACCAGGTTGTGATCGTAAGATTTCAATTTGATTCTGATTTTTTGGCTCATATTGTTTAAAAATAAATCGTTTATTTCAATAAATCTACGCGTCCCATGCACTCAGCGAGCACTTTCTCGGCGATGGGCCGTGCCACTTCGCTGTAGTGCGAGAACGACATTGTGGACGTTGCACGTCCGCTGGTGATGGTGCGCAGTGCTGTCACGTAGCCGAACATCTCGGCCAGTGGCGCGGTGGCTTTGACGATGCGGGCGCCGCTGCGGCTGCTCTCCATGCCCTCCACCTGTCCGCGACGCTTGTTCAGGTCGCCGATCACGTCGCCCATGTTCTCCTCGGGGGTTACCACCTCGATGCGCATGATGGGTTCGAGCAGTATCGGCCGTGCCTTGACGCATGCGTTGCGGAACGCCTGCATGGCGCAGAGTTCAAACGACAGTTGGTCGCTGTCGACCGGATGGTACGACCCGTCGATGACGGTGACTTTGAGTTGCTCCACCGGGTATCCGGCGAGCACGCCCGATCGCATGGCGTTTTGGAAGCCCTTCTGGATGCTGGGGATGTACTCGCGGGGGATGTTGCCGCCCTTCACCTCGTCGATGAATTGCAGCGAGCCCTCGAAGTCGGCGTCCACCGGCTCCACGCGGCAGATGATGTCGGCAAACTTGCCTCGGCCGCCGGTTTGCTTCTTGAACACTTCGCGAAGTTCCACGGCCTGGCTGATGGCCTCCTTGTAGGTGACCTGCGGACGTCCCTGGTTGCACTCAACCTTGAACTCGCGGCGCAGGCGGTCGATGATGATGTCGAGGTGAAGTTCGCCCATGCCACGGATGATGGTCTGGCCGGTCTCCTCGTTGGTCTCGACCTGGAAGGTGGGGTCTTCCTCGGCAAGTTTCTGCAGGCCCACGCCCAGGCGCTCAAGGTCTTTCTGAGTCTTGGGCTCCACGGCGATCCCGAGCACGGGATCGGGGAAGTCCATGGCCTCGAGCACGATGGGGTGTTGCTCGCTGCAGAGCGTGTCGCCAGTGCGCACGTCCTTGAAGCCCACTCCGGCGCCGATGTCGCCGCAGCCGATCACCTCCATGGGGTTCTGGTGGTTGGAGTGCATCTGGAACAGTCGCGAGATGCGCTCTTTCTTACCTGAGCGGCTGTTGAACACGTAACTGCCGGCGGCAATCTGGCCGCTGTACACGCGGAAGAACACCAGTCGTCCCACATAGGGGTCGGTAGCGATCTTGAAGACCAGCGCGCACATGGGCTCGCTCTCGAGAGGCTTGCGGCGCTCCACCTTCTCGCTGTCGTCGAGGGCGTGTCCGCTCACCTCGTCGTTGTCGGCGGGGCTGGGCAGGTAGGCGCACACTGCGTCGAGCAGTGGCTGCACACCTTTATTTTTAAAAGAACTGCCGCACAACATCGGCACGATCTCCATTGCCAGGGTGGCCTTGCGCAGAGCGCGTCGGATGTCGTCCTGTTCAATGGTGTCGGGGTCGTCGAAATACTTCGCCATGAGTTCGTCGTCGAATTCGGCGACCTTCTCGAGCATCTCGTCGCGCATTTGCTGCGCCTCGTCGAGCATCTCGGCCGGGATTTCGTCGATCTCATACTCGGCTCCCATGGTCTCGTCGTGCCAGTAGAGAGCCTTCATGGCGATCAGGTCGACGATGCCTTTGAAGTTCTCCTCGGCTCCGATGGGCAGTTGCACGGGGCATGGGTTAGCCCCGAGCAGGTCGCGCATTTGGCGTGCCACTTCCAGGAAGTTTGCGCCCGAGCGGTCCATCTTGTTGACGTAGGCGATGCGAGGCACGTTGTACTTGTCGGCCTGACGCCACACGGTCTCGCTCTGAGGCTCCACGCCGCCCACCGCGCAGAAAGTTGCGATGGCGCCGTCGAGCACGCGCAGCGAGCGTTCCACCTCGACGGTGAAGTCGACGTGTCCCGGGGTGTCGATCAGGTTGATCTTGTACTTCTCGTCGCCGTAGGTCCAGTAGGCGGTGGTGGCAGCCGAGGTGATTGTGATGCCTCGTTCCTGCTCCTGCTCCATCCAGTCCATCGTAGCGGCGCCGTCGTGCACCTCGCCGATTTTGTGAGTCAGCCCGGTGTAGAACAAGATACGCTCTGACGTGGTGGTCTTCCCGGCATCGATGTGAGCCATGATGCCGATGTTGCGTGTGTATTTCAGTTGTTGGTCGGTAGCCATTTATTATCTAAAACCGTAATGTGTGGTTTCTTGATGGGGATTAGAAGCGGAAGTGTGCGAATGCGCGGTTAGCCTCGGCCATGCGGTGCATGTCCTCTTTGCGCTTGAATGCTCCACCCTGCTCGTTGTAGGCGTCCATGATCTCGGCTGCCAGTTTGTCGGCCATAGTCTTGCCGCCGCGCTTGCGAGCGAAGATGATCATGTTCTTCATCGAGATTGACTCCTTGCGGTCGGGGCGAATCTCGGTAGGCACCTGGAATGTGGCACCGCCCACGCGGCGCGACTTAACCTCGACTTGCGGGGTAATTTTCTCCAGAGCGTTCTTCCAGATTTCCAGCGGGTCCTTCTCCTCGCTGGCCATTTTCTTGCCCACGAGTTCGAGAGCGCTGTAGAAGATACGATACGACGTGTTCTTCTTGCCGTCGTACATGAGGTGATTCACGAATTTTGTCACTCGCACGTCACCGAACTTGGGATCGGGAAGGATGATCCTCTTTTTTGGCTTTGCCTTTCTCATTTTGTTAGTTGAATTGTAGTTTTTGTCCGCTTGGTTGTTGGCATCTTTGTTCTTCAACGTGGCGCCTCTGCGCCACATTTACTCAACCGTTAATTCCATCCAATAGAAAATCAAAAACTAAGTGTTTAACTGTGTTGTGATGAATTGTTGTTAGTAAAACTAAGGTCGTGACTTGCTGTCACAGTCGATTTTTACTTCTTAGCGGCTTTGGGACGCTTAGCACCATACTTGCTGCGGCGCTGAGTGCGACCGGCCACGCCAGCGGTATCGAGGGTGCCGCGCACGATGTGGTAGCGCACACCGGGCAGGTCCTTAACACGACCGCCACGCACCATCACGATGCTGTGCTCTTGCAGGTTGTGTCCCTCACCGGGGATGTAACTGTTGACTTCCTTGCCGTTAGTCAGGCGCACGCGGGCCACCTTACGCATTGCCGAGTTAGGCTTTTTAGGCGTGGTGGTGTAGACACGCACGCACACACCGCGGCGTTGCGGGCATGCGTCGAGCGCGGGCGATTTGCTGGTGGTTTCCAGCGAAGTACGGCCTTTTCTTACTAATTGTTGAATGGTTGGCATCTTACGTTGCTTTTTACTTTAGTTTTTAATTATTAAATTAGTTGCTTTTCTTGGGCCTCACACACACTTACCGCTCACTAAATCAATTGATTAGCGAACGATAAACGCATTTATACCCGCGAAAAGTGTTGCAAAGTTACTACTTAATTTCCTAACTGCCAAATGTTTTGGGCTCAAAAGGCAGAAAAAACGGGTGCGCTGATGTTGTGTTATTGAGCGCACCCGTTGTAACTACGTAGTGTTCAAGCGATTCAAAAAAGGGTGAGATAAAGGCAAATTAAAAAGGTTTAATATCTTTTAACAATAAGCCACCCTCATCTTTCGCGCTCAACTTGCGCTCGCTGCGCGGCAGCAGCCAATCGATGCCCAGCGCCGGGTCGTCGTGCTGAAGCGTGGCCTCGGCCTGCGGGGCATAAACGTTGTCGACCTTATACTGAAACTGGGCCACGTCGCTGAGCACCACAAAGCCGTGGGCAAAACCGCGCGGGATGAATAATTGGCGCCCGTTTTCGGCGCTGAGTTCCACGGCCACATGCTGCCCGAAGGTGGGGCTGTCGCCGCGCAGGTCCACGGCCACGTCGAGCACACGGCCCTGCGACACGCGCACCAACTTGGCCTGGCTGAACTCGCCCTTCTGAAAATGCAAGCCGCGCAGCACGCCGTGCGACGAGAACGACTCGTTGTCCTGGATAAACTGCACCGGTCCGATGTGCTGCTGCATCAACTCGAGTTTAAACACCTCGCTGAAGTAGCCGCGGGCGTCGCCATAACGCACCGGCTCCACGATCCACACTCCCTCAATTGCTGTCTTGATAAACTCCATATCTTATATTGTGTTTTTCACTGCAAAGGTAGCACATCGACGCCACACCGCCAAATAACCAGGGCAAAATAAGCCCCCGTACCACCCCACCGCAGTCGCCCATCACAGTTGCCAAAGAATCTATAGACGCTATAGTTGCTATTATGCTATAAAAAAACCTGGGCGACTCTCACGAGCAGCCCAGGTCCAATTTTATATCACTTTTTAACCCGTTTGTTGTTTTTACTCTTATTATTTTGCAGTTGATGATACTACTGTTGTTGTTCCTTGGTGAGTGCTGCCCAGGTACACACCGTGGAATGCGGTGGTAGCGTTGGTGGGCGCGGTGGTGCTATACTTCACTGTATAACTTTGTCCTGAGCGCATGCCCGGAGCCGTGAAGAGCGAGAGAGTGCTCGAGAACGAGGTGGGCACGCTGTAGGTAATTTGGTTGTTTCCGCTGGCGTCGGCCAGAGTGTAGTAGCGTCCTGCGGCATACGAAATGCTGCCGGTGTAGAACTCATAGCCTTGCGAAGCGCCTGTGATGGTGGAGCCTGAACTGCCGCCCCAGCCGCCTCCGCCGCCTTGGCTGCCGCCACCGCTGATGCCGATGCCGCTGCCAGTGATGCGGATGTTGCTGTTGTTGTCGCAGTCGAAGCCCTCCTCGGGACCGCCAGCGCTGGTGTAAGCCACTGCCACACCGTTGCCGATGGTGACGGCACCGGCAGTGTTGGCATTACTGTCGATGGCGTCGTTGCCGTTGCTGTAAGCGATGGTCAAGCCGCCGTTGAACATGATTTTGCCGGCCGAGTTGATGCAGTCGTCATAGCACTTGAAGTAGTGCTTGCCGCCACGAACGTCGATGCTGGTCTTCGACTCCATGCCTTCGGCACCGTCGGTAGCCGTGGTCACCTCGGTAGTGCCGCCATAGATTACTATGGTGCCCATGACCTTGATGCCCTTGCAACTGCCTGAGACGCCGCCACCGCCGCCCCAGCCGCCCGACGAGCCGCTAACGTAGTTGCCCGTGGTGTTGACGGTGAGTGTGGGACCGTTGCCGTCGCTCGTGCCCTCGGTATAGTTGCCGTTGACCTTGATACCCTTGCCGCCCTGGCCGCTCATGTTGATGGTGATGGTGCCACCATTCAGAGCCATGTTGCCGTCGGCCTTGATGCCCTTGGCGGTGTAGGGGCTGGTGGTCGTGCCAGAATATTTCGACGAGTTGTTGATCGTAAGCGTTCCATCGTTGACCGTCACGCCGTTGTTCGACGAGATGCCCTTGGCAGCGTCGCCGGTGGTTGTGATCTTCAGCGAGCCGCCACTCTGCACATACTCGTTACACTTCACGGCCGAGCAGTACGAGGCATCGTTGTTGATCACCTTCATGCCACCGCTGGTGGTGAGGGTGATGTCGCCGCCGTTGATGTTGACGGTGGCATTGCTCTTGATGCTCTTGCTCATGTCGCCCGAGTTGCTGATGGTGATTGTGCCACCGTCGATGGTGATGTTGCTGTCGGCCTTCAGGCCAGCGGCGTTGTAACTCTCGCCATTGTCCTCGCTCACGTCGGTCGAGCCACTGTAGGTGCTGGTGACATCGTTCCACGTATAGGTGCGGGTGGTGCCACTGGTGGTGTAACTGTTGGTAATCGACATGTACACGTCGTTGCCGCTGGTGGGGCCGGTGAACGAAGTCGAGCGGATGGTATAGGTCTGGCCGCGGCTGGTGTAGTTGTCCGACTTGAAGTAGTAGGTATTCGAGTCGGCATGGCCGAAGTCGTAGTAGTAGAATGTCGTTGTCGAGTAGCCGCTCGACAGGGTCACGGTGTTGGTGAGTTGCTGCACCAGGGTGCCGTCGTTCTTATAGAGGTAGACCTTGGTCCAAGCGCTGCTCTGGCCGGGGCCATAACCGCCGCCTGAAGTGGGAATGCTCACATACACCTTGTAAGAGCCCGTGGGAGTGGGCGTGGTGCCGGGGTTGCTCAGGTCGGCCGTGCCGCCAGCGCCGTTGGCGTGAATGTCGAGCGTAGTGGCGCCGGTGGTCTCGTCGACGGTAATCTCGCCGTCGGCGCTCAGGCCCTTGCCGCCCTTGGCGGTGTTGTTCACGGTGATACTGCCGCCGGTGATGTTGATGTTCTCGTCGGCCTTGATGGCGGTGGTGTAGTTAAGGTCGCTGCCGGTGTTCTGCAGGTCGCCGCTCTGGGTGAACGACAGCGTGCCGCCGTTGACCTTCACGGTGCCCGCGCACTTGATGCCCTTGGTGCCCGCGGCAGTGGTGGTAGCGTTAAGCGTGCCGCCATTGATGAGCACTTGGCCGGTGTTGTCGGTGTCGACCTCGATATTGCCGTCGTCGTCGGTGGCATAACTCAACTGGATGGCATCGTCGCCAACGCCGCTGATGTTCACAGTGCCGCCGTTCATCTGGAAGTACTGGTTCACGTTGAAGCCGTCGCCCACAGCGCCGAGCACGTTGATGGTGCCCACGGTCTTCTTAAGTTGCACATACTCCTTGCCCCAGAAGGCGTGAGCCGTGTTGCCGGTGATGTTGAGTGTACCACCGCCCTTGAACTCGGTATGTCCCTTCACGGCGAAGCAAGCCTTCTGCTCGCCACCCTCGCCGTCGGCCAGGGTACTGGTGGTGCCATCGGCCAGTTCCACCGAGATGCGCTTGCCGTTGCGGATGTTGATGGCAGCGCTGTCGGGGTTGGTGAGCGTGACGCCGTTGAGCACGATTGAAGCCTTCAGTTCACCGTCCATCCAGAACGAGCCGTTGTTGCTCGAGCCCTGCAGTGTGTAGGTGACCTCGTCGGCCAAGTCGTCGGCCTGGAGGATGGCCACATGCGCGCCGTTGACATTAACAGTCATGTAACGGGCGATGTTGCCGGCAACAACCACCTGAGCGTCGTTGCCGTCGTAGGTCACGAGCACGGTGTTGTCGGCTATAGAGTCTTCGGCGACAAGAATCGAATCAATGTTCGCCACATCGTACACCTTATTTAATATAGTAAGTGTTGCGTCGGTGTATTCCATCTTACCGGTTTGCTCGGTGTTATAACGATAGACAACCTTTCCAACGAACACGCTCATTGTTTGAGCCATGATTGCTACCAAGGCCACAGCCGATAGCATTACTAAAGTGAATCTTTTCATTACTGAGTGCAAAATACTTTTCTACGCATGCAAAGTTATAAACGCTTATTCAATGGTGCAATTTTTTTCACTCAAAGGGCGCATTTTCACCATGAAACTGTTATTCGGGGGGTAAAATGGCAGAAATGTGGGCAAAAAAGTTAGATTAAAAATAAAAAGAGCGGGAGGGGTGGGTGTTTGTGGATTTTTGAGTAATTTTGCAGCCTATTATTAAAATTGAATTGCTACCATGACATCACGCAACATCATCCTCTTCGACGATACCGACGTGCGTCGGCAATTGCTGCCGCTCACCTACACGCGGCCCACTGCGCTGCTGCGCATCGGCATCACCACCATCGAGGAGAAATGGCGCTCGCTGCTGGGCGCATCGTCGATGAGTTACCTCACCGTGCCTTACCTGAAGGAGAAATACCGACTCAAAGCGCGCCGCACCAACCTGCTGATTGCCGGCCACGTGGTTCCCACGGCCGAGTTGGCCAAGCAGGTGGCGGCACTGGCCGACGGCGAGGCGCTGATGGCCGGCGAAGACCTGATTGCCTTCAACGGCAGCGCGCGCGACTTCGACGCCCGCCACTATAGCAAGGTGGTCTATCCCATCGGCAGCAAGCCGCTTATCATCAAGCAGTTGCCCGACCTGTTTCTGCATAACGACGAGGTGCTCAAGCAAGACTTTGAGCGGCTGACCGCTGGGCGCCAGAGCGAGCCGCTGTCGGCCACCAACACCGTGATTGGCGACCCCAGCCAGGTGTTTCTTGAGAAAGGCGCCGTGGTCGAGGGAGCAATATTGAACGTGAAAAACGGCCCCATCTACGTTGGCGAGGAGGCCGAGATCATGGAGAGTGCCTGCATTCGCGGCTCGCTGGCAATGTGCCCGCACTCGCTGGTTCGCATGGGTGCCAAGGTGTACGGCGCCACCACGCTGGGCCCTCACTGCAAGATTGGCGGCGAGGTGGAGAACAGCATCATGATTGGCTACAGCAACAAGGCCCACGACGGCTTCTTGGGCGACGCGGTGATAGGCGAATGGTGCAACATTGGCGGCGGCACCACGGCAAGCAACCTGAAGAACGACTACAGCGAGATTAAGTTGTGGAACTATCAGGCGATGCGCTTTGTGCGCACCGGTCTGCAATTCTGCGGCCTTTTCATGGGCGACCACAGCAAGACGGGCGTCAACAGCATGTTCAACACCGCCACAGTGCTTGGCGTGGGGGTGAACATCCACGGCACGGGGTTCCCGCGCAACTTTGTAGCCTCGTTTCAGGAGGGCGGCGCTAGCGGCATGAAGGGTGTGAAACTCGAGACGTTCTTTGCCATCGCCGAGCGCGTGATGGCTCGCCGCGGCGTGGAACTCACCCAGGTTGACCGCGACATCTTCACCGCCATCTACAACATCAGCGACCGCTATAAATAACTGATTTTTTTGCGTAATAGTAACTATAGGCATAAAAACAATAGCACCCGATTGGGTGCTATTGTTTTTATTGTTGCTATTGTGTAATCGCTTACTTCTTGTGGGCGAGGAGATATTGGCCGATTTGTACGGCGTTGAGGGCAGCGCCCTTCTTGATTTGGTCGCCCACAATCCAGAATGTCAGGCCGTAGTCGCTGCTGAGGTCCTCGCGAATGCGTCCCACGTACACGGGGTCCTTGCTGGTGCAGTCCTTGGGCATGGGATAGACGTTGGCGCGCGGCTCGTCGAGCACGACAACGCCGGGAGCGAGTTGCAGCGCGGCGCGTGCCTGGTCGGGGGTGATGGGGTTCTCGCACTCAATCCACACGGCCTCGCTGTGTGCGCGCATGACGGGCACACGCACGCAGGTGGCGCTCACGCGGATGTCGCTGTGCATGATTTTGCGCGTCTCGTGATACATCTTAGCCTCCTCGCGGGTGTAATTGTTGTCGAGAAACACGTCGATGTGCGGAATCACGTTGTAGGCCAATTGATGCTGGAAGTGCTTGACCGTGGTCTCGAGTTTGCCGTGCGCGATTTCGCTCTGCTGGAGCGCCAGTTCGTCCATTGCCTCGAGTCCGGCACCGCTGGCCGCCTGGTAACTTGCCACCTGCACATTCTTGATGTGCGAGAGGTCGTCGAGCGGCTTGAGGGCCGCCACGAGCAGGATGGTCGTGCAGTTGGGGTTGGCGATGATGCGGCGTGGCGCGTCGAGCGCGTCGGCACCGTTGACCTCGGGCACCACCAGCGGCACGTCCTCGGCCATGCGAAACGCGCTGCTGTTGTCAATCATGATGCAACCGTGCTTGGTGATGGTGTCGGCAAACTCGAGAGCGATTTTCGCTCCGGCCGACACGAAAGCGATGTCGATATCCTTGAAATCGTCGTTGTGTTGCAGCAGTTGCACCACATAGTCCTCGCCGCGGAAGGTAAAGATGCGTCCGGCACTGCGCTTCGAGCCGAAGAGCACCAGGTCATCGACGGGGAAGTTCTGCTCATCGAGCACACGCATGAATTCTTGTCCTACGGCGCCACTTGCGCCAACGATTGCTACTTTCATTTCTTTATTATCGATTAAATGTGGTAAAAATTCAAATCACGAGGCACATGGCAAAAAGCGTGCCCATCATCGCACGCTTGTGCCTTTGTTGTAGTCGCCCAACTGTGCGGCGTTGGTGATATACACCTGCTTCACGCCGTGGTCGATGGCGCTGAAAGCGTTGTCGAGTTTGTTGACAAACCAGTCCTTGATGATTCCCATGTCGCGCATGGTCTTGTAGCGCGTGCGCCGCAGTTCGGGCACCACGCTGTCGGGGTCGTGCTCGTTGGTGAGCACGCCTTTTTTCTCGAAGCAGTACACCAAGGTGATGGTGTAGCGTGTGGCGAGCGCCTTGGCAATCTCGGCTGCCATGGCGTCGGTTTCGTTGAAGAGCATGTTACCCTTGCCGTCGTGTGTGAGCGGAGCGATTACGGGCACCATGCCGGCATCGAGCAACATCGACAGCAGTTTGGCATTCACATTGCGCACCTCGCCGGTTTGCCCCATGTCCACATCGTTGAGCGGACGCCGCAGGCTGGTGATGAGGTTACCGTCGGCGCCGGTGAGGCCGATGGCATTGACATTGCGGCCCTGCAGCAGGGTCACAAGTTGCTTGTTCACAAATCCGCCATATACCATGGCGAGCAACTTCATCGTGCTCTCGTCGACCACGGGGCGACCGTCGACATGCGCCGTGCGGATGCCCATCTTTTGGCCCACGTTGCCAGCCAGGTTGGCGCCGCTGTGGATAAGGATGCGGCGGCCCTTGATGGCGCTGAACTGCTTGATGAAGACCTTTAACGCGTCGGGGTTCTCAACGATTTTTCCCGATACCTTGACGATGGTGAGTGTGTTCATTGTGCTATCATTAATCGTTGCTGAACTCCATCAGGTAGGCCTTGATGAACTCGTCGATATCGCCGTCCATCACGCCACCCACGTCGCTGGTCTGATAGTTGGTGCGGTGGTCCTTCACGCGGCGGTCGTCGAAGACGTAACTGCGTATTTGGCTACCCCACTCTATCTTCTTCTTGCTGTCCTCGATTTTGCGCTGCTCTTCGCGGCGATGCTGCAACTCCTTGTTGTACAGAATCGACTTAAGGTTTCGCAGTGCGTTCTCGCGGTTCTTGGGCTGGTCGCGCGTCTCGGTGTTCTCGACCAGGATTTCCTCCTCCTCGCCAGTGTAGGGGTCGACATACTGGTAGCGCACGCGCACACCGCTCTCCACCTTGTTCACGTTCTGGCCGCCGGCACCGCCACTGCGGAAGGTGTCCCACGAGATGCGGGCCGGGTCGAGGGTAATCTCAATGGTGTCGTCGACCAGCGGTGTGACAAACACCGACGCGAACGACGTCATGCGCTTGCCCTGAGCGTTGTAGGGCGACACACGCACGAGGCGATGCACGCCGTTCTCGCTCTTGAGGTAGCCGTAGGCAAAGGCACCCTCGGCGCTGATGGTGACACTCTTGATGCCCGCCTCGTCGCCGTCGACCATATGCTCGATCGACGTCTTGTAGCCGTGGCGCTCGCACCAGCGCAGATACATGCGCATTAGCATTTGCGCCCAGTCCTGGCTCTCGGTGCCACCGGCTCCCGAGTTGATTTTTATGATGGCGTCCATCTTGTCCTCGTCGCGCCGCAGCATGTTACGCAACTCGAGTTTCTCGACCATGTCGAGGGCGTCGGCATACAGCGTGTCAAGGTCGCTCTCCTCGATAATGCCTTCTTTCACAAAGTCGAAACCGGTTGCTACCTCCTCGACGGCCTTATCGACATCGCTGCAACTGTTAATCCAGAAGCGCAGCGTCTTGATTTTGCGCATCTGAGCCTCTGCGGCTTTCTGGTCGCTCCAGAAGTCGGGCACATGAGTGCGCAGTTCTTCCTCCTCGACCTCGATTTTCTTGTTCTCTATATCCAGATATTTGCTGAGCGCGGCGGCTCGTTCTTGCAGTGCCTTGAGTTGTTCTTGAGTTATCATCTATTTATTATGAGTTTTCGGTGTTTTCACTTTTCTTCTTGCGGAAGTCGGCGGCATACATGGCGTCGATGAGCCGTGCATAGCGCTTATTGATGACCGACCGCCTGATTTTCAGTGTGTTGGTAAGTTCGCCCGTCTCCATAGTGAAGGGTCGCGGCAGCAGCACGAAGCGCTTCACCTGCTCGTAACTGGCCATCGACTTCTGGTAGTCGTGAATGCGTGCCTCCACCATCTTGTGGATGTCGGGGTTGTTGACCAGTTCCTCAACCGACTCGTACTGGATTTTCTTCTTCTCGGCATAGGCCTTGAGTTCGTCGAAGTCGGGCACGATGAGTGCCGACACATATTTTCGTCCGTCGCCGATGATGGCCACCTGCTCGATAAACTTGTCCTGTCCGAGTGCCGTTTCGAGCATCTGCGGCGCGATGTACTTGCCGTTGCTGGTCTTGTACAGGTCCTTGAGGCGCTCGGTGAGTATAATCTCGCCATTGTCGCTAATCTCGCCGCAGTCGCCGGTGTGGAACCATCCGTCGGTGTCGAGGGCCTGCGCGGTCTCCTCAGGCTTGTTGTAGTAGCCCTTCATCACCGTGGGGCCTTTGACCAGGATCTCGTTGTTTTCGCCGATTCGCACCATCACGCCAGGAATTGGCGTACCCACCGAGCCAAGTTCCCAACCCACGTTGGTGAAGAACGACACCGAGGCGTTGGTCTCGCTCAGGCCGTAGCCAATCACGATGTTCACGCCCACAGCGTGGAGAAACTCGGTGATGTTGTCGCTGAGCATGGCTCCGGCGGTGGGGAAGAAGCGTCCGTTCTCGATGCCGATGGCTGCGCGCAGGCGCTTGAACACCTTGCTCTCGAAGTATTGGTACTGCTTCTCGATGAGCAGCGGTGGCTTCTTGCCCAGGCGCACATACTTCATGTTGCGAGCCTTGCCCACGGCGATTGCGCGCTTGAAGAGCATACGCACCACGGGCTTGGCGGTGGCGATATTGTCGGTGATTGCGGTGTAGACCTTTTCCCAGAAACGCGGCACGCTGCACATGCAGGTGGGCTGCACCTCTTTCACGGCTCGCTGGATTTCCTTGGGATTGTAGTTGATTGCCACGCGCACACCCTGCGTCAGGCAGAACATCGACCATCCAAGTTCGAAGATGTGGCTGAAAGGCAGGAAACTGAGCGAGACGTCGGTGTCGGGGTCGACATCGATGCGCGCGGCGTGGGCCTCCATGGCGGCTACGAAGTTGCTGTGCTGCAGCATCACGCCCTTGGGCTGTCCGGTGGTGCCCGAGGTGTAGATGAGATACATCAAGTCTTGCGGCGTGCTGCGCTGGCTGCGCTGCGCTATGGTGTCGCGGCCCTCGGCCTGGTGCTGGCGGCCTTGCTCGAGCAACTGCTGCCAGGTGATGACGCGCTCGTCGGCGCCAGCCACTTTCACGGCGGGGTCAAGCGTCACCACCAGGTTCAGCGTGTCGCACTCGTCGAGCAATTGCACGGCAATCTCGGTCTGGCGTTGGTCGCCAGCCAAGAGGATTGTGGCGCCAGAGTCGTTGATGATGTAAGCCGCCTCGTCGTGGCTGCTGGTGGCATAGATTGGCACCGGAATGGCGCGGTTGAAGAACGCGCCGAAGTGGGTGATGAAAATCTCGGGGCAGTTCTGTGTGAAGACAGCCAGGCGGCCCTGCTCCTCGACGCCATAATGCAGAAATGCCGACGCCACAATGGCGGCACACTCGCTGAAGCGGTTCCACGACAGCGAGGTCCACTGTTGCGTGGTGTAGTCGCGGTAGCGCAAGGCCTCGCGGTCGCCATAGCGAGCGGCCTGCGCGGGAAGAAGTTCAACAAAACGGTTCATACGTAATTATATCTCGTTTTTGTTTTATGTGATGAATTTACTTGTCGTTGCGGCCGTAGTCGGTGTTGCCCACGTGCAGGCAGCGCTGATACTCAGTCGGGTCGTTGATAACGTTCAGCGCGGCATCCAGGTCGCGGTTGCGGTGGTTGATCACCTTGGTGTAAGCGCTGGGGTCGCTATAGATGTCACGGGCGATGAGGCCCTTGATGACCATGCGCATGAGACTTTGGCTCGTGGCATATTGCTCGGGGTTGTGCTTCACCTTCTCGGCCTCGCCCATGGCGATAAAGCGCTGCATCTCCGACTCGCTGAGGTTGAAGAAGCGGTCGAAGTCCTCGACAGTGACAAAGCGAGTCTTAAGTTCATCGCGGTGCTGGTCGACGTATTCGACGGCATATTGGTTAAAGACTCCCTTGGCCATCAAGTCGCGGTAGTAGACCGAGTACTCGGTGGTGTCGACCGGCACAAACACGTCGGGCAAGATGCCGCCACCGCCGTAGATGGGTCGCTTGTTCTTCAGCGTCGTGAAGCGCTGGCTCCTGTCGATGCGCACACTGTCGATGTTGTAGAGTTCACCATCCTTGACGCGGTCGTTGATGTCGTCCTCGTAGGCCTTCTTGTCGCCCTTGGTGTAGGGCTTCTGTATGCATCGTCCGCTGGGGGTGTAGTAGCGTGCCACGGTGAGGCGAATCATCGAGCCGTCGTCGAAGCGGAACGGGCGTTGCACCAGACCCTTGCCAAAGGTGCGGCGGCCCACAATCACGCCGCGGTCCCAATCTTGCATGGCACCGCTGAAAATCTCGCTTGCCGACGCCGAATACTGGTTGACAATCACCACCACGGGCATCGACGAATACTTGCCGTTGCCGCGTGCCGAGGCCTCGTTGCGCGGAGCATGCTCACCCTGGGTGTACACAATCATCTGGCCGCGGTCCAAGAACTCGTTGCACATGTCGACGGCAGCGTTCAGGAATCCGCCGCCATTGTCGCTGAGGTCGATAATCACCTGCTTCATGCCCTCGCCCACCAGTTTGTCCATGGCCTCGACCATCTCGTTGTGGGTCTTGGCGCCGAAGCGCGAGATGCGCAGGTAGCCGGTGCGCTCGTCGAGCATATAAGCGGCGTCGACGCTGTGCAGAGGTATCTTGTCGCGGGTGATGGTGAAATCGATAAGTTGCTTCGACGCACCGCGCTTGACCTGCACGTTCACCTTGGTGCCCTTCTTGCCACGCAGGCGACGCATGATGTCGCTGTTTTTCATCTTTTTCCCAGCAATGAGCGAGTCGTTGACTGTGACGATGCGGTCGCCGGCCAGGATGCCCACGCGGTCGCTGGGCCCGCCAGGCACCGTCTGGATGACGTAGAGCGTGTCTTGCTTCATGTTGAACGTGATGCCGATGCCCTCAAACTCGCCCTGAAGCGGTGCCTCGAGTTCGCGCGTCTCCTTGGCGTCGGTGTACGAACTGTGAGGGTCCAGGCTCTCGAGCATGCCACGGATGGCACCCTCCACGAGTTTATCGTCGTTAACAGTGTCGACATACATGTTGCTGATGAAATACTCGGCATTCATCAACTTGGTCATCGCCGCGCTGGGACGGCGTTGTGCACTGGCAAGCAGCGCCACGCCCACGATGAGCAGTAAAGCAATTCTTATATTCTTCATTTCTTAGCGTTATATTCTACGTTGATGTGTATTCAAAATCTATTTTTCTCTCTGAGTGTCAGGAAACTAATGCCAATCTTGCTCCCCAGGCCACCTTAGAGCCCAACCGGCGTGCAAGTCACGCAAAATTTCCAAACTACAAAATTACTGTTTTTTTCCCAATCACCACCCATTTCGCTCCAAGTTTTTCACCCGGCTCCTTTTCTCATGCTTAACATTAACGTCTTCACCCGCCCGTATGTTCAATTGTGTGAATGCTATCGGTGAAAATTTCAACGAAACGGCAATATGTTATAACGTAATTTTTGTTGATTTTTGCTATAGTTCTTAATTTTGCCGTGGAATAATATAAGCCATTGCGTGATTTATATTGTTTCGTGCCGCGTTTCGGTCATTCAATGGCGGCAACGAGGCTCATAACTTATTAATTTTAAACGTTTTATTTATGAAAAAATTTATCTTCATTCTTGTTGCTGCACTCGCTGCAGTATCGCTGAACGCCGCTGGCAATGCGATGGCCGACCGTCTGGCTAATGCCACCCCGATGCCGATGACCAATTTCCAGAAGGCCACACCAGAGTTGTACCAAAAATTCCTTAACCGCCACAAAGCCGCTCCACGCAAGGTCGAGCAGACCACGCTTTACACGGGTTATGCATGGGAATCGGCCGAGTGCAACAGCCGTAGCGAGACCTACGACATCTCAGCCGGCACAGCCATCAACCTGCCGGTAATTATCAGCGCCGGCCCCGGAACCGACAGCGTCCTGATCACAGGCATGGAGCCGTACTTCCCCCTGCAGGGAAAGTTCTATGCTGATTACGATCAAATTGAGATTCCCAATGGCCAAGTGGTGTACACCCACAGCACTTATGGCGACTGCGGTCTTAACAGTTCGTTCTATTTCGAGGGCGACGAGGAAGATGAAGCCGGCTGGTACACCTACGGCGCTGCCTGGGGTGAGGTGCTGGACGACGGCTCAATCTCGTTCGAAGACCAGTATCTTAGCATGTCGATTCTTTCGGGAACCTATGCTGGCTACCGCTTGGGCAACTTTATCTATGGTGGCACGCTCACGCCCGACAACACCGTGGGTCGCATGGAAATTGTCGACCTCAACGCCGACAACTTTAGCAGCCCCGATGTTCCCACTTCGACTATCCCCGTGACCCTGAATCAAGATGGCGCCGTGGTGACCGTGGGCAACTTTGGCAAATGGGGCACTGTGGATGTGAACCTGCTTGCTGACAGGACTCTGGCAATCCCCTCGCAACTCATTTATAAAGGTGGCAGCACCTATGGCGACTTCTACACCCGCGCTGCTGACTATACAGTAGAAGGTGCTTCGGCTCTGACCGATTATCTGCTCGAGGACCCCGTCATCTACGGCGAGGCAACTCCTCAGACCCTGGTGCTGAACAGTTTCATGTATTACTCGACTAACAAA
This sequence comes from uncultured Bacteroidales bacterium, assembly GCA_902776835.1. GTDB lineage: Bacteria > Bacteroidota > Bacteroidia > Bacteroidales > Muribaculaceae > Sodaliphilus. Next base: position 74,728 of record CACYRK010000022.1, read on the forward strand.
TACTACACCGGCGAGTTTATCTACACTGCTACCATCTACAACGAAGGTGAGCCGTTCCTGTTCCCGCCGCAAAGCCTCGAAATCACTGCCGACGGCTTCGAGGATCTCAGCAACATCGAGGTGAACCCGACCGAGACGGTACAATTGCACGCCGTCGTGCTGCCGGAAGGCTCGCTCGAAGGTGTTGAGTGGAGTTCGAGCGACGAGACGCTGGCCACTGTCGACGAGAACGGTCTGGTGACCATCCTCGAGGACAACAACAATGGCAACCAAATTCGCCGTCGTGAGGGCGCCGACGATGTTACTACGGTAATCATCAACGCTGTCTCGACCACCAACCCAGACGCTGCCGCCGAGGTTGAAATCAAGATCCTCAAGACTGTCACCGGTGTTGCCGACCTGAACGCTGGCAAGGCCATCCAGGCTGTGAAGTACTACAACGCTGCTGGCATCGAGAGCAACATGCCGTTCGACGGCCTGAACATCGTGATAAGCACTTACACCGATGGCACCCGCAGCATCGTGAAGATTGTGAAGTAACACACACTTTCACCCACATAACAAAATAGCGCAGGCATCAGTGCCCGCGCTATTTTTTTGATGCATACCGTCGTCGGCGACGTAGGTCTCAAGCAGTCAAGAGTCGTGCTGCTTGCGGTGGCGGCATTTCTTGCCTTGCCCGCATCCGCAGTCGATGCGCCCGGTGCGCAGTGTGCGCACGAGCCGCCACAGCACCCATATGAGTGCCAGAGCGACGATAGCCAGTGCGATAAAAGTTTGTGTCATAACAGAACGTTTTACAATTTTGAGCACAAATTTAGCGATTATTTTCCAAACAACCCCCAACACCCCACATTTTTCAACCGCAGGCCCAAAACCGACGATAAAAGGGACTTTTTTTGAGGGGAATGAGCAGTCAACCGCGGGGGTGGACAAGTGGCTGAGTGTTCGAGCGTTAGTGTGACTGCGTGGATAAAATAAGGCGATTAGATGATTATTGGGGTGGTCTGTTGAAAACATTTGCTACAGGGGTTGATCAAGACTAATTTTGCGAAGACAAAATCAATCATTTTTTTAAAACAACAACTTATGAGAAAATTTTCACTCTTGCTCACCTTGGCCATCCTGGCGATGACCATTAATGCAACACCAATCAACAAGTTACAACCGCTTCACAAGCACAGTGCCACAGAGTTGGCTGGCCAGAGCCGCACAACGATTGCCGCTCCGCACATCGACCTCCAGGCATCCACCCGTGCGATGTCTCCCCAGAAGGCCGAAGGCACCGTGGTCACCCCGCCGGCCGGCATGGAGACCGAGAAGTATCGCCTTAACGGCTACATCTACGACGGCTCGTCGTGGGAGGCCGTGAGCCGCCCAATCATGCTGGGCTGGGACGGCCAGAACGTGTACGTGCAGGGCTTTAGCGTGCTTCTGCCCGAGGCATGGATTATGGGCACCTACGACGAGGAGCAGGGCACGGTAACTTTCGGGCAACAGTACTTTGGCCGCAACCAGAATTACGACAGTTACTTCTTCCCGGTGACTCCCGTGAGCGACACTGAATCGGCACCGATTTCCGCCGTGTTTAATTACAATGAGAACGCGCGCACGTTTGTGCTCTCGCAAGAGATTGTGTGCTACATCATCGAGAATTCCAGCGACAGCCAGTTGCTGTGGTACTATCAGTACGACAGCCAGATGAACATGGTGCCCGACGGCGACACCGTTGAGGTGCCCGAAGACCTTGAGACCGAGGAGTATGTCCTCACTGGCACATACATGGGCTATAAGGACAACAGTTGGTTCGAGGGCGACCCGCTGCTGGGCAGCGCCCGTGTGGGCTACGACGGCGACGACATCTACATTCAGGGCTTGTGCTCTTACCTGCCGCAGGCATGGGTCAAGGGTCACCGCCAGGGCGACGACTACGTGATTGACAACGGTCAATACTTCGGCGTGTTTATCTATCAGGGCGAGGCCTTCCCGCTGTACTTCATGGGTTGCGGCCCCAACGACGACAATGTGGCCGACTTTGTGCTCACCCCGAATGCCGAGACCGGCGAACTGGTGGCCCAGTCATGGTATGCCATCTGCGACAACGACGAGGTCTTGGCATGGTACGACATACTGGGCAACGTGGTGCTCACACACATCCTCGACGAGGCTGCCACACCGGCCGACCCCAGCGTGCTCTACTTTGAGTATGCCGCCGAGGAGGGCTTTGGCTATCTGATGCTCGATGTGCCCGCCACCGATGTCGACGGCAACCCGCTGCTCACCAGCAAACTGGGCTACAAACTCTTTATCGACTGTGGCAACGGCGCCGAGCCTTACATCTTTGCTGCCGACAACTACGGGTTTGACGAAGACATGACCGTAATCGAATATAACCGCGAAGACGAGATGAACTTCATGAAGGGCGGCCAGTTGGTGGTGGTTTACAATATTCCCGACAACGCTGAGCGCATAGGCGTGCAGAGCGTCTACACCGGCGGTGGCGAGACCAACGAGAGCGCCATCACCTGGTACGATCTGACCGACACTGGCGTGACCAGCATCGCTGCCGACGACACGCGCTCGCTGCCCCTCTACGACCTGATGGGCCGCCGCGTTAACGCCGACAACCTGCGTCCGGGCCTCTACATCCGCCAGGACGGCAAAAAAATCATGGTAATCAAATAATGCACACTGCATTATGCACAACAAAAAAAGAGGGCCAAACGCCCTCTTTTTTGTTAACTTAAGTTTCTGAAGTAATTTGGTGTATTACAATATGCTGGGAATCAGGCGTGAAATGAAGGTGTGTCAAAATATGGTTATGACCAAAAAAAGCCCAAACAGCAATTATGGTTATTATTCAAAATTTGTCCTCAAAGGGACGGTTCCTTTGAGGACACTTTTTTCTCATCTTGTCCTCAAAGGGACGGTTCTTTTGAGGACAAATTGCTCGGTTTATAACGGGGGAAGAATTGATTATAAAATTTGGCTAATATTCGCATAATCATCTGTGGTAAAATTAATTGAAAGATTGAAAACAAAGTAGGAGAGTGTCATATGATGAGTATTTTGGTTCTTAAAAAATGATTAATCTCAAAATCAAAATGTCCTCAAAAGAACCGTCCCTTTGAGGACATTTGGTAATGGATTATTGGAGGTAATTATGGTTGTTTGGTTCAAAAACAAGGAGGTATGTCCACCAGCATGCGAAACACACACCTCCGTCGCTTCGGGCCACCTCCTGCGGCGTCAATGGGCATCGCCTCGACATAGTTTGGGTAAGTTCAATCTCTGCATTCGGTTCGCACCTTTGGCTCCCCAACTTAGGGGAGGGCCTGTGACACAACACTTTAACCACATTAGAAACTTAAATATGTTAATATTGTGGCGCTGCCAATCGTGCTTTAATCGCACAACCCATTGACAGCGTCTCGAACAACTGCTTAAGCAGCGATGACGGCTTGTGCACACAAAATGTGGGGGATGAGTTGAAATATTTGGCGAGTTGATGAGATATTAATGCAACAATTCGGATTATTGTTGTAAATTTGCATTTATTTTGTGATATTGCATGTCATTCGCTTCGCTAAAGTTCGTCATGTTTTTCCCAGCGCTGGTGCTGTGCTACTACGCATTGCCAGTGCGTTGGCGTCGCGCATTTTTGCTGTGCGGCAGCGTGGCGTTCTACATGCTTAGCAACCCGGCGTATGCGGTGATGCTGCTGTGGGTGGTGGTGGCAAGTTATTTTGCTGTTCGCCACTTGGGCAGCGCCGAGCGCTCTCGCGGCACGCTGTGGCTGTGGCTGCTTGCCGTGCTGGGTCCGATGCTGTTTTTCAAACTCAAGGAGCCCATCATCAATCTGTGGCTCCCCGAGTGGGCGCAGTGGCGGTTGCCAGGCCTCAACTGGGCTATTCCGTTGGGCCTCTCGTGCTACACGCTGCAGGCATTGGGCTATGTTATTGACGTGTACAAGCGACGCATCGAGCCCGACCGCTCGTGGCTCAACCACGCACTTTTTGTATGCTTCCTGCCCACTATCACCTCGGGTCCCATCCAGCGCGCCCCCCTGATGATGCCGCAATTTCGTGCCGGTGTGGCGACATTTGATTACCCGCTGGCTGTGCAGGGAGCTAAGCGAATGGTGTGGGGTATGTTTCTGAAAATTGTGGTGGCCGACCGCTTGGGCATATACATCAACAGCGTGCTGCAACACAGCGCGCAGTATAACTCGCTCACGGTGCTCATCGCCCTCACCCTGCTGGCGCTGCAAATCTACACCGACTTTGCCGGTTACTCATTCATTGCTATCGGCGCGGGCAACCTGCTGGGTTACCGGCTGGCAGAGAATTTTCACCGTCCGCTTTTTGCCGTGGGCCTGAAAGATTTGTGGACGCGCTGGCACATCTCGCTGTCATCGTGGTTGCGCGACTACGTCTACATTCCGCTGGGTGGCAGCCGCTGCTCGAAGTTGCGGTCGACATTCAACACCATCATAGCTTTCTTGGTCAGCGGAATGTGGCACGGCATTTTGCCTGGCTACCTTTGCTGGGGATTATGCCATGGTGTGGTGGTGTCGCTTGAACGCTTTTTGCCGTTGCAACGCCTCAAGGCACACCCGCTGACACACGCGCTGGGCTCCCTGGTGACGGTGATGTTGATGGGCGTAATTCTTGGTTTTTTCCGCGACAACTTCGGCGAGGCCCTTGAGATTTACGGCACTTTGTTCGGTGGTGCCAAGTCATTGCAGTGGATTATCGTCGACCCTGTGCACACCACCGCCATGCTGTGGATGATAGGGCTGACACTTGTTGTGGTACTGGCCCGCGACGTGTACGACGAGTGGTGCGTGGCGCGTCTGACTCGGTGGACGCGCGGCCGACGCGTGCTGCGCTGGACGTTCTACGCCAGCTTGGTGTGGATGATACTGCTCTTTGGCGTGCTCGATTCGAGCCAATTCATATACATGCGATTCTAAAACCACATGAAGGCGATGCGACGATTCATATTATTACTGCTGGCGATGGCGTTGCTCATTGTCGTTGGCGACCAAGTGATTGGCCGCATAGTAGAGCGCGTCTACCACAACACCTCGTTGGGCGAGGTGGGACGCCTGAACCGCATCGCCGACAGCGTGCACACCGACATCCTGGTGATGGGTGCCTCGCGCGCACTGCACCACTACGTGCCTACGATAATCACCGACACTACGGGCCTGACGTGTTACAACTGCGGCTTAGAGGGCGAGAGCGTGCTCACGCACTATGCCCTGCTACGCAACGTCACGCAGCGATACATGCCGCGACTCATACTCTATGATGTGGCATACTATTTCGACATTGAGGGCGGAACTCACACGCGCCGTGCCGGCAAGATAAAGCGCATGAGCAGTTTGCAATGCCGCGACTCGATACTGGCCGACATCGACCGCTGGGAGCGGCTTCGCACACTGTCGCGCATCTACCCTTACAACTCGGTGCTCTTTGAGAGCCTGCTGGCGCGCCACGGCAGCGGCTACGACGTGCCCGACGCCGACAATGGCTACGTGCCGCTGCACGGCCACTTCGACGACTCGCACTTTGTGTGGAACAACGAGATTATCAACGGGGACACCGACCCCGTGAAACTGCGTTACCTGGAGTCGCTCATCGCCCGCTATCACGACCGCCTCGTCGTCTTCAGTTCGCCACGCTACGGCGCCACCGAGGCCACCGACACGCTCTACGACCCCGCGCGCCAGTTGTGCCAACGCTACGGGGTGCCTTTCGTGATGGCGCGCTGCGACACGGCTTTCACCCACCACCTTGAGTTGTGGGACGACGACGGCCACCTCAACGATGATGGCGCGCGACTGTACACGCGCAAATACGTCATCCCTGCCGTGAAACAATTCGTTGAAAGATAAATATTTAATATTAATGATTATGAAAAAACTTTATTTCAAACTGCTGGCACTCATTACTGCTGTGCTGGCTTCGATGGTGGCCCAGGCTGCCACAGCATGGCCCGATGGTCGCACCGACTTCCGCGACGAGACCATCTATTTTGCTATTACCACACGTTTTTACGACGGCGACCCCTCGAACAACACTTATTGCTGGAGCGGCACCAAAAACGTCGCTATGCAAGACCCCGAGTGGCGCGGCGACTTCAAGGGCCTCATCGAGCGACTTGACTACATCAAGGCGCTGGGATTCACGGCCATATGGATTACGCCCATCGTGCAGAATGCGTCGGGGCTCGACTATCACGGCTACCATGCCATGGACATGAGCCGCGTCGACCAGCGCTACCTGAGCGACGACTGCTCGCTGCAGGACCTCATCGACGCCGTGCATGCCCGCGACATGAAAATCATCATCGACATCGTGATTAACCACACGGGCAACTTCGGCGAGGAGCATCTGTGCAAACTCTTCAACCGCGACTTCACCAAGCCGCAGAGCGACATCAACCAGTGCATGGTGCCCTACACCATCAAGGATGGTGGCCTGCTCAACGACAACTACCTGAACCTCAACGCCTCGGCGCAGTATCAGGACCGCCTTACCAAGATGAAAAACACCGACGACGTGAACCACGACAGCCACAACCTGTGGCACCACTACGGCAACTTCAACTGGGACGAGCCAAACCGCTGGTGGGCGCAGATTGCCGGCGACTGCGTGGACCTGAACACCGAGAACCCCGAGACCTACAACTACTTGATTGACTGCTACGGCTCGTTTATCAAGATGGGCGTCGACGGCTTCCGCATCGACACCGGCGGCCACATCTCGCGCATGACGTTCAACAACGCCTTTGTCCCGGCCTTCAAGGCCTTGGGCGAGCAATATGCCTACAAACGCCCGAGCGGCGCGCCGTTCTTCATGTATGCCGAGGTGTGCGCACGCTTCAGCGACGTCACCTACCGCAACCAGCCGTCGTTGTCGCCCTATTTCTACACTTGGCAGAGCGACCCGGCGTTGTGCAGCCAGTGGAACAGCGACCCGGCCTACTGGCAGAGCGTCGCCGTGTACGAGAGCACCGACCCGGCCACACTGGCCAACCAGAGTCTGGCGCTGCAGGAGCACGAGGCCAACCTTAGTGAGAGCGCTCAGCCGCACAGCAACAATGCCCTGCTCGACGGCAACAACTACCACACTCCCGACTATAGCAAGAGCAGCGGCCTCTCGGTCATCGACTTCACCGTGCACTGGAACTTCCAGAATGCCGGGCGCGTGTGGGGCGTGCTCAACAAGGACAACCTATACAACGACGCCACGTTCAATGTCAACTATATCGAGAGCCACGACTACGGCCCCGACAGTTTCGACCGCTTCAACGGCGGCACCAGCCAGTGGGCCGAGAACTTGTCGCTGCTGTTCACCATGCGCGGCATCCCCTGCCTGTTCTACGGCGGCGAGATTGAGTTCCGCAAGGGCAAGGTGATGGACAAGGGCACCGACGAGGCGCTGTTCAACACCGGTCGCGCCTACTATGGCGGCTACCTCACCGGCGAGGTCACCGCGGCCGACTTTGGCGAGGTGGCCAGCGCCAGCGGCAACGTGGCGGCAACCCTGTCGCGCCCGCTGGCCCACCACTTGCAGCGCCTGAACAAAATCCGCGCTGCCGTGCCCGCCCTGCGCAAGGGCCAGTACAGCAAGAGTGGTTGCTCATCGAGCGGCGGCTACGCCTTCAAGCGCCGCTACACCAGTGGCAACATCGACTCCTACGCCCTGATTGCCCTCAACAGCACAGCGACCTTCACCGGCGTGCTCAACGGCACCTACCGCGACTGCGTCACCGGCGACGTGATTACGGTGACCGACGGCACGCTCACCACGCCATCGTTCAGCGGCAAGGGCAACCTGCGCATCTACGTGCTCAACGGCCCCGGCAAGATTGGCCAGGACGGTCCATTCCTGTACGGCAGCAGCGCCGTGACGCCCACCCAACTGGCCTATGACGGCCACGAGGAGGACGGCGACCCCTACACGCAGTATATCACCGGCGGTGGCGGTGGCGACGACCCGGACACGCCGCTCGAGGTGTATACGCCGCAAGTCGAGGAGGACGACCTGAGCGTCTTCTACGAGGCACCGCTCAACGTGGGCAACATCACCACGTGGGTTTGGAACTCCAGCAGCAACTTTACCGGCGGCTCATGGCCCGGCGTAAAAATGGAGTTGATGGGCTGCAATGCCGACAGCACACGCAAAATCTACCGCTGGCGCTACGAGGGTGACCTCACCACGATGCCCACCGGCATAATCTTTGTCGTCAACGGCACGCAGACGTCCGACCTTACCTATCACAACCACGGCTACTACATCGGCGGCGTCTACGATCACGAGGTGACCAACTACTCCACCCCGGCTCCCACGCTGAGCATCGACAAGGCCAGCGGCCGCTATGAGGGCAGCGTGACGGTGACCATCACCGCCAGCGAGCCCGACGCCGTGATAGTCTACACCCTCGACGGCAGCAAGCCCACCGCCAGCAGCCAGCGCGGCATCGGCCAGGTGACGCTCACGTTCAACGACAACACCACGCTCACCGCCGGCGTGCTCGTCGACGGCAAGGTGCGCAACGTAATCAGCCGCGAATACACCTTCCACGGCTTCGAGCCTTACACAGCCACCATCTACCTCAAGGACCCGAAAGTGGCGCCAAACAACTGGACGTCGCTCTACTTCTACGCCTGGGACAACAGCGGCAACCTGCTGGGCTCCTGGCCGGGACGCGCCATGAGCGAGAGCGATGTGACGGTGGTGAAGGGCGACCGCTTCTACCGCTACCCATTCACCATCAGCGCCGAGGACTACCGCTTTAACATCATCTTCAGCCAGGGCGACGGAGGACACCAGACTGTGGACATCAAGGATCTGTACAAAGACACTTACTACGAGATCTCGTCGACGACCAACAAATACACCGTGCGCGACATCACCGACCTCTACGCCGCCATCCCCGGCGACGTAGACGGTAACGGAACTGTCGACGGCAACGACTTGAACATCCTTATCAACATCATTTTGGGCAAGGACAACGCCGCCAACTACGATGGCCGCGCCAACGTCGACGGCCAGGGCGGTGTCGACGGCAGCGACATCAACACTTTGATCAATATCCTCTTAGGCAAATAAATTGCCTGATTATATTGATGAGATTGCAGATTACAATGGTATCAAAAAAGGCCTCGCTGAGAGGCCTTTTTTGATGCTATGCTTGCTATTGTTGCTATATTATTGGTGTTCGGTAAAACTTTTCAAAAAAAAACATCAAATGGTCGTTATCATTATGATGGTTACTTGCCAAGAAGTATGTTAATGAGAAGATTGATATCGCTGCCGTCGACTGTGCCGCTATCGTCCAGGTCGGCTCGATCATCATAGTTGGCAGCGTTGTCTTTACCAAGTAAAATATTGATTAGCAGGTTGATATCCAAACCATCAACAGCGCCATCTCCACTAATGTCGCCCATTACGAAATCTTTTATTTCGATGATATTCATGAATTCTCGCCATTGGTCTGCTTCTCTGTAAATGTCAGCCGTTCCATATGGAACCTTCAGCATGCATGTTGATGTGGGAACGTTATCAAAAACATAGTCACCCATTATCACGTCCTCCACATTAACAATTTTACTTTTTAATACAATCAAGCTGCTACAACCTGCAAATGCTCGTATGCCTATTGAAGTGACGAATTGGGGGATAGTAATAGACGTTAAGCTGCTGCAATTACAGAACGCGCCGATTCCTATAGATGTTACAGTGACTGGTAAACTTATGTTAGTCAATTTACTGCAACCGATAAAAATTGAACTTTCAATGGTTGTAATTGAATTAGGCAATGATACACTCGTAAGTTCCCTGCAGTTAGCAAATGCCGCACGGCCGATAGAGCGAACTGAGTTAGGGATTACTATTCTCGTCAATGCACAGCAGTGGTAGAACGATTCTTCGCCAATTGAAGTAACGGAGATAGGTATGTTTATACTATTAAGACTGGTGCAATTATCAAATGCTCCGTCACCGATTGAAGATACAGAACGGGGAATCGTCATACTCTTGAGTCTTGTACAAGATTGGAATGTCCCTGCGCTAATCGAGGTTAACGCTTCGGGTAAGGTTATGCTTGTTAAACTAGTACATTCTTTAAATGCGTTGTCACCAATAGACATGACAGAGTTTGGTATCGATATACTTCTCAATCCATAGCAACCATTGAAACACCCACCTGCAATCCCTTTCGTGCCTTCAATTATGTTGATATCTGTATTCAAAGACATTATGCCTTTATATTTATAGGCTACCAACCCAGCATAAACCATAGCAACTCGTTTGTTGTTATACCAAGACGTATTGTCGAACGCATCCTCTCCGATTGAATATACTGAATTAGGTATGTTAATGCTCGTCAAGCTTGTGCAATCTTTGAATTTGTAACTCATTGTATTTCAATTAATATTATTCCAAACGGTAGAAAAGTGATGGCGTTGATTCTGTAGATGCAAAAAAGATGAAGATTTAACGTATTTAACTTTTTATAACAATGTATGGTTGATAGATATATTTTCGTTGAATTCACTTTCTAACCATTTTACTTTATCGTTCAAGAATTATAGTTTAAAAACTCCCAAAACGCCTGTTTAATATCAATTTTATGCAAAAAATCGCAAAAAATCGCAATAAGATTGCCATTATTAAGAAAAAAAAGCGTAACTTTGCAAAAGAAATCACTGCTTAAAAGAAACATATATGTTAGTACAGTTTTCATTTAGCAACTACAAAAGCTTCAAAGATGAAGCAATCCTGAATCTTGTTGCTTCCGGAACAGGAAAAAAAGACCTTTATTGCCATAAAATGGATGGTAAGACAAGTCTTCAAAAAACGGTAGTGGTATATGGTGCTAACGCTAGTGGTAAAACAAAGCTGTTTGACGCTTTTAATTTCATGAAGTCGTTTATCAGTCCACCTAAGCGTGACAACCGTATT
>CACYRK010000023.1 GCA_902776835.1 uncultured Bacteroidales bacterium
GTATCCGCTGAAATTCAGTTACGTGGGCTTCAGTATGAAGACCACGGTTGGTACGCAATACGAGGTCGACATCCCCGGCTTGGAGTTGATTTACAACGATGCTTACCCACAGGTGGTATATGGCGACGTCGATGGCGACAACAACGTCGATGGTAACGACCTGAATGCGCTCATCAACCTCATCTTGGGCATCGAGGGTAATATTTATTATGGCCAGCCCGACCTCAACGGCGACGGCGAGGTCGACGCCTTCGACCTGAACGCGCTCATCAACCACATCATGGCCATCTCAGGCTGGGAGTAATAATTAGATTATAGATTAGAGATAACAGATTGGCGGCACGTCGTTGGGCGTGCCGCTGTTTTTTTACCATTTGGCAGATTTTGAATTATTGGTTTTCCCGGGCACCAATGTAAATTTGTAGGGACGCGCCATGGCGCGTCGTGGAGTAAAGATGGTTAAAACCTGGGATTGCGCACGATGGTGTGTTATAATTCAAAAAGGTTGGGACAGATGAAAAGGGGACAGTCCATTTTGTTGCACTTTGGGTTGGGCGGGGGAAAGAAAAGGCTCACCGATTGGCGAGCCTTTAAGGATGCGGTGTGTGAAATGTTATTTCACAATTAACTTTTTGCCGTCTTGGATGACGATGCCCTTGTAGTCATCGCCAACGGGCTGACCCATGAGGTTGTAGCGCTGGCCGCTGCGGGGCTGCGCTGCGTTGAGGTCTTGGACACCAGTAACGGTGGCCTCTTTAAACGTGGCGTTTACGTAAACAGGAGCAGCCGGCATCTCGAAGGTGAAGGTGTTCAGATCGGTGCCTGGGATAATGTCCACTGAGCCGCCACGCAGACGTATTTGTGCGCCGCTTGGCTCGACCTCGGGGCTGAAAGTCACGGTGAGCGTTTCAATCTCATAGCCGTTGTCGGGGGTCACGGTCAGCGTTACGGTCTCGCCGATGGAGGCGGCCTCCTTGTCGCTGGTCACCATGCCGTGCTCAAACGATTCGGGCACATTGATGGCGAGCAGAGGCGAAACCACGGTCAGGTGAATGAGAGATGCATTATAACATTTAACAAGAGCCCTAACGGTGTAGGTGACTCCAGCCTCAAGCGTGGCTGTGAATTCCGCGTCTTCATTATTCGCTTCATCATATCCAAGATCATCTTCTCCAAGGAACACCCCAACTGAAGGCGAGAGCGAAGCATCGCCAATGGTGCGGAAGGTGTACTCTCCGCTCACCGGTGGGGTGAATGGATATTCGAAGAGCGAGCCAAACGGAGCGTAAATCTCATTCTCACCCAACGTGATGGGGGCGAGTTCGTACTTGGATATGTTCAGGATGGCGCTGTCGACGCTGCCCTCAAAAAGAATAATAGCAACCTGACAAGTTACACCTGCCTCAAGCATGATGCCAGCACAGATTGTCTGCCCCGGTACTTCGGCATAGCCCAACGACGAAGCAATTCCTTCATCATTATCTGTAATAGTCACCGCCGCCTCAGCGTTACAATTCATCGTGAATAGGTAGGCACCACTCTCGGCGGGCGTAAAGGTATAGAGTGTGGGTTCTTCGGCTAAAACCACCTCGTTGTCGCCCATTTGGAGCACGTTGTCATCGCCAACCGGCGACCCTCCATCATTAGTCACGTTCAGGTGCATGAAAGCGCCATGGTTGGCACCTACACGCACTCTAAAGGCGTAGGCGACTCCTGCCTGAAGCGTGACGGTTATATTTATGTCTGTTTGATTAGGTGAACAGTAATCTATCACGTCATTTCCAAGCATCACCGCCGCTGCGAGATTCAATGCAGCAAAGCCAGAGGTGCTGAAGGTGTACTCACCGCTCTCTTCGGGAATAAAGGGATAGTAGAATTCATTACCATTCGGAGCGTAAATCTCATTATCACCCACCGTGATGGGAGCAAGTTCATACTTGGAGATGTTCAGGATGGGAGCAACGATGTCGCTTCCAGAGACATTAGCAAAAGCCACAACCCCATAGGTGACATTCGCGTCGAGCATAACGCCCGATGAGAGCGTTTCTAACGGTGGTGCATAGCCCATTGCAATCATATCGTTTCCCGAAGATATCTGTACCATCGCATCCACGTCACAATCCATCGTGAAGATGTAGGCTCCGCTCTCGGTGGGTGTAAAGGCATAAGTAATAAGGTCGACAACATTCACCTCGTTGTCGCCCAGTTGCAGGGTCTGCATCTCGCCCGACCCGCTGATGGTGACATCGGCGGCCGGCATGGTGAAGGAGTAAACGCTGCCTGACTCTGTGATTTCGACAGGCTCGCCATTGGCGGTCGCGGTGAGGCTGTTGATGGTCACGCCCTCGTTAGCCGTCAGTTTCACATTCTCCCCCTCGAAAGCCACGTATGGCAGTGGTTTCAACATATTCAGGAGGCCGGCGCTCGCGGCATCGGTGCTGACGAGATAACCCTTGCTCACGACGACATTCGCATCGCCGGATTCACCTTCATGATACGCTTTTAAAAACATTTTGTACGTTAGCCCTGCCTCCAACTTCTGCGTATAAGCAAGGTGGCCGACATAAGTGTTCGTCGCCTCGTCTAGTTCGTATAGGGCATCAGCATAGTCTGGGCTATCCATGTTGATTGCAAATTCTAGTTTCACATCCGACGTACCGACGAACACATAGTAGTCGGTCTCCTCGGGCGTAAACGACAGATAGACGCCATCGTTAGTGATGGTGAACGGGCCGTTGTCGCCCATCTGGAGCGGCGTTAAGTCCTGTGCCCATACCGTGGCGGTGGTGAGCAGTGCGAAAAGAAATAGTAATACTTTTTTCATACGCTTGAAAAATATAGTTAATAATATCGTTGATTATACAACAAAATCGGCACTCTCCGCACCATGGGTCGAGGAGTGTGCTCTGCTGGTATGTAACCATTAAGTGTCATAACACTTTTGCTTGATTTTAATGTGCAAAATTACTAAAATATTCCTTATTATTATCCTTTATAGCCGTCTTTTTTTAATCAAAGGGACGGCTTTTGATTGCTATATCAGCCGTTCTATGGTGGCCAGCGTGTCGCTTGGGCTGCACCACACGATGTCGCTGTCGCGGCGCAGCCATGTGAGTTGCTTCTTGGCGTAGACGCGCGTGTTTTTCTTGATGCGCGCGATGGCTGTGTCGCGGTCCATCACACCGTCGAAATAGGCCATCATCTCTTTCATGCCCACGGTGTTGAGCGAGTTGAGATGACGCAGGTGCTGCACGCTTCGCGCCTCAGCCTCGAGCCCGGCGTCTATCATGGCGTCGACGCGGCGGTTGATGCGGTCAAAGAGCAGGTCGCGCTCCATGTTCAGTCCGATGCTGACTGTGCGCCAGGGCCGGGGCTTGGCCGCTCCGGTGCGCAGGGTAGAGTAGGGCACGCCGGCCTGAAGGCAGATTTCTATGGCGTGCACCACGCGGCGTGGATTGCTGCGGTCAACCACGCGGTAGTAGTCGGGGTCGAGGCGCTCAAGGTCGGCCAGCAGGCTCTCCAGGCCCTCGTGCTCCAGACGCTCAAGCATGTGCTGGCGCAGTTCGGGAGCGATGGTGGGCAACTCGTCGATGCCGTGGCACACCGCGTGCACGTAGAGCATCGAGCCGCCACACATCACGGCGTAGTCGCTGCGTTGCCACAGGTTGGGCAGCAGCGACAGCACGTCGCTCTCGTAGTCGGCGGCGCTGTAACTCTCGTCTAAGGCCTTGAAAGCCACCAAATGATGTGGCACGGCAGCGCGCTCGGCAGCCGTGGGTGCCGCCGTGCAGATGGGGATGTCACGGTAAATCTGGCGCGAATCGGCACACACGATTTCGCAGCCCAGGTGCTGTGCGACAGCAATTGCCGCTCTCGTCTTGCCCACTGCCGTAGGCCCGGTAATAACAACCAGCGTTTTCATGCAACAAAATTAGCGAAAGGCAAGCGAAAAACCAAACTTGAAAGAGTTTTTCCGATCAGCCTATAATTAATATTTCCTGCTCAAATATGCGAAAAGTCGGGGATAATTCTTACTTTTGCAGCAAATTTAAATCGATATGGAACAAGTAGAATCGAGGAAATATGACTTTGACCGCGTTGTGCGGCTCGTCATTTCGATAATCACCATTGTGGTGCTCGTGTATGTGATTAACTACCTCACGCCGGTGCTCTGGCCCTTCGTGTTGGGCTTTATCCTGGCCTATATTCTCGAGCCAATCGTGGAGTGGATTCAGCGAGTGACGCATTTGCGCAAGCGCATCGTCCCCGTCGTCATCACCCTTGTGCTGGTTATTGCTGTGCTGGTGGGGGCCTTCTGGCTGTTGATTCCCTATTTGGTCGATGAATTCACCAGCATGGGACACATGCTCACCGCCTATGCCCGCTCTTCGTTCAACATCCCCTATGTTCCGTCGGTGATTCACGATTACATTCGCGAATATCTCGATATCGACCAAATCACATCATGGCTCAGCAAGGAACAAGGCATGAAGGTGATTAACCAAGTGGCCACCGGCACGTGGTCGTTTCTGGGTGGCACCATGAGCGCCATTTTGAGCGTGGCGTCGTGGTTTATTGTGCTGCTATATATGTTCTTTATCATGCTTGACTTTGATAAGTTGAGCCATATGCTCAAGGGCGCCATTCCAAGAAAATACCGCAAGATGTCGTTTAAGATTATCAACGACGTGCAGGAAACCATGAGCCGATATTTCCGTGGCCAGGCAATGGTGTCGTTTTTTGTGGGCGTCATCTTCGCCATCGAGTTCTACATCATTGGCTTGCCCATGGCCATTGTCTTCGGCCTATTCATTGGGGTGCTGAACATGGTGCCCTACTTGCAACTGGTGTCGATCCCCATTGCGGCGTTTCTCTGCCTGGTGGCTTCGGTGGCCACCGGAGGCAGTTTCTGGGTGCTGTTTGGCTGGACGATCCTGGCCTACCTGATCTGCCAAGTGATTCAAGACCTGGTGCTCATTCCCGCAATCATGAAGTCGCAGATGGGCCTCAATCCCGCTATCATCTTCCTCGCATTGTCGCTCTGGGCTTACGTGCTGGGATTCATCGGGCTGATTATCGCGCTGCCTCTCACCACGCTCATCATCAGTTACTACTGCGAGTACGTGCTGCACGAGCCTAATCCGCTCTATGCCCGTAGCAAGTACCGCGAGCAAATCAAGCGCCGCAAGCAAAAAGCGCCCGTTAAGAATGTCGCTCAGCAAACCGAGGACGGCACGCCCTCCGAATAACCAACCTACAAAATACAATAGTAAGGTCCTTAAGGTCTCAAAAGGCTTTAAGGACTTTATTGTTTTGTAAAGCGTAGCGCTTGGCCGCTGAGGGTGGGGGAGACTTGGCCGGCGTGGTAGGCTTGATGGCCGTTGACCCATGTGGTGACCACGCGGTGGTGCACGGTAAGGCCCGTGAGCGGCGTCCAGCCGCAGGGCGAGAGCACGTCGGCATCGCTGATGGTGTGGCCCGCGTCGTCGGGCGCGACGAGCGTCAGGTCGGCAAAATTGCCGGGGGCGATGAAGCCGCGGCACTCAATGCCGAAGAGCCGGGCCGGAGCATGGCACATGACCTCCACCACGCGCTCCACGCCGAAGTGGCCCTGGCGAGCCAACTCCAGCATCGTGACCAACGAGAATTGCACCAGCGGCATGCCCGACGGACAGGTGACATAAGGCTTCGCCTTCTCGCTGAGCAGGTGCGGCGCGTGGTCGGTCGACACGGTGGCTATGGCCCCGCTGGCTACGGCGCGGCGCAGGGCGTCGCGGTCGGCGGCGGTCTTGACGGCGGGGTTCACCTTGATGCGCGTCCCCAGCGTGTCGTAATCGTCGTCACAGAGCGCCAGATGCCCCACGCAGGCCTCGGCGGTGACGTTGGCGCGGGTGGTGGCCAGCAGTTCAAGTTCGGCGGCGGTGGTGACATGCAGCACATGCAGGCGCGCTCCGGTGGCCTCGGCAAGGGCGATGGCGCGGCGCGTGCTGGCCACGCAGGCCTCGGACGAGCGGATAAGCGGGTGGCAGCGCAGCGGAATGTCGTCGCCGTAGCGAGCGCGGAATTCAGCCAAATTTTGGCGGATGATGCCCTCGTCCTCGCTGTGCACGGCGATGCGTGCCGGCGCGTTGGAAAAGAGGCGGTGCAGCGCGCTCTCGTCGTCGAGCAGCATGCCGCCGGTCGACGAGCCCATAAACACCTTGATGCCCGGCACGCGGCTGTAGTCCACGCCGTCGACGAGCCACTCGATATTGTCGTGCGTGGCGCCCACGTAGCAGGCATAGTTGGTGGCGGCAGTGGCGGCGGCCCGCTCTTGCTTGGCGAGCAGCGTCTCGGCCGATGTGGTGGGTGGGGCCACGTTGGGCATGTCGAGAATGCTGGTCACTCCGCCGGCCACCGCGGCGCGCGTCTCGCTGGCGATGGTGCCTTTGTGGGTCATCCCCGGCTCGCGGCAGTGCACATGGGTGTCGATGACGCCCGGCAGCAGCATTGCGCCGCGGCAGTCGGTAGCGGCCTGGCAAGTCTGCGCCACGTCGCTGGGCACGTCGCCGGCGCCCACCATGGCTATGGTTTCACCTTCTACGACCACATAGCCGCGATAGCGGAGGTTGTCGTTCACTATGATTGCGTTGTGCAGTAGGGTGCGTGTCATGACTTTAGCAAGTTGAGGATTACGGTGGCGGCATTATGGGCGCAGTCGTGGTTGCCCAGGGCGGCGCGCACGCGCTCGTAGCCCGCCAACTGCGCGCGGCGCGCGGCGCTGTCGGTGAGCAGGGCGCTCAGGTGGCGCTCGATGTTGTCGGGCGTGCAGTGGTGCACGAGCAACTCGGGGATCACCTCGCTGTCGTCGATGAGGTTGGGCAGCGTGACGTATTTGCACTTCAGGAGTCGGCGGTAAATCTTATACAGCCACGGCTTGCCGTTCATGCGGAAGCAGGCCACCTGCGGCGCGTCGAGCACGGCGGCTTCGAGGGTTGCCGTGCCGCTGGTGACGATGGCGGCGCGCGCGTGGTGCAGCAGTTCCCAGGTGAGGCCGCGCAGCAGGGGCACATGGCTGGCGTGCAGGGGCTCGGTGACGGCACGGTACCCGTCGTCGTCGAGCGCAGGTGCCGCCGCAATGGCCAACTGGCACTCGGGGTGACGCAGCGCAGCATCGAGCATGATGGGCAGGTTTTTGTCAATCTCATGCACTCGCGAGCCGGGCAGTATGGCCAGCAGCGGCTTGCCCGGGTCGAGGCCGTGCTCGGCAGCCAGCGTGGCATAGTCGCCCATCGCGGCGCGCGCAGCCGTGAGTTCGCTCATCGTCGGGTTGCCCACGTAGGTCGCCTCGTAGTCGTGACCCTTGTAGAAGTCCACCTCAAACGGCAGGATGAGCAGCATCTTGTCGACGTAGCGCTTGATGTCGCGCACGCGCCACTCCTTCCACACCCACACTTTCGGCGAGATGAAGTACACCACCTTTATGCCGCGCTCGTGGGCCATCTTGGCCATTTTCAGGTTGAACGACGGGTAGTCGATAAGTATCAGCACGTCGGGGTTCCACTCCTTGATGGCCGCGCGCGTCCTCTTCATGTTTCCCAAGATGGCGCCCAGGTGGCGCACCACGGCGGCAAAGCCCATGTAGGCCATGTTGCGGTAGTGGATCAGCGGCTCGCTGCCGGCCTCGGCGGCCATCAGGTCGCCGCCCAAAAAACGGAACTCTGCGGCATCGTCGCCCTCGCGAAGCGCCTTAATCAGTTGGCTGCCATGCAGGTCGCCCGACGCCTCCCCGGCTATGATAAAATACTTCATGTTACACTAAATAAATCTTTTCTGCAAAGTTAGTGCAAGGCGAGCGAAAAACAAAACTTGTTTTGATTTTTCCGCGGTAGCGCGACTCCCGTCGTGGTATAAAAGAGCGCCCTAACGGGCGGAAATCAAACAAAATCTTAACGAAATCTCACATCAGCAGAATATTATTTTTTTTGTTAGATTTTGGACAGATTTTGAACGATTTCTTTCGCGTCAGCGAAACTCCCTTCTCGACGATTCTAAACATGAATTATCCATAAATTATCCATAAATTTTCTTTGATAATTATTTCATGATCAAATAATTAATGATTAATTTGTGGTAAGCTCATGTTAATCAACAAATTAAACAAACTGAGAAATTAATATAATTCGCGAAATTCGCATTGAAAATAAATTACAATTCGCGAAATTCGTGTTGAGAGAGACGCAATTAGCCTGGAAACAATTCGTTTTAATTTGTTTAATTTGTGGTTTGTTTTGTCATTTCATTTTTTTGCTATATTTTTGTGAGATAATAATTCACTTGAAAGTTATGAAAAGAAAATCAATCGTTTTAGCGACGGCATTGCTCATTGCAGCCAGCAGCATTATCGCATACGCCATGCCCGGCATTGGATACCTTAACGTGAACGGTGTCAGGCTCGAATACGTCTTCTCGATAGGTAAGCCACGGGTGCATCTGGTGCAAAAAGGGCATAACGAACTCTTCCTCAAGGGCGCCGTTTGCGCCACGCCGGACGACATCGCCAAGGCCGAGGCCATAATTACCGATTGGGACACCACGTCGACCGTCTACGGCGCTGTGATTGTGGAGGTTGACTTCGACGCGCCGCGCCACGGTTATGAGAAATACCTCATCACCTACAAGCGCACCGGAGGCATCATCGATGCCGCACTGCTCTCGAGCGACCAGGAGTGGCTGATTCTCAGCAACGAGATAGCCTACGCCGACAGCATTAGGTATCGTAACAGTGCGAAGGATCAAAGCATCGAGATGCGGGGCGACTCGGTGGTGGTCAACAAAAAGTTTAACGTCAATGTGACCCTTGACTCACTGACCACCGATGTCGAGGACTGCTTCATCACGATGAATTATACTATCGACAGGACCGGGAAGATTCACCGCAACCCTGACACCGGCGTGGTCATGCTCTCGAAGCGCGCCCTCTTTAAGAAGGAGGACGGCCGGTGGACACGCCAGGGCGAGGTTACCGAGCACAGCGATTTCAAGACCCTCAGGCCCGACGGCCTGGCGCTGCTGCTCGCCATCACCGAGCCCGTGAGCGGCACCCCGGCACTGCCCACCGTGAACGACATCCTCGCCAAGGTGCAGGCCCGGGAAACCGGCGAGATTCCCGCCAACTACAAGAGATTGCCCGCGAATCTTAGTATTTTCAAAAAAGAACTCCTTAAGTGGAAAGTCGGCCTCGAGGCCCGAAAATAACATAATCGCCACATCACACACCTGACGTCACCGGCCGTGTAAGCGCTTTTTCTTATGCGGCTGGGTAATAAAGTGCGGCGTTTTGTCGTTATGAAATAAGTAAATGCCCTCACGGGGCGTCATTTATTCGACACATCATGCGTAGCATAATATTCACTCTCGCGGCATTGGCCGCCGCACTGCTTTTCACCGGCTGCATCAACGACGAGTTCACCACCTCGTCGAGCGATGTGCTGGCCTTCTCGGTCGACACACTGTCGTTCGACACCATCATCACCAACCAAAGTTCCACCACGAAGCAATTTGTGGTGTACAACCGCGCCAGCAAGCAGGTCAACATCTCCAGCATCAGGGTGCTGGGTGAGTCGGATGCGCACTTCTACCTCAACGTCGACGGCGTGAAGGGCAGCGAGTTTCACGACGTGGAAATCCGCGGCAACGACTCGATCTTCATCTTTGTGGAGAGTTTTATCGATGAAAACACTGCCGACGAGGCCCTCGAGATTAAAGACCGCATCGAGTTTGTCACCAACGGCTTTACGCAACACGTGACGCTGCAAGCCTGGGGGCAGGACGTGGTGCGCCTGCATGGCGACACCATCTGGACCGATATGCACATGACGGCCGCCAAGCCCTATGTGATTTACGACACGCTGATTGTCGCGCCGGGCGCCACGCTCACCATCGACCCCGACGCGCGGCTGATGTTCCACGACGGCGCTATGCTCAAGGTCTACGGCCGGATGAGCGCCGTGGGAACGCCGGGCCACGAGATTGTGCTGCGCGGCGACCGCCTCGACAATGTGGTTGGGGAGTATGACTTCGACCTGATGGCCGGACAATGGGCCGGGCTGATCTTTGGCTACGGCAGTTACAACAATGAGATGGCCTACGTGCAGGTGCGCAGTTCAGAACTGGGCGTGCAGGCCAGCAGCAACGATGTGTCGCAGCGCACGCTGCACATGTTTAACTGCGTGATTCACAACGCCACCGATGCCCTGCTTACGGGGTGGGGCGCATGGATCGACGCCGAGGGCACCGAGTTTAGCGACTGCGGTGGCGGCGTGGCAACGTTTATCGGCGGAAAGGTGCATCTCATCAACTGCACGCTGGCAAACTTCTACCTTTTTAAGGCGCTTAGCGACCCCATCTTGAATGTGTGGATCGAGGACGCCGACCAAAGCGTGTCGCCGCTGGTGTGCTACCTCGACAACTGCATCATCTATGGCAATACGAGCGACATCAACTTTGGCGACCTCACCTCGTCGAATATCTATCTGCGCAATTGCCTGCTCAAGGCCGACGGCACCGACGACGCCAACTTCCTGAACATCCGCTGGAAGGGTGATCCCAAGTTCTACACCGTGCGCGAAGACTACCTCTTCGACTACCGTCTGCACGACGGTAGCGACGCCATTGCCGCCGGAAACCGCGACTACTGCCCGGCCAGCGCGCGCTACGACCGCTACGGCCAGGACCGCTTCGCCCGCGAGGGCATCGACCTCGGCGCCTACGTCTGGGTCCCCGAGCCGCCAGCCCAGCAGTAACCACCACCTCTCACCACACGATTAAGGGCTTTAAGGTTTTCATTCCTTAAAGCCCTTAATCGTCCTTAAAGTCAAAATTATTTGATGCCGCGGCGGTCGAGTTCGGCCTGATAGCGGCGGGCGTTCTCGAGGTGGGTGGCGTAGTCGTGAGCAAAGTTGTGGTACTCGCTCAGGTCCTCCTTGGCGCACATGTACAGATAGTCGTGCTGAGGAGCGTTAAGTACAGCGTCGAGCGTGGCCTTCTCGGGCAGACGGATGGGACCGGGAGGCAAGCCGGGGTTCACATAGGTGTTGTAAGGCGACTGCGTGCGCGTCATGGCTATCGTGATGCGCTTGATGCTGAAGTCGCCCAGGGCAAACTTTACCGTTGGGTCGGCCTGCAGAGGCATGCCGGCGGCGATGCGGTTCAGGTACAGGCGCGCCACCTTGTCGCGCTCGTCGGCCTGCGTGGTCTCCTCCTCGACAATCGACGCCACCGTGGCCACTTGTGCCGGTGTCAGCCCAAGCGACTTGGCTTTGTCGACGCGCTCGGCAGTCCAGAACTTCTCGTAGTAGCCGTGCATCTTGTCGAGCAGTTGCTCCGGCGTCAGGTCCCAGGCCAGTTCGTAGGTGTCGGGCTGAAGCATGGCGGTGATTTCGTCGACGCTGAAGCCATACTTGGCGCACACAGCCGTGTCGTTGAGCGCCGCCAGCATCTCGTCGCTGCTCATCAGGAATTTGTCGCCCACGCGCTTGGCCCACTGGTCGCGTGTGCGCACATTATTAAAGGTGAAGCGTATGGGCGACGTCTGCCCGTTGCGCAGCCGGCGGGCCACCAGCAGCGGCGTGTCGCCTTTGTTCACGCGGTAAGCACCCTGGTAGTCGCTCATGTCGACGCCCAGCAGCCCCAGCAGAGTGGCCACGCGCTTGCCCAGCGTCACATCCACCTGCTGCAGCGAGTCGCACACAGCCGTGGTCGACGTGCCGCGCTTAATCTTTATCGTGCCCTCGCTGGCCGAGCCGCTGATGGCGTAAGGCCAGGCCACGGCGACACCGAGGGTTATCAAAACGGCCACCACGGCGGCGATGACCTTCCACGCACTTATTTCTCGTTTTCCTATCTTCATAGCATCAATGATTTTAAAGTTCGCGTTGCACAGCGGCTGGTACCCACAGGCAACGTCTGCAAAAGTACAAAAAAAGCCGATACCACACCCATTACACCTCCCGAAAAATGCATCTCAGCCCCCGCTGAAGCGCAAAAAACTACAGAAAAACGCACATAAAAGCATTTTTTTTGAAAAATCCTTTGTCAGTTCCAAAAATTGACCTACCTTTGCACTCGCTAATCGCATCAGCACTTAGCACTGGAGAGGTGGGTGAGTGGCTGAAACCAGCAGTTTGCTAAACTGCCGTAGGGGTAACTCTACCGCAAGTTCGAATCTTGTCCTCTCCGCCAAACGAGCAACCGACCACGACAGTGGCCGGTTGTTTCGTTATGGCGGAGAGCCAAGCTTGCTTGAGCGACCCGCCATAACGAAACAAACGGATGATTGCGACAGCAATCGGTTGCTCGTTTGGCAGCGGCCCCGCGGGAGCGCACAAGATGCGCGAAGCGAATGCGAGCGAATCTTGTCCTGTCGGGTGCCGAAATCACCAAAACCGCGTCAATCACGCCTGCTCGAGCGTGGGGGCATTAACACAAAACGTCCGTCCCTTGCGGGACCGTTGCTGCTTTGATTGGCAGCGCCCCCGCCGGGGCGCACCAAGATGCGCGAAGCGAATGCGAGCGAATCTTGTCCTCCTTTAATCTCAATTATTACCTGTCCAAACTCACTTGGATGAGTCGTGGTGAGTTGACAAGTTTATTGTAGTCATCAAGCAATGAAGCATTGCTGAAAATAATGCTGTCGCGCTTGGTAGTGCCATAACTCTCGTGGGCATGGCCGAAGAGATGTAAATGCGGATTGGCACTTTCCACACTATTGCGCAACGGCAGATTGCCCCAATGCGTACCCGACGAGTAGTCGAGTATTTCAAGCGGTGGCTCGTGGGTTACGAGTACATCCAGGTCGCTTTTGGGAATAAGATTCTCGGGGTGGTTATAACCTAAGCCGAAGAACTTCACACCATCAATAGTCACGCTGCTATCTTGCAGAAAGTGCACATTGGCAGGCAAGTCCTCAATGCCTTCGGCATCCCACAGGCATAAGTCATGATTGCCCACAACAAAGATTTTGTTGGGATAATCAAGCATAATGAACCAGTTGAGGAAGTCAAGCACCTCTTGTTCGGTGCCGCTATGGGAGAAGTCGCCGCTATGCACAATCACATCGGCTGGAGGCAATGCCCCCAACCTGCCATGCAACCCGTGCGTGTCACTGATGTGAAGAATGGTCATCAGTATACAATCTCCTTATAAATAGCAAAAGTAGATTCTTTCAATCTGCCTAAATCATAAGTGAACTCATCAACCACATCACCCAATGATTTCATATAACACTCAAAATCTCTAAAATTTTCCTTTCCTTTTGCATCTTGATACTTAGATGTTTTAAACACAAGAATAAGCATTATATGGATATCAGCATTCACCTCAATAGTACCTGCCGTATAATGCAATAATTGATACCTCAAGTGGGATATTGACTCTGGTGATGATAATTTGAACACTTTTTTGCTCAATTTTTCTATCCGTTCTTTTTTCTTACTATTTGGAGTATTTTTTAAAGCTTTTTCTGCTTCCTTAATTGCATCTTCAATAGTTTCTCCAAATTCCTCATCAACTTTTGCCTCCACTCCTATATGTATAGAGTGATTTGATTTGGTCTTCCCCCATATAGCAATATCTTGCTTTCGTCCATTTTTAAATTCGTCAAATTTGCTCTCATATTCTATAATTCCATATTCAAAGAAATCTATAGAATCATTTTCCAGCAGATCATTAACAACATTAGTAATAATTTCAATTCCGTTTCGCCGCATCATAAAATCGGCAAGTGATTGTGCGCTCCGACCCTCTTCCCAATGTTTCTCATCTGACTGTATATAACATTTTTCCCATTCATCGTAGTTATTGATTTCTTGCTTAGTTTTTTTGAAATAATACTTCATAGTTTTTGGTTCTTTTATAAGTTTATAATTCTGTTTTCTTTTAACGCTTCATCGGCGATGCGGTCGCCGATTTCGTTTTTTATGAAGGCGACATGAACGGTGATGTCGTCCGTGTTGCTTGCGGTCACAAAGTGCTCCAGCGCTATGGGTTCATTGTGCTGAAGCCAGTTTGAGAAATCGGCAATGAGTCTTGATTTTGAAGGCAAAATGGCATGGACTAAGTAAGGCATGCCCAGCCCGAACTTCTGCTCCACTTCGGGTGATAGAAGGTGCTTGGTGCATTCAATAATCTCGCTCAATTCGCACTCATCGTTATACCACTTCATTTTCACTAAGTTGGCATCTGCAAAGTCGAACATGAAAGCCATGTCGCTCAATGTGCAGGACGCAAATTCAACGCATGAGCATTCGCCCTGTGGGGCAAAGATTTGCTCCAGCAGGGTAAGGCGCTCGACCGTTGTCAGTTGTGTGATGACTTGTCGTTTCATGATTCCTTGTTTTTAGAGCAGAAGCACATTCTCGTCGGTCAATGAATCCTCCAGTTTGTCTTTGATTGTAAATGCCTTACCACATTTCAACTTAGCCCTCACCATACCCTCAATAGCATCATCAGATATGGGCCTCGAGATACCAAATGCTTTACAAATTTCGTCAAGTGTGCCAATCTTTAAAGTAATTTGGCCGTCACCACAATCAAGCCTCGCCACTTTTAAGCCATCAGAAAGGTTGCCGTTTTCATCGGCAATTGGCTTGAGGCGACCTCCGTTTTTCACGCGTTTTGCGATTGCCTCGTAAATCTCGTCTTGAGTCATTTTTTTGTTCATAATCGTAATTTTTAAATGGTTTTTTAATTGATGTCTCTACCTATATAATACGATTGAGAATTGACGAAAACTCGCATGATTTAGTGAATGGATGTTAAAAACTATTGTTTATAGTAGTGATTTTTGCTTGCTTTTTGTGCTGTATTTGTGGTTTATATTGTTTGATGCCAAATTGTTATAAACATCTTAAGTAAGTTTAACGTTTCTAATAAAAATAGACGAACAAACCCCGTCTTTTTTATCAAAAACTAAGGATACACTCTAATGTATACAAATATACAACATATTTCTTATTCGCAAAGGTACGCTGATTTTTTTTTTTACCAGCCAAATTTTAGACCACAAAAATCATTTTTTTATCATTCTGCCACGATTTTTGCAGTGGATTTGCAGTGGATTTCACATTCCGCTCATCAATAATTTGTATCTTTGTGGAATCAAAACTTAAAGATTATGGCAGATAACATCACAATAGTTCCTAACCAAGCAGAGTTGGAGAGGCAATTCGCGTTTGTCAACTCGTTGATTGAAAGATATCGCTCATCAGCCATATCCATTGTAAACACAGCGGCTTTACAGATGAATTGGGAGATTGGTCAATACATTTCAATGCAGTTGAAATCGGCTCGCTGGGGCACAAAGATTGTCAGCGACTTGGCAGACTATCTGAAACGAACTAACCCTAAGCAGAGAGGGTTTGGCAAACGTCATTTGTACAATATGGTAAAGTTCTACGACACTTATAGTGCCAAGCCATTTCTAAACACATTAAGTAATTTGCATCTTCCAGAATTTGTGCAATCGAGAATTGCACAATTAGAAACGCCCTCAAAATCAGTCACAAATGAAATTGTGCAATTGGGAATTGCACAATTAGAGGAAGATTTGCAACCATTACCGAAACTGTTATCTATAATACCTTTTACAAGTCACATTGAAATCATGAATCGTTGCCGTAGCGATGAGGAACGTATCTTCTATATGCTATATGCACGTCATCAAGGTCTGAAAACTGAGGAACTGCGGCGTTGCATTGTCAATCAAACATTCTCGTCACTAATGGATAAGGAAAAAATGCTGTCTCCAAAGTTGCTGGACGAATATCCTCAATCGGAGTTTATGCTCAAGGACAAAGCAATTGTTGACTTCCTCAATCTGCCACAAGAACATAATGAACACCACTTGCATAAAGGTTTGCTTGAACACATGAAAGCATTCATTCTTGAACTTGGGAAAGATTTTTTGTTCATCGAAAGCGAATTTGGTGTACAAGTGGGCGGATCCACTAAGCGAATTGACCTTTTGTTCTTTCACAGGGCTCTGCAATGCTTGGTGGCAATTGAGTTGAAGGCGGTTGATTTTCAACCGGAGTTTGTTGGCAAAATGGATATGTATCTCGAAGCTTTGGACCGCGATGTGAAACGTGACAATGAAAACCCGAGTATCGGCATCATTCTATGTCCTTCTGCCGACAGGAGCATGGTCGAATATACTTTGAGCCGTTCATTGAGTCCAACGATGATTGCCGAGTACCAGCGTAAACTCATTCCTCAGCAAGTAATGAAAAAATCATTAGAGGAATATTGCTCTTTTCTCCAAGAAAACAAATAAATAAAATTCAAACAGTCGTATTTTAGAATTAAAGGTTTATTAACTTGCTGTCAGCACATTACAACGCTTGCGTACCGGGACGATATAGGGACGGTAATAGGCCAAAAATCGGTCAAAATAGGCAAATGTGTAAAATGTAACTGATTGATATTCAGAGCGAGAGTTTTCTCGGAATATGTGCGGTGAATCTTGTCCTCTCCGCCAATCAAGACAGCAACGGTTGTGACGAATGTCGCAACCGTTTTGTATTAATGTCCCCACGCCGAGCCTGCTCGAGCGTGGGGCATTAACGCAAAACGTCCGTCCCTTGCGGGACCGTTGCTGCTTTGATTGGCAGCGGCCCCGCGGGAGCGCACAAGATGCGCGAAGCGAATGCGAGCGAATCTTGTCCTCTCGGGTGCCGAAATCACCAAAACCGCCTCAAGCACGCCTGCTCGAGCGCGTGGGCATTAACACAAAACGCAACCCGGAAATGAGTTGCGCCTTGCAGAAGATGAAGCAGGTATGGTTGTTAGTTGCCGAGGCGGGCTTTTTCGCTTTCGCCGGCACCGCTGCCGCGCCATTTGCTGCCCGTGGCATTGAACTTATATTTCACGGTTATTTCTAATTCCCGCGAGTCATGATGACTTTCCTGATAAAGGTTACGCTGTCCATACCTGAGTCTTATGTTCTCTTGAGCGTCGAGCAAATTGCGTCCAGCCACTTTTATGCTCAGTCGGTCGTTGAAGAATGTCTTGGTGATACTCAGATAGAGGTTGACTGTGGCTTTTGTAAGCGACAGGTTTTCTTGGTCGCCCTTGGTGGTTATATCCAAATTGGCGCTTGCTGTCAGAGTAGGCTGGATTTTTATGTTGTTGTTGAACTGCACCAGGTAGATGGGGCGCTCAGGACTGATAAATCCTCCTGGAGTGGGAATCTTCATCCAGTCTTTTATCATGCCGAATGATAGTTGTGGTTGATAGATGCCAAACTGTGGGTTGAAATTTAGCATGAGCCGCAGTTTGTTGCTGCTGTCCACATTGTCGCGTGTGATCAAGGTGGTTGCCTCGCTACTTGGCACCTCTTTACCCACATTGATTATTTGGTCGGTAGTGTGCTTGTAGTCAACCATTAGCGACATCCATTTCCATCGCGCCATCAGCCCTAATTGGTTGTTGATGGATGGCTTTAAGGCAGGGTTGCCGCTTTCCCAAGTGAAGCGGTTGCCATAAGATACGCTGCCATTAAGTTGCCAGTAGTAAGGGCGCTGGATTTTCATGGCATAATTGAGCATAATCTGCACTTTACCTGCTTGTGTCGACAGTCCCACGCTGGGAAACAGGTGGTGATAGGTGCGGCTTTGCTCTGCCATGCGCTCGCCCATGCTGTAGTAGTCGCTGCACACATTCTCGTTGCGCAACCCCAGTCTTACTTGTCCAAAAGGTAATGGGCGTGCATACTCCACAAAGAAAGCATAGTTGCGCTCGCGCTGCTCGGTGAATGACGTCGGCACAATGTTCTCCGGGTTGATGTAATCATCGTTTCGGTGGGTGTTGCTCACCTCGCTTCCGGCCTGCAGGTTGCCCCCAAGCACTTGCCACGACAATACCAATTTGCCTGCCAGTAACTGATTGCGCACAACGCTTTGGGCAGTGACGATGCGGCTGTCACGCTCTTGGCTCACCTCGTCGTTATATTGACTCTTGCGGTTCTTGTAAAACATATAGTCGATGTTCACGTCGATGCCAGTGGCGCCCACACGCCCATTGTAGTAGGCGTTTAGGGTGTGGGGCATGTTTGACTTCGTATTATGTTCCACGGTGTTGTCCAGGTGGTCGAAGAACTCGCCATTTGCCATCACGTCGGCGGTCATACTGCCCCAGTCGCGGTTCTTAAAATACCACTTAGTGTCGTAGCGCATTCCAAGTGAATGGTTGTCGTTGAACACATAGTTCAGACCAATCGAGTTATATAGTGAGCGTGAAAGACTTTTGCTGTGTAACTCTTCGTCAAGAATCCACGTCGAATCGGCTTGCACGTCGAAGCGCATGGCGTCGTTCTGGGCCCAACGATACTCGTTGTACCACTCGCTGCCAAACAAGTCAAGTCCGCCATGACGATAGTTCCAGTTCACCCCTAACGCTAAGTCCATATTCTCACCCTGGTAGTAACTCGCCTGTGTGTTGAACGAGAATCCCTCGCCCTGTGCGCGTTTGGTCTTGATAAGGATTACCGACTCAACATCGGCCTTGTATTTCGAGCCTGGATTAGTAATGAGTTCCACACTCTGGATGTCTTCGCTTTTTATTTGGTCCAATTCGCTCTTGTTGCGCAGTTCGCGGCCGTTGATATATATAAGTGGTGTTCCCTTGCCGAATACTTCAATTCCATCGGCTTTTTTTTGCACGCCGGGCAGGTTCTGTAGCACATCGTTGGCACTACCCACTCGACTCAACAGAGTACCATCAACATCGGTCTTGATACCCTCAGTGGTGAGTTTGTAGGTGGGGCGCGCGCCTTTCACCACCACTTCGCCGAGCATAGTGGCTTCCGGCTGTAGTTGGATGGTGCCCAAGTTGCTGGCAGTAGCATTGACACACTTTGTCTCGTAACCAATATAGGAGATCTTGACTATTACACTTGATTTTTCGGAAGTGAGCGAAAACGCACCTGCATCATCGGTCATTGTGCCTGATACAAATGCGCTGTCGATAGGGTTGAGAAGCACCACGTTGGCGAAAGCGAAGGGATGGCCCGCCTCGTCAACGACCGTTCCCGTGAATGTTGCGGCAGTCGCAGTTATAGCCACTGCCAGCGAAAGAATGAAGAATTGAATACGTTTCATTGTTGTATCTGTTTACTGTCTTTGTGAGAGCAAAATTATTGCTCCTTTCACGCATTAGATGCACACTAAAGGGTGAATGGTTGCAGCAAAAATGAAAAAAAGCCAACTTTTACACTTTTGGGTGTGAAAATCATTAACAATTACACGGTTTGTTGTAACTTTGCACTCATAAATCAAACCATTATGGCAAAAGTTGAGGACTTCTTCGGGACTATAAATTCAGTAAGCGACATTCAAGATAAACGGTATGCCCACCTTGAACTGCTTAAGCGCGCCGTCGACGCAATGGCTAATGCCACTTATCAAAGCATCTATGTGATTGACTATTTCAAGCGTGAGTTCTTGCATGTGTCAAGCAACCCGCTTTTTCTGTGCGGTCACACTGCTGAGGAAGTACAGCACATGGGGTATGCTTTTTACATCGAGCATGTGCCAAAAGAAGAACAGGCAATACTAACCGAGATAAACGAGGCTGGTTTCAATAAATTCAACTCCACGCCACTTAATGAGCGCAAAGGCTGCTTTATGAGTTATGATTTCCACATCAGTGATGGCGAGGACACATTCTTGGTGAATCATAAAATCACGCCGTTTGCACTCGCCGATGACGGCCGGGCTTGGCTGGCGTTGTGTGTCGTCTCACTCTCGCCACATAGCGAGCCTGGCCACATCGAATTCCATAAAAAAGGCGATGCCCGATACTGGGAGTACTCACTCGACTACCATCGATGGATTCCTAAAGAGGCGGTAACGCTTCGCCCTCAAGAGAAACAGGTTCTTATCCTCTCGGCACAAGGCTACACCGTAGCACAGATAGCCGATAAGATGTGCCGCTCAGTCGACACCATCAAGACCTATAAACGCCTCATGTTTGAACGTCTCGGCACCCGCTCCATCACCGAAGCCCTCACCCTCGCCACCAATTCAGGGTTAATCTAGTTGGGTAACAACAGGCTACATTATCTTGTGGGACAACTGGTGTATAGTTGCCTTTGCCGATATGATTGATAGAGCTGATTTAATAGGAGCGGGTGGATTCGCGCTCTTTGGTGTCGCGGTAGACGTTGTTCACCTTGGTGCCGCCGAAGGCGTACGACACGCGTAGCGAGACGGCGTGGCTATGGATGTCGTTGCGGGTGTTGACGCTGTAGGCGTCGTAAAGCGCCGTTGATTGGGTGATGTTCCAGCCGAAGGGGTCGCTCACGGAGGCAACGAGTGTCAAACGGTTGTCGAGAAGCATATAACGCACTTCGAAGCCCACCAGCGACATAGCCTCATACCGCACCATGCGCTCGTGATATGGGAAGTAATGGCTGAAACGCGCATTGAAGATGAGCGTCCGCTGGCGATTGAGCATCCACGAGGTGCTGAGTTCCAGTTTGCCGCCCCAACTGTTGTCGTCATTCTCTCGAAAATCGGCAATCTTCGATTTGGCGTAGGTGTTGAAGATTTCGCCACCAGCATTCACGCTCCACCAGTCGAAGATTGAGCGGTAGTATGACGCGTACAAGCCCACCTTGTTCTTGTCGATGCAGTTCTCGGGGATTGAGAATTGCGAGCCGTCGGCATTGAACCGCGTGACATAACCAATTGCATTGTGGTTGAAGGAGTTGTAGAGCACCGCATAGATTCCCTTCAGGCTGTAACTGAGTTCGGCATTGTGTGCAATGCTTGGCTTAAGGTCGGGATTCCCTGCCACGTAGTCGCTGGTGGTGGTGTAGTAGCGGAACGGGTTCAGGTCGGCAAAGTTCGGGCGTGTGATGCCCATTGAGTAGGACAAAGAGAAGCGCCCCACGCTCTGCTTGCCCCAACTCAGGTTCAAAGATGGGAACAGATAGCCGTATCTGTTGTTGTGCTTCTCGTCGCCTATTGACTGAAGGCCTTTTACCTCGGTGTGCTCGTAGCGCAGCCCAAGTTTGCCGAAAAATGAGTTGCTGAAGTTCTTCTCGGCGCTGACGTAGGTGGCCGCCGTGCGCTCGTCGTAGTCAAACGCGTTGCTCTGCGTCGGGTCGTAAGCCCATTGTGAATCGTCGTAGGTTCCGGCTGTCAATGCCGTTTTGTTGCCGATGGCGGTAAAGGCCGCGCCTGTTTCCATCTTGAATGCACTGAACGGCAGTGTGGCATCAAGTTTGACCGAGTGGATGTGATATTTGTTGTGCCCGTCGTTGGTCAAGTGCGATGTGCCGCCGTTCCAGGCGGTGAGCACGTCGGAGAATGACTTGGCCGACTTGTTGAACCAGTTGTAGGTGAGGCTTATCGTCTTGCCCGCGTCGTCGAGTTGCCAATCGGCAAAGGTGGTCAGTGTGAGCGCATTGTTAGGGCGTGAGGGTGAAAAGTTGTATGAACTGAAGATTTTTCCGTTGTCGTTGGTGACGTCGCTTAACTTGCTATTCAGCCGTGATGTGCTTAGGTTGGCTATGGCTCCAGCGCTTAGGCGGCCGGTGAACTTGTACTTGAATAGCCCATTCACGCCAAGCGCTCTGTTGGTGAAATGCGTGCTTCGTTGCGAGGTCTTCACATGGTCACTGAATGTGTATGTGCGGTCCAGGTCGTTGATGCCGTGGGTGTCGCTCCAACTGGCATCCACCGACATTTCCACCTTGCGAGTGGTGTGCGACACATTGCCACCCACTTGATCACTGAAATCCTCACGCGCGATGCCTCGGCCCCACACGTTGCCGCGCGTGCCGAGCGACTCGTTGCGCGTGGTGATGCTGATGAATGCCACATTGGTTGCGGCGGCATATTTCGCCGGGGGCGTGGTGAGCACTTCGATTTTCTCGATGCCCGATGCCTGCAGGTTCTTCAGTTGCATGGCGATGGCATCGTCGGGCATTTCCAGCAGACGGCCGTCGACGATGTAGCGTACTGTCGACTTGCCCGCCACGGTCACGGCATCGCCCTCGACGGTCACGCGCGGGATTCGGTCAAGCACTTCAATGCCGTTAAGACCCGTGGTGAACGCGTCGTTCTTGGTGAGATACACGATGCGGTCGGGCTCTTGCTTGAGCACTGTGCGATGGCCGACCACCACCACTTCGTTCAGTTCCAGCACTTTGTCCCAATGCTCGGCGATGGAGTCAATGCTTGCCGAGTCAGCGTTTTCCTGCGCAAAAAGGCACACAGGGAGCAGGGCCATCAATATGACGGCTTTCACGATTTTGTTCATAATGTGTTGTTGATTAGTTACTTAAATGCTTTCTCTTTGCCTTGTATGAAGAAGAATGCTCCGCCATGCTTGTCGCGTTGCAGGCCAATGTAGATAATCTCTCCATTATTGACAATTTGCAACGATGTGTATTGCCCGTCGGCCCCGTTGTAGTCGGAATATTCCTTGGCTCTCGGCGCATCTTTCGCGATGGCTTCGGCAATCTTTTTGATGATGCCGGGGTTGTTCTTTACCGTCAGCCCACGGTAATAGTTGCCATTGCTCTTGTAGATTGAAATGGTCACGCTCTTGTTGTCGTTGTATCGGCCGTCAAACAGGCTCTCAACGTTCAACTTCGGCGGGTTGGCATAGACCGCCAGGGCGGTGACTATGCACGTTATTATTATGATTAGACGTTTCATTTCGGTTGAGATTTATGTTGCATGAATTGATTGACTTTCTCTTGTTCGGCAGCATTTTGCTGTGCCACAGTGAGCATAAACTGCTCCATCTTGGCGACATCGGCATCGGCGATTGCACGCGCTTCGTCGCCACTCGCTTGCTGCCCAGCGACGTAAACGATGCAGTCGGTGTCGGTGCTTGTCCTGCTGTAAAAAAGCATTGTGCCGCCCACCATCAATGCCGCGCATGCCGCTGCTTTCCACAGCCAGCGTGTGTCGGTGCTGTGCTTTTGTGCCAGCGCTTTGCCGACGCGCTGGCGCAACTGTGGCGATGCGCTAATTGTGCGTCGCGGTTTCAACAACTCTTTTATGTCATGATACTCTTCCATAGCGGTCATTGATTATTGGTGAAATACTTTTCTCTCATCTTTTTCATTCCCGAGTAGAGCCGGGATTTCGCGGTGGATTGTGGAATGTTGAGGATGTGGCTGATTTCTACAAACGACAGTTCGTCGACAACATTCATTCTCACAATCTCGGCCTCGTGGGGCGGCAAGCCGTCAAGCAGGCGGTTGATGCGGTCAATTTCTTCTTGATCAAGCCGGTTCTCGGTCTCGTCGGGCAAGTCGATGCGCTCAAACGGCACTGTCGGCACTTGCTTTTTTCTGAATTTGTCCTGGCACAGGTTGTAGACGATGCTGAACAAATAGCACTTTGCGTCATTCACCTTGTGGCTGTTTTCAAGCAGACGCAACACCGCCTCATAGACAATGTCCTCGGCCTCGACGCGGTCGCCAACGCGGAAATAGGCAAACCTTAACAGTGCGTCAAGGTTCGCCTCAATCACGTCGTCAATATTTCTGCGTCGGCTGCCAAACATAGTTTTTTGAGCGCTCATTCAGCCCTCCACTATATAAGACGCAAAAATACAAAAATCGCCGAAACTTGGTCAAACAAATTGCTGTAGAGCCGCATTGTAACATTTTTTTACAAAATTACGCAAACTTGCGTAACGCAAACTTGCGTAATTTAAAGAATTGTATTACTTTTGCCCTAGAACAATAGGTTATGTTATGAAAAATCCATTCTTGACTTACGGCTATAGTGGGCCTGAATATTTTTGTGATCGTGTTGAGGAGACAAGACGATTAACGTCACTGCTTGAAAATGGCAACCATGTCGCCTTGATGTCTCCCCGACGCATGGGAAAGACGGGGCTTCTCAAGCATTGCTTTTCGCAAAAAAGGCTTCAAGAAGAGTACTATCTGTTTATCGTTGACATTTATGCCACAAGATCTTTGGCTGAGTTTACCTATGAACTTGGTAGGGAGATATTATCAGAACTCAAGTCGAGGGAGCGGCGTGCATGGGAACGCTTTATTCAGGTTGCAACTTCGTTTCGCACTGGCATTACGATAGATGAATTCGGAAAGCCCAGTTGGAACATCCAAGTGGGGGACATACATATGCCCCAAATGACCTTAGAGGAGATTTTTCAGTACTTATCGGCTGCTGATAAGCCATGCTTGGTAGCAATCGACGAGTTTCAGAGCATTATTGGCTACGCTGAGAAAAATGTTGAAGCATTACTGCGCACACACATTCAGTCGTGCAATAATGCATGGTTTGTTTTTTCTGGCTCTAAGCGTCACATGATGGGTGAGATGTTCTCTTCCCCGTCAAGACCCTTTTATCAGAGTGCAACAACCCTGTCGTTGCACCCCATCTCACTAAAGGCATACGCCGATTTTATTACTTATCATTTTGAGCGGAACAATCGTTTGATAAAGCCAGAGGCTATCCAGTACTTATATGAGAAATTTGAAGGGACTACTTGGTATATTCAGAAAGTGTGCAACGAACTTTTTGCCGCCTGCGATCAAGGCGAAGTTTGCGATATTAATGATGTTGATAATGCCATTGAGAATGCTGTTTTAGAGAAAGAGGACACATTCCTTGATATGATGTCACGACTAACCACCAACCAAAAGGCTGTACTTACGGGGTTGGCACAATCAACAGAAGATATCAAGCCGACCAGTGGTAAATTCATAAAAAAATACCATCTTACTTCGGCAAGTGTCGTGCAACGGTGCCTTGCCGCACTCCAAGAAAAGGATATCGTCACAAATGACAGAGGGCGATACTATATATATGATTATTTCTTTAT
This sequence comes from uncultured Bacteroidales bacterium, assembly GCA_902776835.1. Lineage (GTDB taxonomy): Bacteria > Bacteroidota > Bacteroidia > Bacteroidales > Muribaculaceae > Sodaliphilus. The sequence continues at coordinate 24,856 of CACYRK010000023.1, forward strand.
GTACTGGCTGCGAATGAGATAGTGATTTGAATAAAACATCACAATTCTGGACTAATGACTAGTTCTGGATTATTGTTCTCATATTTTTCGGTGAATAGATCGCTTATTCGCCGAAAATTTTCGGCGAATAACGCAGCACAAACTACGTCTTGGTGGAACCATTATCTTGAAGCCCAATGGGGCGCACGCGATTGGTCCGACAGGTCCGACGGGTCGGACGGCTGGGCAAGGGAGTGTTTTTTGATGGTTGTGTGGCGAAAGATTGTAGGAGTTCAATTTTTTTGTGGCCGATGGTGCTGCGGTGGAAACTAATCGCTATCTTTGTGGTGTTGAAAAATGGAAACTTTATTACACCAATATTTTTATCACAAGGGAAAAATTGCCGCTAAGGCGGTGATCTACAGCATCGTCTCGGCGCTGGCGGTGGCCTTTGGGGTGTTCTGCTACGTGCGCTGGGAGATGGACTTCTTGTTTACCGATTGGAAGGGCTATGTGATACTTATCGTGTACGGAGTGTTGACGTTAGGGATGATTCTCTCGGCGGTCGAGGCGTTCAAGAAGTTGGGCAAGGCCAATCGCGGAATACCGGCGTTTGGCGTCGGCCCTGACTGTTTTGTGCTGTATGACAGCACCGGCCTGGCGACAACCATCCCCTTTGAGCGCTGCGAGCGCGTGCGCTTCAAGAGCGAGTACCGATATCGCGGAGCGGCGCCCAGGCTTACGCTTATTATCACCCACCACGACCAGGCTGCCCCCGATGCCAGTACGCGCGTCGAAATCCCGCTTTACGAACTTGACCGCCCGCAGCGCGAAATCGACCGGCAACTGAAAAAGGTATACCAGGCCTACAAGAAAACCCACACGCCCCAATCGGCCAATTGACGCGCCGGTTATTTGCTTTTGTGGGTCATAACGGCTATTTATTTGTCATCATAATGCCCATATGCTGAGATGACAAGAACAACAATTTCAGTTTCATAGATTCTGTATACCAATCTATGTTTTTTTGAAATGCGTCGACTCCAGCAATCTGTCATGCCTTTCAATGCTTCTGGATGCCCTGTGCCGGTCTTGGGATGCTCAGCCAATTCAGTCAATAATGCTTGAAATTTCATGAATGCCTTAGGAGCATCTTTTTCAAGACGGTCCGAGTCAATAAGGGCTTGTTGAGAAAAATTGATGGTGTAACTCATCGGCCAATTCTGTCGCGAAAGTCTTTGAAACTTTCCCCGGGAAGCATGGCATAGGTTTTTCCCTGCTGGTAATCCCGCTCTGCTTGTTCGATTTTGGTACGTAACTCCTCTTCCGTCATCAATGTGGTCTTGGCTTGTTTTTCCGTAACCACTTTGCGAAGGTATTTGGCTACTCGCTTGAGCAGGGCTTCATCCTCTGCGATGATGCTCATGTTTCGTAGCACTTCGGCATTTAGTTGTGTTGAGGTCATATTCGGTTCCATTTAATTCTTTACGCAAAGATAGTTCTTTTTAATTAAATTGCCAAATACACCACTTCATTTTCCGTCAATTTCCTATCGCTTTTCGGTTACTTGCTTTTGTGGGTCATGATGTTGAGCACGAAGCGGTCGGTGAGGTCCATGCCGCGGCTGCCTATTGCCGTGAGGTTGTGGATGCTCTGGTCCACGTCATCGTCGATGATGCCCTCCTGCGACGACACATACTTGTGCTGCATGGCCAGCATGGCGCTGAGCACGGCGGTGCCCACACCGCTGGTGAGTTTCAGCGCGCACGACGGCTTGGCACCGTCGCAAATCATGCCGGTGAGGTTGGCAATCATGTTTTTCACTGAGTAACTGATTTGCTCGTAGGTGCCGCCCATCAGGTAGGTGATGCCGCAACTGCTGCCCGTCGACGCCACCACGCAGCCGCACAGCGCCGACAGGGCGCCCAGCGTCTGCTTGATGTAGATGGCGGTAAGGTTCGAGATGATGAGAGCGCGAATCAGTTCCTCCTCGGTGTTGTGGTTTTCCTCGGCAAACACCACCACGGGCATCGTGGCGCAGATGCCCTGGTTGCCCGAGCCGCTGTTGCTCATCACAGGCACCATGGCGCCGGCCATGCGGGCGTCGCACGCGCAACTGGTCACCGACAGCACCTTCGAGTAGATGCTGTCGCCCATGATGCCTCGGCCCAGCGGCGACATCATGGTCTTGCCCAACTGGTGGCCGTAGTTCTCGCGCAGCCCGCTCTGGGCGGCAGCCTCGTTGAGGCGCTTCGCCTCGAGGATAAACCGCAGATGCTCCACTTCGGTCTGGGTGGCGAAGTCGTAGACCTTGCGAAGCGTCAGTTCCGGGCCTTCGTCGTCGGTGCCCTGCACCGCGTCGGCACAGCGCGTCGACGGCTCGATGGCCACGTCGGCACCGTCTTTCTTCAGCAGCACGAAGTGGGTGTGGTGAGTCTTAATGCGTGCCTCGGCCGTATGGCCGCCGGCGCTGACACACGCGTTGATATATAGTTTGTCGGGATCTTCCTCTTCGAGGGTGATGTGAATGCGATCCTCGGCGATGAACTGCTTGCCGCGCTCCACGGCCTCTTTGTTGCAGTCGCACAGCACCTCCAACTGCTTCTCGGGCTTGCCGATGAGCGCACCCAGGGCGACGGCGATGGGCAGGCCTATCATCCCCGTGCCGGGAATGCCCACGCCCATGGCGTTCTTCAGGATGTTGGCGCTAAGCCGCAATTCCACGTGCTCTGGCGTCACGCCCAGCAACTCGGTTGCTTTGGCCACACACAGTGCCACCGCGATCGGCTCGGTACACCCGATGGCGGGCACCACCTGCTTCTTGATAAGCGCAATAATCGCATCACGTTCTTCGATAGTCATCATAGCAAAACGGTTAAATAGTTATTCCGACTGCAAAATTAAGGCTTTTACCTGGATTATTCACACTACTGCGTCGCGAAAATTTCCGCCACCTCAACTCGCTGCCGGCGGTGGTGGGGCGACGCGTTTCTGGCGCAGGCGCGAGCGCGTCACGCGCAGGGCACCGTCGCTCACGCCTAATATGTAGGTCATCTCGTCGTCGCTCTTGCCCATGTCTTGGAGGATGAGGAAGAATCTGTTGCCTGGCGACAGACGGGCATAGTCGCGCTCAATCTGCATCATAAACGGCAGGTTCACAACCTTGTAGTACTCGATAAACTTGAGCAAATTGTCCTTGCTCCACGTCACTGCCGATTCGCCCGCCACGATGCGCTGGTACAATTCCCGCCCCTCGCTCAGTTTCTCGGTCTGCTCGGCATGCAGTGAGTCGATTTTCTTTTGCAGCGACTTGATGTCTTTGCTCGCGTCCTTGCCCGAGTGCTCCAGTTGCTCAATTTGTCGCTGATAGTCGTTAATCAGCACCTGGTCGCGCATTATCTTCTCCTTGGCGCGATTTGTCTTGCGGATGTGATAGATGACCGCCGAGGCTATCATGGCCAGCAGAGCCAGTGCGAAGACCAGCCCCCATAGCATGAAACGGTCGAGTTTGCGGCGTTCCACCTCCTTGTCGTACTTCAGTTGAATCTCTTGCACCTCAGCCGTTTGCATCTGCTGCACGAGGCTGTCTTTGAGTTCCAAGAGCCTCATGGCGGCATCGGCGGTGCCTTGAAAGTCTTTGCCCTCATATTTTTTCACAACCATCGACTTGTAAGCCTCCACTTGGTAGCGCAGGTCGGTAGTCTGCAACGCCTTGGCCCACAGCGAGTCGGCCGTGGCGCGGTTGCCATGGCTATAGTGCGTGCTTGCCAGGTAATGATAGATGAATGGCATGGGAAACTCGGCGAGTGCTTTTTCGTAGTATATGGTGGCGCTGTCGCCCTGCTCCATGCTTTGATAGATTTGCCCCAAGTTGGAGAGTGCATAAGCGCGGTCCTTGGGCGGCATCTTGCTCAGCAGCGACATGCTGCGGTTGCTGTATTTTCGCACACTGTCGGGCTCTTTTTGCTCCAGGTACAGCACAACCATGTGGTTGCAGGCATAGGTCATCTGGTGGTAGTTGCCGCTGCGTTCGGCGCAAGCGAGGGTCTTGTAGGAATAGTCCAGCGCAAGGTCCTTGTTGCCCGAGTAATAGTTCAGCGTGGCCAACGCTTCGTTGGTCTGGTACGACAGATGCACGTCATTGGCCCGAGGTAGCGTTTCCTCGGCTAATTTGAGGTATTGCGATGCCTGTTGGTGCTGGTGTCTCAGTTCAAGCAGTGTTTTTCCCTTATACAGGTAAGCCCGTGTCAGGTTGCGCGGGTCGCCTGCGTGCTTATAGTAGTCGATGCAGCGGTTTTGGATAGAGTCTAATGGCTCGTTGAGGTGGAACGAGTCACGAGGGATGTGCAGGTAGAGTTCGCACAGCAGTACGTCGTGGTACATCTTCTGGCTCTCGCCGCTGAGCGCGTCATGGTCAATCATCTTAAATACGTGATAGGCCGAGTCGGCCAGCGATTGCGACATCAGCGAGTCCACAAGCACCAGTTGCCGCTGATGAGTGCCATGCGAGCACGCCACCACCAAGGCCGCCACCGCAAGGAGTATGACAGGAATCAGTTTCTTCATGTCGACAAAGTTACGAATAAGCGAGCGGTAAGCAAAGAAAAAACGCGTTTTTTCTATTGTTTACCCGAGCGTGAGTAACTTCGACCGCAAGTCACCGTTACGATTAAGTGAGTGAAAAGCCAAATTTATTTGGGCTTTTCCGAGCGTGAGTAACTTCGACCGCAAGTCACCGTTACGATTAAGTGAGCGGTAAGCCAAATTTATTTGAGCTTTTCCGAGCGAGAGTAACGTTGAGGGGGATAACTCGAACATTCGAGTATTCGAATAATCGAGGATTTGGAGATTTCTGGCTAAAAGTGGCAAAAACATCGAGATTTCGCCATGATATAACTTTATTATATGGCTAAAAGTGGGAAATTTTTGAAGATTGCGCCAAAATTATGGCTTTTGCTCGAAGAGCGACGGCCATTTCCGCAAAATAATTGGACATGGAACTTTCTGCTGTTGTTTGACGTTGTGTTCAATCTTCAAATAATTCGCAGCAGTTTTTTTGCAGGAAAACGACATGCCGTGGCCACAAACGTCGTTACAAAACTTGCTGAAAAGCATATTTCACGCCATTTGTAATGCGCTGTGTGATATTGTTTTGCGCGGTGTGTAACTTGTAACAAGCGCCTGAAAATTCTGGGTCAAATATTTGGTCAAGTAAAGAAAACTGCCCAACTTTGTGATGCTTCGAGAGTCATTCGCGCGGTGACCGTCGGCGCACCATTGTTTAACTATTAAATCATCTAAACTATGAAACAAAAGTTTACATTCCTTATGGCGATGCTCTGCCTCACGGTAGTCGCTATGGCCGCTCAGCCACATGCCAAGCAGCACCGGGCATGCGACGTGGTAAAGATGGAGCAGCAAAACGGCAAAATGGTGGCTGTGCCTAACGTCGCCGAAACCAACCACCAGGACAACTTCAGCCTCTATTCACCCACTCAAGCACCTCGCCGGGCTGAGGGTGAGTCGACCGATTCAGCCACCGTGACATTCATTTATAATTTAGATGAAGAGGAACTATCAAACTTCTTTCCTCAAACGATTATGGTCTATAATCCAGAATGGTCTGAAATATGGCATCCTTATAGTACTGATGGAAGTCCTGTTGAGGGTGTCATCGTGAAAATTCCGTTTGGAACCTACGACATTTATACTCACACCTACGAACAAGTAGGCTCGCATCGTCAGTTCTTACACATTGATGAATTGATAACTATTGATAAGGATACAACAATCTATCTTGATGTTATTAACTCCGACAATGTGATGTGTTGGAATATATACGATAACAACGGCAGATTGCTGGAGCCCAATACAGTTCGCTATCTTGATCAAGAACCATGGTTCGAAGTTGTTGATATGGGCAATGTAAATAATGGTCAGGGTGAGGCTTTATTGAGTTTGGATGGTTATGGATTTGTAAATATGTATACCTTCTTTTATGACTCAAAAACCGATGAATATCCTATTTTTTATTATATCAACGAACTCAGCGACAGATATAAGTTTTGTATTTATGAGACAACATTAGAAAACGACGGAATGGTTTATGTTAATCGTCTCACCGACGTTGGAACAGGACATTTCCCGTTGAAGAATGATGCTGGTGATTATGTGGTGTATGAGGAGCAAATCCAACGCACACCTCAAGGACTCGAGTTGGCAGATAATACCAATGTAAGGGTGATGACCTATATCTATGTCGACAATACATTCTATAATCGGAGTACCAAAAGTGCTAATACTAAAGGCGGTGTGGCCCGAGTGTATATAAATGCTATCAAAAATGGTGATGACCATCTCGAAGGAGTCAATATGACTGTTTCGTTGGGAGTGTTGGATTACTCTAACCGTCTTACTGCCTATGTCGATGGCCCTGAAGTGATGGTTAATCAAAGCCAAAGCTTTGAGTGCCTGGTCCATAATATATACGATGCCTATACTTCCGAGGTTGGTGTTTTGAAGGATAATTATCCTCCTCATCCTAAGTTCAGTTATACTTATAACCAGAAGAAGGGCATTGTGGGTAACTCATGTCCGCTTAACGATATCACTTCGAAAAACCAATTGGAAAGATGGAGCAATGCCAACATGATTATGATGTCTTGCAAGCATAATGGAAGAAATGGCGAAAGCATTGGAAGTGGTAATTATTATTCGAGAATGACAGCAAAATATAATGGTGAGGAGGTTTGGAATGGCAAATACGCACTCGACAGTTTGAGTTATTCGTGGATGGGGAAACCCGACGGCGCTTATGAGTTTGAGTTCACTAACGACAATGTCGGCGTCGATGATATCGAGGGCAAGAATGTGACTACCGTTTATTTTGACCAAACTAAAGAAGACCAGAACCCACCAGCGTTGAAGATGCTGCAGTTCCGCGATGCTGATAATAATGTGACCGACCGTTTCGATACTCCAGAAGGTGGCATCATGATGTTTGCTGGTGGAGACTTTGACCCCAGGTCTATTTCTTATGTCGTTGAAGAAGGTTACGAGAGTATGTGGAGTTATAACGAGTGCCAGCCGATGACGGTCGAGGTGTCGTATGCGCCTTATGGCACCGATGAGTGGCTGCCGCTTGAGGGCGTTGAGCATCAGGCTGAGTACGACGACACTCCCGGGTTGGGCTTCTTCTACTGTGCTCCGTTAACCGGCGTGACAGTGCCGAGCGAGAACGGCTGGTTCGACCTGAAGTTCCGCCTCGTTGACGAAGCCGGCAACTGGCAGGAGCAGATACTCAGCCCCGCTTTCCGCATCGAGGATGTGACGCAGAGTGCCGTCACCGAAGTCAAGGTTGATCGCGCCACCGACAGCGCCATCTACAACCTGGCTGGCCAGCGCATGCGTGGCGACCTCAACTCGCTGCCGCATGGCATCTACATCATCGACGGCAAGAAAATCGTGAAATAAGCCAAAAGCCGCCCCACAGCAGAAAAGAAAATGCACGACCTGCCCCCAGCAAGTCGTGCAATTTTTCTTTAGTGGCCGCAACCCCTATCATTGGTAACAAGGGTCAATTATGGCATGGCAGCAATACGCTCTTTCAGAAAACGCCTCAGCAGGAAGGCCAGGAAATAGGGAAAGGTATAAAACTTGCCGTTCCAGCCGATGTTTTTGTAGCCAAATTTTACGCCATATTTCACGTCGGGGAAGGCGGTCCAGTTTATGAGGTTGTTCAGTGACGCAGTTGGGCCGTCTTTTGCCTTCACTTCCACGGGAACCAACGAGTTGGCATCACGAACGAAGAAGTCCATTTCGAGTGCGGGATTCTCTTGTTTGTAGAAATACAATTGCTCATAGCCAGATTTACGGAGCATCTCACCGACTACATTCTCGTAAATGGCACCCTTATAGGTGCCGAAATTTTTATTGGCGCGAATGTCTTCTTGCGCTTCCTCGTCAAGCGAGGCGATGAGCAGTCCGGTGTCGTGATAGTAAACCTTGTACACACTGGCCTGATAATTGCCTCTCAACGGCAGTTCCACGCTACCCAGGCAATAGCATACGTTCACGACACCGGCTTCCTTGAGCCACTCCACAGCCCCGATGTATTCTCTATTTCGGGCACCTTTAGAAATCTTGGTGATTTGAAATTTTTTGTTCTCTTTGGCTAAGAATGTTGAGATATGGCTGTAAACGCCAAGGAGTTTTGCCTTGTCGCTTTCCCTGGCATATTTGGTGATGTCCTCCTTGTAATCTTTGAGCAGTTGGCGTTGTAACTTCAATGTGCCACCAAAGTGCCCCTGGTCGATGAACATTTTCACCACTTCAGGCATACCGCCCAGGCTCATATATTCGCGGAAAACATCGGTGAGCGTGCTCAACTCGAGTTGTGAGAAAGGCTGAAGGGCGGCCATGTGCTGGTAGAGGTCGTCAATCTGCTGCGGGGTGTAGCCCTTTGCCCACAAAAACTCCTCGAAATCCATCGAATGCATCTCGTAGTCATCCTTATAGCCTACGGCGCTCGACTCAATCTCTTCATGGTATAGCCCCATCATTGAACCGGAGCAAATCACGTCATAACGGCCGTCTTGGCAAAAAGCCTTTAGCGAGGTGGCGCAATCTGGACACTTCTGCATTTCATCGAAAAAGAGCAAAGTCTTGTGGGGAACAAATTTGCACGAGGGGTTCAGCAGCGAGATGTTTTTAATGATTGTATCGACGTCGTATCCGTTGTCAAAGATTGAACGGAATCTCTTTTGGAGCACAAAGTTTATTTCGATGACCGACTCATAATTGGCTTTGCTGAACGCTCGAATCGACTCGGTCTTTCCCACTTGTCGGGCACCTCTTACGATAAGCGGCTTGCGGTTGGGATTGGTTTTCCAATCCAATAGATATTTATCTATCTTTCTTTTAAGTAGTTGCATATCATAAAATCACATTTTCGCCTGCAAAATTAGGCATAAAATCACATATTCGCAAATAAAATTGGGCCTAAAATCACATTTTCGGCATAAAATTCGGGCTTAAAATCACATTTTCGGCAAAAATTTTGGGCCTAAAATCACATTTTCGGCTATGTGTGGGTTTTTAACATGAATTATCCATGATTTTTTCATGTGTAATTCTTTGAATCAAAATAATTAATGGTTAATTCGTGGATATTCGTGTTGAATGTCATATCAAATCAGGGTGGTGGGCAAATAAAATAGAGCAATAGGCCGCCCGTTTTGAGGGCAACTTATTGCTCCATGATGGTTGCTGGCGGTGGAGTCGCCGGAGCGCGTAAGGCTAAATGCTATTGATTACGTTTTCACACACGCCCCCGCCCCTTTGGGGCACCCCCTCTAACTTAGAGGAGGGGGGAGTCGCCGGGGCGTCCACCCAATCAGCCCATTATGCAGCCTGAAAGGCGGCGCGTCAGGCGTTCTTGGCCTCGGCCTCGCTCACGCCGGCCAGTGCCGGGTCAACCAAGATGCGTCCGCAGTACTCGCAGACGATAATTTTCTTGTGCATCTTGATTTCCATCTGGCGTTGGGGCGGGATGCGGTTGAAGCAGCCGCCGCACGCGTTGCGCTGAACGTACACCACGCCCAGGCCGTTGCGCGCGTTCTTGCGGATGCGCTTGAACGCCGTGAGCAGACGGGCGTCGATTTTGTTCTCCAGTTTGCGAGCCTGCTCGCGCAACTTCTCCTCGTCCTGCTTGGTCTCGTTGACAATCTCGTTGAGTTCGGCTTTCTTCTCGCCAAGCACGTGCTCGCGGTCGTCGAGCGTCTCCTTGGCGTTGCCGATTTCCATCTTGATGGCCTCGATTTTGCGGGCTGCCTCGTTCATCTTCTTCTCGGCAAGTTCGATGTTGAGGTGCTGATACTCAATCTCCTTGGTCAGGTAGTCAAACTCGCGGTTGTTGCGCACGTTGTCCTGGTCCTTGGTGTACTTGTCGATCAGTGCGATGGCGTTGTCGCGCTGTGCCTGCTGGTTTTTGATTTCCTCGTTCAGTGCGGCAATCTCGTCGTTGAAATTGCTGACGCGAGTCTGCAGACCGGCGATTTCGTCCTCCAGGTCTTGCACTTCCAGGGGCAGGTCGCCGCGCAGGGTCTTCACGCGGTCAACTTCGGTAAGCAGTTTTTGCAAGTTGTAGAGCGCTTTCAGGCGTTCCTCTACGGTGAGTTCTTTTTCTTGTTTTGCCATAAATTTTATTGTTGCACGGGCAGCGACTGTCGCCGCCCATAGTGTTTTAAATATATTTCACGGGGTTGACGGCGCCCTGTGCCAGTTGCACGGGGCATTGCGGAGCCACCTGCGCGATGATTTCGCGGAAAATCTCGGTGGTGAAGTGCTCGCTCTCGTAGTGGCCTATGTCGGCAAGCAAAATCACGTCGTCGAGCCCCATAAACTCGTGATACTTCATGTCGGCGGTGACAAAGGCTTGCGCTCCGGCGGCGATGGCCTGTCGCGTAAGGAACGACCCCGCGCCGCCACACAGTGCCACGCGCGTGATGTCGCGGTTAAGGTCGTAGCGGTTGCAGCGCACGGCGTCCACCTCAAAGGTCAGTTTGAGCCGCTTCACCAACTCGGCGCCCGCCGTGGGAGCGATGTTGCCCACCACGCCGCAGCCCATGTGGCCGCCCAGCGCGTCGTCGTGGCCGTCGAGCACCTCCACGTCGGTGAGCCCGAGTTTTTCGGCCATATGCCACGACACGCCGCCCGGGGCGTTGTCCATGTTGGTGTGCGCGCAGTACAGGTTGATGTCGTGCTTGATGGCTGCTGCCACAGCGCGCTCCACATGGTCGCGGCCGGTGAGGCGCTTCAGAGCATGGAAGATGAGCGGGTGGTGAGCCACCACCAGGTTCATCTTGCGCTCCACGGCCTCGGCCACGATAGCCTCGGTGATGTCGGTGCACAGCAAGATGCCCGTCACCGCGGCCTCGGGGTTGCCCACCTGCAGGCCGGCGTTGTCGTAGTCCTCCTGCCACCGCAGCGGCGCCACGCGCTCAATGGCGCATGCTATGTCCTTTACCGTAACCACAATCTATAATCTATAATCTATAATCTATAATCTATACTCATCGCAGCCCCAGCGCTTTCAGGCGCTGCTCGTCCACGTTGAGATACAACTCGTCGAGTTGCTCCTGGGCGATCTCGCTGGGAGCGTCGAGCATCACGTCGCGGCCGCTGTTGTTCTTCGGGAAGGCGATGCAGTCGCGGATGCTGTCCAGGCCGGCCATGATCGACACGAAGCGGTCCAGACCGAAGGCCAGACCGGCGTGAGGCGGCGCACCGTACTTGAACGCGTTGATCAAGAAGCCAAACTGTGCCATGGCCTTCTCGGGCGTGAAGCCCAGAATCTCAAACATCTTCTCTTGCAGGTCGCCCTCGTGGATACGCAGGCTGCCGCCGCCCACCTCGATGCCGTTGCACACAAAGTCGTAAGCCATGGCGCGCACGCGCTCGGGATGCTCGTCGAGCAAGGGTATGTCGTCGGGGTTGGGCATGGTGAACGGGTGGTGCGTGGCCATCAGGCGCTGCTCCTCGTCGCTCCACTCAAAGAGCGGGAAGTCGACAATCCACAGGCACTCGAAGCGGTTCTTGTCGCGCAGGCCCAGGCGCTCGCCCATCTCGAGGCGCAGCGAGCACAGTTGCACGCGCGTCTTGTTGGCGTTGTCGCCGCTGAGGATCAGCACCAGGTCGCCGTCGTTGGCGCCCATGGCGGCCTTCAGCGCTTGCAGGTCGTCGGCGTTGTAGAACTTGTCGACGCTGCTCTTCACGGTGCCGTCGCTGTTGTATTTCACGTACACCAGGCCCTTGGCGCCCACTTGCGGACGCTTCACGAAGTTGGTGAGTTCGTCGAGTTGCTTGCGCGAGTAGTCGGCGCAGCCCGGCACGCAGATGCCGCCGATGTAAGCCGCGTCGTCGAAGACGGCAAACTTGCCCAACTTCATCACGTCCATCAGTTCGACAAACTGCATGCCGAATCGCAGGTCGGGCTTGTCGCTGCCGTAGAGGCGCATGGCCTCGTGCCACGTCATCTGCTGCAACTTGGCGGGCAGGTCGACGCCGCGAATCTCCTTAAACAGGTGGCGTGCCATGTCCTCGAAAATCTCCAGCACATCCTCCTGGTGCACGTAACTCATCTCGCAGTCGATCTGCGTGAACTCCGGCTGGCGGTCGGCGCGCAGGTCCTCATCGCGGAAGCACTTGGCAATCTGGAAGTAACGGTCGAAGCCGGCTACCATGAGCAGTTGCTTAAGCGTCTGCGGGCTCTGCGGCAGGGCGTAGAACTGGCCCGGATTCATGCGCGACGGCACCACGAAGTCGCGGGCACCCTCGGGCGTGGAGCCAATCAGGATCGGGGTCTCCACCTCGATAAAGTCGCGCGAGTCGAGGAAGTTGCGAATCAGGATGGTCATGCGGTGACGCAGTTCCAGGTTCTTGCGCACGCAGTTGCGGCGCAGGTCCAGATAGCGGTACTTCATGCGGATGTCGTCGCCGCCGTCGGTGTTGTCCTCGATGGTAAACGGCGGGGTCACCGATGTGCTGAGCACGCGCAACTCGCTGGCGATGATTTCGATGTCGCCCGTGGGCAGGTTGGCGTTCTTGCTCGAGCGCTCGGCTACCGTGCCGGTCACTTGAATCACATATTCGCGGCCCAGTTTGTTGGCGCGGTCGCACAATTCGGCGTCCACCTCGTTGTTAAACACGATTTGCGTGATGCCATAACGGTCACGCAGGTCGACGAATGTCATGCCGCCCATCTTGCGGGTGCGCTGCACCCAGCCGGCCAGAGTCACTGCCTGACCCACATGGGCCATGCGCAGTTCTCCACAAGTTTTTGTTCTATACATAGTGTTATGCTTGTTTTTACGTTATTCCAGTAAATTAACCTGCAAAGGTACAATATTCTATGCACATATCCTTGCCCGCGCACCAAAAAACACTATTTTTTTAACACACCCACATGTTTTATGGCCTCGATGCTTGCTCTTCCCGCTGTCGCTGGGCAAAAAAATCAGCAGGGGCCCGTGCGGGTCCCTGCCGTGGTGTGTGTCCCCAGGTGGGGTGGGCTGATGCTTACAGTTGGCTGTCAGGCACCTCGAAGGTGCGTCCCTGACGCACGTCGCCGGTCTGCAGACCCAATTTCAGCCATTTCATGCGTTGCTGGCTGGTGCCGTGGGTGAAACTCTCGCTCACCACGTAGCCTTGGGCGCGCTTCTGCAGGTAGTCGTCGCCAATCTTCTGTGCGCAGTTGATGGCCTCCTCCAGGTCGCCGTCTTGCAGCGAGCCGAACATCTTGTTGTCGTAGTGTGCCCACACGCCGGCGTAGAAGTCGGCCAGCAATTCCAGACGCACGCTGATGCGGTTGGCGTCGGCGTCGCTCATGCGCGACATCTGCGAGTGAGCCTTTTGCAGCGTGCCGGTGAGGTATTCCACATGGTGGCCCACCTCATGGGCAATCACGTAGGCGTAAGCAAAGTCTCCGTCGGCACCCAGTTGCTGACGCATGGTGCTGAAGAACGACAGGTCGATGTACAGACACTGGTCGCCCGAGCAGTAGAACGGGCCCATCTGTGCGCTGCCCTGGCCGCAACTGGTGCTCGTCGAGCCGCTGTACAGCACCAACTTCGGCTTCTGGTACTCGCCCCAGCCCTGCTCACGGAAGATGCGTGTCCACACATCCTCGGTGCCAGCCAGGATTTTCTTGCTGAACGATGCCAATTCCTGCTCTTCGGCAGTAAACTCGCGCTGCTCGGTCGGCTCTTCGCCCATGCCTAAGCCGCCGCCCATAGCGCCCACATTTTGCAGAATGTCGCCCAGGTTGCCACCCATCAGCAGGGTGATAATGCCGGCGATAATCAGGCCACCGATGCCACCGATGCCCGCTTTGCGGCCACCGCTCATTCCCCGGCGATCTTCTACATTCTCGCTCTCACGTCTTCCTTCCAGATTCATAATGAAATATGTTTAATTGTTAATATTCTTGTGTTACAACTTGCAAAGTTAGGAAATAATAGCAAATAATTGCATCCTTTTTCCAAAAAAAAATGCTCTGCGCTCAAAAATTCTTAAAAACAGTATGTCAATCACAACCACACCTCGAAATCCCACCCACCTTAATGCCCATTACTGCCCGACGCGCCGGACGCTACAGCGAGATTATGCATTGTGTATTGAATGAAATGCATTAATTAAAAAGAAAAATGGCGATATTATTGTGGCGGTGCATTTTTTTGTTGTAACTTTGTGTCTTGGTAAAATATCAAATCAAAACATATGGCACGGAAAAAGATACTTCCCATTATCAAGGATGACCCGTGGCTGAAGCCATTTGCGGCAGCCATCGAGGGGCGTCACAACGACGCAGTGCGTAAAATCGACGAGTTGACGGGCGGCACAGGTAAGTTGGTCGACTTTGCCAACGCTCATCATTATTATGGCCTGCATCACATCGATGGCGGCGGATGGGTGTTTCGAGAATGGGCACCTAACGCCACACAGGTGTCGCTGGTGGGCGAGTTTAACGACTGGAAAGAGTGCGCGCCTTACCGCCTGAAGGCCGTGGGCGACGGAAACTGGGAAATCAAGTTGCCCGAACGTGCCATGAAACATGGCGACCTCTACAAGTTACTCATCAGTTGGGATGGCGGCCAGGGCGAGCGCATTCCCGCCTATGCCACCCGCGTGGTGCAAGACGAGGTCACCAAGATTTTCTCGGCACAAGTGTGGCATCCCGAAGAGCCCTACAAACTTCAGGTCACCGACTTTGTGCCCAGCGTGAGCCCTCTGCTCATCTACGAATGCCACATCGGCATGGGCCAGAACCGCGAGGGCGTGGGCACTTACGACGAGTTCCGACGCCTGGTGCTGCCGCGCATCGTCGCCGGCGGCTACAACGCCATCCAGATTATGGCCATCCAGGAGCATCCCTATTATGGCTCGTTTGGCTACCATGTGTCGAGTTTCTATGCCGCATCGAGCCGCTTCGGCACGCCCGACGAGTTGCGCCACCTCATCGACGACGCTCATGCCGCCGGATTGGCCGTGATTATGGACATCGTCCACTCGCACGCGGTGAAAAATGAGGTCGAGGGCCTCGGGCGCTTCGACGGCAGTTACGACCTGTACTTCTATGGCGACGGCCGCCGCGAGCACCCCGCCTGGGACTCGCTCTGCTTCGACTACGGCAAAAATGCCGTGCTCAACTTCTTGCTGAGCAACTGCAAGTTCTGGCTCGAGGAGTACGGCTTCGACGGCTTCCGCTTCGACGGCGTGACCTCGATGCTTTACTACAACCACGGCCTGGGGCAGGCCTTCGGCAGTTACGACGACTACTACAACGGCGGCGAGGACACCAACGCCATCACCTATCTCACGCTGGCCAACATACTGATTCACGAGGTCAAGCCGCATGCCATCACCATCGCCGAGGAGATGAGCGGCATGCCCGGCCTGGCGCGCCCGTTTAAGGATGGTGGCATAGGCTTCGACTACCGCATGGCGATGGGCATCCCCGACTACTGGATCAAGACCATCAAGGAGCGCAAAGACGAGGATTGGAAACCCTCCTCGATATTCTGGGAACTCACCAACCGGCGCGCCGATGAGAAGACCATCTCTTACGCCGAGAGCCACGACCAGGCGCTGGTGGGCGACAAGACCATCATTTTCCGCCTCATCGACAAGGAGATGTATTGGCACATGATGGTGGGCGACGACAATGGCGTGGTGAGCCGAGGCATTGCGCTGCACAAGATGATCAGGCTCGTCACTGCCTCGACCATCAACGGCGGCTACCTCAACTTCATGGGTAATGAGTGGGGACATCCCGAGTGGATCGACTTCCCCCGCGAGGGCAACGGATGGAGTTACAAGTATGCCCGCCGGCAGTGGGACCTCGTCGACCGCGACGACCTCAAGTATCAGTACCTCAACAACTGGGATTGCGACATTATGCACCTCATCGGCGGCACCCACAACTTCCAGGCTCTGCCCATACGCAAATTGTGGGACAAGGACGATGACCAGGTGCTGGCCTACATGCGCGGCGACTTGGTGTTCGTCTTCAACTTCAACCCCGTGAAGTCGTTTGCCGACTATGGCATCCTGGCACCCGAGGGCGATTACGACGGCGTCATCGACAGCGACAATGCCCGCTATGGCGGCTACGGCAACATCGACAGTGCGGTGCGCCACTTCACGCAGGACGACCCGCTCTATCACGGCGCACACCTGGGCTGGCTCAAGTTGTACTTGCCCGCCCGCTCGGCGCAGATTCTGCGTCTGCGCCCGGCCCGCAAGACAGCCCGCCCCCGCAAGGCCCCAGCCAAGAAATAACCACTGTTTGCTTTGATACGCCATGGAGCGTTGTGAGAGGTGCTCTGAATCACTGAAATCACTTCCACAACGCTCCATAGCGCATTCATGTCCCCCAAAAAATTTGCCAATTTGGCACTTTCCACCAAATTTTTGGGCTTGGAATATGTGCTGGCTATCGGCGCTTGTCTCGTTGTTCATGGACATCATGTATTAGATGGGCATGTGGTTAGAGTTGGGCAAGTCGGAGACTTGGATGCCTATCTGGGCGAGAGATACATTGGCTATTTCGATGGTAAGTACTACAACGATGATGCGGTCGATGACTATGGAGGGCATCACTATCTCTCGGGCTACAGAGGGAATTTCCATAGCGTCAAGGGCGCCAAGTTGGAGTTTTACGTATATGCTGATTAGTGCCGTCAAGGGGCTCTTAATATAAAGCCTCATCGGGGCGACAGAGAACGTCATTTCGTTGCTCTCTGTCGCCCCGATGGGTTGTTTGTCGCCCGTGGCGGCTTACTTGTTGATGCGCTTGCTTACCTGGCGGGTGCCGTCGCTCATATTGGTCACGACGATGCCCACGCCCGTCTGTGGCTCAGCGGTGCGCTGGCCCTGCAGGTTGATGTAGTCGACACTTGCCGGTTGGGCTTCGCTCTTGATGCCTGGTGCTGACGATGCGTTCTCTTGGTCAAGTTGAAACCAGTTGAAGCCGCACACGTTATTGCTGGAGTTGGTAAATTGCAGCATGTGGCGTCCGGCAGGCAGTTCCAACTGAATGGTGTGCGTCTGCCAGCCGCTGGTGGCGGCGATGAGAGTCGTCTCGGCCACCAAGTTGTCGTCGCTCTTGATGCTGAAGGCCGCTTGTTGGCCCTGCAGCAACTTCAGGCGCAACGACAGCGTGTACACGCCATTATCGGTCAATTCCACCTGATAACGCGCTGATGCCGGATTGCCGTCGGATGCGTTGAATGCGCTGAACTCAATCTTCGCCTCGGAGTCGGGGTCGGTGTTAAGGTCGATTTTGCCGCCCGACATATGCATGTAGTCCTTGGCCTGAACGCGTTGCCCGGCAGCAAAATAGCAGTTGCTGTCGAAGGCCGAACTGTAGACGTAGATGGTGCCTAAGCGGGTGAGCGGACTGTCGTCGTTGTTGCTCTCGAAGATGCGGTAATAAGGATAGCCGTAATTGTTGTTGCCGTGAGCCATAAACCAGCAGTAGCCAGCCACATGCTCGCTAAGTTCAAGCACTTGCAGTTTTTCGACCATCGACTGCACCTGGAAGTCGGCGTTGAGGTTGCCGTTGTTGTTCTCCCATGAGCAGAACTCGGTGAGCAGCAGTTGCGTCTGCCCGTGCTCCTCGAAGTAGCGCTTGAGGTTGGGGTGGCTGCTGTTGTTATTGTCGACGTAGAGATATTGGTTTACATACCAGTCGACGGCACCTGGATAGTCCATGTAGCAGTGCAGGGCGAGGTAGTCCATGCGCGGGTCGGTGCCATGCTGACTGTTATACTCGGCGATAAAGGCGTCGAACCATTCGGCGGGCTGCAGAACCTGTCCGCCCACGCGCTCGCCGGTGAAGTTGAGCGCCGGCGACACCAATCTCAGGTTGTATTGCTCGGCGTAGGCCTCTAACTGCGGCCACTTCTCGGCGGCTTCAGCCGGTGTCATCTTGGCTTGCGACGAGAAGTTTGGCTCGTTGAAGCCCAGCAGATAGCGCACGCCGGGGTTGTTGTTAAGATACTGCGTCAGCATCCCGTCGTTCCAATAGCCGTTCCAGCACATGGGTGAGAAGTTGACGTCGCAGCCGGCGCCACCCAGGTTAGCCGGCTGGCGGCCCGGTGTCGGAGCCCAGTTGTAGGTCCACGTCACGCCAGGCGCCAATTCCGCGATGGCATGCTCGCTGTAAAATTCTCCGTTGTCGCACATGCCGCGTTTTTCGCTACGCTGCATCTGCGCTTGGGCGCTTGCCGGCAGCAGCAGGCCCAAGGTTATAGCAATGCATAAAAATCTTTTCATTCTGATTATGTTTTTGCTGATAATTCACGGGTTATTCTTAAACTGCGCCGTAGTGACGCAATATTGCGCATGGCGCGCCAAGCGTTTGGCACGCAATGCTTTAACGCAGTGTGTTGCGTGGCCTTCTACTCTCCGGCTTATTGCTGTGCGGCGGCAGGAGGTGCTGGTGCGGGACTTTCGGCGCCGCGCGGACGGCCCAGCAACTCGAAGTTGTCGACGTAGACCTCGGTCACGTAGCGCTTAATCTGGTTGCGGTCTTCCCACACACGCGTGCGCAACTTGCCCTCGATGTACAGTTGAGTGCCCTTGCGCACATATTTCTCGGCCACCTCGGCATTGCGGCCCCACATCACTATGTTGTGCCACTCGGTGCGCTCGGGCACCTGCACGCCATTGGCTGTGGTGCGGGCGCGCTCGGTGGTGGCCAGGGTAAACGAGGCCACGGGCTGGTTTTGGGCTACATATCGCACGTCGGGGTCTTTCCCGACATGTCCCAGCAGAATAACTTTGTTAACGCTCATTTTCTCTTGCTTTTATTGTTGATAATACTGTGATTTTTACGTCAGAAGGCGCTCGCCTTGAGTTGCAGGCCCACACGCTCGTGCAGCCCGAAGAGCAGGTTCATGTTGTGTACGGCCGTGCCGCTGGCACCCTTTAGCAGGTTGTCGATAACGCTGGTTATCAACAACTTGTTGCCCACGCGCTGCAAGTGCAGTAGGCACTTGTTTGTGCCTTGGACGTCCTTCAGGTCGGGCTGACGGTCAATCACGAAGGTGAAGTTGTGGTCGTCGTAGTAACTCTCATAGAGTTCGCGAAGCATTGCCACGTCCACAGCGCAGTCGAGATACACCGCGGCAAGCAGGCCGCGAGGGAACGGGCCGCGCATGGGCAGCATGGCGATGTTGCTCTTGAAACTGTTTTGCAACTGAAGCAGCGACTGGCGCATCTCGTCAACCTCCTCGTGGACAAACGGCTTGTAAACGCTCAGGTTGTTGTTATGCCACGAGTAGTCCCAGCGCTCGCGGTCGCTGCTGCCGATTGCCGTCGAGCCCTTCACGGCCGTCACGTGGATGTCGCTGTTCACCATCAGGTTCTTGGCCAGTGGCAACAGCGCCAGCGACACGGCCATGGCGTAACTGCCGGGGCACGCCACGCGGCGTGTGTCGGCAGCGACGATGCGGCGGCGGTTCAACTCCGGCAAGCCGTATAAGAATGTATTGTCCTCAGAGGCCAGACGATAGTCGGGCGAGAGGTCGATAATGCGTAGGTCTTCTGGAACATCGAGCGCATCGAGGATGGGCTTGCTGTGCCCGTGCTGAGTGCACACAAAGAGCACATCGATGTCGCTGAGCGAGATGGCGTCGGTAAACACAATATCGGTATCACCCACCAAACCTTGGTGCACCTGCACCACCGGCTCGCCAGCGTGGCTGTTGCTCTGAACCCATTGCACCGACACGTCGGGGTGATTGATTAGCAGGCGGATTAATTCACCGGCTGTATAGCCAGCTCCGCCCAATATTCCAGCTTTAATCATTGTTGGAGAGGTGTTTATGTTTTAAATTACTTGAATTTCGCATGATGATTTTGCAGGTCTGATGGCTCGTGGGCGCATTCACAACGCTCCATTCACAGCGCGCCGCCACTTGCACGATCAATACAAGGGCAGGTTTGTGGGGGGATTGATGAAATGCTCCACCTCACGGGCCGCCTGCTCGTGGGTCACGCCCTCACGCAGCACCACAAACACGGTGTTGGCACCGGCAATCGAGCCCATAAACACGTCGCGGTCGCTCACGTCGATGTCGTAGGCCAAACCGGGGGCGTAGCCGTTGCGGGTCTTCAACACCATGATGTTGCCCGAAAAGTCGATCGACAACACCATGTTTTGTTGCGAATTGCCAGTGGCGCGGCCTTTCTTCAGCAACGTGTCGTGAAGGTGGTTGTTGTCGGGGATAATATACATATATTCGCCCTGCGAGATAGGTATCTTGGTGATGCGCAGGGTCTTAATGTCGCGTGATAAGGTGGCTTGCGTGACATTGATGCCACGCTTAGCAAGTCTCTCAGCAAGTTGGTTTTGGTTGCTGATACTGTCGTTAGTCACAATCTCAATAATGTGTTGTAATCTTTTGCGTCGATTAGTGTCCATAGTATGAAATTACTTAATTGGCTATAATTCATTCTGTGCAAAGATACGAATAAAGAGTGATTAATCAGTAATTTTTTTTGTGAAAATTCTATAATATCCTAAATAATCTTTCACACGAATGTTGCTATATTTGCATTATAACGCCAATAATAATCGGTATTTCAATATGTTAGGCTATTCTTCGTTATACTCTGGGAAATTGTCAACCTTTCCCATCAGGTCGATGATTTTTCGCTGCCGCTTAAGCATGTATTTTGTGGGGTCGGCCGAGTTGCGCTTGAGCGGGTTGGGCAGCGACGCGGCAATCAGCGCCGCCTGTTTCTTGGTGAGGTGCTCGGCGCTGGTGTTGAAGTGCTTCTGGGCAACCGCCTCGGCACCGTAGATGCCATCGCCCATCTCGATCGAGTTGAGATACATCTCCATGATGCGCTCCTTGCCCCAGATGTGCTCAATCAAAACGGTGAAATAGGCCTCGAAGCCCTTGCGAGTCCAACTGTGACCGGGCCACAAAAAGATGTTTTTTGCAGTCTGTTGTGTGATGGTGCTTGCACCACGCTCGCGCTTGCCCTCCAACGCCTCCAGGCGGGCGCGGTAAATCTCCTCGAAGTCAAACCCGTTGTGACGCAAGAACAAGTTGTCCTCGCTCGCAATCACAGCCTGGGGCAGGTTGTGGTTGATGCGCTCAATTGGCACCCACTGGTGACTCATGCGGGGAAACTCGCCGTGCGCCATCTGCTCACAGCACCGTATCAGCATCAGCGGCGTGATGTAGGCCGGAACCCATTTGAGCACAATCACCGAGATGATGGTCGAAGTAAAAAAGAATATCAGCGCGTTACGAATCCAACGCAGTATTTTGTTCATAATCACATTCCTATTTTATTGTCGTGGCAAAATTAGCAATTATTGGCCAACCAGTCAAGTTTTCTGCAATAATTATGCCCGCTTCCCCCTCGCCAGCCCACCTCGCCCCACCCCCTCAACCACCCCAAAATGAATAAAAGGGGACGGTTCTTTTTTATTCACTTTCGGCGATAATCCCCTGTAATTTAGTGCTTTGAAATTTTGTTAAAATCAAAAATGAATAAAAGGGGACGGCATTCTATGTTCCTGTGCAAGTAAAACGCGGATTTTTTTTCGTTATGCTGTGATTTTTTTGTTTTCTCCGTAACATGTCTCGTTTTT
>CACYRK010000024.1 GCA_902776835.1 uncultured Bacteroidales bacterium
GCGCTCACCGCCCCGACTTGGGGCGAAAAGCGGTGCAAAATTACTGCTCCCGGACGACATGGCCAAATTTTTTCGCGACTTTTTTTCAAAAAAATTTCAATGGAAACGCAACGGACTGAAAACCAGCCATGTGGGGAAAATGTTTTTTTCAAGCCAGAGGGGTGGCCGCGACGAAGCCGCGGCATGGCGAACGGGGCTGCGACACGGCTGGTGGTTGCTTGGGCGGCACGGCGGGCGGCACTGCGAGGGGGCCGCGACGGAGCCGCGGCATGGCGAACGGGCTGGGGCACGGCTGGTGGTTGCCTGGGCGGCACGGCGAGGGGGCACTGCGAGGGGGCCGCGACGGAGCCGCGGCATGGCGAACGGGGTGGCGGCACGGCTGGGGGTGCCTGGGCGGCGGCACTGCTGGCATGTGGCGGCAGCACGGTGGCTGGGGGCTATATAATATATATAATAAGGTGTGAAGATGTGGGTGGATGAAAAAATATTGGAAAAATTGGGGAAAGTCGGTGGAAAAAACTGTACCTTTGCATGTTGAAAAATGTGAGAGGTGTTCTGCCAGGCACTTGCACGCGTGGCAAATTGCGTTGCTTGAGACGCCAGGACACTGTGTAACAACGATTTATATCAACTAATTAACTACATATCGTACTATGAACAAAATCATTGCAAAAGAGAAATTCTCGGAGAATGTGACCAAACTTGTGGTTGAGGCTCCGCTTATTGCTCGTTCGCGCCGCGCTGGTCACTTTGTGATTGTGCGCTGTGGCGAGCAAGGCGAGCGCATCCCGCTGACGATTGCCGACGGCGATGTGAAGGCTGGAACAATCACACTTGTTATTCAGAGCGTTGGCGACAGCACGCGCAAGATCTGCGCCCTTGAGCCGGGTGACTACCTGACCGACGTGGTGGGTCCTCTGGGCCAGGCTACCCACATCGAGAACTACGGCACCGTGCTGTGCTGCGGTGGCGGTGTTGGCGTTGCTCCCCTGCTGCCGATTATCCGCGCCATGAAGGCTGCCGGCAACCGCGTGGTGAGTGTGCTGGCTGGTCGCAGCAAAGACCTGATTATCCTTGAAAAAGAAGTTCGCGAGTCGAGCGACGACGTGATTATCATGACCGATGACGGCAGTTACGGCAACAAGGGCCTTGTGACTGTGGGCGTCGAGGAAGTCATCAAGCGCGAGAAGGTTGACAAGTGCGTGACCATCGGTCCCGCCATCATGATGAAGTTTGTGTCGCTGCTGACCAAGAAATACGAGATTCCCACCGAGGCCTCGCTGAACGCCATCATGGTTGACGGCACAGGCATGTGCGGTGCTTGCCGCGTGAGCGTAGGCGGCAAGGTGCGCTTTGTGTGCGTTGAGGGTCCGGAATTTGATGCTCACCAGATTGACTTTGACGAGTTGATGATGCGTTTAAAGAGTTATTAATCAGGCAATAAGCAACCATTAAACAGAACAATAAGATGGAGAACAACAATAATACCAACAGTCGCGACGAGCAATGGCGCGTAGAACTTCGCGGCAAGTTAACGGCAAAAGAACGCGCCGCCATTGAGCGCGTCGAGATGCCTCAACTCGATCCCAAATACCGCATCACGTGCAACGAGGAGGTCAACCAGGGCATCAGCGCCGAGCAGGCTATGCGTGAGGCAAGCCGTTGCCTCGACTGCGCCAACCCCCAGTGCGTGACCGGCTGCCCGGTGAACATTAACATTCCCGGCTTCATCAAGAACATTGAGCGTGGCGACTTTGGTACCGCCGCCGCAGTTCTGAAAGAGACCAGTTCGCTTCCGGCAGTGTGCGGCCGCGTGTGCCCCCAGGAGAAGCAGTGCGAGAGCAAGTGCATCCACCTGAAGATGAAACACCCCGCCGTCGCCATTGGCTATCTGGAGCGTTTTGCCGCCGACTGGCAGCGCGAGCACGGCAGCCAGGAGACTCCGGCTGTCGCTCCGAGCAACGGCATCAAGGTGGCTGTGATTGGCAGCGGCCCCAGCGGCTTATCGTTTGCCGGCGACATGATTAAGCGCGGCTACGACGTGACGGTGTTTGAGGCGCTGCACGAGATTGGCGGCGTGCTGAAGTATGGCATTCCCGAGTTCCGCTTGCCCAACAAGATTGTCGACCACGAGATTGACGGCCTGCGCCAACTGGGTGTGAAATTCGAGAAAGACGTGCTCGTGGGCCGCACGGTCACTTACGACGACCTTCACGAGCAGGGCTTCAAGGGCGTGTTTGTGGGTTCAGGCGCTGGTTTCCCGCGCTTTATGGACATTCCTGGCGAGCAACTCAACGGCGTGATGTCGAGCAACGAGTATCTGACCCGCATCAACCTGATGAGCGCTGGCCGCGGAGGCGACACGCCGGTGATGATGGGCAAGACGATAGCCGTGATTGGTGGTGGCAACACCGCGATGGACTCGTCGCGCACCGCGTTGCGCATGGGTGCCGAGCGCGTGATTCTGGTGTATCGCCGCAGCGATGAGGAGATGCCCGCGCGCCGCGAGGAGATTGGCCACGCCAAGGAAGAGGGCGTGGAGTTCATGACGCTCCACAACCCCATTGAGTACCTTGGCGACGAGAAGGGCCACGTGAACATGATGCGCGTTCAGCGCATGGAACTTGGCGAGCCCGATGCCAGCGGCCGCCGCTCACCGATTCCCGTGGAAGGCGCCATCGAGGACATTCCCGTCGACCTGGTGATTGTTGCTGTGGGCGTGTCGCCCAACCAACTTGTTCCGCGCTCGATCAGCGGTCTGGAGGTGAGCCGCCGCAACACCATCGTGGTCAACGAGGAGACGATGCAGTCTAACGTCAGCGACCTGTATGCCGGTGGCGACATCGTGCGTGGCGGTGCCACGGTGATTCTCGCCATGGGCGATGGACGCCGTGCCGCACTCAACATGCATGAGATGCTGATGAAGCAATAAGTCTAAGTTGCTTAATAAGCGATATTTCCACGGCCAGTGCCACCCAAGAGTGACGCTGGCCGTGGGTGTTTTTACTACCGAAAGCCGTAATTAGGCCAAAACGTTTTTTGCACAAAAAACGCTGTCGACAAGAAAAAAAATCGACAAAAGTTTGTTGATTCATTACATATTGATTAAATTTGTGGCCAAAAGCATTAACACATAATCATTCTAACACCGACACAAGATGGCAAAAATTTGTTACAACAGTCGCGACGAACTTGTGATGCTTGACCTGAACAATGTGGCATGCATCCAGGCCGAGAGTAATTACACACATTTAATATATATGTGCGGCGAGCGCATGATGCTGGCCACCGGCATCAGCAAGATTGAGGAGATGGTTGCGCAGGCGTTTATCAGCAGCGGCGAGTCGTGCCCGTTTATCCGTCTGGGCCGCAGTTGCATGATTAACCAGCAATTTCTCCAGCGCATCGACACACTCAAGCAAGTGGTTACGTTAGGCGACTTCCAGGGTCATCACCTCACCATCAAGGTGCCGAAGAAAATGATTCGCGCCTACAAAGAGAGTGTTCAATCTCAGTTTTAGAAATTAACCATCACCCTATCCCTATGAAACGAATACTATTTTTACTTGCAATTGTAATGATTGCAAGCGCGAGTGCTTTTTCACAGAAAACCTACACGCTGATTACCGCCATCAGCAATTACGACCAGCGAATCCGCCCCGAGTGCCCCGACCTGCCGATGACCACCGACGCGGCAAAGCGCCTGCAGCCCGTGCTGAAGAAACAAAGTTCGAAGGTGGCCGTCCTTACGGGCAAGCATGCCACCCACGACAACATTCTTGCCAAGTTGCGCGGCATCTGCGCCAAGGCCGGCAAGAACGACCGCGTGATTTTCTACTACGGCGGGCACGGCGGTGCTGAGGGTTGCCTGAGCGCCTACGACAAGAACGTGTATTACACCGAGTTGGTGAAGATTTTCTCGAAATGCAAGGCAAAATACGTGATTTGCTTCTTCGACGCGTGCTACTCAGGGTCGTCGAAGCGCAGCGCCTCGCAGTTCGACTGGACGCAGAGCCGCATCCCAGGCTTGATACTCTTCACGTCGAGCCGCGCCAACGAGGCGTCGATAGGCAGCAGCGTTAACAACGCCGGCTATTTCACCAACGCACTGATTAACGGATTGCGCGGCCAGTCGGACAAAAACCACGACCGCAACGTCACCGCACTTGAGTTGTTCACCTTCATCCACGGCGACGTGAAACAGCGCAGCGGAGGCTCTCAAAATCCGCAACTTATCACCAACAAAGAGAACCGCAACGTGATTATCGCACGTTGGTAACGCCAAGCGGTGCATTTCGTCAGAAAAAGTGTATAACTCACACAAGAAGACGGAAAAAATTTGCAAACCAGTGTCGCCAGGTGCTAACTTTGCAACGTAAACGAAACAAATTTATTAACACATAAAACAACACAACAATGGAAGAGTACAACAATTTCAACAACGAGGAGTTGAATCCTGAGATGAATGAGAAGAAAGACAACACGGGTGCACGCGTGGCAGCAATTGGTGGTGCCGTTCTCGCGTCGGCAGCCGGCGGTGCAGGAATCGCTTATGCCGCTACCCACTGGCCCGACGGTGACCAAGAAGAGGCCGCCGAGGAAGTTCTCGACGAAGTTGCTAACGAAGGCCACGAGGTGAAAGACGTGAAGGTCATTGTCAAGGTTAAAGAGGATCCCGAACCCCCGAAGGACGACGAGCCCGTAGACTTCATCTCGATCAACAACCTGAAGGTTGTGGACATGGGTCACACCGAGATCAACGGCCAGGAAGTGGCTTACTGCGTGGTTCAAGAGCCCGTGACCGAGGATTACTACTACATGTACGACGTTGACAACGACCAGGTGTTTGACGTGATTGCCAACCAGGATGGCGAGTACGCATTCTTCGATCAGACCAACCCGCTGGAGACTATCAGTTACGCCGACGCCTTTGAGCACGTCGACGACCAGGAACTGATGGCCCGCATGATTGCCGAGGGCGAGACCCCCGCACAGTGGGAAGCCAACCAGATGATGATGGCCGACGCCGATCCGGTTGACTTTGCCACCGACATCAGCATCGACGACAATGACGACACTGCCGACGTCGACATGGTTTCGACCCAAGACGACGATGACGATGTGGTTATCGCCAGCGAGCCCCAGCCCCTCGATGATGATGGCTACATGGCCGAAGAGCCCCTGCCCCAGGAGGTAGACGTAGACCCAATGGCCGACACCATTGCCGAGGACGTGTATGAGCCGGATCCCACTACCGACGACATGATGGCCGACATTTCGCCCATCGACGATCCCGTCATCGACGACATCGCTCCAATCGACGACACCATTGCATAAGCATCGCAAAGCATAAGGCTTAAAGAGTGCCAGGGTTAGTTCCCTGGCGCTTTTTTTTGATAAAAACGGGGTGGTTGGGAGGGCTCAGGGAATGGAATTTGTCGTTTCGTCAAGAAAACCCCACATCTCGCACAAGATAGGTGAAAAAATTTGGAAAACGGCGGTTGGAGGTTGTAATTTTGTAACGTAAACAAAAAAACAATAATAACACCATAAAACGACACAACAATGGAAACGAACAATTTCAATCAGAACGAGAACATCAACATGATGGACAGTGAGAACACTGTGCTTAACACCATGACCGCTGCACGCGAGGAGTATGCCGCCAATCCTGAGAACCAGGACGGCAACGGCAAGAAGCGCGCCGCCCTGGTCTTTGGTGCTGTGGCTGGCGTAGCCGGTGCTGCCGGTGCCGCTGTGCTGGCAAACCATCTGTGGAATGACAATCCCGAGGCTGAGGTCGACCCCAACGAGGAGCCCGAGGCCGAAGAGCAAGCCGTCGAAGAGCAAGCCGCCGAAGCGCACACCAGCAAGGATGAGCCCGACGTGGTGATTCGCCAAGAGATTGTCCACATCAAGCCCACCCCTGTCCAGGAGCCCAATGTGGAAGTCAACCCGGTGACTCCCGTGACCCCGGTGACTCCGGTAGATCCGGTGAATCCTGTCGAGCCCGGCAATGGCGGCAACGTCGAGCCTGAGGCTCAGGACTACCTCAGCGCCCACAACCTGCACGTGGAGGCAATGGGCTACATGGACCTGCTGGACGACGGCACCGAGTATCTGGTGGCTGTGGTGAGCACCCCCGAAGGCGACAAATATGTGCTGATCGACGCCGACCACGACGAGGTGTTCGACATCGTGACACTGCCCGACGAGGATCTCACCATTGTCGACTGGCTCGACAATAATGACCCCAGCACCTTTGTCGACCGCGACATGGTTGCCGAGCACATCGAGGCCCAGGAAGGCATCATCATTGACAATGATACTGACGTGGCACTGGTCGACGACACCAACGACACCGCTCTGGTCGATGACGATGACATTGACGACAGCGACGAGACCGACGACGCCACTCTGATTACCGACGACAACATTGACGACAACGACGATAACGGTGACAACGACATCACCGACGTCGACAACGACCCGATGGCCGACATCGCACAGGCCGATGTCACCCCGGCCGACGAGGTTAACAGGGAGGCCTACGACGCCACGCTGAACAACGATATGATGGCCGACATAACGACTGTCGACGGCACCCAGACCGACGATGTTAACAGGGAGACCTACGACAATACGCTGAACGACGACATGATGGCCGACATAACGACTGTCGACGGCACCACCATCGACAATGTGGATACAATGGGCGACGAGATAGATGACAGCCACGGCACCACGCCGAACGACGACATGATGGCCGACATAATGCCCGTCGACGACGCCACAATCGACAACGTCGACCCGATTGGCGACCTCGCCCAGAACGACGACTTGAACGAGGACACCTTCGATCCCACGCTGAACGACGACATGATGGCCGACATTTCGCCCATCGAAGAGGCTCCCATCGACAATATCGACCCGATCGACGATGTAATCGCATAAATCACCCACCCCTTGTGCCAATCGACCGGCGACCCCGAAACCCCATCATTTGGTCAAGAAAAGCCCTCGATTGGCACAAGATGCCGTTAAAAATTTGCTGCACGGCCTACACAAGTGGTAACTTTGCAACAGAAACAAAAAAAACGACACAATTATGAATACACAAGAAAACATCATCATCAACGAGGAGGCTACCTCACTGGCTTCTGGTGCTCCGATGAACGCTACGGAGATTGCTGAAAAGCGTAACAACCTGCGCAGCCGCATCGCAGCCGCTATCGCTGTGGGTGCTATTGGCGGCGGTGCCGCTGCCGCCGGCGTAGTCGCCGTGGTGAACGACGACGACGATGAAGCCCTCGACGTGAACTTGATTGCCGAGGACAACGAGAACACCGACGCTGCCGAGAAGCACGAGACCGTGCGCGAGGAGCATGTGATTGAGCGCCGCGTGGTCGTGGATCGCCCACAACAGCAGAATCATGTGGCTCAGCGCGGCAACGCCGACGCTCCCCAACCCGCAACCAACACCCCGGGCACTACCAGCGACAATGGCGACAATGGCAACACTGGCGCCGAGGGTCATCAGACCCAGCCCCATGTAGAGCGCGACCCCGATGCCATCGACCCCAATAAGGTGAGCGACGACATCCTGGATGCTCACGAGATCGACAGCACCGACCTGGAAGGCACCGACCTGCTGGAAGAGCAGGGACTCACCCCTGTGGAAGTGGGCACAATCAACGTCGAAGGAACCGACATGACTGTCGTACGCCTGGTAAACGAGAGCGGCAACGAATACTGCTTTGTCGACTCAAATGGCGACGGACAAATCGACGGCGTCCTCTACCCCAACGGACAAATGGAGGCCTTCGACGGCTACGGTTACACAGTCAACGATTTGGCTGCCCGCGTGCAAGACGGCGGATTCGGTGGCGACGGATATCTGGATCCTCTTCCCAACTTGGTTGCCGACAACCCGATGGTCGACATCATCGACCCGAATCGTCCCGACGCCACGATGGACGACGACTTGCTGGCAAGTTACTCACCCGTCACCGAACTCAGCATCGAAGATGACACCACGCTCAGCGACGACGAACTGGTGTCGCAAGTGGTGCCGAACGACAGCGCAAGTTACTTGGGCAGCGAATCGGGCGCAACCTACTTCAGCACCGATGCCGATGTGGTTGCCGTCGACGAGACCGATATTGTTGACGTTGACGCCTTGGCCGACGTGTCGCCCATCGACGATGACTACACCGCCGACAACGACCTCACCGCCGATAACGACATCACTGTCGACAGCGACATTGTTACCGACGACGACTATGCTGCCGATGACGACTTCGCCAGTGTCGACACCACGGTCGACGACTTCGACCCCACGGTTGACACCAGCCTCGACCTTAATGCCGGCAACGACATCATGGCCAATGAGGACCTGGGCGGAGGCGAAAACTTCAGCGCCGACGATTTCATCGCATAAACAATTACAAATCAGAGATTTAAAAATATACATCACATATTAAACAAATTAGTTACAATGAAAGCAATTAGCAAATATATCGGGATGGCGCTTGCCCTCGCTTGCTTAGCAATCGCTCCCGCCAACGCACAACTTTTGGAAAAAGTGGGTAAGACCCAGAGCAACAAACCTGCCACCACTCAGGCAGCAAAGAAAAACAACGCTAACAATGCCAGCACAACCAGCACCACTACCAGCATCACCGATCTGGAGCAGAAGGCTCGCAATGGCAACGTTGAGGCCATGAAGCAACTGGCACAGTACTACTTCAACGGCACCGGCGGCGTGAGCCGCGACCGCGAAAAAGCCCTGAAATATTGGACTATGGCCGCCAAAGAAGGCGACATGAACGCCGTGGCACAGATGGGACGCTGCTACCACTACGGCTGGGGCACCAAAGCCGACACCGTGCGCGCACACAACCTCTACATCAAGGCTATTAAAGGCGGCTGCAACGAGTTGCTGCCCACGCTCAAGAAAGAGGCCGAGAACAACAACATGTTAAGCGCCAAGGTTGTGGCCGAATGCTACAAGGACGGCATTGGCGGCGTGTCGCGCAACACTGCCGAGGCAGCAAAATATTACACCATCGCCGCACGCCAGGACGACGTCGAGTCGATGCGCTATGTGGCCAACTATGCCTTGCAGCACAAGGACAACCCCGAGGCCATGATGTGGTACAAGCGCCTTGCCGACATGAACGACAGGGCTGCCGCCTACCAGTATGCCAAACTGCTCTACCCCAACGATCCGACGGTTGCTGTGGGCTACCTGCGCAAGTCGGCCGAGATGGGCTACGACAAGGCACAAATCGACTATGCCGAGATGCTTCTCAAGGGCACTGACTACGTTACCGCCGACGCTTCCACCGCCGCACGCATGCTTCAGCAGGCTTCGTCGACTGGCAACTCCAAGGCTATGGATATGCTGTGGAAATGCTACATGAACGGCGACGGCGTGCCTGTGGACTACGACATCGCAGCACGCTGGCTGGCCAAGAGCGTGGCCGTGAACAAGACGCTGAACAACAGTTTTGGCACCAATATCCCCGATAACACCCTCAACGCTATGAAGCCCGAGTTCAAGGCTTACTTGAACGGCCTGAAGGCTTACTATATCGACAAGAACATCAGCGAGGCCGAGAAGCAGTTCAAGGTCGTTGAGAAAGCAAAGGTTGCCGACGGCACGGCGATGCTCGCCCTGTGCCAGGCCAGCAACAACAACCCCAAGGCCAACGCCAAGAAGGCCGTGAAGACCCTCGAGAAGGCCATCAAGGCTGGCAGCACCTCGGCAAACTACTACCTGGGACGCCTGTACAGCGCTGGCAAGGGTGTGGACGCCGACGAGAAACGCGCGCTCGAACTTTACAAGAAAGCAGCCGATGCCGGCAATGGTCTGGCACAGTGCGAGGTTGGTGAGGCTTACTATGCCGGCAAAGGCGTGGTGGTCGACTACACCCAGGCTTTCAGTTACTATAAGAAAGCCAAAGACCAGTATCAACTCACTGTCGAAGCAGCCAAGCACATGAAGCGCTGCTACGAGATGGGAACGTTCTCAACCATGAGCAAGGAAGAACTCGACAAATGCATCAAGGAACTCGAGGCCATGAAGGGCAACGACACCCTGTCGCAACTGCTCCGCATGCTCTAATGCTAAAACGATAAAAGAATATACCACCTGCCGCCCCCCCGGACGGCAGGTGGCTTTCTTTTATTGGTGTCCGGAAAAACCATTAAAGGGTGTGTGATAATACAATGCGGTAAGATCAAAACTCCTCCCCTAAGTTAGGGGAGGTGGCCCAACGGGCCGGAGGAGTGTGTGATAACAACGTGGTTGTCAGCCATATGTCGTATACACACGCCCCCACTCCTACGCCCACCCTAAGAGGGGAATTTCCACCCCTGCAGAGTTGAAAGCCGTCGCCTGGCGCACGACGCGCCATGGCGCGTCCCTACAAGGTTGATGCTGGATGAAAAGGGGACGGTCCTTTTTTCATCATTTTCATCACGCACGACGCGCCGTGGCGCGTCCCTACAGGCGGCTATCGATGCGCGTCAAAACAAAACTGTTATGGTATAATTAGGAATAAAAAATAACATAACTCCGTTCTAATGACCGATTTGGGTTTATACCCCACCCATCCACTTACACCTTGGGAGCGAATTGGGGGGGTAAAATGGGGCCAAAACGGGGGTTGAGGTGTTGAGGATTGGGAGATTTTTTGTAATTTTGGGTGTTTGTTTTAACTATTGTGACTATGGAGAAAGATAAGGGCCGTAAGGCGGTGGTTATGGGCGCGACGTCGGGCATTGGTGCCGAGGTGGTGAAAGTGCTTACCGAGCGTGGTTGGCTGGTGGGCATCGCTGGCCGTCGCACCGAAGTTTTGCAGCAGGCCATGGCCGACAATGCCGGCATTGTGGCCATGCGCCGCATCGACGTGACCGACGACAATGCAGCCAGCGAACTCGACGCGCTGATTCAGGAGATGGGCGGCATCGACCTGTACTTTCACTGTTCGGGCATCGGCTATCAGAACCCGGCGCTCGACATGAAGAAAGAACTAGCGACAGTCGAGACCAACGTGGTGGGCTTTAACCGCCTTGTGGGTACGGCCTTTCACTACTTTGCCGGCCGCGAGGCGCCGGGCCACATCGCGGTAATCAGCAGCATCGCCCGCACCAAGGGTCTGGGTGCCGCACCGGCCTACAGCGCGAGCAAGCGCTACGTGAGCCACTACATGGAGTGCCTGCAGCAACTGTGCACGATTCGACACATCCACAACGTGCGGCTCACCGACATTCGCCCCGGCTTTGTGGCCACTCCGCTCATTGCCGACGGCAATGGCTACCCCATGCAACTCCAGGCCCTGGCAGTGGCGCGCAAGATAGTGCGCGGCATCGAACGCGGTCGCTCGGTGGTCACCATCGACTGGCGCTACCGCATCCTCGTGGCTCTGTGGCAACTGATCCCCCGCTGCCTCTGGGTACGCCTACCAATCGCCTCCCCAAAGAAAACCACTAATTAATCAGTAGAAAACTACGGATTATTCTGATTATCTGATTTTTAAACCACAAATTAAACAAATTGAACAAAAAACCGAGCCAATCTCGGCTCGAGTAGAGACTAATCGATGAATTCATGGGTAATTCATGGCAATTAATGTTAACCTTGCTGCATGGCTGCGCCGAAGTTACGCGGCGGCTCGGAAATGCTCAAATAAAATTTGGCATTTCACTCGCCTTGCAGTAACTTTGCAAAAAATTTGATCGGAAAGGGAAAAATATAATGGAACAACTCAAACACGAGTGTGGTATAGCGATGATCAGGCTTCGCAAGCCGCTAAGTTATTTCAAAGAAAAGTATGGTAGTTATCTGTATGGGCTGAACAAGATGTATCTGCTCATGGAAAAGCAGCACAACCGTGGCCAAGAGGGCGCGGGCGTGGGCTGCGTTAACATGAACGCTGTGCCCGGCGAGGAGTATGTGTATCGCGAGCGTGCCTTAGGCTCTGCCGCCATCGACACGATTTTCGCCACCATTCGCACCCAGATTCACGACTCGCTGGTCAAGGGCGAGGCCCACACGCCGTTTGTTGGCGAACTGTATATGGGCCACCTGCGCTACAGCACCACGGGCAAAGCCGGGATGAGTTTTGTGCATCCTTTCTTGCGCCGCAACAACTGGAAGTCGCGCAACCTGATGCTGTGCGGCAACTTCAACATGACCAACGTCGACGAGATTTTTGACGACATCGTGAGCCGCGGCCAGCACCCCCGCGTGATGAGCGACACGATGATTCTGCTGGAGCAACTCGGCGAGTCGCTCGACAATGAGAACCAGCGCCTCCACCGCCAGTTCCGTGCCGAGGGCCTGACCGGCGAGCCACTCACGCAACACATGGAGGACAACCTCGACTTCTACAATATCCTGCACCGCCCGGCCACGACGTGGGACGGCGGCTACGTGCTGTGCGGCATCACGGGCAGCGGCGACATGTTTGTCATGCGCGACCCCCACGGCATCCGCCCGGCATTTTACTATTGCGACGACGACGTGTTTGTCGCAGCCAGCGAGCGCCCGGTGATTCAAACCGCGATGAACGTGAGCATCGACCAGGTTCACGAGTTGGAATACGGCACCGCAATTATTGTCCGCAAAGACGCGTCGGTGAGCAAGATTCAGATTCTTCCGGCGCTCGACAACCGCGAGTGCTCGTTTGAGCGCATCTATTTCTCGCGCGGCAGCGACCGCGACATCTACGAGGAGCGCAAGGCCCTGGGCCGCGCGTTGGCGCCGCAAATCATCGAAGCCGTCGACGGCGACCTCGACAACACCATCTTCTCGTTTATTCCCAACACCGCCGAGGTGGCTTATCTGGGCATGTGCGACGGCATCGACCGCTACTACCAGACCCACAAGATTGACAAAATCAAGCGCCTCGACCCGGCGTCGCCCGACTACGACAGCCGGCTCGAGGAGATTTTGGGTCGCCACATCCGCACCGAGAAAATCGCCATCAAGGATATCAAGTTGCGCACCTTCATCACCGAGGGCAACCAGCGCAACGACCTGGCGGCACACGTCTACGATGTGACCTACGGCCAAGTGCGTGAGGGCGTCGACAACCTGGTGGTGATCGACGACAGCATTGTTCGCGGCACAACGCTCAAACAGAGCATCCTGCGCATCCTCGACCGCCTGCAGCCCCGACGCATCATCATCGTGTCGTCGTCGCCGCAAGTGCGCTACCCCGACTATTACGGAATCGACATGCGGCGCATGTCGGAGTTCTGTGCTTTCCGCGCCGCCATTCAGTTGCTGCACAAAACCAAGCGCCAGGACCTCATCGACGACGTGTACGCGGCCTGCGTGGCACAAGCCGACCTGCCTAAGGAGCAGATTGTCAACCACGTGAAGCGTATCTACGAGCCGTTTACCGACCAGGACATCTCGCGCGAGATTGTGCAGATGATTACCGACAAAGACATCAATGCCGAGGTGAAAATCATCTTCCAGTCGATTGAAGGCCTGCACAAGTCTTGTCCCAAGACACCCGGCGACTGGTACTTCTCGGGCGACTACCCCACCCCCGGCGGCAACCGCATGGTCAACCTGGCGTTTATCGACTGGTACCGCGACAACCATTAATCGACGACCAAGGTTATGGACGACAACTACCAATTCTCTCTCGAGATTGCCGTGCGCGACTACGAACTCGACAGCGAGGGCATCGTGAACAATGCGATTTACTTGCACTACCTGGAAATGACGCGCCACGCGTTTTGCGAATCGGTGGGCTACAGTTTTGCCCAGATGCGCGCCGACGGCCTGGTGCCCGTGGTGAGTCGTCTCGAAGTCGACTACCGCACTCCGCTGCGCAGTGGCGACGTGATGCTGAGCCGGTTGCGCCTGGCCAGCCCGCGCGGCCCGCGCTTCATCTTCCACCAGGACATCTACAACAAGGCCACGGGCGACGTGGTCATCAAGGCTGTTGTCACCATTGTGGCAATAGAGAATGGGCGTGTGAGCCGTGGTGAGCGATTCTCACAGGCGCTAACCCGCTGTGCCAGCGATGAATGACGAACTGAAATATCGCATTGCCTTTGCTTCGATACGCGGCATGGGCGTGGACCTGGCTCGCAAAATCCTCGAGGTGATTCCGAGCGAGAAGGAGTTTTTCATGCTCAGCGAGCGCGAACTCAAGAGCGTGACGCAAAGCCGCAGCCGCGTGACCGAGCGCGCCTATCGTCAGGCGTGCCTCGAGCGCGCTGAGCACGAACTCGAGTTTGTGGCGAAAAGCGGCATCAAGGTCACCTATTTCACCGACGACGATTACCCTTATCGCCTGCTCGAGGCCAGCGACGCGCCACTGCTGCTCTACAGCCTGGGCGACGGCGTGCTAAACGCACAGCACGTGGTGAGCGTGGTGGGCACACGCCATGCCACGGCCTACGGGAGGCGCGTGGTCGACGACCTTATCTCGGATCTTGCCACGAAACTGCCGGGCACCCTGATTGTGAGCGGCTTGGCCTACGGCATCGACATCGCCGCACATCGCGCCTCGCTGCATCATGGGCTGCCCACAGCGGCCGTGATGGCACGTGGCCTAAACCATATCTACCCTGCTGTGCACCGCCAAGACGCGGTGGCTATTGCGCGTAGCCATGGCGTCCTGCTCACCGACTACAGCAGCCAGGACGAACTGCATCGTGGCAACTTCCTGGCACGCAACCGCATCATCGCCGGCCTGGCCGACTGCACCGTGGTTGTCGAGAGTGCTGCCAAGGGCGGCGCGCTCGTCACGGCATCGATCGCGCAGAGTTACAACCGCGACGTGCTCACCTTCCCAGGCCGCGTCAACGATGAGTTCTCGTGCGGCTGCAACCGCTTGATTCGCACCAACCAGGCGCAAGCCATCACCTGCGCCGACGACCTGCTGGAGGCCATGCGCTGGGAGGCCACCGCCGCGCCCGCCAAGCAACTTGAACTGTTTCCCGAACTCAGCGCCGACGAGCAGGCGGTCATCGACCTGCTGCGCGAACGCGGCGAGATGCACATCAACGACATCGCCACGGCACTCGACCGCCCCATCTACCGGCTCATGGCCACCCTTGTCAGTCTCGACTGCAATGGCATGGTTCTCACCCTTCCCGGCTGCCGATATAGCGCTGCCCGCTGACAAAAGGGCATTTTTTTGGTGAACTTTCCCTAATTTTAGTGATTTTTTGTTAAGAGTTTCGAAGTTTGGCTCGATATTTGCCATTTTTGTAGTAACTTTGCACGCTTAAACTCTTCATTCCGTAATGAGACAACTGAAGATTACAAAATCGATCACCAATCGCGAAAGTGCGTCGCTCGACAAGTATCTGCAAGAAATTGGCCGTAAAGACTTGATTTCGGTCGATGAGGAAGTGGAACTTGCACAACGCATTCGCATGGGTGACCAGGCGGCTCTCGATAAACTTGTGAGCGCAAACTTGCGATTCGTCGTTTCTGTGGCAAAACAGTATCAGAATCAGGGATTGAGTCTTCCCGACTTGATCGATGAGGGAAATCTTGGCTTGATTAAGGCTGCCCAGAAGTTTGACGAAACGCGCGGTTTCAAGTTTATCTCCTACGCAGTGTGGTGGATTAGGCAATCCATTCTCCAAGCCTTGGCCGAGCAGGCTCGCATTGTGCGACTCCCGCTCAACCAGGTTGGCTCGCTCAACAAGATCAGCAAGGCGCTGTCTCGGTTTGAGCAAATCCATGAGCGCAGGCCGTCAGCCGAGGAACTCGCCGAGGAACTTGATGTCCCCGTGGAAAAGATCAGCGACACAATGAAGGTGTCGGGTCGCCACGTGTCGGTCGACGCACCGTTTGTCGACGGCGAGGACAACAGTCTGCTCGACGTGCTGCCCAACGACGACAGCCCGATGGCCGACTCGACGCTGAATCAGGAATCGCTGAGCAAGGAAATCAACCGTGCTCTCGACCAACTGAGTCCGCGCGAGCGCGACATCCTGAAGATGTTCTTCGGCATCGGATGCCAGGAAATGACGCTCGAGGAAATTGGAGCCAAGTTTGACCTAACGCGCGAACGCGTGCGTCAAATCAAGGAGAAAGCCATCCGCCGCCTGAAAGGCCAACGGAGCAAGCTACTTAAGGCTTATTTAGGGTAAGAAGCCCCACAAAGGGAATTGGGTGTAACGCCACACGGCGCTGCACCTTTTTTTGCACCTTATCAATTCAGTCGTTTTTCAGGAAAAGTTACAATTATTTGCTTAAAATTTTTTTTCACAATGAAAATTCAGTATCTTTGCGTTTTAAACAAGAATTGTTACACTTAGCAACTTAAACGACAATTATTATGTATACACAAGAGCAAGGGCTTCACATTGCGCATGGCCCCAATGGCGCAATATGTATCAACCCCAAGATGGCCAACCGGCACGGCCTGATTGCCGGTGCCACGGGAACGGGCAAGACGGTGTCGCTGCAAGTGATAGCCGAGAGTTTCAGCCAAGCCGGTGTGCCGTGCTTCATGGCCGACATGAAGGGCGACCTGAGCGGCATCAGCCAGGAGGGCCGCATGAGCAGTTTCATCGAGAAGCGCCTGCCCGAGTTTGGCATCCAGGACCCGAAGTTCCAGGCTTGCCCCACACGCTTCTTCGACGTGTTCGGTGAGCAAGGGCACCCCATGCGCGCCACCATCAGCGAGATGGGCCCCGACTTGCTGTCGCGACTGATGGGACTGAACGAGACGCAGACCGGCGTGATGCACGTGGCATTCCGCATCGCCGACGAGCGCGGGTTGCTAGTAGACGACATCAAGGACCTGCGCGCACTGCTCGACTACACGGCAAAGCACGCCAAGGAGTTCACCACCACCTACGGCAACATCAACAGCCAGAGCGTGGGCGCAATTCAGCGTGCCATGCTCGCCCTTGAGAACCAAGGCGCCAACATGTTCTTCGGCCGACCGTCGTTCGACATCATGGACCTCTTCCAGCAAGAGGGCGGCAAGGGTGTGATGAACGTGCTGGTGGCCGACAAACTGATGCTCAACCCCAAACTCTACTCCACCTTCATGTTGTGGCTCATGTCGGAACTCTACACCCGTCTGCCCGAGGTGGGCGACCTCGACTGGCCCAAACTGGTGTTCTTCTTCGACGAGGCGCACATGCTCTTCGAGGACACGTCGAAGGCTATGGTCGACAAGATTGAGCAGGTCATCCGCCTAATCCGCAGTAAAGGTGTGGGCATCTACTTCATCACCCAGAGCCCCACCGACATCCCGGTGAACATCCTGGGCCAACTTGGCAACCGCATTCAGCATGCGCTGCGCGCCTATACGCCGAAGGACCAGAAAGCCGTACGCTCGGCAGCCGAGACCTTCCGCGCCAATCCGGAGTTCAGCACCGAGGAGGCCATTATGAACCTGGAGACCGGCGAGGCCCTTGTGTCGTTCCTCGACGAGAAGGGCGCCCCGAGCATCGTCGAGCGCGCCAAGGTGCTGTTCCCGCTGAGCCAGATTGGCGCCATCAGCGAGGGTCAGCGCAGCGACATCATGCGCGCGTCGCGCCTGAGCGGCAAGTATGACAAGGCCGAGGAGCGCGAGAGTGCCTTCGAGGTGCTGCTGGCACAGAGCGAGAAGGAAGCCGCCGAGGCCGAGGCCGCCGAACTCGAGAAGGAGGAGGCAAAGGCCGCCGCAAAGAAAGGCAAGGAGAAACCGGGCATTTTCAAGAAAATCCTGAAAGCCATCACCACGGCTCTCACTGCCACACTTGCCGCCATCGTGGGCTCGAAGATTTCCGACGCCATCACCGGCAAGAAGACCAAGAGCAAGACCAGCGCCACGGGCCGCATGGCCAAGAATGCGGGCAGCGCCGTCACGCGCACCATCACCCGCGAGATTTTAGGCAACCTTATTAAGTAACATTCAAATAGGTAAAATCGTGAGACTGAAATCGTTAACACTCATCGTGGCTGCCATGATGGCCGTGGGCAGCACCTCCACGCTCACCTCGTGCAAACAAGAGTCGGCCCCAGCCGCGACCGAGGCCGAGCCTGCCGCTCAGGCCGAGGAGCAGTCGCAGGATCCCGAAGCAGCCATCAAGAAAGCCATCGGCGACTACATGGTGAACGAGTTTGGCAAACAATACACTCAAGGCCAGTATTGCATCCCTAACCTCATCCTTCTTGAGACCAACGATGCCGAGAACGAGACACTGGTGTGGGGCGGCTTCTGGGTGTTCAACTACAACCAGGTCGGCGACACGCTCAAGACCGTCTCGGGCGGCAACCACCCGGGGCTTATGCACTTGCGCCGCACTGGCACAGGCTACGAGGTGACAAAGTTTGACGCTGTGGGCGACGGCAGCAATTTCGAGCCCACGGCGCGCAAGATTTTTGGCGAGCGCTACGACTCCTTCATGAACAACGAGTCGAACGACGGCATGCGTGAGTCGCTTCGCGGCATAGCCATCGCCCGGTACGTCAAGGAGCACAAGTTGCCGGTGACCATGTACCAAGACTTTGGCTGGGACCCCGTTGCCATCCCCACTGTCGAAGAGTAAACCCCGCATCCCTAACCGGATTGAGTGAAACAAAAACCCCGCCTACGCACAGTTGCGTGGCGGGGTTTGATATTGTAATGGACTGAATTACTTCAGCGCCTCTTGAACCTTATCGTTGGGAACCATACGCTCCTCGAACACATAGGCACCAGTCTTGGCCGAGCGGACCATCTTGATGACCATGCTGAAATTACGACCTTCACCAGTTTGAAGGGTTGCAACTACTTTTTTTGCCATAACTTAGTGTATATGTGTATTATTTAATTTCTTTGTGAACAGTAACTTTCTTCAAGTACGGATTGTACTTCTTGAGTTCTAAACGCTCGGTGGTGTTTTTGCGGTTCTTAGTGGTAATGTAACGCGACATCCCTGGCACACCACTGGCCTTCTGCTCGGTGCATTCGAGAATCACTTGCACGCGATCGCCTTTCGCTTTCTTTGCCATAGTTCTACTGATTTTTAATAGATTGTTTTGATTTCGGTGAGGTGGCCTTCCTTGGCTGCTTTGCGCAGTGCTGCGTCGAGGCCGAACTTATTGATGTTGCGCAGTCCGGATGCTGAAACCTTCAGGACGATCCATTGGTCTTCCTCAGCCCAGTAGAACTTGCGTGTGAACACGTTAGCGTAAAATTTACGTTTGGTTCTTCTCTTAGAGTGCGACACGTTGTTACCTGTGATCGCCTTCTTGCCGGTAATTTGACAAACTCTTGACATAGTTGTGTGTTATCTCTAAATTATTAATTCTGTTATCTCGATTTCAAGCCAGTGCCTCGGTGCCTCGCACAGTAGCACAATATTCACGGCGCATCGCACTCTGGCCTGCCGGCGAGCCTGAGAAATGGCTGGCAAATGGCTGGCGGCGGTGTGTCACGCCTGTCAAGTCTGGAGTCCGCATAACGCGGTAAGTTCCAGAGGGATATCGTCCTACGCTTTATGCCTGGTTTTTAGCATCATAGCCAGTGCATCGAAGTTTCAACGACCAAATCATAGAACAGAACTAACGGGAAGTCTCGCTGCATCCTGTCTCGAAATCGGCTGCAAAATTACAACAAATTATTGAATCCCACAAACTTTCTGCATTTTTTTTGAAAAAAGACTTCACAACACAACACCAAATAGCAACTATAATGGCTATAGATGCTATTAATGCTATTAATGCTATAGCAGCAGGCGCGGCGGCGGGGTTATTGGATTTGCTGGTTGTCGGCAAAACGCTGGCGCACGACTTCGTAAATCATGATGCCGGCGGCAACCGAAACGTTGAGCGAGTGGATGTTGCCAAACTCGGGGATGGTGCAGCGCACGTCGCACAGGCGCATCACCTCGGGCGAGATGCCACGGTCTTCGGCTCCGAGCACGATAGCCACAGGGCCGGTGAGGTTGGCGCTGGTGTAGGTCACGGCGTTCTTGTCGCTCGTGCTGACTATTGTCACGCCGCTGTCGCGCAGATAGCGCACGGCATCCACGATGTTGCGCTCGCGGCACACCGGCAAGTAGTTGAGCGCGCCAGCCGAGGTCTTAACGGCATCACCGTTGACGCTCACGCTGCCCGTCTCGGGAATGACAATGGCGCTGACGCCGGCGCACTCGCAGGTGCGTGCTATGGCCCCGAAGTTGCGCACGTCGGTCACGCCGTCGAGGATAACGAAGAAGGGGTTGTCGCCATTGTCATAAATCATGGGCAAAACCTGCTCTAACTTATAATAGGTGACTGCAGCCATGAGCGCCACCACGCCCTGGTGGTTCTTGCGAGTGACGCGCTCGATGCGCTGAACGGGCACACGCTGCACGGGCACCTGATGCTCGCGCGCCAAAGCCAGCAACTGCTGCACGCTGTCGCCGTTCATGTCGCGCTTGAGCAGGATTTTGTCGATATCACGTGCGGCTTCGAGGGCCTCGATGACGGCGCGCAGGCCGTAGATGTATTGGTTGTCGTGTGGTGTCATGATAAACGGTTTTGACTGATTAGTGAACGGGCATTGTCGATGGCGGCCTGGTTGACATCGCGTCCGCTGAGCAGGCGTGCCACCTCAAGCAGGTGCTCGTTGTCGTCGAGTTCGGCGACGTGAGTGAGCGTGTCGGTCGCGCTGTCGGTCTTGAAGACGCGTAGGTGCTGCTGCGCGATGGCTGCCACCTGTGGCAGGTGCGTGATGGCAATTACCTGGATGCGCTGGGCGATGCTTGCCATCATCTCGCCCATCATGCTCGCGGTGTCGCCACTGACGCCAGTGTCCACCTCATCGAAGATGAGCGTGGGCAGTTGCATATGGCTTGCCACGATGGCTTTGAGGCAGAGCATGAGGCGCGAAATCTCACCGCCCGACGCGGTGTCGCGCACCGGCATGGGCTGCTGGTTGCGGTTGAACGCCATGAGAAACGCCACGGCATCGGCCCCGGTCGGCCCAGGCTCAACGGGGGTGATGTCGACGATAAATTGCAGATTGTTCAGCGCGAGCGTGCGCGCTTGCTTCACCAGGTCGCCGGCAAAACCGGCTGCCGCACGGCGACGCGACTCGGTGAGTTTTGCGGCAACGTCGTCGAGCGCCGCGCGTTGCCGCTTGAGCAACGTGTGCAACTCGTCGAGACGGTCATCGCTACTGTCGATATCGGAGAGCCGCTGCTGGAAGTCGGCCTGACGAGCCAGCAGTTGCTCGGTGTTATCGACGCCATGCTTGCGCATGATGTCGTAGATGGCCGCCATGCGCGCCTCGGTGCGCTCGACCTCGGCGGGGTCAAGGGCCAGGGTGTCCTGGAGCGACTGCGCCGTGTGCGCGATGTCCTTGAGGTCGATAAGCATCTCCCCCACCCTTTGTGCCATGCCTTGCGTGTCGGGCATCCACTGCTCGGCCGCCTGCAGACTGGCCTCGACCAGCTTCAGCCCCTCAATCACCGAGTGCTCCTCGGCATTGAGCGTGCTGTCGACGCGCCACAGTTGCTCTTTCAGTTCATTGACGTGGGTGAGACGCTGCAACGTGGCCTCGAGTTCTGTCTCTTCGTCCTGGTGGACGTCGAGCGCGATGAGTTGGTCGAGTTGAAAGCGCAGGTAGTCCTGCTCGGTTCGTGCGGCGGCCACCCGCTCGGTGAGCAGGCGGA
Organism: uncultured Bacteroidales bacterium; assembly: GCA_902776835.1. GTDB lineage: Bacteria > Bacteroidota > Bacteroidia > Bacteroidales > Muribaculaceae > Sodaliphilus. The sequence continues at coordinate 21,631 of CACYRK010000024.1, forward strand.
TTTCGCGCTGTGTATCGGTATAGACCTGATATGCAGTAGCATACTGCTGCCGCAGACCAGTGTTGTGCGCTATATTGTCGATAATGCTCAGTTGAAACTGCGGGCTGCTGAGCAGCAAGTTGCTGTGCTGCGAGTGGATGTCGACGAGCATCGCCGCCAATTCGCGCAGCGCGGTCAGTGCCACAGGGGTGTCATTGACAAAAGCCCTTGAGCGGCCGCCCGGCGCAATCTCGCGCCGCAAGATGCACTCGTTGTGGTCGTTGTCGAGGCCATTATTGTCGAGCCAGGCGTCGGCATCGGCATTTCCGGCGATGCGCACAGTGGCTTCGACGATGGTTTTGCGCTGCGGGTCGCGGATTGACTTAGCATCGGCTTTCCCACCCAAAATCAGGCCTAAGGCGCCCAGCAAGATTGACTTTCCGGCACCGGTCTCGCCCGTAATGACTGTGAAGGGCGCGGTGAAGTCGATGGTGACCTCATCAATCAGCGCATAGTTAGTGATGTACAGGCGTTGTAGCATCAGTTGGTGTTGTCCGGGTTTTTGATTTTGTTGAGACGCGTCTGCTCAGTGGGATAAAGCGCATACAGCGTTTCGTAGACCGATTCGCGCTCGCTGCTGTTGGCCTTGCTGTAGACGTTGACCAATTCGTCGAGTTTGGCGTCCTTGAACATTGTCAGGCACACGTTCATCGGGTCGGCATCGTAGATGGCCTTGAGCAAGTCGATCTGCTTGGTGATGGTCGAGCGGCCCTTATCCACGCTCACCGACATCTGGTCGAGGCCCAGGCGGTGGTAGTTATAGAGCATCTCGCGGTATCCCTCGGTGGGCTTGTCGGTGAAGACGCTGAGCAGAGCGCTGCGATTTTTCCTATCCTCAAAGGCTTTCCAGCCGCTCTCGCCCGAGGTTTGCGCCATGCGCACCACGTTGGCGGCCTTCTCAAAGTATGGGTCGCCCGACTTGAGTCCGAAGGTGTCGAAATCCATGCCGATAATCAGGAAGGCGTAGAAGTTGAGGATTGCGGTGAGGTTGCTCTGCATATCTTGGTCGCTGTAAATCAGCGGCTCGTTTTCCTCGTATACGAAGTCGATTTTCGTGTCCTTGAAGTTGAAGATGGTAGTCATGTAATTGCTGTTGTACACCGGGCGCTGCGACTGAATCTGCAGGTTGCCCTTCATTTGGCCGGTGCCCTCGTTGTACTCGGCAACGGTGAGAAACAGTTTGCACACGATTTTCTCGTTGATGGCAAACTGCGCGTCGGTCCACTTCGTGTTGTTCATGTACTCCGTGATGGCCTCTTGCAGCGTCTGGAAGATTTGCTTGTTGGACAGATTGATTTGCTGCGCGTTCACCTCGACGGTGCAATTCAATTCGGCGCCTTCCTCGTCGGCCATTGCGACAAGGGGCAACATGGCAAACAATGCCAGCAGCGTGAAAAGTTTCGTTTTCATGATTTCATCAATTCAATAATGTGGTCGACGATATCGCGTGCCACCTCGGTTTTCGGCTTTGTGTCGCCGTCCCATTGCTGGCCGTCGCGGCGGATGATTGTCACGCGGTTAGTGTCGGTCTGGAAGCCGGCGCCCGGGTCGCGCAGCGAGTTGAGCACAATCATGTCGAGGTTTTTACGCTCGAGTTTGCCCACGGCGTTCTGGTGCTCGTTGTCGGTCTCAAGAGCGAAGCCCACGGTGATCTGCCCGGGTTGCTTCATCTGCCCCACGGCGCGTGCGATGTCTGGGTTTTTCTTCAGGCGAATCACGGGTGCCTCGTCGCTGGCGTCGCGCTTGATTTTTGTTGTTGCCACGTTGTCGGCGCAATAGTCGGCCACGGCGGCGCAAAGTATGGTCACATCTTGCTGCCCGAAGCGCTCCACTACGGCGTCGTGCATCTGCATGGCGCTCTCCACATCCACCCTTGTGATGGCGGCATTGTGGCACTTGAGCGCCACGGGGCCTGCAACGAGCGTCACCTGGGCGCCTCGCGCGGCACACTCCTCGGCGAGGGCAAAGCCCATCTTGCCGCTGGAGAAATTGCTGATGTAGCGCACCGGGTCGATGCGTTCGACGGTGGGGCCGGCAGTGATAAGCACGCGCTTGCCCTCAAGGTCGCGCTGCGAGGCAAAGAAATCGCGCAGCACGGCCACGATGTTTTCGGGCTCTTCCATGCGCCCTTTGCCGATGAGGTGGCTGGCCAACTCGCCGGTTGCCGGCTCGATAATGTGGTTGCCGTAAGAGCGCAGCAGGTCAAGGTTGTGTTGCGTGGTGGGATGCGCCATCATGTCGAGGTCCATTGCCGGAGCGACAAAGACGGGCGCCTTGGCCGAGAGGTAGGTGGTGACCAGCATATTGTCGGCCACACCGTGCGCCATCTTGGCGATGGTCGATGCCGTGGCTGGCGCCACAACCATTGCGTCGGCCCACAGGCCGAGGTCCACATGGCTGTTCCACTGGCCGGTGTTGGCGGTGAAGAACTCGCTGATGACGGGCTTTCCGCTGAGCGTCGACATGGTGACCGGCGTGATAAACTCACGGGCGTTGGGCGTCATAATCACCTGCACCTCGGCACCGGCCTTTACCATCAGGCGCACCAGCGTAGCGGTCTTGAACGCCGCTATGCCGCCGGTGATGCCCACAATGATGTGTTTCCCCTTCAACATGGTGTTTTTGAATAAGTTATCGTCCGTGCATGCGCATATAGAGGCGCGTAAGCACTTGCTTGGTATTGAGCGTGAAGTCGCCGTTGAGCATCCAGCCGTAGTAGCCCGTGTCGCGCTTGAGCACGTCCTCCACGCGCTGGCCCTTGTACTTGCCGAAGTTGAACACCTCGTGGCCATCGTCGTCGTAGACGAAGCGGCCGGCCAGGTCGACGTTGCGCGAGTAACTCGAAATTTTCGCGAGTTCCTCGACGTCGTTCTGCAGCACGTCGGGATAACGGTCGAGTTGCGCCTTGAGCACCTCGTAGGTTGCCTGCGTGTCGGCCAGCGCGGCGTGGTGGTTGTCCATCTCGCTGCCGCAGTAGAACTTGTAGGCGGCCGCCAGGTCGCGGCGCTCCATGCGGTGGTAGATGGTCTGCACGTCGACAAACTTGCGGCGCGTGACGTCGAAGTCGACGCCGGCACGAGCCATCTCCTCGGCCAGGATGGGCACGTCGAAGTGGTTGCTGTTGAAGCCGGCGATGTCGCAACCCTCAAACACATGCCCGAGTTCGCGAGCCACCTGCTTGAAGGTGGGGCAATCTTTCACGTCGTCATCGGTGATGTGATGCACAGCGGTCGACTGCTCGGGAATGTGCATCTCGGGGTTGATGCGCAGCGTGCGCGACTCCTCATTACCGTTGGGCCACACCTTGATGTAAGCAATCTCAATGATGCGGTCGCTGGTGATATTGAGTCCTGTCGACTCAACATCAAAGAATATGATAGGATTCCTTAAATTCAGTTTCATGACAAGCGATGGTTGATGTCCTCGCCGCAGCGAGGCCGTTGTTCACTCCACAGTTGCCGCGCGATTACTGCTGAATCATCATCGGCATCTGCAGAATCAGCAGGTCCTCACCCTCGGGCTGCTCGGTGGGCAGGAAGATGCCGGCGCGTGCGGGATCCAAGAGTTTGAACACCACTGTCGAGCAGTTGATATTGTTGAGCACATCGATAAGGTCGACGCTCTTGAAACCGATGGTCAGGGGCTCGCCGTCGTATTCGCACTGCACGTGCTCCTCGGCGCTGGTCTGGTGGTCGAGGTCTTGCGAGGTGAGTTTGAGGCCTTCGGCGTCAAACTCGAGTTTGACGAGGCCGCCCACGCTGGCGAAAATCGACACGCGGCGCAGTGCGGTAAGCAGGGTCACGCGGTCGAGCGTAGCGCTGTAGGGGTTGTCCTTCGGAATCACCTGCTCGTAGTTGGGATAGCGGCCGTTGATGAATCGGCATGTGAGTTGGTACTCGCCAGTATCGAAGGTTGCGCTGGTCTCGTCGATGGTTGCGGTGAGCGGCTGCTCGGTGTCGCGGTCGAGGATCGAAGCGAGGATGGTGGCGGGCTTTGCCGGCAGGATGAACGAAGCCTCAAAGCCGGGCTTCACCGACGAGCGTTTGTAGCGCACCAACTTGTGAGCGTCGCTGGCCACGAAGGTGATGCTCTCGGGCTTGATGTCCCAGAACACGCCCATGAACTGCGGGTGCATGTCGTCCTGACCCACAGCGAACACGGTGCGCTGGATGCCGTCGGCCACGTCGCGCTGGTTGAGTTGCACCTCGTGGGCCGTGTCGTTCATTTGAATCTTCAGGGGATACTCGTCGCCATTGAGTGCCACGGCGTTGAAGTCACCATTGAGATACTTGATGTTGACTTCCATATTCTCCTCGTTGACGTCGATGGTGAGTCCCGTCTCGGGCATCTCCCTGAGCAGGTTGAGCATGCGCTTGACTTCGATGGCAAAACGTCCCTGTCCCTCGGCGCCGGGCACCTCGATGAAGGTTGTCATGCGAGTCTCCATGTCGCTGCCGGTAATCACCAGGCGCTCGCCCTCAAGTTCGAAAAGGAAATACTCAAGAATGGCGTAGGCGTTCTTGTTGCTGATAACCTTGCTCACGGCGTTGAGGTGAGACAATAACTGCTTGCTTTGAATAGTGAATTTCATAACGTTATGTAGTTTAAATTTTGTTTCGTAACAACTTGGCTCACAGCGCCCGCCCGCCGCACTTGGCAGTGCGAGGGCCCCATTACGCCAAATATCTTACAAAAATACTACTTTATTTGCTAATAGAACGAAAAAAATGGGGGATAATTTCTCCCCCACCCTCATTTTATATATTTTTAGTGATTTTGCCTCCCGGCAACACGCATTCGAGGCCCTTGAGCGGTAAGCACAAAAACGGGGAAATGCCTTCGCGCAAATCCCCGTTTTTTTATTAAAATCCAACCCGAATCGGCTGACCGATTTATACTATTTTCTTTATTCTTATTGACCGATTCGGATTTAACGACTTATTTCCCAAGCAAAATGTTTATTAGGATGTTTATGTCGGCGCCGTCAACATCACCTATGCCGTCAACATTCGGGTTACCCACCACACTGGCATCGGCGGCATCAAGTTTTCCCAAAATGATATTGATGAGCATGTTCAAGTCGTTGCCGTCGACATTGCCATTGCCGTCAACATCACCCGGCAAGAACCCCATTTCTTCATCCTCGATAATATTGGTGAAATATCTCCATTGGTCGGCCCGACGATAAGCTGCAGATGTGCCAATCGGCACCCTGACCACGCAAACAGAAGTGGGCACTCTAGTAAACGCACCAACAACCATAGTTACACTTTCAATATCAACTATCTTACTGCGAATTTCAATCAAGCACTGACAATTTTGGAATGATGAAGATATCACCTTTACAGAATTGGGGATAGTAACCGATACTAATCCATAACAATCCTTGAATGTGCCGCCCGCAATACCCGTAGTGCCTTCACGCAGTACGATGGACGTATTGTCAGGCATCACGCCTTTGTATTTATAAGCCACCATTCCGGCATATACTAAGCCTTCGGGCTGGTTGTCATACCACGGTGTTCCATCAAATACCTGTCCACCCATTGCCGACACAGAATTTGGAATGGTGATTGACGCCAAACTGCTGCATGAGTTAAACGCAAGACGGCCTATTGTAGTGACCGAGTTAGGTATTGTAACCGATGTCAAGCCGGGGCAATAAGCGAATGTGCCGGCACCGATTGTGGTAACCGAGTTGCCTATGCTAAGCGAGGTCAAATTGTCGCAATTTGAAAAAGCATGGTTGCCAATAGTTACGACAGAATTGGGGATATTGACCGACTGTAAAGCCTTGCACATATTAAACGCGTTGTCGCCTATTGACACCACAGAGTTACCTATGCCGAGCGAGGCAAGGTTAATACATTCGTTAAAGGCATGATCACCAATGGTGGAGACCGAGTCTGGTATAGCGAGCGATATCAAGCCCCGACTATTAGAAAAAGCGTAGGGTGAAATGCCCTTGGTATCGCTGCGCAAGGTGATTGAAGTGTTGTCGGGCATTATGCCTTTGTACTTATATGCAACTAAGCCGGCATATACCAATCCCTCGGGTTGGTTGTCGTACCACGCCGTTCCGTATAATGCATCTCTTCCGATTATGGCCACCGAGTTAGGAATGGTGATTGAAGCGAGGCTACTACAGTCATAAAATGCACGTTCGGCAATTTCCGTTACTGACTCGCCAATAATTACCGAGGTTAGACTTGTACAACCCTCGAATGCCGACTCGTAAATTGCAGTCACCGTATTAGGGATAGTGACCGAAGTCAAGTCGGAGCATAGATAGAACGCCCCTAAATCAATATATAAAACTGAATAAGTTTTACCATCGTATGTTACCGACGACGGGATAAAAAGATCACCGCTCAGTGAAGAATATGCCGGCATATACGTGTCTGGGTTTTGGCAAGTGACCATGACGGTTGAGTCGTCATAACACAAATAGCAAAGACCGTCGACCATAAAGTCGTAGGCTGTGGCGGATAGAGAGAAGAAAGCCGCCAGCACAATAAGAATTGCTTTTTTCATATTGATGTAGTCTTGTGGTTTAAATTTTGTTTCGTAACAACTTGGCTCACAGTGCCTACCCGCCGCACTGGGCAGTGCGAGAGCCCAATACACCAAATATCTTACAAAAATACTACTTTATTTGCTAATAGAACGAAAAAATCGGGATAATTTCTCCCCCACCCTCATTTTATATATTTTTTGTGATTGTGCCTCCCGGCAACACGCATTCGAGCGTTCGAGCACTCGAGTGTTCGAGCATTCGAGCATTCGAGGGGGCGAGGGGACGAGCGTTCAAGGGGCGTGGTGGCCCGAACTAAAGCAAACCCCACCATTCGCTTTCGGCTTAATGGCGGGGTTGCTGATATGGAATCGTCTTGACGATTTCCGCTTCACATATCGAAATTATATGCGAGTGGAACTATAAGAACTATAAGGCGAGGCGGAAGCCGTGGAAGTAGCTCGCGCTCAACGGGTAGTCGCCATTCCGACGCGATACACGGCAGTACCCGGCGTCGCCGCTCCAGCCACCACCACGGGTTACGCGGCTTAAGCCCGAATCGGGGCCAGTGGGATTGGTCTGTGCATCGCTGCTGTAACTCCCATACCAATCTTGACACCACTCCATAACGTTGCCGCTCATGTCGTACAAGCCAAGCTCGTTCGCGGCCTTCGTGGCAACGATATGAGTACCATAGTCTATGCTGCTTTTTCCTACAAAATAAGCATTAGCTGCATACCAAGCCACGTCGCCAATGGTATTACTACCAGCATACTTGTAGCCCTGGCTGTGGTTGCCGCCCCGGGCTGCGAACTCCCACTCGGCTTCCGTCGGCAAACGGAAACTCAGACCCGTCTTCTGGTTCAACTTCGTGATGAACTCCTGACAGTCGTTCCAACTCACTCGTTCTACTGGGCGGTCAAAACTGCCATAAAATTCGCTGGGATTGCCGCCACCCATGACCGCCATCCACAAAGTCTGGGTAACCTCGGTCTGCCCGATGCAGAAGCTGCTCAGCGTCACTTGATGAGCAGGCTTCTCAGAGTTATAGGCCTCGTCATCCTGCTCGGGGGTTGCACCCATGGTGAATGTGCCGCCTTCGACGGTCACCATGGTAAACGACACGCCATAGACAGTGAACGTCTGGGTAACAGGCTCGGGAGGTGTCGGTGGATTCACTTCCTTGCCGAGCAAGATGTTGATAAGCAGATTCAGGTCGTTACCGTCCACTTGAGTGTCGCTGTTCACATCGGCCCGACCGCCATAATTGTTGGCGTCGTCCTTGCCAAGCAAGATGTTGATAAGTTCGTTCAAGTCGGTGCCATCGACGGTGCCGCTACCATCCACGTCGCCACGCACACCGGCGGCAGCCAGCAACGGCAGCAAAGCCACCAATAAAAATATGAGTTTCTTCACAATCACTGCTATTTTTATGATTATGATAAAAATTGGTTACCAGATGGTTACGCGGTCGGCGGGGTCGCGCCACATCTTGTCGCCCGACTGGATGTCGAAGGCCTTGAAGAAGGGCTCAAGGTTGCGGATGGCAACGTTCACGCGGTTAACGCCCAGCGAGTGCGGGTCGACCTTGGTGCGGCGCAGGATTTCCTCCTTGGTGATGTTTGCTGCCCACACATTGGCATAACTCAGGAAGAAACGCTGGTCGGGCGTGAAGCCGTCGATGGCTTCGTTGCCCTTGCCCTGATCGGTGTGCTTGAAGGCCGTGTACGACACGCGCAGTCCGCCATGGTCGGCAATGTTCTCGCCCATGGTGAAGGCGCCGTTGGCGTGCACGTCGTCGGCGACGATTTCGGCGCTATATTGCGCTCCGAGTTTGTCGGCGAGTTCCTGGAACTTGGCGGCATCTTCGGCCGTCCACCAGTCGACCATATTGCCCTTGTGGTCGAAGTTACGGCCCTGGTCATCGAAGCCGTGGGTCATCTCGTGGCCAATCACCACGCCGATGGCGCCATAGTTGCTGGCATCGTCGGCCTCGGGGTCGAAGTACGGCGGTTGCAAGATTGCGGCGGGGAAGCAAATCTCGTTGGACGACGGCTCGTAGTAGGCGTTGACGGTTTGCGGAGTCATAAACCAGCGCTCCTTGTCCACAGGCTTGAACAACTGGCTGTACTCATACTGAGCATTGAAGCGGTTCAGGTCGCGCACGTTGTGCCAATAACTGTGTGCTGGGTCGATGCTCACGCCGCTGTAGTCGCGCCACTGGTCGGGATAGCCGATTTTCACAGTGAAACTGTTGAGTTTCACCAGCGCATTGACCTTGGTGTCGGGACTCATCCACTCGAGCGACTGGATGTGCTCGCCCAGGGCCACGCGCAGGTTGTCGACGAGGCGCTGCATCTTCTTCTTGCTCTCAGCCGGGAAGTAACGCTCGACATAGAGTTGGCCCACGGCCTCGCCAAGGGCGGTGTTAGGCACGTCGAGGGCGCGTTTCCAGCGTGGCTGAATCATCTGCATGCCGCTCATGGCACGCGAATACATGTCGAAATGCGCCATCACGAAGTCGTCGCCCAGGTATCTTGCGGCGGCGTTGACGTAGTTGTAGATGAGGTAGTCACGCACCTTCCACTGCGGCATCGTGGCAAGGATGTTGTCCACGGTGGCGAGGCTCTTAGGCTGGAACACACACACCTTTTGCACGCCGTCGACACCGATGGCGTGGAAGAACATATTCCAGTCGATGTGCGGATAGTCGGCCTTGAGGCGGTCGACGGTGGTGAGGTTGTAAAGTTTGCTATAGTCGCGTGTCTCCTCGCGCGTCATGGCGTTGGTAGCAAGCAGGGTCTCGATTTCCATGATAGCCTTCATGGCCTTCTTGGCGTCACCCTTTTTGTAACCGGCCAGGGTGAGCACGCGCTGGATATAGTCCTGGTAGGCCTTGCGAATGGCCGTGGTGCTGGCGTCGTTCTCGAGGTAGTAGTCGCGGTCGCCCATTCCCAGGCCGCCCTGCATGAGATACAGCAGGTTGGTGTCGCTGTCCTTGAGGTCGGCCATGACCGAACTGTTGAAGAAGGGGTCAGCAAGTCCCACGTGCATCCATCCTATCCACTTCATCACCTCGGCAGGTTGCATCAGGCGCAGCGACTGCAGGTCGATGGCGAGTGGCGTGGCGCCCTCGTTGTTGAGGCGCACGCTGTCCATGCCCATGGCATAGAGGTCGCCAACTTTCTGCTCGATGCTGCCAGGCTTCTGCGAGGTGCCCAGGCCGGTGATGATGGTTTTCACCTGCTCGCGGCTGTTCTCGCGCAGTTGGTCGAAGGTTCCGAAACGTGCATATTGCGGGTCAAGCGGGTTGTTACGCTGCCAGCCACCGCAAGCATATTTGTAAAAATTCTCGCCAGGGGCGACGCTGGTGTCAAGATTGGCACGGTCCACGCCCTTGGGGTTTCCGGCCTGTGCAGCAACGGCTAAAGTGCAGGCCAGAATCATACATAAACAAGATTTCATCAAAAAAGGTTATTTAGAAGGTTTTTAATTCAAATGATTCAAGTTTCTAAGGCACTTACCTTAGAAACTTGATGGTTTGGAGGTTAGATGTGTCCTCAACGACGGGGTCGTCAGAGAAGGGCGTCGATTTTCGCTGCCAGGGCATCACGCGAGATGCTGCCAACATTGCGGTCGACCAACTGGCCACCCTTGAAGAACAACAAGGTGGGGATGTTGCGCACGTTGTAGTCGGCGGGAGCGTCGGTGCCCTCGTCAACATCATACTTTCCGATGAGCACGCGACCCTCGTATTCTTGCGCAAGTTGCTCAACGATAGGCGCAATGCTCTTGCACGGTCCGCACCACTCGGCCCAGAAATCGACCACCAGCGGTTGTCCCTTTTCAATCTCTTGTCTCAAATTCTCGTCGGTAAAAACAAATGCCATAATTATTTCTAAAAATATTGAGTTAATAAAATTGTCAACTTCTCATGGGCAGCCACTCGCGCAATGCACTGATACAAGAACGTTTGCATCGACGCATTGTGTCACTTTGTGGCAAGTTGCCCGTTTTGAGTGTTCAAAATTAGGCATTTTTTTTCATCCCCATGCAGTTTGCGATGTTAAATGATAGTTAATTTCAATAATTCATAAAAGTGTTTTTACCGGAAAGCATAGGTGGGGTCAAAAGAAAACAACTCGTGCAGACGTCGAACGACAGGATGAATTATAATGGTAAAATGCTGCACGACAGTCTGTCACGAGTTGTAGGTCTTATGCGTAACTGTGCATTCCGCCCAGCAGGTTATTCACGCCCCAATAGGTGAAAATAACGCTCAGGAATGCCAGAATCACAAACGCGTGGAAAAACGCGGGCTTTTGGAAACGCTTCAGGCTGGCGGCGTGGATGGGCATGGCATAAATCAAGAGTGTGATCAAAGCCCACGTCTCCTTGGGGTCCCACGACCAGTAACTGCCCCACGACACACCGGCCCAGACGGCACCGATAAAGATGCCGATGGCAAGCAAGAACACGGCGGGATAGAGCAATGCCTGCCCAAGCAAGAACAAGGTTTTGGCCAACTCGGCGTTGCGCCGATAAATCAGTGCCATGATGGAGTTGAGCGCCATGATGGCCAGCAAGGCGTAAGCCAGCATCACCACCACCACGTGGAGGCACAACCACGGCGAGTTGAGCACGGGCATCAGCGGCGTGATTGCCGGATTTGACCCGCTGAACGAAGCCACCATCAGCGTAAATCCCGCCGCCAGGGCTCCCAGGGGCACAAACAGCCTCATCCGGCGGAATACGAGCAGCGTCACCAGCAATGTCATCCACGCCATGAGTTGCATCGTCTCATAGCCATTGCTCATGGGCACATGGCCGCTAACTATCCAGCGCAGCGCCATCAGCGCGGTGAGGTAGACGAACACGACGACAATCGCCGCCACCACAAGAGCGTGCAAGGCTTTACGCCCCTTGCGCGCCACAAGCGTAACCGCTAACATTCCGGCTAAAATCAGGATTATCGCGCTTGGCAAGGTGGTTTCGATGGCGTTATAGAGCAACTCGGCCTTGAAGCGCGTGGCCGACGGCAACTGTCCCCCACCCTCGCGTTCCTGGTAACGACGCAGTTTGTCGATAAAGACGTGGGCGCTCTCCCAATCTTTCTTCACCACAAACTCGTCGAAAAGGTTCATGCCATTGCGCATAAATGCCCACTGGCCCTCGTCGATGTCTGTGGGGATGTCCAAGGAACCGGGGACATACCACTGCAAGGTGTTGTCGCGCCGCAAGGGCATGACACGCAGCAGCGTGCCCGACGCCATGGCGATTGCCACCTGGCATTTTTCGTTGGCTTCAAGCACATCGTTTGAGGGGTGCTGCATAGCTTGACTGAGTCGGTAAGAATGTGTGTCGTCATAGAATGCGTTCAGCGACACATATTTTGAGTCGGCGCCGAGCAACTGACGCACCTGGCCGCTTTTCACCTTAATCATCGGCTCATCGGCCCAATCGTCGTAGTAAAACAGCCATCCCGTGGCCACTTGGCAAGCGTCAAGGCCCTTGTACGACGTGCGGCCGTAGAGTTTCAAGGTCACCTCGCGAGCCATCGTTTCGAAGGGGCAGATGCGCTCGTTGTGCAGGATGTACAGTTTCCCGAAGTCGTCGGCAACGTCCTTGGGCAGTGTGCGCGGCGTGGCCATCACGCCTTGCGGCAGCAGCAGGCACATGGCCAATATTGCGGCATATCTCGACGACAGGCTCCGCAATATGGCCCTATAGCGCGTGGCGCGACTCAGCATGTAGCCAATGAAGCCAAGCAACAGCATTATGTAGCCCAGGTGGGTGACGGCGTAGCCTATCGGGTCGTGCGTGACCTTTAACACCGCCCCCTGCCCATCTTCGCCGAAGCCCGACAGGCAGAAGCGGTAGCCACCAAACGACGCGATGTGGTTGAGCGACACCTCGCAGTGTGTGCCCGCTGCCTGACCGTCGTTAAACACCACCGAGGCAAGAAAAGCCGACGGCGTCTGCGTGCCGGCATAAAACTGCATCTCAAACTTCTCGAGGCCCACGGTGAACGGCAACTCGCCCTTTGTGCCGTCGCTCTTTTCGTACGTGCTGACGGCGCTTCCCTCCGCAAGGTAAATTTTGCCTTCGGTCGAAAACATCCATGTCGCCGCCGCGCCGAGCAGGATTACCAGCAAGGCCAGATGTATGGCGAAAGCCGCCGGCTTGAGGTACAGTTTGCGCTTGACACACAGCCACAGGCCGATCACGGCAATCACCGCCCACAGCCCCACAAAGGGCCACGAGTGATAAACCACCGTGCTCGCCACGGCGCTACCATAGAGTTTTTCCACTATGGTGGCCGCGGCGAGCCAGCCTATCATTATTATAATTGACCAGAGTGCTGCGTGCTGAAGTAGTCGTCGCATTAAATCGAGTTGATGAATTTCACGACCGCGTCGCGATCGCTCTTTTCCAATTTGCGGAATTTCTCCACTGTGAAGCGTGCGTCGCTATTGGCTGCGCCATGCCACATGATTGCCTCGATGACGTTGCGTGCGCGGCAGTCGTGCAGGCGGTCGTCGGCACCAGTACACTTGGCACTCAGGCCACGGCCCCACAGGGGCGTTGTGCGACACCAGCCCGTGCGGATGTCGTTTTTCATAAACAGGCGATGCTGAACCATGTCGCTATACGGCCAAATCGTCTGGTGCGGATAGCGGGGGAGCATGTTGGCGCGATTGCCGACGAAGAACTTTGCCGGGTCGACAATGTTGTCATTGCCCGTGGTCCACGAGGGACGGTGACAGGTGGCACAGCCCAACTCGGTAAACAGTTGCTTTCCACGCTGGAAATCGGCGCTCTCGACATCGCGAGCCGCAGGCACGGCCAAGCCGCGATGCCACACCATCAGGTCGATGTACTCCTGATCGGTCATCTCGGCCGGCAGGTCCTTGGCCATAAGGTAATTATAGATGTCGGTTTCGACATTGCCGGTCTTGTTCCAATCAGGATAGTAGTCGTAGAAGCGGCTCTGCACATCGGGGTCCTTCGAGGCCACGGTGGCATAAGCGGCGGTCATGTAGTGATAGCGGCGGTCGCTGCGCGTGACGTTGGTGATATTCCAGATGGCGTTGGCTCCCGCGGCGTCCTGCAGCGGGCCGCGCGACAAGGCATAGGTGAAACGGCGCACATACTTCGTGCCGTCGCCCTGCAATGAGTTGGAGTAGTAACTCACAAAGTCGCCATCGCGCCAAATTGCCGGATTGAGTTTCGCCCCGGCCTGTTCCTCGGCACGATATTGAGCACGGATGTCGTCCTCGTCGATGGCATCGAGCAATCCGGTGCCATAAATGCCGATAGTGCTCTCCAGGCGCACGCGCAGTTGGCTATAAGCGATGTCCTGTCCTCCCACCTGCAGTGGCACATAAAACGCCTCTTCCGGGATGGTGACCTCGGGATAAATCAGTTCGTACCTTTCGCCGTCGGGGAAGGTGTTGCCCCACTCGTCGGTGTACGGAAGCCACGAGATATTGATTTTCCGCTCGTCGATAGGTGCCTTAAACGGCTGGGCTGCCTGGGTTTGCGGCATACCGGTGAGCGATGACAGATAAGTGTCGTTTTCATCGGTGAGCACAAGCAGGTAACCGTTGCCGATATTGTTGGCGTTATACGAGTTTTGGCGCGCTCCGTGGCCGTAACCCGGATGGCAAGCCAGGCAACTCGAACGCACCCACAAGGGGCCCAGGCCGCGCATGGGAGTCTGCTCGTCGACGTCGGTGTCAAACGGCGCCTCAAAGATTCGCTCGCCGCGCTTGAACGACGCCACAAGTCCCTGATTCTCGACCGACGCGGTGAATTGCTCGTAGGCCGACGCGGTGGTGTTGAACGTTGTGCCCAACTTGCCACCGGTGTAATACTCGTCGGGCAGGTCGTCGCTGGGCGTCGGTGTGTCGTTATTATTGTCGCTACAAGCAGTCATGGCCATCAGGGCGGCCATTGCAAGCGGCATAAGATATGCTATTTGTTTCATTTTCATGGTTTTCGAAAAAGGTGTTATTGTAACGATTCGACAGCGGCATCGAGTTGTGCCATGCACTTGTTGCATGCGTCGACAGCAGCCTGAGTCTCGGCCTTGGTGAGGTGGTTGCGGAACGGGGCCGGCATAGCAGCCACGGTGTTAATCGCCTCGTCGATGGCAGCGCGGAGGTTGGTGTCGACTGTGGGGTTGTTCTTGCTCAGGTAAGCAGCCAGCGAGTTGCTGTTAACCTTGCCGTCGAGGCTGCCATAGTAGGCATTGCGCACGCTGCGCAGGTTGTCGGTAAAGTCAGCGATTGAGTTCCAACTGTACCACGACTCCACGTCGAGGACATTGCCCGAGTTGACGGGGTCGGTAATCTTTGTGTTGCCCACCTCGTCGCTGATGTCGCTGGCTCCCTGCAGAATCTGAATCATAGCATCGAGTTGAGTTTTGTAGGCCGAATTGCCTGGCAGTCCAGCGGTAATCATCTGGTCGCCATAATTGGTGCTCGGCTCAAGTTCTGCGTCGCTGAGGATTGTGCGCTTGGCGTTCGACACGTTGTCCAGCCCGGCCCAGGCGGCTTCGAGCCTTACCGTCTGCCAAGCCAAGTCCTCGGCCACTGCGGCGTTATAAATCAACTCATTCTCGGTGATGTCGCCAACGTTGCGTGCATGCCCGTCGCGGAACAGCACGTACTCCACTGCATGGAAGCCCAGCAGGCCATAACCCAGCGTGGCGAAGCCGCCGGCCGACGCGCCATCCTCATCGAGTTCGGCAATCAGCGTGGTGTTGGCCAGCACGTTGTCGAGTTGGTTCTTTTGCAGGGGCCATGAGTCGATGTGCGGGTCGATGTAATAGTCGGCGGCAGCGCCATAGAGGAACGCCTCGCTCAACTCCCAATATTTGCGCGCCTCAATCCACTTGTCGCAGGCTTGCTGCACCAGTGCCTGCGAGGGGGTCTCTCGCAACTGCGTGCACAGGTCGCTCAACTCAAGGGCGCGGTCGGCCAGCGAGCGATAGGTGGGAACGACAACACCATTCACATATTGAGTGATGATGGCTTTCTTCTGAGTGTCGGTTGACTGAGGTTCATCGCTCTTGCTGTCGCTGCACGACATCAAAGCAAGAACGGCGACTACCAGCGGTAGTCCTCTTTTGATAAAATCTTTAATCTTCATCTTGTATGCTTTTAATTGTTAGTAAATTACATTTGAAACAGCCCGTAATAACCCACTCCCAGGCTCAGGGTGGGCTCATTGTTGAATTGCGACTTGAAGATGCGGTTGCTCCACTCGCCCTTCACCACAATCTGCTTGATGGGGAAATAGTTGAATCCGAAGGTGATTTTTTGTCGGCCCCACTCTTCCTCCTTGGTCATGTTTTCGACGGTGCGGTACATCGAGTCGTAGTAGTCGTAGCGGCCAAAGAGGTAAAGCCTCTGTCCGCGCGAGTGCAGTCGCGGCATGAAACTGGCCAGGTCGTAACCGGCCTCGATGCCCATGGCGATAGCATTCTTGGCGACATTGTTTTTGGGCGAGGGAGAATCTTTGCGGCTCGCCTTGTTGGCCACCGACAGTTCCAGCGAATTGCTCAAAAAGCCGTAGTCGAAATTGCCGCGAGCCACAATGTTGTGGTTGTCGTACATGAAGTCGAATGCCGCGATTGTTACCGTGGCCTTGAGGTCTTCGTATTTTCCTGATGAATTGAGGGTGTTGCAGCCGCTGTTGCCCACATAACCGCTGAGGCTCAGCCGCAAGCCGTCGACCGAATAATTGTCGATGCGCGCCGCACCGGCGATTGCCGTGGCCATCTTGAACTCATACGGGCTTCCGGCGCCGCCGTGAATCCAGTTCTTGTTGTTGAAGCGGTCGCCGTCGAGGCCGGCAATCACCATGCCCTCGTAGCGCCAGTCGCCGCTGCGGCCCCACAGGCTCACGCCGGTCTCATGCCAGGTGCACGGCAAGATGGTGTTCTCGCCCTCAGGACGATAGACGGTGAAAAATTTGTCGGGCTCATGAGCGGCATTGGTGCCGCCGACGGGAACGATGATGTGTCCGGCACGGATGTTCAACGCCGGGCTGAACGACTTCTGCAGCCAAAATTGCTCCAGGGCCACCTCGCCGCCGCGCTCAATCTCCTTCTCGTATTCTCCGGTTTCCTCTTCTTCGATTTCCACAGCGCTCTCGGTGCCACCATGCTCAAACTCTATCTCGCTGCCCATCGACCAGCCGTGGCCGAAGTCATAGCCCACGTAGAAAACGACGTGCGGCAAATCCACCTGGCCAAACGACGGGGCGTCGGCGTAGAGCGACGCATCGGTGTAACGCTTATAATTGTTGCTGTAGAACATACGGCTGGCAACGGCCTCGCCGTAACCGCCAAGGGTGAGACGGCGATGCGTCGACACAGTGTCGGCACTGCTGGCGGGCGTTTCTGCCAACGCACCAATGGGACTTGCCGCAATAATTGTCGCCAATAAGGCGGCACATGACAATAGACGTTTCATAAATAGAATCTTTTAAAACCATTAATCCAGCCTATCGTTAGTGCATCATTTTACCACTGCAAAATTATAGCCAATTCATGTGACAGGTAATCCCAAGAATTGGCTATTTTTTTGCGACGTATCATCAAAAGTGGTTATAGTAGCCCCAAAAATCATCCCTGTCAGTCTGTAGGCCGTCAGTCTGTATTGCGGCCGACAGGCCGCACCTGTCGCCGCACACCATCACCAGCCACCCCACCCCATTTTCCATTTCTCCAGATGCCAGATAACAGATTAGCGGCACGCCCAACGACGTGCCGCTAATCTATGCGCATTTAAAAAATCCCTTTCGCGAAATTCGCGCTAAAAAAAAGGTTACTTCGGTAACTCAAAGCGGTCGCCGGTGGCTTGGTGTATGCGCCGGCGGGCTTTCTTGGCCATGCTGGGCCGCGAGAGCACAGGTCGGAATCCGCTGGTGCTGCGCTTGTACTCGCCGCCCGACTCCTGGCGCACCACGCCGTCGTTGTACTTGACAATCATGTGATAGCCCATCGAGCGCCAGCGCACGAGCATCTGGTCGGCCATCTCGCAACTGTAGTCGGTAAGCATGTCGATTGCCCGACTGCGGTCGCTGTCGAGCAGTTGCAACGCCTGACGTTCCAGTTCGGGCTGCCGTGCGAAATACGAGGCTTGCAGCGAGTCGCGCACCTGCTGCAGTTCGGGATAGAGCAGGCTCCAACGCGGATACACCATGTTGCTCACCCAGTTGCACACCCAGTAGGCATTGTCCTCGCTGAAGTGGAAGGCATCGGCACCCGGCGTGTTGTAAGGTCGCGGCACACGGCTGTTGCAGCAATACATCGGGGTATAGGCCACCATACCGCTGTCGTCGTTGCCCCACCACATCAGGCCGCCCACCTCGCGCGGCATGAAGCCACGCAGTTGGCACACCCAGGTGAAGGCGGTGTGTGGCGTGGCCACAGGGCGCTCGTTGAACATCATGGTGCCCTCGTCGTCGTAACGCAGCGGCTGTGGACGGAACGGGCTGTCGTAGAGGCCGGCACCCGGATCATTGTCCATAGCCAGCGCGGTGCCCTCGAAGTGGTCGCGCAGGCACACCAGCAAGTCGTTGACGGTGACTTTCTTGTCGGGGATAATCCACATGGGCAGCGGCTCCACCTCGTCAAGCGGCTTCTTGCCCTCGACGTAAGGCAGATAGCGATCCATGCCGGTGGTGAGGTGCCGATAGATGGCCCACACGCGCGAGTCGCTCAGGCGGCGGCCGCCGAAGGCCACGGGGTTATAAGCGTCGCAAAAACTGAACTCGCTGTCGGGGCCCTTGAAATAGCCGCGTTTGCGGGCAAAACTGATGCAGTTGTCGGAGATTTTCACGTTGGCGGTGTCGGCAAGGTTCACCTTGCGAATGCGGCTCTGGTTGGCGTGTGCCAACACGGCATTGTCGGGCACGCGCACGGCAATCCACACCACGCTCTTGCTGCCCGGTCCACAGCCGGCCATCTCGAGAATCCATGCCTCATTGGGGTCGCACACGGTGAACGTCTCGCCCTCGCTGCAGTAGCCATGGCGCTCGGCCAGGGTGGTCATCACGTCGATGGCCTCGCGCGCCGTGCGCGAGCGTTGCAGTCCCAGGTCCATGAGCGAGCAATAGTCGATGATGCCCTTGTTGTCCACCAACTCGCTGCGGCCTTCGAAGGTGGTCTCGGAAATCGCCACCTGCCACTCGTTGATGTTGCCGTTCACGAGATAGGTCACCGGGGCCTCGGGAATCTGGCCGTGGTAGTTGTGGTAGTCGCGGTCGTAAATCTTGCGCATCGTGCCCTCGGGGTGTGTGCCCGCCTCGAAGCGGTACATGGGGTGGTAGCCACCCCAGGTGTCGATGTTGTAGGTGCACATCACCGAGCCGTCGGCCGACGCGTTCTTGCCCACGAGGATGCTGGTGCAGGCCAGAGCCGACGCGGCAGTGGCTACACAAACTAGCAAAGCAGTTGCAATTCGTTTCATCACATTATAATATATTAGTGGTTATTTCAAAGGTAAAAGCCATTATAAACGTTGCAGTCACGGCGTGAATCACTTGCCCTGGATGCGACGGGCGCACAGCCAGTTCGACGGACTGTTGTAACCGATGAGGAACGGCAAGCGCTTCACTTCGCCGGCATGGGCTTTGTAAGCCTTGTCGAGGTCGGGCTGGATGCACGAGTCGGAGAACACCATCAACGGCCGCTTGTAAACGCCGTACAACGTAATGTCATACTTGTCGGTCAAGTACTTATAAGGCACGCCCGAGTCATCTTCGACAATATATTGCGAGTAGTCGACGATGTAGTCGCGGAACAGCGAGAATCCCGGCATGTGCATCAGGTAGGAAGCCGCCTTGAGGTAAGTTCCCACGGTGTGGTTGGGCAGCGATTTCTCGACGTAGCGCTTCACACGAGGGTCGATACGGCTGTTGGCCACATCGGCCGAGACGTAATACAGCGTCTGCTCATGTTTCGAGCCTTGGCGGAAGAATTTGTACTTCATCACCGTACCCTTGCCGTCGCAGGGCAGCAGATTGCCGTCGTCGTTGATTTGCAAGTTCTCAATCGAGATGATATCGTAGCCGGCTGTTGCCATAAGCATGGTAATGATTGGGCAGGTGCCGTCGATCAGTTCGTTGTCCATGTCATTCTTCATGTTCTTGGTAACAAAAAAACTGATGCGCAAAAACGTCGACAGCGCCTTGTGATAAGCCTCGTACTGGTCATAATTGGTTTTGATGTCGGTGCTGAAAGGCGTTCCGGTTTTCTCCAAGCCACACAGCAAATAGGTGTCGGCATTGGGGAAAAGCGTGATGGGATAAAGGAAGTCGGCAGCGCTGAAGGGATAGAACACAAGGTCAACCGAGTCGCGGAAGTCGCTGAAGTCGGCCTTCGCCAGCGAGTCGACCTGTCCCAGAGTCTTAAAACTGATGTTGGTCAACTTCTTCATGTCTTTGCTGTACTTCTCCCATTCCTGGGCGTCGGCACTCGACATGTCGACGCCTTCTCTCGACACACCGGCATAGAAGCGCGCGGCGCGGTTCAAGCCGTCGTCACCTTTCAGTTCGGGCAATGTGTCGGCAGGATTTGCGCTGTCGGCTGTAGAGTTTTCACCTGTTTGTGTGCATGAAGTCACTGTCGCCAAGGCCATAAAAAATGCCATAATCGATGCGACGAGTTTTGTCTGTTTCATGTTCTTTAAATATTAATTATGCTGTTTCTTGTTTTAGTTTTCGGTCACTTTTTTTGCCCTCACGGCCACCGGCGCGGCAAAGCCGACCACGAGCGACACCCAGCCCGAAAGGAAGCCCAGCGACGGATGATAGATCTCCGACAAAAAGTGATACTCGCCTCCCGAGCGAGGCATGGCCGCACCAAGTTCGCTATATACAAAGGCGCCACACAGGGCAGTGATACCACCTATGAGCCATATCAACGCTATCGACGTGGCGTTAGTGTTGGCCAACAACTGAAAGCCCAGCGAGGTGAACACGCCAGTGCCAATCATGTTGGCAATAACAAATGCCGCTGCCGTCTTAGCGTTGAGTTTATAGTGTGTTTTCGCTTTCAAATCTTTTTAAAACGCAATCCTTTTAAACGCAAATAAGTTGAAAATGACGCTAAGCCCTAATTCTAAGGGATAGAAAGCGTACAAAATTAGGCACATTAATTCACATGCCTTACCAGCCTTACGCTATTTAACTAATTTTAATACAAAATACAGACACGTGTATGCGCGAGCGTGAGTAACTTTGCATGCGAAAAATGCTGTAATGAGCGAAGAATTTCACACATCGTCATCAGTGCCCACAGTGATTGTAGTGATTCCCATCTACACCACTGCGTTGAGCGACGCCGAGTTGAGTGCCCTGCGCCACAACTTGCGCGTGCTGGCAAGTCACGACACGGCGGTGGTGAAGCCGGAGTCGCTCGACCTCACGCCACTATACACGGCATTAGGCATGGAACCGAGTTGGCGCGTAGAAAGTTTCCCCGACGAGTTTTTCGCTGGCCGCAAGGGCTACAACCGGCTGATGCTGAGCGAGGTGTTCTACGAGCGCTTCCTCGCATGGGAGTATTTGCTCATCATGCAGACCGACGTTTACGTCTTCTCTGACCGCCTTGACGCCTGGTGCGCGCGAGGCTACGACTACGTGGGCGCACCTTGGCTGCCAAGCATCCGCGAGGTCACGGGCTTCCATCCGCTTCACCGCCTGGCATGGTGGTTCCGATGCCTGAAAGCCAAGTTCACACGTGGCTTTACCCCACTCGACCTGAAATGGAAATCGGGAAACGGCGGCTTCTCGCTGCGCCGCGTGAGCAAACTGCACGCCATAGCCCACGAGCACCGCGATGCCATCACAGCCATTGCCGACGGCGGCGACCGCTCGGAGAACTTCGAGGACGTGTTCTGGTCGGTGCGTGCCAACGAACTAAGCCCGGGCGCGTTACGCATCGCACCATGGCGCGAGGCGCTGGATTTTGCCGTGGAGTCGCACCCCATGATGGCGATGCGCGAGACCGGCGGAAAACTGCCCATGGGCACACACGCCTACACGCGCCGGCGCAACCAACGCGAGTGGCGACACTATACCGATTTCCCCGAATAAACCCAAATCGGTCATTAGAAATTATGTCAGAACAGAATTTGTTTTGACAGTATTGCTGTTAATGAAATCGAAGGCATAGCGGGCTATGGCGAGATTTCAGTGGCGGCAAGACGCCAAAACAAAACTGTTATGGTATAATTAGGAATAAAAAAAAACATGACTCCGTTCTAATGACCGATTTGGGTTTAACTCACCCCGCGGAGCACGGCCATCGGCAAGCCTCACTTGCTTGTGATGTGGAATTATTTCGTAATAATTAGGTTTCAATATGTTACGAGACAAGTTTTCGCGGCAGTTTATTTCTTAAATAATGTTTATAGCATCGCCCTTTAGTGTAAAAATTGCATTTTTTTCAGTATCTTTGCACGTTCTTTTGATAAACGGCGGTTAATAGGCCACTGTTCATTGATTCTTTCGCATAGAATAATCAGTAAATTTTTAAATAATTTTCTCTAAATGAAGACAATCTACACTTTCGGAAACGGTAAGGCCGAAGGCCGCGCCGACATGAGAGACCTGCTGGGCGGCAAGGGTGCCAACCTGGCAGAAATGAACTTAATCGGAGTGCCTGTGCCTCCCGGTTTCACCATCACCACCGACGTGTGCCGCCACTACAACAAGGCTGGCCGTGAAGCCGTCGTGGAAATGATTAAAGACGATGTAAAGAAGGCTGTCGAGCACATCGAAGTCCTTACTGGAAATAAGTTTAACGACCCCAGCAACCCGCTGCTGGTGTCGGTGCGCTCGGGCGCTCCGGTGTCGATGCCTGGCATGATGGACACCGTGCTCAACCTGGGTATCAACGATGCCGTGGCCGAGACGCTGGCCGAGAAGTCGGGCAACCCCCGCTTCGCTTGGGACAGTTACCGCCGCTTCGTGCAGATGTACGGCGACGTGGTCCTCGGCATGAAACCGAAGAACAAGACCGACATCGACCCCTTCGAGGAGATTATCGAGGACATCAAGGCTAAGAAGGGCGTGAAATTCGACACCGAACTCGACGTCGACGACCTGAAGCAACTCGTGACACTCTTCAAGGCTGCCGTAAAGAAAAACACCGGCAACGACTTCCCCACCAGCGCGTGGGATCAGTTGTGGGGCGCTATCTACGCTGTCTTTGACAGTTGGAACAACGACCGCGCTATCCTGTATCGCCGCATGAACCAGATCCCCGAGGAATATGGCACGGCAGTGAACGTACAGGCCATGGTCTATGGCAACATGGGCAACAACTCGGCTACCGGCGTGTGCTTCTCGCGCGACGCCGCAACCGGCGAGAATATCTTCAACGGTGAGTACCTCATCAACGCTCAGGGCGAGGATGTGGTGGCCGGTGTACGCACCCCGCAACAAATTATGACCGAAGGCAGCCGTCGCTGGGCCAAACTGCAGGGCATCAGCGAGGAAGAGCGCGCCGCCAAGTATCCCTCGCTCGAGGAGAGCATGCCTGAGTGCGCCGCTCAACTCGTGGAGATTCAGCAGCGCCTCGAGGAGCACTACCACGACATGCAAGACATGGAGTTCACCATCCAGAACGGCAAGTTGTGGCTACTCCAGACCCGTAACGGCAAGCGCACCGGTGCTGCAATGGTGAAAATCGCCATGGACCTGCTGCGTGAGGGCGCTATCGACGAGAAGACCGTGATCAAGCGCATGGAGCCCGGCAAACTCGACGAGTTGCTGCACCCCGTGTTCGACAAGAGTGCCGTGAAGAACGCCAAGGTCATGGCAAAGGGTCTGCCCGCCAGCCCAGGTGCCGCAACCGGACAAATCGTGTTCTTTGCCGATGACGCCGAGGAGTGGGCTTCGCGCAAGAAGAAAGTCATCATGGTGCGCCTGGAGACCTCGCCCGAGGACCTGCGCGGCATGAGCGTGGCTCAGGGTATCCTCACCGCACGTGGCGGTATGACCAGCCATGCAGCAGTGGTGGCCCGCGGTATGGGCAAGTGCTGCGTGAGCGGCGCTGGCGAAATCAAGGTTGACTACAAGGCTCGCACCGTCGAGATGGGTGGCAAGACCTATAACGAGGGCGACTGGATCTCTATCAACGGTAGCACCGGCGAGGTGTATGACGGCCTCGTGGCTACCGTCGACGCCGACCTCAGTGGCGACTTCGAAGCCGTGATGAACCTGGCTGAGAAATACAGCAAGATGGACGTTTACACCAACGCCGACTCGCCACGCGACGCCAGCGTGGCACGCAAGTTGGGCGCACACGGCATCGGCCTGTGCCGCACCGAGCACATGTTCTTCGAGGGCGACCGCATCAAGGCTATGCGCGAGATGATTATCGCTCCCGACGTGACGAGCCGCCGCATCGCTCTGAGCAAACTGTTGCCACTGCAGCGTGGCGACTTCGAGGGCATCTTCGAGGCCATGGACGGCTATGAGGTAACCATCCGACTGCTCGATCCCCCCTTGCACGAGTTCGTACCCCATCAACTCGAGACCATGCGTGAACTCGCTGAGCAGACCGGCCGCACTCTCGACGAGGTGAAACTCGTGTGCGACGGACTCGAGGAGTTCAACCCCATGCTCGGTCACCGTGGCTGCCGCCTGGGCAACACCTATCCCGAGATCACCGAGATGCAGGCCCGCGCAATCATCGAGGCCGCACTCAACGTCAAGGCTAAGGGCATCGACGTTCATCCCAAGATCATGGTTCCCCTGATTGGTGTGAAGAACGAGATTCAAATGCAGGCCGACATCATTAACGCAACCGCACAGAAGGTGTTTGCCGAGCGTGGCGAGACAGTGGCTTACAAGGTGGGCACCATGATTGAGATTCCGCGTGCCGCCCTCGTTGCTGACCAAATCGCCGAGGTGGTCGACTTCTTCTCGTTCGGTACCAACGACCTGACGCAGATGACCTTCGGTTACTCGCGCGACGACGCCGGCAAGTTCTTGGCTATCTACAAGAACTTGGGCATCCTGAAGGTTGACCCGTTTGAGGTTCTCGACCAGGAAGGTGTCGGACAACTCGTGGAGATGGCCTGCCGCAAGGGCCGCGCCACAAAGCCCGAACTTAACCTCGGCATCTGTGGTGAGCACGGTGGTGAACCCTCGAGCGTGAAGTTCTGCGCCAAGATGAACATGAACTATGTGTCTTGCTCGCCCTTCCGCGTGCCCATCGCACGCCTCGCCGCCGCAGGGACTTGTCCAAAAATGGACAGGTCCCTTTTTTGCTAACAAAAAGAATTCATGATTGCCTTGCAGCATTGCGATACTCACCTGGCGACATTCCCGTCTCGCGCTTGAAGAACTTTGAGAAGAACGAGGGATTGGGAAAGTTCAGCGATTCAGCGATTTGCCAGACAGGCAGGTCGCTGTATTTCAGTTGTAGTTTGGCCTGCTGGATGATGTGGCGGTGAATCCACTGCATGACTGTCTGGCCGCTGACTTCCCTGATGACGAATCCAAGATGGTTGGGTGTCAGGCAGAGACGGTCGGCATAGAAGGCGATGGCATGTTCACGAGCGGCATGCTCGTTGATGAGAGCGGTAAAGCGATGAAAAATATCCTCCTGACGGCTGATGGGACGACGCTTCCTTTCTGCGTTTTCCTTATTACGTATAAGGTGGAGTTCGGAGAGAAGCGCCGTTTGCAAGGCCCGGACAGAGGAAAGTGACAGGGGGTGGCGGTTGACAGTATGCCAGAGCAGACGGAAATACTCGTCGATAAGCAGCCAGTCGTCATCATCAAGGTGGAATGTCGTACATTCCTTGAAAAGTGTCTCTTTTGGTAACTCCCGATAGGAGAAGGTCTGGATATCGAACTCATCGTCCATCTCTTCAATTTCGAATACGGAGTCGACTGGCACAACAAGCAGCATACCTGTCTGTAAGTCGTGCGGTTCCATATTGATAATGCTGTGAGCATGACCTGAAAGGACGCGCATCACGCGACCGTCATCCACCCGATAGGGCTGACCTGTCTGGAGAAACTGCTTGCCAAACTTGCGGGCGCTCATGGCCATGAATAAATCATCGCCTACATACTCACCGTGGTCATCACCAGCCAAGTGTTCTAAAATTATGGCAAACGTAAAAGAAATGATGATTCGCAAGGAGTCGCTGAAGTATCGCGACGTGCGTGAGTATGAAGGAAAGTTCTATGACTGGAAGGCTGGCGAACACCTGTTGCAGAAAGGTATGGTGGTTGATGAGATATTCCACCCTCTGGAGCACGACATCGTATTCGAAAAGGACCTGCAGGTGACGCTGCGCGACGGGGTGAAGATTCTGACGGATGTGTATCTGCCAGCCGACACTGACGAGCCGCTGCCCGCCATCATCGCCTGGAGCCCCTACGGCAAGAATTCGGGCAATGCCGACCGCTTTAAGAACCTCTTCGGGCTGCTGGGACTCGATCAGAAGCGCATGAGTGGCTTGCAGAAGTTTGAGGGACCAGACCCCGACTTCTGGTGCGCCAACGGCTATGCCATTGTCTATCCCGATCCGCGCGGCATCGGACGTTCGGAGGGCGACAGCACCATGCTGGGCACACAGGAGGGCGAGGACGGCGCCGACCTCGTGGAGTGGGTGGCCCGTCAGCCGTGGTGCAACGGCAAGGTGGCCATGAGCGGTACGTCGTACCTGAGTTTCTCGCAGTGGTTCATTGCTGCCGAACGGCCCGAGCATCTGGTGTGCACACAGGTGACGGAGGCACTGACTGACGGCTACCGCGACATGTGCCTCGTGGGCGGCATGCCCGACTATGTGTTTACAGAGGGCATTCAGAACAACCACGAGGGCTTCGGGCTGCGAGAGGACGTGGCCGAGGAAAGCCGCCAGTACCCCTTTGCCAACCATCCGCTGTGGCAGGACAAGATTGCCCGCGTGTGGGACATCGAGATTCCAATACTCGTGGTAGCATCGTACTCGAACGTGCTGCATACCGACGGAACCTTCCGCGCCTGGCGGCAGTTGGGCTCAAAAGAAAAGTGGCTGCGCATCCACGACAATCTGGAGTGGCAGGACTACTACGAGCCGAAATATGTGGAGGAACGCCTGCGCTTCTTCGACTATTATATGAAAGGCATCGACAACGGCTGGAAGGACACCCCGACCGTGCGCTACTGTCTGCACGACATGGAGGGCGGCAACAAGGTGGACCAGCCCGCCACGGCCTTCCCACCGACCAACACAGAATACAAGAAATATTATCTCAATGGTCTAGCCCGTCAACTCCAGAACGAGGCTCCTACTCAGGACGTGCCAGCAATCTACCTCTGCGAGAGCGACGCGCCCAAGGCTTCATTCTATCTGCCAATAACTGAAGAAACGAGTTTCATTGGCTATCCCAATGCTCATCTTTATGTAGAGGCTGATGGTAGCGACGAGATGGACCTCTTCCTCATCGTGCAGAAACTGGACCGCCACTACAACGTGCTGCGCCAGTTCACCATCCCCGCCACCTCGCCCAAGACCCACGACATGCTGGAGAACCACGGTGGCGTGGCTAAGTACAGCGGTGCATACGGCCGCCTGCGCGTCAGCCGTCGCCATCTTGACGAGCAACTCAGCACCGACATCATCCCCGTTCAGAGTTTTGATCGCGAGGAAAAACTTTCGAAGGGAGAAATCGTTGAAATAGAAGTATCTCTGGCTCCCACTGGCATGACCTTCTATCCCGGCGAGTTCCTCCGCTTCATGGTCAGCAGTCAGAACATCACGGGTAACGTACACCCCGGCGTTCCCGCCTATGTCTCTAAGGACAATCACGGCAAGCACATCATCCACTGTGGTGGTGAATACCAGAGTTATCTACAAATTGGAATCCTGAAATAATCATCAAACACTGATATGCGTATGAAAACAATATTGAAC
>CACYRK010000025.1 GCA_902776835.1 uncultured Bacteroidales bacterium
AACTAACTGAAATACAGACAACAGCAGAATGCCCTATCTCACAAGAATTGGGTAAGGGGCTTATGCGCTTGTTTTCAAGTTAAATGAAAGTGCCGTGTACTTTTAAGGTGTTTTAAAGCCAATTAGTTGGTCATTTGGGAAAAAAGCCGTAAATTTGCCCGATTTTTTTTAACGATAAAAATTTTATAATGTTTACACCTACTAAAAAAACCATCGCCCTGGGTGACGGACGTGAGATCACCCTCGAAACGGGGAAACTTGCTAAGCAAGCCGATGGAGCTGTTGAATTGAGACTGGGCAACACGATGATTCTTGCCACAGTCGTATCGGCAAAAGATGCCGAAGAGGGTGCCGACTTCATGCCCCTCACTGTTGAGTACAAAGAGAAATTTTCGGCTTTTGGCCGATTCCCCGGCGGTTTCACCAAGCGTGAGGGCCGTGCCTCGGACTACGAGGTGCTGACGGCTCGCCTTGTCGACCGTGTGTTGCGTCCCTTGTTCCCCTCGAACTACCACGCCAACACTATTGTTCACATCATCATGTTCTCGAGCGACGGTGTCGATGCTCCCGACGCATTGGCCGGACTTGCTGCCTCGGCTGCCATCGCCGTGAGTGATGTACCCTTCGAAGAACCCATTGCCGAAGTGCGCGTGGCACGCGTCGACGGCAAGTTCGTCATCAACCCGACCTTTGAGCAGATTGCTAACGCCGATATGGAACTGATGGTAGGTGCGACTTATGATAATATTATGATGGTCGAGGGCGAGATGGACGAAGTTAGTGAGGACGACCTGATTGCTGCTCTGAAGGCTGCACACGAGGCTATCAAGCCCATGTGCCTGGTTCAGAAGGAGATGGCTGCCGAACTTGGTGTCACCAAGCGCGAGTATTGCCACGAGGTCGACGACGAGGAAATCAAGGAGCGTCTGCGCGCCGAGGTGTATCCCAAGTGCTACGCTGTGGCCAAGGCCGGCAATGCCGACAAGCAGTGGCGCAACGAGCAATTCGACAAGGCCTACGAGGAGTTCCTCGAGACCATCCCCGAGGAGGAGCGCGAAGAGAAGACTCCGATGATCAACCGCTACTTCCACGACGTGCAGCGCGACGCAGTGCGCCGTTGCATCCTCGACGAGCACATCCGTCTGGATGGCCGCCGCACCGACGAGATTCGCCCCATCACCTGCGAGCCCGACTATCTGCCCTACCCCCACGGTTCGGCACTGTTCACCCGCGGTGAGACGCAGGCTCTGGCCACCGTCACTCTGGGCACGAAACTCGATGAGAAACTCATCGACGACGTGCTTCGCCACGAAAACGAGCGCTTCCTGCTCCACTATAACTTCCCCGCATTCTCTACCGGCGAGGCCCGCGCACCGCGTGGCGTGAGCCGCCGCGAGATTGGCCACGGCAACCTGGCACACCGCGCCCTCAAGCGCATGCTGCCCGACGACTTCCCCTACTGCTGCCGCATCGTGAGCGATATTCTCGAGAGCAACGGCTCGTCGTCGATGGCCACCGTGTGCGCCGGATGCATGGCTCTGCTCGACGCTGGCGTGAAGTTGAAAAAGCCCGTGGCCGGTGTGGCTATGGGTCTGATCACCGACGAGGGTAACGTGAAGCACGCAATCTTGAGCGACATCCTCGGCGACGAAGACCACCTGGGCGACATGGACTTCAAGGTGACGGGTACCGTCGACGGTATCACCGCCACTCAGATGGATATCAAGTGCGACGGCCTCCCCTACGAGGTGCTGGAGCAAGCACTGATGCAGGCCAAGCAAGGCCGCCTGCACATCCTGGGTAAGATCAACGAGGCTATCCCCGAGCCGCGTGAGGACTACAAGCCGCACGTGCCTCGCATTGTCACCATGACTGTCGACAAGGAGTTCATCGGTGCCATCATCGGCAAGGGTGGCGAGGTGATCCAAGGCATCCAGGAAGAGACTGGCGCCATCGTCACCATCGACGAAATCGATGGCAAGGGCGAGATCGAAATCTCGGCTGCCAACAAGGACAGCATCGACGCTGCCGTGGAGCGCATCAAGGCTATCATCGCCGTTCCCGAGGAGGGCAAGATTTACACTGGCAAGGTGGCTTCGATCCTCGAGTTCGGTGCTTTCGTTGAGTTTATGCCTGGCCGCGACGGCCTGCTGCATATCAGCGAAATCAGTTGGAACCGCCTGGAGAACATGGAAGCCAGCGGCCTGCATGAGGGCGACGAGGTGACCGTGAAACTCATCGAGATCGACAAGAAAACTGGCAAGTACCGCCTGTCGATGCGCGCTCTGCAAGACAAGCCCGAGGGCTACGAGGAGCGCAAAAATCGCGGTCCGCGCGGCAATGGCGGCAATGGCCAGCCCCGCCGCGAAGGTGGCAACCAACCCCGTCGTGAAGGCGGCAACCGCCCTCCGCGCCGCGAAGGACGTCCCCCGCGTCGCAACAACGACAACCGCAATGAGCGCCGCGACGAAGAATAATCGTCACAGCAAACCATAAACAATGGCGAGGCCACGCTGGATTGACACAATCGGCAAGCCTCGCCATTTTCTCAACAACACATGAAACGAAGCACGACACACCATCTTTTCAGCACCAGTTGCCGCATCTATGCGTGGCTGCTGCTGGCGGTGTATGTGCCCATGGTGGCTTTGTCGTCGCTTCACGTGCATCACATCGCACCGCTTGCCACAGTCATCGACTGTGAGATGTGCGACACGCACATGCACCACTCGGGCCACTTCACGGCCTCAACCCACCAGCACTGCGACTGTCTGGCCTGCCGATTCCTGGGCACGCAAGTCACACAACCGACCGAGCAGCCGCGCCTGGCGCTGACCCTGAAAGTCGAGCGAAACACTTACACCCAGCCTGCGGTCCCCGTCAAGCCGGCGGTGACCACCCCCTCGTTGCGAGCCCCTCCAGCACTCATTCTGTAATCAACAGAGAGCATTCCCCTTTTTTTTTACAATCCTTTTTTACAACAGAATGAGAACACTGATTTCAATTCTGCTGCTGTCGTGCATGAGTGCGATGGCGGCTCAAGATATTGCGGAGGTCGACTCCACCGATATGTTCTACCGGCACATCGAACTCAAGCAACTTATAGTCACCGGCCCAACAGGCCAAATGAAGATGGAAGACATGTCGATGCCCGTCTCGGTCGTCGACCGTAACGAATTGCGTTTGGCGGCAGCCACCAATATCGTGGACGCCGTGAGCAAGTTGCCCGGCATCTCGCAGGTGACCACCGGCGGCGGCATCTCCAAGCCGGTGATTCGTGGACTGGGCTACAACCGCGTGGTGGTGGTTGCCGATGGCATACGCCAAGAGGGCCAACAATGGGGCGACGAGCATGGCGTGGAAATCGACGCCAATGCCGTGAGTTCGGTCGAGGTGCTCAAGGGTCCGGCAAGCCTGATGTACGGCTCGGACGCGCTGGCCGGCGTAATCAAGTTCAACACCGACCCGGTGGTGCCCATGGGCAAAATGCGCCTGAACGTCAACAGCGAGTACCAAAGCAACAACGGCTTGGGCGGCTACTCACTGTACTACGGCGGAAACCAGCAGGGCTACTCGTGGAACGTGCGTTACGGCGACAAGTGGGCGCACTCCTACAAAAACCACCGCGACGGCTACGTGCCCAACACACAGTTCAGCGAGCGCACCGCGTCGGCCATGCTGGGCATCAACCGCTCGTGGGGCCACTCGCGACTCACAGCGTCGTATTACCACATCACGCCCAGCATCTGCGAGGGCGAACGCGACCCGCTCACGGGCGACATTGAGCACAGTTATGAAGATGCCAAGACCTACCACCACGGCCTGCCATACCAGCAAGTGAACCACTACAAGGCCACGCTCGACAACTCGTGGCGCGTGGGCGACGGCAAGATTAACGCCGTGCTGGCTTATCAGCAAAACCAGCGGCAAGAATACGAGGAGGCCGACGTGTACAGCCTGTACTTCAAACTGCACACCGTCAACTACAACGTGCATTACGTGAGCCCCTACCTGAACCTGTGGCGCATCACCGCAGGCGTTAACGGCATGTGGCAACGCTCGCGCAACCTTGGCGACGAATACCTGATTCCGAGTTATGCCCTGCTCGACTGCGGCGCCTTTGCCACCGCCACCCGCAACGTGGGCCCGTGGTCGCTCAACGGCGGCGTGCGTCTTGACAACCGCCACTTGAGCAGCCACCTGCTCGAGGAGGACGGCGCGGTGCGCTTTGCCGCCTTCAAGCGCGATTTCACCGGGTTCACCACCAGCGTGGGCGCGGTGTGGCACAGCGGCCACATCGACGTGCGCGCCAATGCCGCACGAGGCTTCCGCGCACCCAATATGAGCGAACTGGCCAGCAACGGCGTGCATGAGGGCTCGCTGCGCTACGAGGTGGGCAATCAAGCCCTTAAGCCCGAGTATAGCCTGCAGTTCGACTTAGGCCTTGACTATAGCGGCCAGTGGCTGTCGGCACAGTTGTCGCTGTTCAGCAACCGCATCAGCAACTACATCTTTGCGCACCGCTCGCCCGAGGTCATCGACCACGATTTTATCACCTACCGCTACGACAGCGGCGACGCACAATTGCTTGGTGGCGAGGCGACTGTCGACTTCCATCCCTGGCACTTCCTGCATCTGGGCACCAGTTTTGCCCTTGTCAACGCCGTGCAACTGCACCAACCGCGCGAGAGCAAATACTTGCCGCTCACACCGGCACCGCGATGGCAATGCGACGCCAAGTGGGAAATTCTGCACGACGGACGCGTGCTGAACAACGCCTTCGTCTCGGTCGGTATCGACTATAACTTCAAGCAAAACCACTACTATCGCGCCGACGACACCGAGACCGCCACACCGGCCTACTGCCTGCTCAACGCCTCGGTGGGCACCGACATCATGTACCGCGACAAGTGCGTGGCGCAACTCAGCATCACCGGCACCAACCTCACCGACGTGGCCTACCAGAACCACCTGAGCCGCCTCAAGTACACCGACGTCAACCCCATCACCGGCCGCCAGGGCATCTGCAACATGGGCCGCAACATCATCTTCAAACTCACCCTCCCCCTCGAGTTCTAAACCTCACGGGTGACATGTCAAAACAAAAAAGCCGAGTGGGGATTGCCGTGGTTTGGCGAAAATGGTGTAACTTTGCGGGCAGAATAATAACCACACATTAATTACATTATGAAGAAGTTTCTTTATTTATCATTAGCACTTATGTGCTGCATCGTTTTGGGTGCATCGCTCACCTCGTGCAGCGACGACGATGAGCCGATCATCAAGAGTAATATCGAGAAGACCGAACTCACCACCCCCATGTTCCTGTTTGAGAACCCGCAGTCGGGCGTGGTGTCGAGCATCACTAACGGCTTCTCGTTCTGGACGTTCACTGCCGACAAGGCCGCTTACGGCAACCTGTCGTTTGCGGGCAACCGCGCCGTGCTCAAGTGCAGCGAGATGTACAACACCTGGTCGCTGACCGACGGCCGCCTGAACCTGGGCGAGGGCACCAGTTACGGCCAGAGCATCAAGGAGGTTAACGTGCTTGGCGTTAAGGCGTTCACCATAGGCCTCAAGGTCTACATCCCGTCGAATCTTTCGGTGGCTGGCTTCAAGGGCGAGAGCGTCTTCATCAACCTTAGCGTTGACAAGGAAAAACTGTGGCGCGGCCTGGAGAAGGCACGCCAAGATGGCATCGCCTACATCGACGAACTCTAAGCCGGTTTGGGTTTAACCGCAACACATAACAAGTAGCGCCGCAGGAGTGTGGAAACTCTTGCGGCGCCGTTTTTATGTCGCCTTAAAGCCATTAAAGACCTTAAGGTCCTTAAAGGCTATATGGTTTATTCGCCGATTTGGCTCTGGAGGTAGCGGCACTTCTCGGGATTGCCCAGCGTCTTGCCCTTGTCGCACGAGAGTTTCACGCAGTCGTGCCACTCGCGCGACTCGGTGATGCGCATGCGGGTGAGTTTGATGACGATGTTCATGGGCTCCACGTTCTCGATGTCGCACGTGAGGTGTGTGCCGATGCCGTAACTGTCGAGCATGCGTCCGGCAGTGTAGCGGTGCAACTCGATGGCGCGGTCGATGTTCAGGCCGTTGCTGTAGACGATTTGCTTCGTCGACGGGTCGATGCCCAATTGCTTATATTTGGCGATAATCATCTCGAGTTGTTCCTCCTCGAGGCCACTGTCCACGCGCAAGCCCTTGTACATCATGGCCATGCGCTTGCTCAGGTTGTTGAAGAACACCGTGTCGCCAAAGCAGTCGTAGAGGTAGATACCGTTGTCGCCGTCGAAGACGTCGCTGAACTTCTTCATCACGTTGAAGTTGCACTCAAACACGCCGCTCACGTTCTCCTCGAACGAGATGAGTTGGTGACTCATGGTGCCGATGGGCGTGAGGTCGTACTTCATGGCCAGATACACGTTGCTTGTGCCGGGGAAACTGCCCGTCCAGGGATGGAAGGTGCCGGCGTCGTCGGTCCAGCCGCCCTGGTCGTACACCTCTTTAAACACGCGCACCACCATGTCCTGGTGAGCGAAGTTGAAACGGCGACGCGTGCCGAAGTCGCTGATTACGAGCCCATTTTGCAGAGCACGCACTGCCTTGGCGCGGGTGCGCTCCTCTTCGCGCTCGGCATTGTAGGTCTTCATGTCGCCCTGCAACTCATGCATGATTTCGCTGATGCATGGCAGCAGCACCATCTCCCATATGATGGTCGAGTACCACTTGCCGCACACCTTTATGTCGAGGTAACCCTCGGCATCCTGTGTGATGGTCACCTCCGAGGGGGTGAAGCGGTAGCCGCGCAAGAAGGTGAAGTACCACTCAGGCAAGTAGTACATCCTGTGGCGCATAAACGTGATTTCCTCCTCGGTAATCACAACGTTGGGCATATAGTTCACCTGCTCCTGCAGCAACTCGGCAAAGCCTTTAGGATAACGCGTGTGGTTGCGGTCGAAGAATGAATATTCCACCTCGGCACGGGGATACTTCTGAAGGATGTAGTAAAGACAACTGAAGGTGTAAGCATCGTTGTCGGTAAGATGTTGAATAATCTGTTTCATCGGTCTATGTCAGTTACGATTAGCAAAGCGGCTGAAGACTACAGCCAAAAATAATCGCCACAAATTTAGGCCGAAATATTCAATTTCCCAAATTTTTTCCCATTTTTGCCGTCATTTCACAGATTTCGGGCATTTCTTAGCAATCCAATTCCGTTCCGTCAAAAAGAGGCTCCTCTTTTTGGATATTTCAAATAATGGCATTAAATTTGCAACAAGAACAAAAATGAACGGTTATGCCAAAGATTTTTGAATATTTTGGTTTTATTTTCTTTTTCTATTCTAATGAGCACGAACCAATTCACGTTCATGTTAAACATGAAGATAAGGAGAGCGTGTTTGAACTCATTATAATGAATGGAGAATTACAGGAGATTCGGGTGAGGCAACACAAAGGCACAACTCCTCTTCCCGAAAAGGATAAGCGAATCGCAATAGATTTCATAAATAAGTACTATAAAAGCATAGTAAACAAATGGGTGAAATTCTTTGTGATGAAGCAAGCAGTTAAAAGCACAAAAATTAAGAACATGATTTAAGAACATGAACAAAAGATTATATATCACTGGGGCCACGGTAGTGGGCGATGGTGTGGTGTTGCTGCAATTTAGCGATGCCACAGAACGCATTGTTGATATCGGGGCCTTCATTCGGCTTCACCCTCATCCACAATACAACAAATACTTGGACCAGAAGAAGTTCGTTAGATTTAAAATTGAGAACGGCAATATCGTGTGGGGGAAAAACTGGGATTTAATTTTTCCTGTCGAGCAATTACACTCAGGTAACCTGCAATAAAAAAGACGCTTTAAGAGCGTCTTTTTTATTAGAGTGTGTCAAAATCTGCAACAAGATTCACGACAAGCACAACCATCTTTAATCTATACAGTCGGGAGTGCGATACCGTCGAGTTGGCGGTAGAGGTTCAGCGCGTACACGTCGGTCATGGCGCTGATGTGGTCGAGCACGGCCTGTATTTTCTCAAACAGCGTGGGGGCATGCACGTCGTATTGCTGCGGGAACTTGTTGAGCAGCAGTTGCGAGTAGTTGCGCTCGGGGTGGATGACGGCCTCGATGAGTTTTTCGAGTAGCAGGTTGATGATGCGGTTACCGGCTAAGTCCACGTCAACGACATACCCAGCGCGATACAACTTCTTGTAGGCCAAGTCGCTGCACCGCTCGTAACCCTCGCGGGCGCGCGGTGAGATGCAGTCGATGAGGCTGCCCTGCATGGTGCCTTGCAGGATGTCCTGCTCATGGTCGACAAAGGCGCGGGCGCACTCGTCGACCAGCAGGCCCACGGTGCACGAGCGCAGGTAGCCCACCTTCTCGTTGGGGTCGTCGACGTGGGTCATCACACTGCGCATGTGCTGCTGGCGCTCCTCGTCGAAAAACGAGAGCAGCAACGCCAGCGTCTCGTCGGTGTCGATAATCTTCAGTTTGTGGCCGTCCTCGATGTCCATCACCTGATAGCAGATGTCGTCGGCAGCCTCGACCAGATACACCAGCGGATGGCGGCAGTAGCGGTCCACATCGAGTTGAATCAGGCCCAACTCGCGCGCGATGCGCTCAAACACCTCACGCTCGGTGGTGAAGAAGCCAAACTTGCCCTTCTCGCCAGCATGGACCGACGAGTAAGGATATTTCACTATCGAAGCCAGCGTGGAATAAGTCATCGCGAAGCCGCCCGGCCGGCGGCCCTTGAACTGGTGCACCAGCGTGCGCAAACTGTTGGCGTTGCCCTCGAAGTGAATCAGGTCGCTCCACTGCGCCGCGCTGAGTTTGCTCTTCAGCACCAACCCGGCCCCCTCGCTGAAGTAAGCGCCGATGGTCTTCTCGCCCGAGTGGCCGAACGGCGGGTTGCCCAAGTCGTGAGCCAGACATGCCGCCGCCACAATCTCGCCCATGTCGCGCAACTTGCCGCGCCACGGCTCACCGGCATAGCGCGGCTTGAGTTGCAGCGCTACCTCGCCGGCCAACGAGCGGCCCACGCACGACACCTCGAGGCTGTGCGTCAGGCGGTTATG
The DNA here is from genome assembly GCA_902776835.1 of uncultured Bacteroidales bacterium. Lineage (GTDB taxonomy): Bacteria > Bacteroidota > Bacteroidia > Bacteroidales > Muribaculaceae > Sodaliphilus. Next base: position 9,098 of record CACYRK010000025.1, read on the forward strand.
CACAAAGATGCTGCCTGGCAGCGGAAACACCTGGGTCTTGTTCTGAAGGCGCCGGAACGGCGACGAGAACACCAGGCGGTCGTAGTCGCGCTCAAAGTCGCTGCGCACGCCGCGCTTCTCGTCGTGAAAACTCTCCAAGCCCAAGCGCTTGTCGCATATCAGTTGGTCCCAATTCATCATATCGTCAAACCTTTTGATTACAATCAGCAAATTTAAGCATTTTCCACGACATAGCCACACAATTACCACCAAAAAAGCGCGATAAAGCACTGGCATTCCGCCTTATTATTGAAAAGGGGGGCGTTATGTGGAAAGTGTCAATTATTTGTTATAACTTTGCAGGGCAAAACAATAAATGATTATGACCGAAGTTAAGATAGTAAACAAGGGGCCGCACCAGTTGCCGGCCTACAGCACCGAGTTAAGCGCCGGCATGGACCTGCGCGCGTGGCTCAGCGAACCGCTCACGCTTCAGCCGCTGGAGCGCGCCATGATACACACCGGCATCTACATCGCCCTGCCGCCGGGTCACGAGTGCCAGGTGAGGCCGCGTAGCGGAATGGCGCTGAAACGCGGGCTCACAGTGCTCAACACGCCGGGCACCATCGATGCCGACTACCGCGGCGAGGTGTGCGTGATCCTGGTGAACCTGAGCAACGAAGCGCAGACCATCGAGGACGGCGAGCGCATTTGCCAACTCGTGGTGGCACGGCATGAAACGGTGACGTGGGTCGCCGTCGACGACCTCGACAGCACCGAGCGCGGCGCCGGCGGCTTCGGCCACACGGGCAACCAATAAAACGAGCAAGATCGCATGAACACCAACCATCGCATAACACGCCAAGTGCTGGCACTGCTGGCCGCACTGCTGCTGGTGCTGCCGGCCTTAGGCGGCAAGCCGAAGAACACGGTCAGCGACAGCGACCGCCGCAAGGCCAGTTACATCTTCCTGGAGGCGCTCAACGAGAAGTCGCACAACCGCGAAGACTCCTACTTCGACCTGCTGCGGCGCGCCCACGAGATCGACCCGGGCAACACCGCCGTTTCGTACCATCTGGGCTACTGCATGCTCACTATGCAGAACACCACGCGCGAGCGCGTCGACAGCGCCATGGCACTGATGAAGCAGCACTACGAGGCTCATCCCGAGGACTTCTACGAGTCGACCTTCTACAGCGACGCCAACCTGATGCTGGGCAACCCCGAGGAGGCCTTGCGGGCCCTCAAGCGTCTGAACGACGCCAACCCCAACCGGCTGGAGTTGCAGGTGCGCCTGGCCGAGGCGCAGTTCCGCTCGGGGAAGTACCTCGAGTCGGTAGCGACTTATGACTCCATCGAGGCCCTGCACGGCAAGTCGATGACCATCACCACCAAGAAAATCAACAACTTCTACGCGCTCAACGACACCGCTGCCGCCCTGGCCGAGATGCACTCGCTGCTGGCCACGGCGCCCGACAATGCCAGTTACAACATCACCATGGCGGGCCTGATGCAGCAGTTTGCCCTCAACGACAGCGCGCTCCACTACCTGGACGCGGCACTGCGCTCCGAGCCCGACAACGGCTACGCCTATCTGGCCAAGGCCGAGTATTACCAGATGCAGGGCGACTCGGCGGCCTACGACCAGCAAATTCGCCATGCCCTGGTGAGCGAGAACCTCGACGTGGAGACCAAGGTTGAGGTGCTGGCGTCGTACATCCGCGACGAAATCGTGAGCCAAAGCAGCAACAGCCGCATCAACCAGTTGCTCGACGTGCTCGTGGAGCAGCATCCGCACGAGGTGCCCATCCACCAACTCTACAGCGAGTATCTCATCGCCACCGACGACTATGAGCACGCCGCCGAGCAATTGGGCTACGTGCTCGACATCAACCCCACCGATGCCGACACCTGGCGCAAACTCATGATTGTAGACATGATGGCCGAGAACTATCCCCAGGCCATCGCAGCCGCCGAGCGCGCCATGGAGTACAACCCCGACAATATGGACTTGTACCGCTACATCGCCCCGGCATATTACCAGATGAAGAAGTACGACCTGGCGCTGGCCACCTACGAGCGCGCCCTCTCGCTCGCCGACAGCACCGACGTGGAACTGCGCAGCAGCCTCTACGGCGGCATGGGCGACACCTACTTCGAGATGGGCGACACCGTGAGGTCGTTTGAGAGTTACGAAAAATCGCTCGAGATCTACCCCACCAATGCCGGCATCCTCAACAACTACGCTTACTTCCTGGCACTGAGCGAGCGCGACCTCGACAAGGCCGAGCGCATGAGTGCGAAAGCCGTGCAACTCTCGCCCGACAACGCCACTTACCTCGACACCTACGCGTGGGTGTTCTTCAAGCAAAAAAACTACTCGATGGCCCTGCTCTACATCAAGAGCGCTGTCGACAACGATGGCGACAAGCCCAGCGCCGACCTGCTCGACCACTACGGCGACATCCTGTTTATGAACGGTGAGACCGAAGCGGCCGTCGAGCAATGGAAGAAAGCGCTGGAACTGCTGCCCGACAACGAACTGCTGCAACGCAAAGTGCAGCACGGCACAATATTCATGCACTGAAATGAAAAGCACATTCAACATCATCCTCGCCTGCCTGATGGCGGCAATCACGCTGGGCTCTTGCAAAGCGCAAAAACAGGTGGTCGACGGCAACAACAGCCAAAACACCACCATCACCACCGTCAACACTGCCGACCAGCAGGCCCGCGCGCAACTGCAGGCCATCGCCCAACGCTATGGCTCGTGGCGCACTCTCAAAGTTAACGGAAACATCAAGATTAGCGGTTCCAAGTCGTTCTCCAGCGGCATGCAGATGCGCATGGTCAACGGCCAGGCCATCAGCATCTCACTGCGGCCCTTGCTGGGCATCGAGGCGGGCAAGTTGCTCATCGTGGGCGACTCGATTTTCGTCATCGACAAGGTGCACCGCACCTACATTGCCGAGCGCATCTCGCTGCTCACCGCGGGCATCCCGGTAACGCTCGACATGGTGCAGGACATGTTTCTGGGCCGCGCGTTCATCGCCGGCGAGGGCACCCTCACGCCGTCGCGCACCGGCTCGGCCGACATCCGCACCACCGAGCAGGGCGGCTATGAGGTGACGCCCAAGTCGCACCCCGCCGAGTACAGTTACAGTTTTGCCTACGACAGCGCGCGCCACCTGTGCACGCTAACCGTCACTCCCGCCGACACCCGCGCCGGCACCTACAACCTGCGCTACCGCGACGTGCGCACCACCACAGCGGGCGACGTGGCCCACTCGCTCGACATGGCCACCGCAATCCTCGGCGAGAACTACAGCCTGGCGCTCGACTACTCCACCTTCACGTGGAACGAGCAAGTCGACGTCGACACCACCGTGCCGCGCACCTACCGTCGCACTTCGGGCAAGAACCTCAGTTCGCTCTTCGAGCCATAAGATGTGAACCAACAACGTGACTCACATGATTGAAATCGCACGATATAACGCTGGTGATGAGCGGCAGTGGGACGCCGCCGTAGAGGCTTCGCGCAACGGCACCTTTCTTCACCGCCGCGCCTTTATGGACTACCACAGCGATCGCTTCACCGACCACTCGCTGCTGGCCCTTGACGGCGAGCGCGTGCTGGCCGTGCTGCCCGCCTGCGAGCGCGACGGCATGCTGCTGTCGCACGGCGGCCTCACCTACGGCGGCTGGCTCATGGCCACGCGTGGCGTGGATGCCGCAGTGATGGTCGACGTGGTGGCCGCCATGCAGGACTACATGCGTGGGCACGGACTCAAGCAACTGCTCTACAAAGCCGTGCCGCACATCTACCACAGATACCCTGCCGAGGAAGACCTCTACGCCCTGCATGCCGCCGGAGCGCAACTGGTGGAGTGCAACATCTCCACCACCATCGACCTTCGCGACCCCGTAGGCCTGGACCGTGGCAACCGCCGCGGCGTGAACGTGGCACGACGCGAGGGCGTGGTGCTCGCCGAGAGCGACCAGTGGGACGAATACTGGCATCTGCTGGGCCGCGTGCTGGCCGAGCGCCATGATGCGCAGCCGGTGCACAGCGTCGACGAGATCAAACTGCTGCACAGCCGGTTTCCGCACAACATCGTGCTCTATACCGCCACGCGCCAGGGCGAGATGCTCGCTGGCGTGGTGATGTTTTTCATGCCGGGCACGGTGGCTCACGCGCAATACATCGCCGCTTCCGACGAGGGCCGGCGCACCCACGCACTGACGCTGCTCTTTGCCGACCTCATCGACGACTGCCGCGAGCGTGGCTTCCGCTACTTCGACTTCGGCATCAGCAACGAGGACCACGGCCGCTACCTGAACCGCGGCCTGGTGGAGCAAAAGTCGCGACTGGGCGGCCGCGGCATCACCTACAACACCTATAACTTAACGATTTAAACACTACTGCACACACACGTTGGCAAAGCAGAGCAACATATCGCGGTTGGCGCTGAAGGCCATGGGCCTCTTTGGCGGCGTGCAGGTGGTGGGCATCCTGTGCTCGATTATTCGCACCAAGTTGGTCGCTCTGTGGCTGGGCACGGTGGGCGTGGGCTTGTTTGGCCTGTTCAACAACGCCCTGGAGATGCTCAACACTGCCACCACGCTGGGCATGCGCAGCAGCAGTGTGCGCGACATCTCGCAGGCTCACGGCAGCGGCAACAGCACTCTCATCGCGCGCATCGTGACCGTGGTGCGACGCTGGTCGCTGCTGCTGGGACTGGGCGGTGCCCTGCTCACGGTGTCGCTGGCCCCGCTGCTGAGCCGCATTACCTTTGGCGACAGCGACCATATTTGGGGCTTCGTCGCGCTGAGCGCCGCGGTGCTGCTGTTGGCGCTCACGGGCGGCGAGCAAGCCGTGCTGCAGGGCACGGCGCGCCTCAAGCGGCTCGCCAGCGCAACGATGTGGGGCACCACGGTGGGCCTGGCGGTGTCGATTCCGCTGTTTTACTTCCTGCGCGAGCGCAGTGTGCTGCCATCAATCATCGCCTATGCCCTGGCCGGCGCCATAGCCATGTGGTTGCTGCGAAACCGAGAATACAAGCCGCAGCCCGTCACCACACGCGAGACCTGGGACATGGGGCGCGGATTCATCAAATTGGGCATCTACATGACGCTGGGCAACTTTGCCACCATCGTCGCCGCCTACGTGTTCAACGCGTGGCTTAACCAGGAGGCCGGCACGGGCGAGGTGGGTCTCTTTCAGGCTGGATATACCCTTGTAAACAAATACACAGGCCTGGTGCTCACCGCATTAGGCATGGAATACTACCCACGGCTGGCACGCGTGGCCAAGCGCCCAATGTTTCTGCGGGCCTTCGTGTCGCAGGAACTGCACATCACCATGATGGTGATGGCGCCCATCATCGCCTTGTTCATCTTGCTGCGCGGCACCATCGTATGGCTGCTCTACAGTAGTGATTTTCAAGTGATTGTCACCTACGTATCGTGGGGCATGGTGGGCACGGTGTTCCGCGCGTTGTCGTGGTGCCTGGCTTTCGTAATCCTGGCGCGCGGCGATGGTCGCACCTACCTCGTCACCGAGACGCTGAGCGCCGTGGTAGGCCTGGCGCTGAACATCTTGTTCTACAGCCAGTGGGGCCTGAACGGGCTGGGCATGTCGTTCGTGGTGTGGTACGTAGTCTACTGCGTGATTGTGGGCGTGGTGTACTTTGGCCGCTACCGCCTGCGTCTCTTTGGCCACAGCGTGGGCAGCACGGCGTGGACGCTGCTGGTGGCGGTGGCCATGCTCGCCGCCATGGAATGCGGCTACACAAGCGTTGCAATAGGTGTAACCATAGGCGCCGTGGTGATAGCACTGTGGCAACTATGGCGTGCCTGGCGACGCTGACCGGGTAGCCCTGAGGGCGAGACATTTACTTCTTTGTAAACTCATTTCAGGACAAAACACCAATAGATAGTTGGTATAATTCATGAGATTCGCATTATTTTCTCACATGCAGTGGCAAAAAGGCACTCATTTTGTTAATAAAAACGAAAAAAGCAATTAAAAACACCTTATTTATTTGCAGTGCGGAAAAGATTGGCTAACTTTGCCTCGCTTTTACAAAATTAACGGTTTTCTGAGGGATCTCATCACGACGTGAGATTCTTCTATTTTTTAGCGAAAATTATAACATGGCAATAACTTACATGACCCAGGAAGGGTACGACAAGAAGATGGCCGAGTTGGCACATCTCGAAAACGTGGAGCGCCCCGAAGTGGTGCGCGCCATCAGCGAAGCACGCGACAAGGGCGACCTGTCGGAAAATGCCGAGTATGACGCCGCTAAAGAGCGCCAAGGCATGCTCGAGGCAAAGATTTCGGCACTGAAGACCCTCGTTGCTAACGCTCGCATCATCGACGAGACAAAAATCAGCACCGACGAGGTGCAACTGCTCAACAAGGTCACCATCAAGAACGTGAAAAACGGTGCACAAATGACCTATACCATCGTCACCGAAACCGAGGCCAACCTGCGTGAGGGCAAGATTTCGATCTCAACCCCCATCGCCAAGGGATTGCTCGGCCACAAGGTTGGCGACGTAGTTGACGTCACCGCACCGGCTGGCGTGATGAAATTTGAAATTTTGTCGATCGATCTTTAATCTCTCAACACTATGACAATATTCAGCAGAATCGTTGCTGGCGAAATTCCCAGTTACAAAGTGGCCGAGGACGAGAACTACTACGCATTCCTCGACATCAACCCCGTGGCTCCGGGCCACACGTTAGTGATTCCGAAGCGCGAGGAGAGTTACATCTTCAACCTCAACGAGGATGAGTATGCCGGGCTGTGGGCTTTTGCCCGCCGCGTGGCCGCCGCCCTCGAGGCCGCCGTGCCATGCAAGCGCATCGGCATAGCCGTAATCGGACTTGAGGTGCCGCACGCACACATTCATCTCGTGCCCCTCAACAAAGAGGGCGACCTCAACTTCACCGGCCCTAAACTCACGCTTCCGGCCGACGAGATGCAGCGCATCGCCGCCGCAATCCAATCTAAGTTATAACCTTTCCAGCAAACAGGAAGTTCTGGGGGGCTAATGGAGTTCTGAAACACAGCGCCCCATTAGCCCCCCAGTGCTTTAAGCCAAATCGGTCATTAGAACAGTATTATGTTATTTTTTTATTCCTAATTATACCATAACATAATTTCTAATGACCGATTTGGGTTTAAGGGGGTATTGCTACTGCACCGAGCGTCAACTGACGCACTCGCTATTTAAGATAATTACTAATTTAAATAACTACCGCTATGAGAAAAAATCTTCTACTATTACTTGCCATAGTAGCAACGACGGTGGTTGCCCAGGCCGCAACCAACTACGGCTTCTCGATTTATGGCACTGATGTCACCAGCGACAACTACACCAACATCAGGAATGGTGTAACCTATGACCCGGCCACCAAAACATTGACGATTGAAAACACCACTATCGGTTCGACTGATGGCTCGTCGGCCTCGCCGGGCCCGCGCGCGCTCTACAACAAGTCGTGCCAGGGCCTGACGGTCGTGTTCAAAAAGTTTGTGCAACTGTTGGGCTTCCGCACAGCGCCCGTGCGCCTCGAGGCCGACACTAAGTTTGTGGGCGAGGAAGGCTCGTCGGTATCATGCTATGGCTTATACACATGGATATTGGCCGGAGAGAGCCACACCGGCTCAGCCGGTGGCGCCTATTTGGCCAATGGCTGCACGCTGACCATGGATGGCATGAACATTAGTTTCCGCACCAACGAGGACTGCTACGACCCCGCTCTTGAAGGCGAGGGGAATGAACTGCTCTTCATCTACAACTCGGTCGTAAGTTTTATTAACGGTGGAGGCAGTGGTGGTGCCATCGGCAACCTGGCCAGGCTGCATGTGTCAAATTCGCACGTCGTGATGTCCAACCAAGTGAACCACGAAACAGCCTACAACATCAATGTGTTCAGTTGTACTGGACCGTATGTGGGCATCGAAACCGAGAATTGCAAGTTTAGCGCAACCAAGGAAGCCTTTGTCGACAACGACAACAACATCATCAAGGGACGCGACATCGTCATTACCGCCAATATCCCGGAGAGCAAATTCAGTGAGGAAGTCCAGAGTGAATTGACGCCGCAAGGTGTTCTTTCCACCGACGGCACCTATTCGTTAAGGCTTATTTTACAGAAAGCCTTCGAATTAGATCTGGCCGGAGTGAGCAAAGACAAATTGTTCGGCATCGAATACTTGCCGCGCTTGCGCCGGCTCAACGTGTCGGACTGCGGCCTCTCGTCGCTCGACTTCATCAGTAACAACACCGACTTGACCCGCCTTGAGTGCCGCAATAACGAACTCACCGAGTTGCCCGACTTCACCGAATTTCCACGGCTGGCTTACGTCGACTGCCGCGTGAACCGCCTCACGGCTCAGGCCGTGCGCGATGCCATACAGTCGCTGCCCGCACGCTCTGCCGAGGAGCGCGGTGAATTTTGGGCCACCGACTTCACTACTGGTTCGGGCGAACTCAACTGCGTGGTGCCCCTGCGACTGATTAACACCGCCAATTCGCGTAAATGGGACGTGTACCGCAATCTGTCTGACGGATCGAGCGTGCAGATGCAGAACTATGTCGACATCAACGAACTTAACTTCCCCGACGCCAACTTCCGCAACTACCTGCTCGCGCAGACCTACGGTTCCGACGCCAAACTGACGTTTGACGAGGTGGCCGAATTGACCTACCTGCCGATTCATCAGCGCAACATCGTTAACCTTAGGGGTATTGAATGGCTTGAGTGGATGACCCGCTTGTATGCCCCGAACAACAAGATTGCCGGCCACCTGGACCTGCGCTGCAATGTGGAACTGCAACAACTGGAGATTTACAGCAACCAACTCACCAGCCTCGACCTCTCGGGCCTGGCAAAACTCTCTTACTTGCAGTGCCAACAAAACAAACTCTCCAGTATCACCTTGCGAGGCAATAACGCAATCAGGAACATCATGTGCTACCGCAACCAAATCAAGGCCCCGGCGATGAACGACTTTGTCACCCACCTGCCCTTCGCCACCGGAAGCACCACATTCATGGTCTACGACAACAGTGGCCTCAACGAGGGCAACGTCATCACACAGGGACAGATCCTTGAGGCTCGCGAGCGCGGCTTCACGGCTCAGTACTACAACGGCAGCACGTGGCTCGACTATACCGGCGCCACCGACTACCCCATCCTCATTGCGGGCACCCAGGTCACCAACGACAACCTGAACGGCATTGTGGGCAACGGCATCTCGGGCTCTATCACCTACGACCCAGAGAACAACGTGCTTACCCTGAACAATGCCACCATCAACTCGAACACCATTGGCATACGCGTGGCCTACGCCTTGCCGGGCATCAAGATTGTTCTCAAAGGTGACAATGCCATCAACTTCAACAGCAGCAGCAAAATTGCCATCTCGATTGAGCAGTGCGACGGTGCCGTGATTGAAGGCCCTGGCAAACTCAACATCAACAATGCCGCATCGGCGCTGTATCTCGATAGCGGCCCGGGCAACATCGACCACCGCTTGACCATACGCAACTGCGAGATCATCGCCAACGACCCCACAACCTACTCATCCAGCGGCACCAGCATACAGGATGACATGGGCACCTCGAACATCACCATCGACAACGCTACTGTAATTCTTGAGCGCGGTTACATCGACAGTGGCTACGACCTGCAACTTGTGGGCTGCTACATCGCAGCGCCCGAGGGCGGACATATAGTCCAAGGCGAAGTGTGCGCCACCGGTAGCCAGAGTTACTACAATGGCCGCATCGAAATCCAACCCATCCCCGATGAGCCCGAGTACGCAACCGGCGATATCAACGGCGACCATGCGGTCGACGGCAACGACCTGAACGTGCTCATCAATATCATCCTGGGCAAAGACAGCGCCGACAACTACGACGGCCGCGCCAACGTCGATAACGAAGGCGGCATCGATGGCAACGACCTGAATGTGCTCATCAACATTCTTTTAGGAAAATAAATTTGCCGAAAAGAATATTGATAGATCACAGATTATAGATTAGCGGCGCGCCCAACGGCGTGCCGCTAATCTATAATTATTGGTGTCCGCTAAAAGTTGAAATTGCGTGAATTAGGAGCAGTTGACTGATGAAAAGGGGATGGTCCTTTTTTCATCATTTTCATCACGCACGACGCGCCATGGCGCGTCCCTACAGGCGGCTATCGATGCGCGCCAAAACAAAACTGCAATATCCCTTGGACTTATACCGGACAGAGATGATTTTTACTGCATCCCACCAGCCTCAACAAGTTATTGCATGCTGACCGCCATAAGACACCAGCCGAAACAACACAACCGCATCTCCGACCCAACCAACGCCATAGGTTGGTGGGATGCAGTAAAAATTAGTGGCGCGCCGTTGGGCACGCCACTAATTTTTAATCTAAAATCCGGCAAATTTATTTGCCCAGAAGGATGTTAATGAGAGCGTTCAGGTCGTTACCGTCGACGGTGCCAGTGGCATCGACGTTGGCACGGCCATTGTAGTTGTCGGCGTTGTCCTTGCCCAGAATGATGTTGATGAGCACGTTCAGGTCGTTACCGTCGACAGCCTTGTCACCGTTGATGTCGCCAGTAGCAAACTCGGGCTCGGGCTCTACGTCGGGAACATAGGTAGTACCTACTACACCGTAAGCCTCTACACCCTCAACAGCAAACTGCACGGGAGTCACCTCGGTGGGAGACTCGGGCTTAGCGTTGACACACTTGATACCACTGTGGTGCAGCGGGTTCTCAGCGTCAACAGGAGTGCTGCTGGGCACCGAGCGGTCGTCGCTGGGCGAAGCGATATAAGCCCAATACACATGCTCGCCATCGCTGGTGAACTGAGTCACACCGGTGATTTCGTCACCGCTACCCTCGAGCAGCACGGGGCTGTCGTCGAGCAGCACGGCCTGGCTCATATCGGTGTCAAGACCCTGTGCATCAGCAGTCTCAACAGCGCTCAGCGGCAGGCGGTACACGCCAGGAACGTCGTTGCGGCCAGCCTGACGGCTGTTCTGCAGATAGAAGTAGATGTAGCCGTTCTCGTTGTCGACGAAGTATTGCGTCATCTGAACGAACGGCAGGATAGCCTTGAAGGGATTCTCGTGAGAAGCACCAGAGCCCTCGGCATAGATGTCCTGATCGCGGAAGCGGAAGATACCGAAGCCATTGAACTTCTTACCCATCCAGTAGGTGTCGCCAAACTTGTAGAAGCCGCAGCCAATACCACCGTACATCCAGCCGTAGTCACCCTTGTAGTAAGGCAACTGGTTGTTCTGCACGAGGAACGGTTGCGAGCCGTACAGACCCACAGTGTCGGCGTTCATCACGTGGATACCCACATTACGGTCGGCGATGTAAATCTTGCCCTCGTCGTTGTTAATCGACAGCGAGAAGGGATCCTCAAATGCCTTGTAACCCACGTTGTTGAGCACGGTCACGCGGTAGAAGATGCCGTTGGTATTGTTCACATAGAACACCTCGCCGTCGCCACCGTTGGCCTGGGCGTTAGCATCCTGATACATGAATTTCTCACCTGCCACACCCACATAGATACGGTTCTTGTAACTTGCCAGGTTGAAGGCGTGTGCGCCAGTGGTGAAGTGAGTGTCAATCACTTGTCCCTCAGGATCCTTGTACATCAGTTTGCCGTCCTTGGTGGCAAAATACAGACCGGTGGGGCAACCCAGCGTAGCACCCTGCACCTCGATGGTGGGGTCGGCCACGATGTTCAGATAGTTCCACTGAGCGGCGGCCTGATACTTGTCGACACTTGCAGCAGCAACCTTGCACAGCACATTGCTTTGCTCGGCTGCGAACACGCCAGCGGCGAGCACCGGGGTGGTGCCGTTGAGCACGCGCAGCGTCTCGATGGTGGCGGGAACAGCGCCCGGCTCCATATAGTTGACGTTGGCGGGAATCTCCATGTCCTTCAGTGCGGTGCAGCCAGCGAAGGCGTCGCGCTGGATATTGGTAGCGGTCGACGGCAGAACGAGGGTCTCCAGGTTCTTGCAGTTGTAAGCGAGGTTATTGGGAATCTCGTTACGGCCATCGGCCAGCGTGAGCGACGTGATTGCCGAACCGGTGAACAGGTTGTAGCCCACAGTCACGTTAGCAGCCAGGGTGTAGGTGTCGAGTGCGCTATAAGCGAAGCCGAAGTTGCCCACGCTCTGCAGAGCGGGCAGGCTGATGCTGGTGAAGGGAGCGTAAGCCAAGCCATAGTTGTCGATGGTTGTAATCACATCGTTAACGAGTTCGGTGCCGATGTCGCCCTGGTGAGCGGCAACGAGCAGACGCTGGCCCGAAGTGTTAGTCAGCAGGCCGTTCTCAACCTTGAAGTTTGCGTTACCCTCAGCAACTGTGATGGCAGCCAGGGTGGTGATGGGAGCAAAGGCTGCATTGCCAATGCTGGCGACAGTTGCCGGGATTGTGATGGCGGTAAGTTTAGAGTTGGCAAATGCCTGAGCACCAATCGTGGTAAGAGCCTCGGGGAGGACGATTTCGCCTTCCAGGCCACTACCCATGAATGCCATACCGCCAATCTTGGTGATTGTAGCGGGCAACTCGATGCTCTTGAGCGCACGGCAATTGTAGAATGCGCCATCCTCGATCGTGGTGGCTGCCGGGCTGAGCGTGACGCTGGCCAGCGAAGTACATCCACTGAACGTGCTACCTTGCACGGTGGTGACAGCCTCCGGGAAGATGAAACTTTGCAGTGCTGGGCAGTTCAGGAAGGCGTTAGCGCCAATCGATGTCACGACATTGCCTTCGGCGAAAATCACCTGCTGCAGCGAGCCGCAACCCTGGAACATCGTTCCGGCAATGTTGGTGGCCGTACCGCCGATGGTGATTTTCTGCAGGGCGCCCATGTTGTGGAACGGCTGCTTGTTGTTGGCATAGTTCGAAGCGTCGATGTCGCGGTAGATTTCCATCTCCTGGACAGCCTGCTGAGTAGCGGGCGACGTGCTCTCCTTACCAAAACCGTCGATGGTGAACACCAGCGGAGTTGCCGACTCGGCAAAGATAATCTTGCGCAAGTTCACGCAACCCTCAATGTCTTGCGACACCATCGGGCCAGCATAGCCGGGAGGAATGGTAAGTTCGGTAATACCCGTACAGCCATTCATGAAGCCCGAGCCAATCGAGGTGGCTGTCATGGGCAGCGGGCTGGCGGTAAGACCAGTACAGCCCTTGAAGGCATTACGACCGATTGTCACACAACTTTCAGGAAGTTGAAGCGACGTCAAGTTCACGCAATCTAAGAAAGCGTTAGCGGCCACCGCAATCACGTGATAATCAACGCCATTGTAAGTAACAAACTCTGGAATCACGATATCACCCTCGTAGAAGATGGTGTCACCATTCTTCGGGGCGGTATACTTCGCCACCGTAACGGTGTTCTCACCACCAACAGCCTTGGTTGTGTAGTTGATTCCATCAACGGTGATGTTTGCAGCATTCATTTCGGGCATGGCAAACAGGCAAGCCAAGCCAAAAATTGCAGCCAACATCAATCTTGAAGTAAATCTCTTCATGTTGATAAATTTTTTGGTTAATAATTATATGATTCTAACTAATTTCGTTCTTTGTTGTGTCACACGCGGTGTAACTACACAATACGGCACAAAAATAAGAAAATTTTTCCAATCTCAATATATAATAATGTGTAAAAAAATCATAATGCTGAACAACATCCTGCAAAGTGTCACCCCCAATTTGCATACGTAACGACATAGCACGACCCACGAGCCACGAAAATGTGTGCAAAACGATTGGTCCAAATGTCGGCTCACAAGGGAAAAAACAGCATTAAATATTATTTTGGGCGTGATTTTATTTAAAAAACATTAAATTTCCAACATTAATCCTTGAATTACTCATTATAATTATGCCAGTTAAATAATTGTTATTAATTTTGCAATCATTTGTAACTCACATTATTAGAAAAAATGAGCGAAATTATTAGAATTAATACGATAAAGGATTTTTGTGACCGCTACGGTTTTAAGCAGTTGCATGATTTAGTTACCATTATCGATTATGCTGACCTTGCGAGCATCAAGCAAGAGATTTTCAGTTTTGGATTCTTTGCAATTTTCTTGAAGGGAAATTTTGAAGGCTACATAACTTATGGTCTTAGTAAGTACTCCTACGATGAGGGTGCTCTGTTATTCGTTGGTCCAAATCAGGTATTTGGCATTGATGGCGACGGCGTTGACACAAATCCCACCGGAAAGGCCCTGCTTTTCCATCCCAACCTGCTTAACGGCCTTGCCGTGCAGGACGTGATTCGCAAGCACCTGCTCTTCACCTACGAGACCAACGACGCGCTGCCACTGAACGACGAACAGCGGGCCGTGGTGTTACAAAGCATCAACGCCATCAAGAGCGAGTTGGCCAACAAGCCCGACAACCACACTCGCAACATTGTGGCAGCCAACGTGCTTGTGCTCATGGCCAACTGCGGCCGATACTACGAGCAGATGATTGCCGAGCGCAACGAAATCAAGGATGAACTCTTCACCCGCTTCAACGAAATCCTCAACGACTACTTCACCAGCGGGCTTGCCGAGCGCAAAGGACTGCCCACCGTGCACTACTGCGCCGAGCAACTGTCGCTCTCGCCAAACTATTTCGGCGACCTGATTAAGCGACTCATCGGCCGCTCGCCAAAGGAGCACATCCAGCAGGTTACCGTGGAGCACATCAAGGAGATGCTCGACAACCGCAAGATGACCATCAGCGAAATCTCTTACAAAACAGGATTCAAGTATCCGCACCACCTGAGCCGCGTGTTCAAGAAAATCACCGGACTCACACCTCACGAGTATCGCAAGCGTCAATAATCGTCACTACAAGTACAACCTCAAGCGTAACCAAAAACAAATCATCACTTATCACCCCACGACACAATCGGCGACCCACAACGGGCCGCCGATTTTATATAGAATCCCCAGAGAATCTAGAATCTCTAGAAAGGCTAGAAACTCTAGCCCGGCTAGAAAAAAGAGGAAGCCATGCTTGGGCCGCGTGAGCGGGCCACAGCATGGCTTGCCTTGTGCCTTAGGGGCTAAGTTTACTTGTTGACGTTTGCAGCGAGTTCTGCGCCAGCCTTGAACTTCACAACCTTCTTAGCAGCGATTTTGATCTTAGCACCAGTAGCGGGGTTGACGCCCTCACGAGCAGCCTTCTCCTGAACGGCAAACGTACCGAAGCCAATCAGAGAAACTTTGTCACCCTTTACCAATGCACAACTCATAGCCTTCAGGGCAGCCTCGAGAGCGTCCTTAGCCTGCACTTTTGTTAACTTTGCCTCAGCAGCAATAGCATTTACAAGTTCTGTTTTGTTCATAATACAATTGATTTTTAAGAGAATAAAATAAATGTCATTTCAAATATTGCCCACAAATATAGGCATTAGTTTATTCAAAACAAAAATTTTTTCTAAAAAATTGCGTTTTTTCCATAAAAAAAGGTCTTTTGTGGTCATTTTTCACGGTATTCGGGAGATTTTCAGTAATTTTGCCAACGATTTTCAAGAGCGACACAAGAGGTCAACGCATTGGCCGTGACACCTCGCTGCCGCCACTAATTGTAAATAAAACACACAACAATGAACTCACGTCAAGGAATGCGGAGCGTACTGCCTCCGGTGACACAAAATTTGCTCATCATCACAGTGATCGTGTGGGTAGCCACCATAGTGCTGCGAAAGGTGGGCATCATCGACCTCGACCAGTTGCTGGGCCTCCACTTCTGGCTGGGTAGCGACTTCAACCCGGCACAGTTGGTGACCTACATGTTTATGCACGACACGGCGCAGGGCTTTGCCAGTTTCTCACACATCTTCTTCAACATGTTCTCGTTGTGGATGTTCGGTGTGACGCTTGAGCGGGTATTGGGGGCGAAACGCTTCCTTACCTACTATCTGGTGTGCGGCATTGGCGGCGGCATCATCCAGGAACTCACCTGGCAACTGAGTTGGCAGTCGATTCTGGCCGACATCAACGGCATGGACACCGCGACGCTGAACCAAGTGATTGCCGGCGGCGGCGCCACCATCCAGAACCAACTCAACAGTTTCTATAACTCGCTGGTGACTGTGGGTGCCTCGGCTGCCGTGTTTGGCATCCTGCTGGCCTTCGGCGTGTTCTTCCCAAACATGAAGTTGTTCATCATCCCCATCCCGGTGCCCATCAAGGCCAAGTGGCTCGTCATTGGCTACGGACTGCTCGAACTGGTGTTCGGCGTCACGGGAGCAATGAGCGGTGTGGCGCACTTTGCACACCTGGGTGGCATGCTGTTCGGACTGCTGCTGATCATCTACTGGCGCAAGCGGGGCATCATAGGAGGCGGACATGGCTATTATTGACGACATCAAGAATCAGTATCGGCGAGGGTCGATGCTGATGCGCATCATTTATATTAATATAGGTGTTTTCGTGCTGCTTAGGCTGGCGGTGCTCGTGGCTGCGGTCATGGGCTTCGACGGCCAAGCGCTGATTCACGCCATCGCCATGCCGGCACAATGGGGCATGCTGCTGCGCAAGCCTTGGACCGTGCTCACCTACATGGTGACGCACTATGAGTTGCTGCACATCCTGTTCAACATGCTGTGGCTCTACTGGCTGGGGCGAATCTTCCTGGAATATTTCACACCCAAGCAACTCGCCGGGCTGTATATCTTAGGCGGCATCGGCGGTGCGGCGCTCTACAGCGTGTCGATGAACCTGCTGCCGCACTTTGCCGGACAGTCGGCCTACCTGCTTGGTGCCTCGGCTTCGATACTCGCCGTGGTGGTCGCTACGGCGGTCTATGCGCCCAACTACCGCATCTCACTGCTGTTTATAGGCAACGTAAGCCTGAAATGGGTGGCTATCGTGACGGTGCTTATCGACCTTCTCAGCGTCGAGGCCGGCAATGCCGGCGGTCACATCGCCCACCTGGGCGGCGCGCTGGTGGGTGCGGCCTATGCGCTGATGATGCGCCGCGGCCACGACATCACGGCGGGCCTCAACGCCCTCATCGACGGTGTGGTGGCATTGGCGAAACGGCGCAAGCCGCAGGAGCCGGAGGTAAAAAGCCGCGCCGCAGGCAGCGCAACAGCCAGCGAGCCAACCGAGGCCGAACTCGATCGCGTGCTCGAAAAAATCAAGCGCTCGGGCTACAGTTCGCTCAGCGACAGCGACCGCGACGTGCTCTTTGGGGCCTCGCGCAAGCGTAACGTATAAAACCGAACGGATAGCGGTTAGCATTGAATAAAATGAAAAAAGTCCTCAAAATCACCTGCCTGGTGCTCACGGTCATCATCGCCATCATGGTGCTGATGGCCGGATGGGGTGGACACATCGCCCCAAGCACATGGTCACTGCCGGCGTTATTCACCCTGGCTTTTGTGCCCATTGCCGCCATGGGGCTTGTGTGGCTGATAGTGCTCGCGGTGTTGCGGCGGTGGATTTTAGCGGCCGCCATGGCCGTGGTGATGCTTGCCGTGTGGCCCACCGTGCGCATCAACTCGCCGCTCAACGTCTTCAGCCCAAAAGTCGATGACTACGCACAGACGCTCAAGGTAATGACGTGGAACGTGATGGGTTTTGACGACATCCACAACCGCAAGCAACTCAGTGCATCCATGCTCTATATTCTCGAGGAGGACCCCGACGTGGTGATTATGCAAGAAACCACGCTTGGGCCGCTCGATTTTATCGAAACGCCGGGCGTAATCGAACTGCGTGAGCGCATCGAGGAGCGTTACCCTTACCACACACGGGGCTATCACGACCTGGGAATCATGTCGAAGGTGCCCTATCGCGTCTATGAGGACTCGACGATGACGCAGGGCTTCGGCTCGATCGACAACGGCCGTAACGAGTATCACTTCTACGCCAAGGCGTTCGACATCGACCTGGGCGACGGCCGGCAGTTGCGACTGCTGGGGCTGCACCTGCAGTCAATCGGGCTGAGTTCGAGCGACCGCGACCTGTACGTGAAACTCACCAAGCCCGGCGAGGTGGGACAAATGAACCGCGCCGAGATGAGCCAGGCCAAAAACTCGCTCTACGGCAAGGTGGCCTCGGCATTCCGCCGACGCGAGGTCGAGGCAAATATGGTGCGAAACATCATCGACAACTGCCCGCCCAACCTGATTGTGTGCGGCGACTTCAACGACGTGCCCGGCAGTTATTCTTACCGCACCATCAAGGGCGACGACTTGAGCGACGCCTATGCCGACTGTGCCTTTGGGCCTACGTTCACGTTCAACCAGAACCGCCTCTACTTCAAGATTGACCAATTTATGTATCGCGGCGACATGACGGCCGTCGAAGCCAAGTGCCCGCACGTGGGCGGCAGCGACCACTACCCCATCGTGGTGACGCTCAAGTGGAACAAATCAGCACAATGAAGAAAGCACTACGCATTGCACTGGGATTGGCTATGGCGGTGAGCGTCCTCGCGGCAGCCTTGCTGCTGATGGGCGGCCTTGCCGGCTGGCTGCGCCCCAGTTTTGTTGGTCCTGTGGCTCACATCGCCGTGATGGCGTTGCCAGTCACCCTTGCAGCAACCATAGTGTGCGCCGTGGCATGGGCCGCGGCACGGCGATGGCGCGTGGCTCTGCCCCTGATGGCCGTGGTGGCCGTCACCGCACCGGCTTGGCTCAACGTGTGCCCGCTGCACATAGGCCCGAAAAGCACCGAGAAGGCCGACTTCACCATCATGACGTTCAACGCCGCGAGTTTCGAGTTTACCAACAAAGCCCTGCGGCGCAAGCCCAGCGAGAATGTGCGCATGATCATGCGCCACAGCCCCGACTTCGTCGTTCTGCAAGACGTGTACACCTGCCGAATGATGTACTACGAGATGCACTCGGTGTGGTTTGTGCGCGACTCGCTCTTCGCCATGTACCCCTATCGCAGCGACGGCCACGACCGCGTAATCCTGCTGTCGAAGTACCCCTTTGTGAAGCGCGACATTGTCGTGCCGTATATCAAGTTTACCGGGGGAGAGATACCTCGCGACCTGTTTCACCACTGGGCGGTGGCCTACGATGTGACGATGCCCGACGGGCACCAACTCACCATCATCGGGGCGCAGTTGGCCTCGTATATGCTCAGCGACGACGAGCGCCAACTCTATTCCAGCACGATGAGCGGCACGTTGAGCAAAAGCCAGGCTTCGCCGCTCGACATCCTGGGCAAGATTGCCGCTGCCGACCGCTGGCGCGGCGTGCAGGCGCGTGTGCTGCGCGACGTCATTGACAATAGCGCGAAAAACCTGATTGTGTGCGGCGACTTTAACGACGTGCCGGCCTCGCCCGTCTACCGGTTGCTGCGCGGTCGCGACTTGCGCGACGCCCGCACCGAGACCACCGCCGGACTTTGCCCCACTTACAACCGCCAGCACTTCAACTTCACCATCGACCACATCTTGTACCGCGGCAGCCTCGACGCCACCAGTTACCAAAACATCCACGAGGGCACCAGCGACCACTACCCCCAACTGGCCCACTTTAAATGGCAATAAACGGCAACGATAGCAACTATAGAAACTATAGATGCTATAATTTAAAAAAAATTGGCATTTCGGCTTTGCCCTCGAAATTACGCTGCACCTCGGAAAAATCAAAGCAAATTTGCTTTTTCGCTCGGTTTGCAGTAATTTTGCCAAGATATTATAATAATTCTGAGAATGGACAACGCATTTTACGACCGATCTTGCAAAATGAGCGAGTTGGTAACCGCCCACGCCACCTTAGTGATGATACTGCGTCGCATGGGCATCGCCATGGGATTCGGCAACAAGTCGATCGACGAAGTGTGCCGCCAATACGGTGTCGACACCAACTTCTTCCTGCTCATCAGCCACATATACACTCACGACGGCTACGTGCCCTCGCGTGAACAAATCTTGAGCACCGACATGAGCCAACTCGTGGACTACCTGCGCGCGTCGCACCGCTACTACGTGGAGACTCGCCTGCCACACATCAAGAGCCACCTGGGCGCCATCGCCAGCCAGTTGCCTGAACGCATGGCCACGGTGTTTATGCGATTCTTCGACGACTATATGCGCGAGGTGTGCGAGCACTTCGAGCACGAGGAGCAGAATGTGTATCCGCACGTCGAGGCGCTGCAGCGCGGCGAGCGCGACACGCGTTACAGCATCGACACCTTTATCGACTCCCACGGCAACCTCGAGGACAAACTCGCCGACCTGCTGCAAATCATCTTTAAATACCTGCCCGAGAACCTCGTCGGCGACGACCTGGTCGACGTCGTTTACGACATCCTGCAAGTGTCGCACGACCTTAACAAGCACTCGCTCATCGAGGAGAAAATTCTCGTGCCTTATGTCAAACATCTTGAACTCACCACGCGATGAAGACCCGAGTGCTTATCATAGAGCCCAGCAAGGTCATCGTCGCCGGACTGATGTCGCTGCTGCATGACCAGATGCGCTTCAAACTGATGACGCCGCTGAGCAGCCTCGACACCCTCACCGAGCGCCTGATTACCGACCAGCCCGACGTGGTGATCATCAACCCCACGCTGTGCGCCTCGCCATCGCAGTTGCACCTGCCGGCAGCAACGGCAACCGTGGCGCTGGTCTACCAATACGTTGAGCCGGCCGTGCTGCGCCACTACGACGCCACCATCGACATTCGCGACAGCCAGCCCACCATCATCGAGACCATTGCCGAGGCGGCAAGCAGCCAGCATGCCGAGCAACGCTCGAGCAACAACTACGACCTCACCAAGCGCGAGACGATGGTGCTCGTGAAGGTGGCTATGGGACTGACCAACAAAGAGATTGCCGACCAACTCAACGTGTCGGTGCACACCGTGATGTCGCACCGAAAAAACATCATGAGCAAGACCGGCATCAAGAGTGTGGCGGGCCTCACCGTCTACGCCATGCTCAACAACCTCATCGACGAAAACACCGTGATTTAGAATCATATAAAACCACACTCTACGATGGCATTTTTCAACTCACTCAACCGCTTTGGCGACTACTGCATGTTTTTGTGGAGATGCTTCAGCATTCCCGAGAAATGGAAGGAGTTCTTCAAGCGATATCTGGACGAAATCAGCAAATTGGGCATCGACTCCATCCCGCTGATTCTCATCGTGTCGCTCTTCATTGGCTCGCTGTGCACCATCCTCATCAAACTCAACATCTCCAACCCGCTGCTGCCGCGATATTCGGTGGGACTCACCACGCGTGAGATTATCCTGCTCGAGTTCTCGTCGTCGATTCTCTGCTTGATTCTGAGCGGAAAAATCGGCAGCAACATCGCCAGCGAGATAGGCACCATGCGCGTGACCGAGCAAATCGACGCTCTCGACATCATGGGCATCAACTCGGCCAACTATCTGGTGATGCCGAAAATCACCGGCCTCATCACCATCATGCCGTTTATGGTCGTCATCTGCATGGCAACCAGCCTGTTTGGCGGCTGGCTGATATGCATCCTGACCGGCATAGTGAGCCCCGACACCTACATCTATGGCATCCAGACGCAGTTTACCGAGTGGTATGTGTGGTTTGCGCTGATCAAGTCGCTCTTCTTCGCCTTCATCATCTCGAGCATCTCGTCGTTCTACGGCTACTCGGTCGAGGGCGGCTCGATTGAGGTGGGAAAAGCCAGTACCGACGCTGTGGTGATGAGCAACATCATGATTCTCGTCGCCGACGTGATTCTTACCAAACTCATGCTTCAATAACCCCTTCACCGCTTTACCATCATGATCGAAGTTAAAGGAATCAATAAATCGTTCAAAGAAAACGGCAGTTACAGGCAGGTGCTTTACGACATCAACGCCAAGTTCTACGACGGAAAGACCAACCTGATTATCGGACAGAGCGGCTCGGGAAAGACCGTGCTCGTGAAGAACATTGTGGGTCTGTTCAAGCCAGATGACGGGCAAATCCTGTACGACGGCCGCGACATCACCGTCATGGACCGCAAGCAACTCAAGGAGTTGCGCAAGGAAATCGGGATGCTCTTCCAGGGCTCGGCACTCTTCGACAGCGAGACGGTGTTGGGCAACGTGATTTTCCCGCTGAAGATGTTCTCCAAGATGAGCCACGAGGAGCAGCGCGAGCGTGCGCAGTTTTGTATCGACCGCGTCAACCTCACGGGCAGCGAAAACAAGTTTCCCAGCGAACTGTCGGGTGGTATGCAGAAGCGCGCCGCCATCGCGCGTGCCATCGCCCTGAACCCCAAATACCTCTTCTGCGACGAGCCCAACTCGGGACTCGACCCGAAGACCTCGATCGTGATTGATGAGTTGCTTAGCGACATCACGCACGAGTTTGGCATCACCACCATCATCAATACTCACGACATGAACTCGGTGATGGGCATCGGCGAGAACATCGTCTTCATCAACAAGGGCCATGTGGGGTGGATAGGCAACAAGGACGAGGTGTACAGCGTCGACAACGACGACCTCAACAACTTTGTCTACGCCACCGACCTCTTCCGCGACGTGCGCAAGTACCGCCGCCAGCACGGCTACACCCCCACCCGCCAGCAGTAACAGCCCCCAGGCTGCATGCATCTTCGACGCATTTGCCTGGGGTTAATCACATATCGCTTCTCCGATGCGCTCATGCTCACGGCAATTTTATGCCGGAATCCTGGGTTAATCACATATCGCTTCTCCGATGCGCTCATGCTCACGGCAATTTTGTACTGAAAGCCTGAGTGTGTAATAGCGCACTGGTTGTAAACCATTTACCCCTTGACACACGCCCCCGCCCTACGGGCACCCGCTCTTAGAGGGGATTTTCAGCCATAACTGCATTTTGCCCCCCCTTCGGCTTTAAGGCCTTATTGTTTGGGGGAAATTTTGAAGATTGTGCCCTCGATTAGCGAGCAGTACACATCGCCGCGGTCGTCTACCTCGAAGCCGTTGACCTCGCTCGACCCCATCGTGTAGGTAAACAGCAACTCATGCGTCGCGGCGTCGACCACGGCCAGCACGCCTCGGCGCGAGCCCAGATACACCTTGCCGTTGTGCTCGAGCACGATGCACGGCGCGTGCTCGTAGCCAAAGCCCACATCGGTCTTCCACAGCAACTCGTAATGGTCGCCCACGGTGGACATCGCCACCAATTCGCCGTCCATGGTCTTGGCGTAGGCCACGCTGCGGTCGGCGCTGCATCCGAGGCTCTCGCGCACCTTATTCTCATTCTTTTCGCGCCAAATCTGGTGCCCGCTTGCTCGGTCGAGCGCCGTGGTCACGCGGTCGGGGGCCACAATCACCACCTTGTCGGGAGTGACGACAGGCACCACGTTGCCGGGGCTGTAGAGATTGGCCGCCACGCCGTTGTCCCACTGCCACCGCAAGGCGCCCGTCTTGCGGTCGAGCACGCGCAGGCGCGTGTCCCATGCGCCGAACACCACGTCGTTGCCGTCGACCACAGGTGCCGCCTGGCAATAGTTGGCTATCGAGTCGTAGTGCCACAGCAGGCGGTGGCGCTTCACGTCCCATGCCTGGAACGTCTTGAAGCCGCCCTGATACAGGATGCCATCGCTCGTCACCACGCCATCGGCCACATATGGCCCGTCGGCCTGGTATTCCCACGTCGGTTTGCCGTTGCGCTTGTCGAGCCACAGCAGGCGGCGGTCGGCGGTGGGCATGACCAGCGTCTTTCCACTCACGGCAGGCCGCGAGAACAGCATGGCATCGGTCTGGTATTGCCAGCGCACCTGATGCGTGGCCTTGTCGAGGGCCTTCACCTGGCCAAGCGAATTGCCGAAATAGATGCAGTCGCCGTCAATGGCCAAGCGCGTAAATATCGAGGCCTCGTCGGCATGCACGCGCTCCACTGCGAAGCCCTGTGGCGCCACCGAAGCCGCCGGTGCGGCCGGCGACGCGTCGAAATTGGTGCCGATGCGATAGGCAAACATCACCTCGGGCGAGCCGCCAATCACCTTATTATACACGTGTATCCACTCGCGGTCCAGGTCCACGTCCATGAGCGTGTAGCCATAGTCGCCATTCTTCATGTCGAGGGCGCGCACAATCACGCCGGTGATGCCCTGCGTTTCGTACAGTCGCCAGCGGTGGTAATGTCCGCACTGATGTGTGACGACGGGATAGCGCTTGAGGATGTCGACATAGGCTTGATAGTTATCGAGGTCGGCAAGCAGCGGATAGTGGTTGATACTCAGCACCTTCATGCCCGGCCGCACGCGCTCACGCAGCGTGTTGTCGAGCCAGGTGAGATCTTCCTGCTTGATGTGTCCGTCGCCCATTTTCATAAACGGCCCACAGTTCATGCCCACGACCACCAGGCGGCCCACCTCGAAGACGAAGCGGTCGGTGCCCCACAGGTCGTTGAACGTCTTGCACGCGCTCTGGCTCCAGTTGTTCTCGTGGTTTCCGGGGATGACATAGAGCGGCTTGGTGATGCCATCGAGAATGTGCTTGACATTGTGCAACTGCACGTCGCTGCCCTCGTTTGTGAGGTCGCCGCTCACGATCACGGCGTCGACGTCGCTGGCGTTCACCTCGGCCACCGCCTCCATCAGTTTGCCCTCATTGGCATTGCCTGGGGTGACATGGATATCGCTGAAAATCGCAAAGCGTTGCGCACTGGCAACTATGGCGCAGGCCAGCATGGCCGCGACGCAAAATACACGTATTATTTTATTCATTTCCCAATAGATTTTAGGCTACAAAATTACACAAAAATAATGACAAAAACTACTAAATCGAGCCATAACTTTCGACGCGCTGAAAAAGTGGATAAAGTTAAGAACAGGCCCCTTCTGACATGAAAAATATGTTGTACAGCATGTTTGCTTTTTTGTTACGATTTCATTACTCATAATTGGGAAAAATTGAGTAACTTCGCACAAAATTTCAAAAATTAACTATTTAACCTATGACTAATATCAACAACTTTGAAGATTTGATTCTTCATTTATCGCAACGCGGAACCAGAAAACGCGTTGCTGTAGTTTGGGCCGAGGATGAGTCGACCCAGAAGGCAGTAACAAAGGCTCTTGAGAAAGGCTTCGTCGATGTAACCTTTGTGGGTTGTGTCGAGCAACTCCAGCAACTCGCTGAACTCAAGCCTTATCAGGACCACATCAGTTATGTCGACGTGAACGACCGCGACGAGGCCGCCAAGACCGCTGTGGCACTCGTTCGCGAGGGCAAGGTGGACGTGCTGATGAAAGGCCTCATCAACACCGACAACATGCTGCACGCCGTGCTCAACAAGGAGACTGGCATCCTGCCCCGTGGCAACGTGCTCACCCACGTCACCACAATCCACATCCCGGGCTTCGACAGGCTGTTGTTCTTTACCGACGCTGCCGTCATCCCCTATCCCACTCACGAGCAGCGCATCCAGCAAGTGCGCTACCTGGTGGAGTTGTGCCACAACTTCGGCATCGAGGAGCCGCGTGTGTCGCTCATCAACTGCAGCGAGAAGGTGAACGAGAAGTTCTTCCCCTTCACCGTGGGCTACAAAGAGATTATCGACATGGGCAAGAATGGCGACTTCGGTCCCTGCATCATCGACGGCCCGCTGGATGTGAAGACCTCGTGCGACCTGCACAGCCTTCAGACCAAGGGCATCAACTCGCCCCTCGAGGGCAAGGCCGACGTGCTCGTGTTCCCCGACATCCAGGCTGGCAACGCCTTCTACAAGGCGCTCACCCTCTTTGCCAAAGCCGAGACGGCAGGTATCCTGTGCGGACCGATCGCGCCCGTGGTGATTCCCTCGCGCAGCGACAGCCCGGCTTGCAAGTTCTACAGCCTCGCCGTGGCTTCAATCTAATGCAATAACCACTATATCAACCGAATAACCAACATAGCACAATGCGCATCTTAGTTATCAATCCAGGATCTACCAGCACCAAGACCGCCGTCTTCGACGACGAGAAGGCTGTGATGGTAAAAAACATCCACCACTCGCCCGAGGAACTCAAGCAGTTCCCCAACATTCCCGACCAGTTTGACTTCCGCAAGCAGAACATCCTCAAAGAACTCGAGGCAATGAACATCCCCATCAAGTTTGATGCCATCATTTCCCGCGGCCCGCTCACCAAGCCCATGAAGGGTGGCGTGTACGAAGTCAACGACGTGATGGAGGACGACATCCGCAAGTCGCTGCACCACCATGCTACCGACCTGGGCTGCGTCATCGCCCGCCAGATTGCCGCCACCATACCGGGTTGCCGCAGTTTCATCGCCGACCCCGCCGTGGTCGACGAACTGAACGACTATGCCCGCATCAGCGGACTGCCCCAACTCAAGCGCATCAGCATTTGGCACGCTCTGAACCAGCGCGCCATCGCACGCCGCTTTGCCCGCGAGCATGGCAAGAAGTACGAGGACTATAATCTCATCATCTGCCACTTGGGCGGTGGTATCTCGGTGGCCGCTCACGACCATGGACGCGCCGTCGACACCAACAACTGCCTCGATGGCGAGGGTCCATTCTCGCCCGAACGCGCTGGCTCACTGCCCGCTGGCGACCTGGTGCGCATGTGCTTCAGCGGTAAGTACACCCAGGAGCAGGTGCTGAAGATGCTCGCCGGTAAGGGCGGCCTCACAGCACACCTCAACACCAACAACTTCCTGGAGATTGAGACCAAGATGCATGAAGGCGATGAGCACTTTAAACTCATTGTCGACGCAATGGTTTACCACGTGGCCAAGGCCATCGCTGCCGAGGGCGCTGTGCTCTGTGGCAAGGTCGACGCTGTGATTTTCACGGGCGGTATGGCACGCAGCAAGTATCTCATCGACGAACTCACCAAGCGCGTCGGTTATCTCGCTCCCACCTTCAACTATCCCGGTGAGGACGAGATGGAAGCACTCGCCGAAAACGCACTCATGGTGCTGCGCGGCGAAGTAGAGCCCGAGCCCTACGTGTAATACCACCACACACACCACATTACAGGCACTGCGGCACCACGTCGCAGTGCCTTTTTCTTCACCCACGAGCACTGTTTCGGCAAGAAAAAATGAAAAAACTCGGGCCTTTTGGTGCTAAACTCAGAGATTTTGCCTAAATTTGCAGTTTGTGTAACACATCAATCGACAATAGCGTGAGTACCAACTTCTTCAATACCTTCCACGAGAAGCACCCTTACTTGCTTCACTCAATCATTATAGCGCTGACAACCATAGCGTTAGGCTACGTGTTCCTGCTCTTTATCGACGTGTTTACCAGCCATGGTGAGCAGCGCCTGGTGCCCGATGTGCGCTATCTGCCCATGGACGAGGCCATCGCCAAACTCGAGGCCGCCGGCCTGAAATGGGACGTGAGCGACTCGATCAATTACAACGAGAGTTACAAGCCGGGCGCCGTCATCGACCAGGACCCGAAAGCCGGAAG
This sequence comes from uncultured Bacteroidales bacterium, assembly GCA_902776835.1. Taxonomy (GTDB): domain Bacteria; phylum Bacteroidota; class Bacteroidia; order Bacteroidales; family Muribaculaceae; genus Sodaliphilus. The sequence goes on from CACYRK010000025.1 coordinate 36,493, forward strand.
TTACATCAAGTCGATACGCACCGTGTTTCTCAAAGTCAACGCGCTGCACGACCGCATGGTCAACCTGCCCGAGATGGCCGGCATAATGTCGGTGCGACAGGGTGTTGCCACGCTGCAGTCGATGGGCTTCAAAGATGTGGAAGTCGACAGCGTGCCGTCGGCCAACAGCGGACTGATTCTGCAAGTCACCGTCAACGGGCATAACGTTGCCCCGGGCAAGCCGGTGAGCGTGAAGGCGCATGTGCGGCTCATCGTGGGCGACGGCTCAATCGACATCATCAATCCTGACTCGATTCTCGACGCACACACCATCGACTCAATTGAGCAACGCAACTACGAGGAGGAGGTGAAGCGCTATGCCGAAGAGCAGAAGCAACGTGCCGAGCAGGCCCGCATCAACCGCGTCGACGAGAAGAAGAAAGCCGACGTTGAGAAGAAGAAGCAACAGCAGCAGCAATGATCAGCGACGACTTGAGCGACAACCTTGACGCCCTCGACGACGACGAGCGACTGAGCCGCGACGATATCCAACTTGACTTCAGCGACCCTGACTTCAGCGAGAACGGACGCGACTACTGGGAGCACTACCGCTATGAGGTGGAGCGCGGCCAGGTGCTTCTGCGCATCGACAAATACCTGGTTGAGCGCATCAAGGGCACGTCGCGCAACCGCATCCAGAACGCCGCCGAGGCGCAGTGCATTCGCGTGAACGGCCGCCCGGTGAAGAGCAACTACCGCGTGCATCCCGGCGACATTATCAGCGTGGTGATGGACCGCCCGCGCTACGAGAACGAGATTATCGCCCAGGATATCCCCCTGAACATCGTTTACGAGGACGACGACGTGCTTGTGGTCAACAAGCCCGCCGGAATGTGTGTGCATCCCGGCCACGGCAACTACGATGGCACGCTGGTCAACGCCCTGGCCTGGCACTTCAAGGACAATCCCGACTACGACGTCACCGACCCGCGCATGGGCCTGGTGCACCGCATCGACAAAGACACCTCGGGACTGCTCGTTGTGGCCAAGACGCCGCACGCCAAGACCTCGCTGGGCAACCAGTTTTTCAACAAGACCACCAAGCGGCAGTACATCGCCGTAGTGTGGGGCGAGATGAAGGACACCGACGGCACTGTGACCGGCAACATCGGGCGCAGCCCGCGCGACCGCTTGCTGATGTGCGTCTTTCCCGACGGCGACCAGGGCAAGCATGCCGTTACACACTGGCACACACTGGAAAACCTCGCCCACGTGGCCGTAGTGCAATGCCAGTTGGAGACGGGCCGCACCCACCAGATTCGCGTGCACATGAAGCACATCGGGCACCCGCTGTTCAACGACGAGCGTTACGGCGGCGACCAGGTGCTGCGCGGCTACAACACCACCAGTTACCGCCAGTTTATCCAGAACTGCTTCGCACTGTGCCCGCGCCAGGCCCTGCACGCCCGCACCCTGGGCTTCGTGCACCCCACCACCGGCCAGCAGATGGACTTCGACAGCCCCCTGCCCGACGACATGGCGGCCCTTATCGAAAAATGGCGCGCCTACGCCGCCGCCCTGCGGCAACGCCCGTAACCGCCTTACACCGTCCTATCCAGTTATTGCCATGGCTGATTTCGGAAGTGCCGCTTTACGAGGTTATGGTCGGGAGCACGAGGTTGGCAGTGTTGACATCGACGAGGTCTTGGCGCTCAATCATCACTTCGGGGGTTGGGAGCAGTTCCATGTTTACCAAGTCGAGTGGTGCTGCCGAGTTGAGCACGATGCGGCGCACCACGCGCGAGTCGGCGCATAGATAGAGGTGCGTTGCTTCGCCTTCGGCCTCGCGTTGCAAGAATATGTTAAGCCCGGTCTGTTCGCTGGTGATTCTCAGTTCCAACTCATCGCTCAAGGTTGTGGGGTTGGCCGTGTCGAGGGGGTGGATGGTGTAAGTGTTGTGGCGCAGGAGGTATCCGTTCTGCTCCACGCTCATCGCACTGCTCGTCGATGACGCATCGGTATAAATGGGTATTGCGGCGTAAACATCAACAATTATATCTTCCGTGATTTCTCACTGTATTTCCACAAATTTCACCACGCCATTACTCAGTCGTGGCCGATAAATATCGCGTCTGTATCTCATGGTTGTATTTTTTTAGTGTTTAACGATTGTGTATCAATGCTCTCATTTACGTCAGTTGCGGCTATGGTGTTGCTCTTTATAACATTAGGCTCAACCGTTACCACAGGCGAAGCCTCCGGCTCAGGGTCGGCCGTCATAACCAAGCGCAATCCCACAGCAAGATATTGCTGAAGTCCTGTAATAGTCACTTTATAACCGAGATCTACTTCTTCATCAGGTGTTGCTTGATAATCAGGCCCATCTAACAACTCGTGTCGATAGATTAATGTGCATTGCTCGGGTTGATAAGCTTCCCCCGGTATGCACTCTGTCTCATCAGAAAGAACTGATCCTCCCTGCATCAAGTACATGCCATTATCGTATGAATACGGTGATTTGTCTATTACAGAAATCTCAGCGGCATTACCGCTCATATCATATATGCCCAATTCATTTGGTGCTTTCTGTTTGACATTTCTGCAATGAACTTTATTGGGTATTACATCCTTAGGGTACAATTCTTTAATTTCATGTGGGAAATACTGTGGCAAACCCAAACCCCAAACCAAATTATCTGTGTTAGGCAAGTTGCCTTGGTACCAGGCTACTTCGTCAATCTCATCACTGCCTGAATACTTGTATCCACTGCTAAGATTTCCTCCTTTGGCTGCAAAAATCCATTCTTCAACTGTCGGCAACCTAAAGTCACAATCAGTATAGCTGGCAAGAAAACTGATATATGACTTAATTGTGAACGGATCACAAAAGCTGCAAGCCCAATCTTTTTTATAAGAAACAAAATCTGCGCCAAAGTCGTAACTCGGAGGATAATACTGCTCTGTCAGATAGTCATAATATCTATATCTCAGTAGTGGGTCCGGAAAAGGATTCTCTTTCAACGTCTGACTTAATTCATAAATTGCATTTACAAGGCCTATGGTCATTTCGGTTTCCATTATCCAAAAATCTCCAACCGTGTGATTGCCTCGCAACCCCATGTCCATTGAACCGCCATTAACTTTAATCATTTTAAACTCAACACCACCAATGTTGAAAATGCCGGTGTGTTTCATTTCTCGGGTATCAATTCTTTTCCCTAATATAATATTTATAAGAATATTAAGATCTTGCCCATCAATGGAACCATTCTCATCCATATCATATTTTAGAGTAAGGGCACTACTAAAAGGCGTTTTGCCGAGAATGTGGTTAACAACTTTATTCAAGTCACTGCCATCATAAGTATTCAAGTCGACTCGCCTTGGTTCATGCGCATTTGCAGTAAACACACAGGAAAAAAATATCCAAATCAATAATAGAGTCTTTGCCTTTATCATATTGAGTGAGATTTTACTTGTTAATGATCTGTGATTCTGCGTATAATCGTTAATTTTGAGGCAATAAAGCCAATCGAATGCCTGTAGTCTGAGGCAACATCCATTTTGGCTTACCGTCGTTTTTTTCTATGTCTGTTATCATCGATGGATAACAATTACTTGAAAAGCAGCATCCGCCACAAATCACCTTTCCCTTTGAGTCTTGATATAGCTTTCTCTCTTCATCTCCAGAAAGTTGTATTAAATCTTGCCAGCTCATTTCGAATTGAGCAGCCCCCATAATGACATCATCACAGGTGAATTCACACACATTTCCACTCATGTCGTACAACCCCAACTCGTTGGGACTTTTACTTTTCACTGGATGTGGAGCTTTTGTTGTAGAACCATATTTTGTTAGCACTTGTGAGTTACTTGAATACCAAGCCACCTCGTCTTGATTGTCACTGCCGGAATATGTGTAATGCATACTCTTGTTTCCACCTCTTGCGGCATAGGTCCATTGCTTTGTAGTTGGAATGATGAAATCTAAGTCGTTCAACAAGTCACATAAAGCCTCAGGAATATAATAAACTAACTCGTCATATACCTTCCTGCCAAAAGAATAAGAAGTAGGATACCAATCTAATCTTTCAAACATCACAAAAGGGGATGCCATTATATCATCAGAACTATAGTCAATTTCTCCATATCTAACTTTCATTGATAAACCATTTTTTGAACCAAAACTTATAGCGTCTTCAAAAAAGAGAGATGCAAGTTCATTGGTCACTTCTGTTTCCATGAGCCAGAAAGTGTCGATTTTACAAAAGCCCAGTTTTCCAAGATCCATACAGTCACCCTCAACTTTCACAAAGTTGAACGATACACCTTCTACGGTGACTTTTATCATTGCGGTATCGCTGCCAATGATTTCGTATGAGGCATTGTAGTTGCTGTAGTCTAAGGTTTGCGCAAAAGTTGAGGACGCAACCAACAATGCCATCGCACATGCAGCCAAATATTTTTTGTACACTATTCTTCTCATGATTAATTGTTATTAGTTATTGTTTGACCATTTAATACAAGAGCGTTGATTCCAACCAGCCCAAGAGCAGCCAGTATCCCTTGACAGAATGATTTGAGATTTTGAAATTCGCTGTCAGATAAATTATTCACTCTCACCTTGATTGAGCCATTAGAGATGCTCTTACTCAGACTGATGTCATTCAACATATTTTCAACATCATCACTTGAATACATTACAATTTCCTCAGGTATACTGATTGCCATAACATCTAGAGTATTGTTGTTAATTGTAACATTCCTGTCGTGCCGCGGATTTGTAGAAGTCCAAGTGAAAGGCGTAGTATTACCATTGGCCCTAAATTCCGCACACGACACAGGCAACTTTGACAAATCACCTTCAACATCGCATTTATTTAGATTTATAGTGGTAAGTTTATGAAGATTTGTAAGTGTATCAACACTACCTGACACATGACTATTACCTAGATTCAGAGATTGTAACTTTGTTAAAGTACTCAAATTTGAAATGTTATCTGTGACCACACTGCCACTTAAATTTATTTTAACTAATTTAGTCAAGCTAGAAAGCGAGGAGATATTGCCAGAAATACTTTGAAGGGGAAGAATCAGTTCGGTTAGATTTGTATTATAAATTAAATTTGAAATATCACCTTCAACTTGGCTGCCACTTAAATTTATTTTAACTAATTTATTCAAACCTAAGAGTGAGGACAGATTACCAGTAATATCTTTAAGTTGAGCAATCATTTCTTTAAGTTCTGTGCAACCGCTAAATTTATAAATATCACCCTCAACATCACAGTTTGTTAAGTTGACTTTTTGCAAGTTGGACATACTAGGAAGATAGGTAATATTGCCATGAATGGAGGTGTAAGATATTCTTAATTCAATAAGGTTGCTAAAGCCGCTCAAGGCATTAAGGTTGCCACTCACACCATAGAGTGGATGCCGGTATGTTCCAACAGTGTTAAAATACTGAATCGTAGCAGGTAGGTTGGGTGATGTGCTATCCCCAATATTAAACACAACCGACTCGCCGGGAACACCCACTGCATCACTGGTGGTAATGTGGAGTTCTTTAAGATTGCTGCTGTTTGAAAACTCAACCCCCAGCCCATCGTCACATGAGCATCCAAAATTATAAGATGGCATCTTAATCGAAACACCCGCAAACTGGCGGCAGCCGCATTGCCCGCTATTCTGCTCATTGTTCTGTAATAAAGTGCGGAACACATGCCCGCGCATGGTGAATGTGTGCAGATTCAAACTTGAAAATTGACCAATATTCCAAAATGAATAAATGGCCGGTGGTACAACCTTTCTTATATTTCCAGTGTTTTTAACCACAACATCGAACTCGCAGTATCTCTCAGTAGAAATCTTGTAGTATTTCGGTGTTTCGTTAAACTCGATGTTATTATATTTTATTAGTGTGTTTTCGGTAAGCCATAAAACGCCATTGTTATCCATGTGGGTCGGTGGATATAAGTTTGTGCTTGAATTGTATTCAGTAACACGGAAAACGTTGTTATTTATATCACCCTTTATATTGAATATACCTATCAGGATTGGATAAGTACTTTCACCCTCGTTGCTGATTTTGGGCAAAATTGTCATTTTAGTCCATGCCCCCTCGTGAAGTATCACATGAAACGACACCAAGTCAGTAAAATCAGCTAATGGATTAAGCAACGTATCGGTTTGGTTGCATGACGCTATGGGCGTAGGGGAAAGAATAGTGCCGCTTGACGCAGGGGGAGGTGTAATGCCAATTGGCATTGGTGGGGGTAAAACTATCATAGAACTCTCGTTAATCTCATCAATAGACTTGATATCGGCCACTTCGCCCGGGTCGAGAGTATGGAATTCGATATAGTCAACTTTTGAAGCGTCGGCGCAAAAATAGACCTTTCCGTCATCGTAAAGCAAATGAACATCGACACTGGTCTGATTAACCACTTTTAACGCTTCAAATCTCCATTGACTGCCCAAAGTGCTTGACGGCACAAAGTCAGCCAAATCATCAATGCTTTGTCCAATGTATGAAAGGGCGTATTCATTTTTGCTTGCCATCAAACTTGAACCTTCGGACTTAAAATACACATCAATGAACACATGCATCGGACGCCCGATGAGTGCATATTTGCGCATCGGAACTAACGAAACGTTTCCAACGTTATGCGGTTTAACTACGCTTACTGTCATGGTTAAAAATTAATTAAGATGTTATACAATTCATCGGTCATCCACGTTGTCGAATCCTGGTCCTGGATTTCACTCGAGTAATACAGATTGATGTACTCAAAATGCATGCGCGACGCAAACTCCTTTATTATTTGCCAATAGACAGGCACCACACGTACATAATCGCCCCCTATCAAATAACGATCGGTGCGCTCTGGGGCTCGCAGTGCTTTTGAATAAGGCTTGACGCCTATCTCCGAGAGTGCCAGGTTGCAGGCCACATTTTCAGCGGAGCACCAATATTTGGCATCCTTTGAAAGACCGTCAATCATGATGGCCTCAAACTGTTGCTCTATGCGGCGACGAACTTTTGCATTCAACTCGTCGCTATAATTGGCATATCCGTTTATTATATCTTCCAAATCATCGTCGAGGAAAGTCAACGACGGGTATGTGTTCACACTCGGTTTTATCAAGCCGTGAAATTGAGGATCGGCTTGTGCGAGTTGCCGAATACCAGCGAAAGAAATACGTGGAATTTTGCCTAAATTAGATATTGAGTTAGCTAAAGCACTCAATTCGGAGACGTGATGGCTGTATTTGTCGGTCCAGTCACCACGCTCGTTGACTATGTAGACTTCAGTGAATTGAGGCATATTAAGTGCTTGAAATTGCTCCATTAGCAAACACGTGAAATCCAGCACAAAACTACAATAATCTTCAACAGAACCTCGCCAATAGTTTGAATGGAATTTAAGCGCTTTGACACTAAGGCCGTTAACAAACGCTTCTTGTGCGATGCGTGCCGGCGTGTTGTTGACGTTCGAGGAGATATTTATCCACCCGCCAGTCATATAGGCATTGGAAAGATTGCTACCAAATACCCCAAGCTGTAGAATACATTCAGTTAGGCCAACGTTGCGCGCCCTGTTATCCGCGCTACACAAGTGGTATGAATCTTCACCATATCCAGTGGTGGTTCTCACACAATGTGTGTAGACAACAGGCGTAGAACGGTGAATCACATCACCCCTCACAGAGATTTCCTGGCCATGCACATTGAAAATGCGGCCTATAATGTCGGCCCGGGTCGAGGCGCCTGGATGCCCCTGGCTGTCGTAACGAGGAAAATCCACAAATCTGGTGTCGTGACTAATTAAGGTTCCATTTACGAACTGCCCGCCGTCCATAAATACTATGGTGCTGTTCTCGGGAATCTCAACAATGCGATTGCCAAGGTCAAAGTTCGAATCGATTATATAAACCTTGTTAGGCTGGGACATAGCATTTAATTTCCATACCTTAGTCCGTTCATTCGGGTATTCCGAATCCAGCTCACGGTCGCAGGCAAAATCCTTGTAAGTCCCGTCAGTGCCTTGCACTTCATTGTAGGCAGGTAAATAATTGATGAGATTGGGATTAACTGGGTCATCCCGTAATTGTCGTGTTGATGATGTGTCGGTGTTCATGTTTGTTTCGGTTTTACGCTTTTTATTGCTATTCACCGGCAAATATAAAACAATTTTTGCGGTAATGCAATAAACAAGCGTTAAAAATCAAAAAATGTTATAGGAGCGTCACGGCACTTTCATTTAAAAAAGTTTTTGAAGGCGAAAGATGGGTCATTTTTTATAGAAAATCACTAAATTTGCACGCAGCGATGCGGAAGCACCGCCG
>CACYRK010000026.1 GCA_902776835.1 uncultured Bacteroidales bacterium
GATGGTACTGCGAAAGTGGGAGAGTAGGTAACCGCCCCCTAAGAGCCGCGAGCAATCGCGGCTCTTTTTCTATATAATAGCCCCTCTAGAACTTCTAGATTATCTAGAACCTCTAGAACTTCTAGAACCTCTAGGATGCTATAATTTTTGGTGGAAATTTTGGGGATTGGGTAATATTGTGTAAATTTGCGCCATACGTTTAAAAAATGCACTTATGAGCAACGACACGATGCAAGAATTTGATAAGAAATACTATAAGATTGGTGATGTGGCCAAGATTTTGGGTATCCCAGAGAGCACACTGCGCTATTGGGAGTCGCAATTCACCATTATCAAGCCTCGTCGAAACAGTCGCAACGTGCGGTTTTACACTGCTAATGACATCGAGACAATCCGCAAGGTGTATTATCTCGTGAAGGAAAAGGGCTTGAAGTTGGATGCTGCTCAGGCACAAATCCGCGTCAACCGCGATGGTGTAGACAAGCGCTTCGATGTGGTTGAGCGTTTAAAAGGGATAAAAGACCAACTTATTGAGTTGCAAAAGGCAATGGCATCTCGTAACTGATTAATACAATATATAATGAAGAAAATATTGCTTACTCTCGCCCTGTTGTGCAGCATAGCCGTGGGCGAGGCCTGTACATCGGCAATTGTGAGCGGCAAACTTACGTCCAACGGCCGGCCACTGTTGTGGAAAAACCGTGACACCAACGACCAGAACAACCGTGTGGAGCGCATCGCCGCGCACGACGGATTGCTGGAGTTTGTGGCGTTGTTCGATGCCCGTGACCTTCGTGACACCGCTGCTTGGATGGGCTTTAATGAGCGTGGTTTTGCCATCATGAACACAGCCTCGTATAACCTTAACAAGGACAATGTAAAGGAAAAGGATATGGACAAAGAAGGCGTGGTGATGCGCTACGCCTTGGAGCGCTGCACAACGGTCGACGATTTTGAGCGCGTGCTTCAGACGCTTCCCAAGCCGCTGGGTGTTGAGGCCAACTTTGGCGTTATCGATGCGCAGGGCAATGGTGCATATTTCGAGGCTGGCAACTACAGTTACGTGAAATATGACCTCAAAGATGAGCCGAGCGGCATTCTCACACGCACCAACTATTCGTTTAGTGGTCGCGACGGCGAGGGCTACGGTTATATCCGCCATGAGAATGAGAAATATCTGCTTCGCGACCACATTGCCGCTGCCGATATTACTCCCGCCGTGTTTACCGAGGGTCTTTCGCGCACGTTCTATCACAGTCAGTTGGGCCGAGATTACACTCACTCGGGCTATAAGTGGGTTGTTGATCAGGACTTCATAGCGCGCCGCATCTCTACCGCCTCGGTGGTGATTGAGGGCGTGCTGCCTGGCGAGGATGCCTCGCTGACGACGATGTGGATTGCGTTGGGCTATCCTCCCTGCGCCGACGTGTTTGCCGTATGGACTGGCGAGGGTGGTGTGCCTAAGGAACTTACAGGCACCACAGCCGACAACCATAGCGTGCAGTGCGACCTTGTGAATGAACGCGAGGCCGAGGTGTTCTCGATAAAGCGCGGCAATGGCAAGTACTACGTCAACTTGAGCAAACTCTATAACGATGATGGCACGGGCTACTGCCAAGTGCTTTACGAGAAAAATATGGAGACTTACCGCCGTGGCTACGCTGAGATTCAGCGTCGTCGCGAGGCGTTAAAAAAATGACAGTATTAACACCTTAATATAATACCTGAGGGCGGCCATAGGTCGCCCTTCAATTGTTATCATTATATGTCAACAACATTTTGGACCGCATTGGCCACATTGGGATTGCTCGTCGTTTCAAACATTCTTATGACGTTTGCCTGGTACGGGCACCTGAAATTGCAGACGATGGGCATTTCGTCGAACTGGCCGCTAATAGTTGTGATTCTCTTTTCGTGGGGAATTGCCTTATTTGAATATTGCTTTATGATTCCGGCCAACCGCATTGGTTACGTTGAGAACGGAGGCCCCTTCTCACTGCTTGAGTTGAAGGTGCTTCAAGAGGTGATTACTCTCATGGTGTTCTCGGTGTTTGTGACCGTGTTTTTCAAGGGCGAGACCTTGCATTGGAACCACCTGGTGTCGTTTGCGCTACTTATTTTGGCTGTCTACTTTGCCTTTATGAAGGTGAATTAGCGGCTCGGTATCATTTTAATCGGTACATATAGCCGAGGGTAACCATTATCGACATGCCCGATGACCCTGAGAAGACATCCTTCTTTCGGTTGCCGAATATGTCACGCAGTCCGTAGTAAAAGCGTCCCTCGAGGGTATATGAACTTTTATTGTGCGAAATCAATTCCAGCCCGGCTCCGGCACTGATGCCGTAGTCGAGCCGGTTTTTTACATCCATCGACATTTGCTCCACGCTGCGGTTAGCGATGGGAAAGTCGGCGATTCCAGCAATGTTGTTGTAGTCGAAGTTGGCGCTGGTGGATGTAGCAATCATATATCCAATTTCCGGCCCGGCATTGAAAAAGCCGTGCAGTTTGTTGTTGCCGAAATACACGTGTGTGAGCAGCGGCACCTGCACATAGGTGAGGTGGCGGCTGTAGTCGTAGTTGTAGCCTTCGAAATTCTCCTTCCATCCTCGCTGCTCGATGTTGAACTCGGCAATCAGACCGAAGTTTCGTTCCTCGACATACCGTACTACGCCGCCCACCATGTATCCTTGCAGGAAACTTTGTGGCACGGTGGGGTTGAACTGCATGCGCGATAGCGTGATGCCGCCCTTAGCGCCCACGGCGAAACTGCCCTCGTAGTGAGTTTGCGAGGTGGCGAGCAGTGCCGTTAAGGCAATGAGGAGAAATGTTAAGGCACGATTCATTTCACCATTGTTTCGATCTGGTGGTCGGTTGAGAAGTGCACGATGTCGATGGCCTGATTCACGTATCCGCCCCAGTTGGTCTCGCGCTCAAAGCGGAAACTGGTCTGGATGCCACGGTGCTGAGGAGTCTGCTCGTCGATGCGGTTGTTGGCGTCGAGCGACTTAAGCAGGAACATCGCTGTGTCGAAGCCCAGCAGGCACATGTTGGGGTAGGATACCAGCATCGACCCGCCAAACCATCGCGAGTAGAGTGCTTCGATGTCGCGTGTGCGGAATCCCTTAGAGTTAAAGAAACGCGCGAACATATAGGTGTCAATATCCTGCAGGTCAGTTTGGTAGTCTTTCAGATAGAGCATGTACTCTGGATAGCCCAGCAGCACCATTTCGCAGTCGAAACGCTCACTTTTGGTCTGCTTGAGAGCCTTGACGGTCTTGCGCAGAATCTCCTTGTTGCCAGAAGACGGAATGAACACATACTTCGTGCCGGGGTTCATGGCATTTGACAGTTTGGAGTAACTGAGTTCGGTGCCCACGCTCAGAGAGGTGGAGTACTGGCCATTGCTCTGGATGTGAGTCTTTATGTCGGAGAAGATTTCCTTGTCGTCGGTGTCGGTGTCTTCAAGGTAAATCACGTTGTAATCGTTGAACTGCGTGTCGAACCATCGCAGGACGTTCTTGGTGAAGGTCGACGTCGGGGTGTTTACCTGATACACCATGGGGTTGTTCAGGTAGTCGTCGTTCTTTGCCGAGAAGCAGTTGATTACCGGCACGTTGTTTTCCTGGCCGAAGGCATTGATTCGCTCGAGTTGCTTGGGCTCGCTGGGAGCGATAATCATGTCCATGTCCTTCAGTGCCGGGAGTTTCAGCAGGCTGTCGGTGATGTTGAGGTTGTGCTGTGTGTCGTAGACGCTCAGGTTCACCTTCTTGCCGATGTCGTTTTTGAGGCTGTCAACGGCAATGAGGAAGCCCTTGTAGAAGTCGGTATAGAGATAAGCCTGCTTGGGTGCCGCCTCCTTGTGGAGTTGGAACGGCAGGATAATGGCGATGTTGATTTCGGTGTTGTGTCGGTCGGAGACGATTGTCTCGTAAATGTTGTCGATAATAGGGCTGTAATAGCGCTCCATCTCAGCAAGAGGCATTGTTTCCACCTCAGCGCGCACGGGCATGGTGAATCGTTGCGGCACGAGCAGCACCTTGCCACGGCGCGGCTTTTTCACGTCGGGATTGGCGGCAATCAGTTCATCGGTGGTCACGCCAAAGCGGCGGGCAATCGAGTAGAACGACTCTTCGTCCTCGACTTTGTAGTTGATAAATCGCACCGTCTCCTTGTCGTAGAAGATGGGAATCGCGTTGCCCGGCTCCACCTTCACGACCTCGCCCTCAACGTATTTGTCGGGCGTGAGGCGCGGATTCAGCGTCAATATGCTGGGCACCTGTGTATTGAATTTCTTTGCCACGGTGTACAGGTTGTCGTCGGTCGCGAGCGTGTAGAATACAAATTTCGGCTCGGCTTTGGCCGTTGTGTCAGGAACCTCGGCAAATGCCTCTTCAACCTTCTTCGACGGCTTTTTCGGTAGGGGGATGACAATTGTGTCGCCTGCTTTGAGACCCTTGGCGATGCGCGGGTTGGCGGCAATCAACTCGTCTTGGGTGATGCCATAGGAGCGCGATAGTCCGTAGATGGTCTCTCCCGACTTCACCAGGTGCGTCACTGGCTTGTCGCTCTCGTCGACCACGTGGCTCTTCTTCGCCACGGCAACGTTTGCTGCGTCGGGCTTGAGCACGTCGGGCGTGTGGTAGTCGTCCACGGGCAAGAAGAGCATTTGTTTCTTAAACAGGCCGTTAGCGGCATCGGGGTTGTATCGCACCACGTCTTCTACGGTCACGCCCATGAGTTGAGCCACCTCGGAGAGCGTCTCACGGTTCTTTACCTCATAGTAGTAATAATATGCGTTGCCAATGGTTTTGACAGGCAGCGGCAGTTGCGCTTTAACCGTCGAAGCAAAGCACAGGCAAGCGATTGCCAAGCAAGCGAGATGTTTCATATTGTTCATCTTCAGTAGATTTTTCATTGTTGTGGTACCTCGCCAATGCGAGGCTTACAAATTGCAAAATTAGTAATAATTTTGGAAATTCACCCCCAAAATCGTCATTTACTTGAAAAAACCTACTTTTTGCTCCTGCCGTTTGGTTCCAACGGTTGATATTTTGGGTTTAACCCAAATCGTTCATTAGAACGGAGTTATGTTATTCTGGATTGTTCTACGGTAGTGCTTTTAGCATTAATCAAAAAACATCCAGCAAACACAATTAATACAATCAATAAAAGAATTACAATCTTTTTCATAAATAACATTGATTAATATGTTTAATTTTGGTGGTTAATATCCTTGATAGTGAGACATTTATTGCCAAGTACGTCGTAGATGCTTGCATCGAAATAGTAGGCTTTGCCGTTTATCTGCAGTTCAACAAAGTCGTGGTCCTTGACAAAGTTGCTCCAGCGCCCGCTTGGAACAACCGTCTTCAAAATGGTGCAAATATTTAGTCCGCAGTTTTTCACATAACCCACAACGGGCCTGCTACGCTCCCTGAAGCCATTGCTTTCAAGTGCCTGGTTGCAGATTGCAGAACAGAGTTGGGCATAGCCCACACAGTTGGCTTTGCCACCAGCGATGTCGTTTTGCACGTCGAATTGCAACCCGCTGGCCGTCATCTCGAGGCTGTAGTCGATAATCTCATCCAGCGTCATGCCGCGGCATTCGTGGTCAACACGGGCACTAAGATCACGGGGCAGTGAGTAGGTTGCCGTTCTGGTGCCGGTTTTAACCAGCGAGAACGATGTGAGCAGTATTGTTATTACCGCTACTGTGGTTGCGAGTATTAATATCTTTTTCTTCATCGCTTCGTTTTTTTCTTGCAAATTTATACGTGATGTGTTGAGTTTGTCAACATTTTCATGTGGATATTGTATGAATTGCTGCGAAGGATGTATGAATTTGCTCACCTATGGTCGATAGATTTGGAAAATACGTCATAAAGCAGTAATTTTGACCTCAGTTTTAAATCTATTGTGATATGCGAGAGCGAGTGTTTCGATTCAAGCAGTTTGCCGTGCGTCATGAGCGTGCAGCGATGAAATTGGGCACCGACGGTGTGCTGCTCGGTGCGTGGGCCGAAGTGGCCAGCGCGCGCCGTGTGCTTGACGTGGGCACCGGCTGTGGCGTGATTGCCTTGATGGTGGCACAGCGCAACCGGCAGGCCATAATCGACGCTATCGACATCGATGTGGATGGGGTGGAGGAGTCGGCCCAGAATTTCGCCGCATCGCCGTGGGCCGACCGCTTGAGGGCCGTTGTGGCCGACGTCAACGACTACGCCCTAGCCGAGCGTTACGACCACATTGTGTCGAACCCGCCATATTTCGAGAATGGTGTGCTGCCACCCGAGGCTGCCCGCCGCGATGCCCGTCATACCACCACACTCACTTACGACAACCTGCTGTACAACGCGCGGCGGCTGCTCACGACTGGTGGCATGCTGTCGATAATCACACCCGCCGATGCCCACGGCAGCGTTGTTGCCGCCGCGGCCTTTCACAGCATGCGCATTGTGCGGCTCACCCAGGTGGTGCCTGTTGCCGGCCATCCCGCCAAGCGGCTCTTGTGGCAACTTGTAGCCGGCTGTAATGGTAGCGACATAGCGACCGACACGCTCGTCATCGAGAGCGAGCCGGGGGTGTTTACCGATGAGTATCGCCGATTAACAGCCGATTTCTACCTTAAATTTTAGAGATGTAATCTGTGATGCAGTCTTGGGACGCTTGCTCGTAGTGTGCGAGCGAGTTGGCTTTCTTGATGGCCTTGCGCAAGCGATGGCCGGCGTCGGGCAGGAAGTATTCCCACAGGGCCTGCATGCGCCGCAGCAGTTGGTGGTCGCCGCCTGTGAGGCGTTCGCGGTAGCCGTCGAAGAGCATCTGGTGGAAGTCAAGCAGTCTGTCGGCCCTGTCGGGGCACAGCATGTGCGGATGTGCCACAAGTCCGCGCCCAATCATCACGCCCGCAAGTTTGGGAAATCGCCTCAAAGTGTCGTCAATGTGCTGTAATTCAGTTAAGTCGCCATTGTAATTGATGGGGTAGGGCGAAGCGGCAAGTAGTGCCCCGAACTGCTCGGTCAACAGTTCGCCGCCATATTGCTGCAAGCCTATGCGGGGATGCACCGTGATGTGTGTTGGCCGCAACAGTTCCATCAGAGGCAAGATGTCGCGCCACTGGCTAGCGTCGTCCCATCCTAGCCGCATCTTCACGCTATAACTCATGCCGTCGACCGCCGCCAGCGCCGTGAACAGTTGCCTTACAGCCTCAGGGTGCCGCAACATGCCGCAGCCTTGTCCGTTTATTCCCTTGAGGGCTATCGGCTTGAACGGGCAGCCCAAATTTATGTCAACCCGGCTGTAGCGCAGCGCCTTCAGCCGCTCGGCCATCAGTACGGCATCGAGAGGGCGGCAAGCGAGGATTTGTGGAATGACAGTGTGGTGTCTGCAGTGTTCGGGATCGATGTCGGCCAGGTCGCGCCGGCGTGGCTCGCCATGCTCCACGCGCATGAACGGTGCTACATAGGCGTCGATGTCGCCGAATGTCATGGCATGCGCCTCGCGCCACACGCAGTCGGTAAAACCCTGCAACGGAGCGGCAAAAAGTTCAGTGTCGATAATCATGGATAATACGTATTCAAAACTGATGGTCAGGATTGACTCACAAAGGTAGTGATAATTTTACGCAAATAGCCGAAATAATTAAATTTTCTCAAGAATACATATTTTTATACTGTCTTTTTTGTGTGTTTTTGTAAAAATATCTACTTTTGTGGATATTTTATTCCTTTTTTACCTGCGCAGAGTATTAAGGTGTCCTGGCTTTGGGCTTGGTTTGTTTAATTTTTTTTCAAAGGACTCCACTTTAAAATGATTTACTATGAGAAAAAAACTACTACTTTTAGCCTTTGCATTGCTATCGGTGGCAGGCATGATGGCACAAGACGAAACCGTTGAGTATACGGTAGAGAAAATCTCCAATCCTACTGCCGGTGAGCGTGAGGTCGACGGCCTGGTTGCCGGAGGAGACCGCGAGAACAGTTATACTTGGCGTTTGGCCATGCGTGGCGACGAGATTTATATTGCCACAACGCGCAACATTGCAAGCGCCCTTGTCAACATGTACGGTTCGCAGTTTGCTGCAGCGGGCATTTCTCTCGACACTTTCTGGGCTATGATTGACGCTGTGACAAATGGCGACATTCCCCGCAACGATGCCAACGAAGGAGCAAACATTATTTGCTACAATCGCCAGACTGGCGAGTTTAAAGTGGTATACACTGCCGAGAACGCTGTATACTTCCGCATGGCCGTGACCTATGGCGACAATGTGTACTTTGGTTCTTATTCGGCCGATCCCACAGTGGCACAGTACATTCTGAGACTTGACCCGCAGGGCAATTTCACGAAGGTGTTTGAGACGATGGGCTCGGTTTCGCTTCGCGCCAACTGTGTGTATAACGACCACCTGTTCTTTGCTGGTGCCGATGACCGCGAGTTGGTTGAGGATCCCTCTCACGTTCCCACCCGCATGGCAGTGCTCCAGAAGAGCAACGAGGATGATTTCGTTTGGGACCGTGTTGCCGACTATCGCGACTTCGGCGAAATTGCCTTCGACCCCATTATGAGCAGTTGGACAGGTGCTCCGATTTGGGAACTTGCCTCGCATGCCGGCTACATCTATGCCACGGCCCCCAGCACTCGCGGCTTTGTGATTTTCCGCGGTCATCCTGCCGAGGGTGACGAGCCTGCCAACGAATATGGCTGGTACTGGGAGGAAGTTGCCGGAACACACAATGGCATCAACAACCCCGGTCTGAGCGAAATCGTGGGTGGAGAACCCGGAACGATGCGTTCGCTCATCGGCTCGGTGTTTGAGTTCAACGGTGAGTTGTATGCTTATAACTTCGACCATTCGTTTGGCGGTGAGGCTCAGGCCTTTGCCGGTATGTTGCAGCAACTTGCCGGTGCCGACACCAAGCCCTCACAGTATCTCTACTACATGTACAACTCGCTCCAGAGCCCGCAGCGCGTGTGGAAACTCGACGATGTCACAGGTAAGTTTGTGGAGTGCAAGAACTTCACCAAGTTGGTTGAAGGAACCACCAACGAGTATGTATGGCGCCTGGGCGAATATGACGGACAACTCTACGTTGCCACCATGGATGCCGGTATCTTCTACAACTATATGACTCAACTCACCAACGGCAGCCTGCTGACGATGACTCCCGAGGAGATGCAGACAAAGATTGGTTACATCGTTAACTTAATCAACCTCTTTGCTGAGGCTAAAGCCAATGAGGCAGTTGCCGAACTTATCGCAAACCTGGAGGAACTCAAGTCGTTGCTTGAGCAGTTTGCTCAAGATGGCACCATCGACGAGGAACTGCTTGCCGAGTATGAGGAGTTGCTCAATGAAATCATTGCAATGCTCCAAGACTATATCAACGAGCAGGCCCCGGCTATTGCCAGCGATTTTGCCACAGCAGTGTTAACCAATACCATTGACAATAACTCTGCTTCGGCTCATTTCGTGTATGCCTGCAGCAAATTCATCGGCGAGAACGACCGTTCTCTGGAGACCTTGTGCCACGGCTCGATGGCTAAACTGAATGCACCCGGCAGCAACTACGACGTGGTGCACAAGACATTGGCCGACGCCATCACCGCCATAATTAGGGATGCTCTTGAAAACATCAAGGAGTGGTCGCAAGACCTCTATGACCGCATCGACGGCGATGGCATCGAAATGTATCTTTACATCAACGAAATGGTGATGCATGACCCATGGGGCTTCGACCTTTATCGCACCTCCGACGGCGAGGAATTTGAGGTTATCACCGTCGATGGTTTTGGCGACAAATACAACTATGGCTGCCCGGCCTTCCTGGCAACAGATGAGGGTATGTACATTGGTACTTGCAATCCGTTCTATGGTGGACAACTCTACTTGCTGACCAACTCTAACTTTACAGGAGTTCAGGATATCGCTGCCACAAAGACTGCCAGCGCGCCCAGCAACATTTATTACACACTCACTGGCGTTCGCATCGTGGGCAAGCCTACCACTCCGGGCATCTATATCAACGATGGTCGCAAGGTAGTCATCAGTGCATCTGGCAAGTGACACTTCAATCATCCATTGACTGGTCGTTGTAACTGAAAGATCGGTCATAAAATAGCAACTAAGCCCCGCTTTAACTCGATGAGTAAGGCGGGGCTTAATTCTGCCCTGGATTCTCCGCTGCATTGACGCAAACTTCACGTCGTAGACATCCCTCGCCTGTGTCATGTGGCCGCACAAAGCGTTTTTTCGTTAAATATTATAAAAAACACTTTGGGTGTTTGGTTTTTGCGTTAAAAAATTTGCTCTATGTGAACAAAAATGTTTACTTTTACCCGTTGAATTAAACTTTTAATATTGTAAGGTGTCTAAATGGCACAGAATTTGATTGTGAGTGAAACGAATTGACAACAATTTAAACAATTAGAAATATGATTTACAAAGGCTTATCATTATTGGCTGTCTTAGCACTGGGTGCTGGAGGCATGATGCACGCTCAAGACTGGGACGACATCTATTACGATGGGTCAAAGTCTACTACGGTGAAGACCGAGAAACCGGCCTCCACAAAGGTCACAGCGTCGACACCGGCCACAACCAAGGTGACTGTCGAACGCTTCTATCAAAACGACCGCGACGTTGACGAGTATAATCGCCGCGGGGACTATGAGCAACTTGCCGGCGAGTTTGGTGACTCGACCTATACCTACGAGGGCACTGCCGACTTCGAGACGGGATCGACATTCTCTAACACTCAACGCATCGAGCGTTTCTACAACCCCGATGTGGTGGTGCTTAGCGACGATGCCGACCTGATTGAGCTTTATTATAACGACACTCCGTCGGTCAACCTGATTATTGGCACCAACTATGCCACATCGGGCTGGGGTTGGGGCTCGCCTTACCATCGTTACACACGCTGGTATGATCCCTGGTACCTCGACTACTATTTCTACGATCCTTGGTATCGTCCTTACTGGTACGGCTACAGTTATGGTCCTCGTCTGTGGGGCTGGAACTATTGGTATACTGGCTGGTACGGCTGGGGTGGTTACTATGGCAGTTGGTATTGGGGCCGTCCCTACTACTGGGATTACGGCTATCGCCACCACGGCGGCTATTGGGGTCACAACAACTGGCATTCTGGAGGTCACGGCTATCGTCCCAACGGCCGTCAGCCTGGCGACCACCGCAGTTTGCTGAGCAATAACCATGGCCACAGCACAAACAATGGTCAGTTGAGTGGCCGTCGCGGTGCCCATTCGGCTCCTGGCACAGGTGGCACGATGAGCGGTCGCACGCGTCCCAACACGTCGAGCGGCAACGTCGGCACGATGAATCGCACCCGTCCCACTACAGGCAACGTCACACCACGTGGCAGCAATAATGGCGGTCGCTCGTCGAGCGGCTACAGTGGCGGCAGTTCGCGCAACCATCGTAGCAGCAGTAGCAGTGGCAGCAGTTCACGCAGTTACACTCCGCGCACCGGTGGCAGCAGCCACGGCGGTGGCTACAGCGGCGGCGGTAGTTCGCGTGGCGGCGGTGGCGGCTATAGCGGTGGCGGCGGTGGTGGCCGCAGCGGCGGCGGTGGCGGCGGAGGCCGTAGGCACTAATCACCATCATTGAGAAAACAACATTGGGTGTGCCATCGAGTCAAAACTGATGGCACACTCAATATAAAAACAACCCATTATACACGATTAATCACACACTACAATGAGAAAGAATCTTCTTGTAATGGCTCTGCTCAGCCTTCCCTTGCTGGCGAGCGCACAATACACATTCGACGCGCTGCAACTGTCGCAAACTGAGTTGCGAGGCACTTCGCGATTCACCTCGATGGCTGGTGCTTTTGGTGCCCTGGGTGGCGACTTGTCGAGTATCAATCAGAACCCTGCCGGAGTGGGTGTGTACCGCAGCAACGATGTGAGCATCACACTCGGCCCGGAATTCAACGGCACAAAAACAGCCAATGACTCCCGCCAGAGCGAAACTAAGTTCAATGTGAACAACGTGGGCTTCGTGGGTTCTACGAAACTCAATAACGATGTGCTGCTCAACTTGAACTGGGGCTTTTCGTACAACCGCATCAACTCGTTCAACCGTCGCTATCGTGGCGTGGCTTCGGCTATACCCACCAGTATAACCAACTACATTGCCGACCAAACGATGTTCGACGGCATGACGAGCGCCGACTTGGATCCCGTGAGCGGCAACCCGTTCTACGATGGCGATGCTCGCTGGAACCAAATTCTGGCTTACCGTTCTTACCTGATTTTGCCCACAAGCGACATCAATAACTATACGCAGTCGTTTACCGGACTGGGTGTTGATGGCACCTACGGCGCAGCCGAGTTTGAGGTCCAGGAGTGGGGTCACACCGACGAGTACTCGTTTGCTCTCGGCGGCAACATTGCCAACACCATGTATTGGGGTATGGCACTCGGCGTCACCGAATTGTCCTACGAGTACAATAAGTACTATGGTGAGTCGCTGACCAACACCGTGGTTTACGATGCGGCCGATGATCCTGATGCACAACTTGTCGACGGTAATGCCGACTTTGGCATCGTCGACTGGTCGCGCACCACAGGCACCGGTGTGAATTTCAAGTTGGGCGTAATCTTGAAGCCGGTTAACGAACTTCGTCTGGGCTTCGCTTTCCACACCCCGACTCTCTACGAGATGAAGGACACCTACCAGAGTGTGGTTCGCGCTTCGTTCTCGGGCGACAATTTGATTGACGGAGGCTATCAACTCGCCGACGAGTACACCCCCGACTATCAGAGCAACTGGTACGACATTCGCACCCCGTGGCGCTTTATCGGCAGTATTGCTGGCGTGATTGGCTCGAAAGGCATCATCAGCGCCGATTATGAGTACACCGGCAACGGTACTATACGCATCTGCGATGAGAACAACAACGAGTATCTCGACGCTACAACCGAGATTAAGGATTACCTGCAGCCCAGCCACACCGTGCGCTTGGGTGCCGAGTACCGTGTTAGCCCCGACGTGAGTTTGCGTGCTGGCTACAGTTATCAGACCTCGCCCGTCAAGGACGATGTTAAGGACGACAAGGTTGCCGTGAACGTGACCGGTTGCAACACCGCTTACACCTACGACCGCGACATCCAGCACATCACCGCTGGTGTGGGCTACCACCACAAGAATTTCTATTGCGACCTGGCTTATGTGTATCAGGCACGCAACATGACTTACACCGCCTTCCCGATCGACGACCTGGGCAAGACCGTGAAGTGGGACGTGGACGCTGACAACCACCGCCTCTCGGCAACGTTAGGTTTCCGCTTCTAAATCACACACATGACGCAAGTTCCTGGGAAAACACCTAGGAACTTGTTGTTATTATAGATTGTATAATTAACTGAAATTCATAAAGATGAAGAAAATACTCGTATTGATTTGCGCTGCAGTGCTGAGTCTGGGCGCTTTGGCCGACGATGACAGCCGTCAACCTATCGAGTCAAAGAAATTGCCAAATATGACGCTTAACATCCTCAAGTCGTATTATCCTGATGCTCAAGTGGTGACAGCCACCCGCGAGAAGAGCAAGATTAAACACAACTATGAAGTGACGCTCGACAATGGTGTGGACCTCACCTTCGACAAGGACGGACAGTGGACACGCGTCGATGCTCATGGCGAAGCAATTCCCACCCGCATGGTGCCTGGTAAGATTGTCATGTATCTCTCAAAATCTGAGCCCGGCGCTGTTGTCACTCGCATGGAGAAAGACAATCTCAACAACTACGAGATTGAGTTGACCAGTGGTGTGATCTACCTGTTCGACAAGCAGTTTGT
Organism: uncultured Bacteroidales bacterium; assembly: GCA_902776835.1. Lineage (GTDB taxonomy): Bacteria > Bacteroidota > Bacteroidia > Bacteroidales > Muribaculaceae > Sodaliphilus. The sequence goes on from CACYRK010000026.1 coordinate 13,829, forward strand.
TTACATGGGTACAAAGTAGTCAATTAACCACTTTATATAGTTTGGGGACCAAGTATTGGCCCCCTTTTTTTGTGCCGTGTTTTTGCAATGTTTCCAGACAATTTGTAGGGACGCGCCATGGCGCGTAGTGGAGCAAAATGAGGGTTAAATGTGTTCATATTCATGTTATTATTTTGATTGATGTCGTTTTCGAACTACGCGCCAAGGCGCGTCCCTACATCTAAATCGTGCGTTATTAGCCCCGTTAGGGGTGACAGAACCAATTGCGTCTACATCTGCCACCCTGGTTTTTATCGGACACCAATAAAAAAATTACAGCGTTTTGGGCTGTGGATGGAAGAAAAGTTGTAATTTTGTAAGTTAAACCGCTTGTGCATTTGGCACAAGGTTTGCATTGAATAAAGTAGGACTCACTTATATAACGAATATGTCGAAAGTTAAGTTGAATTTCAATAGCGATTATGGCATGCTGCGCGTAGCGTCGCTTGTGCCGCGTGTCAACGTCGCCGACGTGCCTTTAAACGTGCGCAGTATCCTGGAGAGCATTGCCTCGGCGCTGACACAGGGTGCTCAACTAATCGTGCTGCCTGAATTGGCTGTGACGGGTTACACTTGTGGCGATTTGCTGGGCAACGATGCGTTGCTGACTGCAACTGAGCGCGGAGTGACTGAGATTTGCCAAGCCACCGCCGATGCCGATGCCGTGGTGGTCGTGGGCGCGCCGCTGCGTGCACGGGGACACCTCTTCAACTGCGCCGTGGTGATGAACCGGGGCAAGATGTGGGTCGTTCCCAAGACCTATCTGCCTAACTACAAGGAATTCTACGAAAAACGCTGGTTTACCAGTGATAACATAACTCGCAGCACCATACAGGACATAGTTGTCGACGGCAATACTGTGCCCTTCGGCACAAACATGATTTTCGACGCCGGAATGATGAAAATGGCGGTGGAGATTTGTGAGGATTTGTGGGTCCCCATCCCTCCCAGCGCATTTGCTGCCATCAACGGTGCCAATGTACTTGTCAACCTTTCGGCATCGAACGAGGTCGTCGGCAAGCACGACTATCTGGTGAACATGATTAAGCACCACAGCGACCACAATATCGCTGCCTACGTCTATTCTTCGGCTGGCTACGGCGAGTCGACCACCGACTTGGTGTTTGCCGGAAACGCCATCATCACCGAGAATGGCAACATTCTCGCTCAGGGCGACCGCTTCATCACCGACCCGCAAATGGTTGTTGCTGATGTTGACCTCGAATCGCTCGAGAACGAGCGCCGTGTCAACGGCAGTTTTACCGACAGCCTGCTTCAACATCGCCGCAATTACCAATTCATACCGGTGCAATTGAGCCGATTGGACTACAGCTCCACCGACTTGAAACGCCACGTGCGTAATATGCCGTTCGTGCCAAGTCGCGACGCCATGCGCGACGCGCGCTGCGAGGAAATCGTAAACATTCAGACGCAAGGACTTATGCGCCGATTGGCCCATACGGGCATTAAGAGTGTGGTAATAGGCATTTCGGGCGGCATCGACTCCACATTGGCGCTGATGATTGCCGTGCGAGCCTTCGACCGCCTGAACCTCAGTCGCGAAAATATTGTTGGTATCACTATGCCCGGCTTCGGTACCACGGGCCGCACGCTCACCAATGCCCTCGAGTTGATGAAGGCGCTGGGAATCACAGTGAAAGAAATTCCAATCGCTGAGGCTGTGAAACTCCACCTCGACGATATTGAGCACGACCTGATGACTCACGACACCACCTATGAAAACGCACAAGCCCGTGAGCGCACACAGATTCTGATGGACTATGCCAACAAGATTGGTGGCCTCGTGCTTGGCACAGGCGACCTCTCGGAATTGGCGCTAGGGTGGGCTACCTATAATGGCGACCACATGTCGATGTACAACGTCAACGGCAGCGTTCCCAAGACGTTGGCCAAGCACCTGATTAACTGGTTTGCCAGCACTACCGGTACCGCCAACCCAAAGAGCGTGACCATTCGCTCTACGTTGCTCGATGTTCTTGCCACGCCCATCAGCCCCGAACTTACCCCGGCCGACAGCAAGGGCAACATTCAGCAGAAGACCGAGGATATCATCGGCCCATACGACCTTCACGACTTCTTCTTGTACAACATGCTGCGCCACGGTTTCGGCCCGGAAAAGATATATTTCCTTGCCTGCCATGCCTTTGACGGCAGTTACGCGCCGGCTGTGATTAAGAAATGGCTGTGCGTGTTTGTGCGCCGATTCTTCAGCCAGCAGTTCAAGCGGTCGTGCTTGCCCGATGGCCCCAAGGTGGGTAATGTGTCGCTGTCGCCGCGTGGTGATTGGCGTATGCCAAGCGATGCCTCGGCAGCAGTATGGATTGCGCAGTGCGACGCGCTCCCCGACGAGCAATAAACCGAAAGCCGATGAAGAAATTGCCACGCAAATTCTACAACGCCTTGCGCGCTATAGTAGTGACCGTGCTGGTCACTGCCGTTGCGCTGTACGCAGGATTGTATGTGGCATTACTCATCCCTAGCGTGCAGCAACGCATTAAGAATCAGGGCGAGAAGGCGCTTAGCGAGTATCTCGGCACGCAAGTGAGCATCGACAAGATTGACATCACACCCTTTGACCAACTGGTGCTGCACAACGTGCTGGTGCCCGACCAGGCTGGCGACTCGCTGCTGCGCGTCGACAAACTGGGGGCAGGCATCGACTTGAAGACGCTCATCACTGAGCGCCGCATTGTGGTCACCTATGGCGAAATAATAGGATTGCACGGCAAGGTCACTCGTCCCGACAAGGACAGCCCCACCAATCTGCAGTTTATCATTGATGTGTTCAAGCCGAAGCCCAACCAGCCGCCCAAGCCATTCGATGTGCAGATTAACAATGTGGTGATACGTAAGAGCGACCTTAGTTACGATGTGCTCAACGAGCCGCGCAAGTCTGGTCACTTCGATGCCAACCATCTGAAAATCACCGACCTCAAGGCCGACATCGCTTTGCCGAGGTTGAAGAATGACGATTTCGACATCGACATCAAGCGGCTGGCCTTCAAAGAGAGCAGCGGCTTTGATGTCAAGCACTTGTCGCTGCATGCATTGGTTACCAATCAGCGTCTCGACCTTAAAGATATCAACATTGAGTTACCTAACAGCAAACTCAAGCCCGGCGACATTTCGCTGGAATACAGTTCGCTTGCCAAACTTGGCGACGAGTTGCGCACGATGCCGCTCTCGCTCAATTTGCGTGATGCCACTGTCACACCCAGCGATTTTATGGCTTTTGAGCCGCGTCTTGGGGCTTACAACTCGCCGCTGAATGTCAGCGCCAATGTGAGTGGCAACCGCGACTTTATCGATGTGCCGGCACTGAGCGTGAGCAGCGGCGACGACCGTCTGCAACTGCAACTTAGTGGCAATGTTCAACAACTTGGCGATCCCGCCATGATGCATTTTGCACTGCCACAACTCAAACTTAAAGCGCGAAACGATGTCATTGCCGACGTGATTCGGGCAATCCCTGGCATGTCGCCCCAGGCCAGTGCTATGCTTGGCCGGTGCGGTTCGGTAGATATTGATGCAGCACTCAACGGCAACCTGAATGCACTGTCAATTGATGGCAAGGTGGGCACCTCGCTTGGTGCTGTCGACTTGAATGGTCGCTTTGCCCAGAATGCTGGAGCGCAGCACTTTGGCGGCCATGTGGTGACAAGCGATTTCGCCCTTGGACAACTGCTCGACAAGCGTGACGTGGTGGGCAACCTCGCCCTCGACGCCAACGTCGATGCCACACTTCATGGTAAAGATGTGTCGGGCACGGTCAACGGCAAAATGGCCTTTATCGACCTCAAGGGACAGCGCTACCACAACATCGTGGCAAACATTGGCGGCGACACCCACCATGTTCATGGCACAGTGAGCGTCGACGATCCCCTCGGCCGAATTACAGCGCAAGGTGAGGCCTTGCTTGCCGGGGCCGACTCGCGCTACGACGTGCACCTGATTACCAACGGCTTGCAGACACATCCATTAGGTTTGATGAAGAGTGAGCCTAACCAGAGCATCACCATGAATATCGATGCTAATGTTACGGGCAATAACCTCGACAACCTCATCGGTACCGTCGCAATCAACGATATGCACATCCTCTATGGCGACGGCGATGAGTTGGCCATTGACAATATCACCATCGACTCGCACGATGTCGACCAGCAGCGCCGCATAACCTTGTCGAGCGACTTTATAAACGGTTCAATCGATGGCAATTACGACTACCACACGCTCGTGCCGTCGATAAAGGGAATGTTGTCAAAGGCTTTCCCGCAATTCTTTGCCGCTTACAATGGCCCCGCGGGAAACAACAACCTGAATTTCAAGTTTGTCATCGACCCTGACGAGAATCTTCAGAACAAACTCAAGTTGCCGGTAAAACTTGTGGTCAAGACCACTGTCGACGGTTACCTGCACGAGCAGGACGGCACTTTCGCCCTCAATCTGGAAGCGCCCTATATCCTTCAGGGCAAGAATATTATCGAAGGCACCAAGTTGAACGCTCGCCTCGACAGTATCACGCACAACGTCGAGTTGCATGCCTCAACCATGTTGCCAAGCAAAAAAGGACAAATCGCACTCCAAGTCGACGCGCAAGGCAAGAACGACCACCTCGACACCGACTTGTCGTGGCGCGTGATGCGCGACCATGATTTCCACGGCAACATCAATCTAACCACGCTGCTTGACCGCAACGAGAGCGGAAAGATGAAGTTTGTCGTAGATGTCAATCCCACCGAAGTGGTCTTTAACGACACCACATGGCACGTTGATCCTGGTAGGGTTTACGTCGACGGCAGCAATATCAATGTGGAAAACATCAGTGGATACCACGACCGCCAATCGTTGAAAATCAATGGAAAAGCATCGCATGACCCCGACGATGTGCTATGCCTCGAACTGAACGACGTGAGTCTTGACTATGTGTTTGAGACCCTCAATATCACCCATGTGCAGTTTGGTGGCCGCGCCACCGGCAAGTTCTACGCCAGCGACGTGTTCTCCAAGTCGCCGCGCCTGTCCACGCCACAGTTGCACGTCGACCGCTTGGCATATAATGACGCTGTGATGGGCGATGCCGACATCGAGAGCCACTGGGTGCATGAGACACGCGCTGTGGCTCTGCGTGCCGACTTAAGCCAGTACAATGGCGAACACTCGATTATCGACGGCGCAATATTTGCCGCCGACGATTCGCTATACCTCGACTTTGACGCGCACCGTGCTAATGTGGCCTTTATGAAACCCTACATGGCGGCATTCACCAGCGACGTGCAGGGCGAGGTGAGCGGCCACGCTGTGCTGCTTGGCAACTTCCACACAATCAATTTGGAGGGCGACATTAAGGCCGACAGTCTGCGCTTCTTGCTCGACTACACTAATGTGTACTACACCTGTGCGGGCGACTCGGTGCACATGGAGCCTAACCTCATCACATTCGACAACGTGCTCATCCACGACCGCGACGGCCACGAGGCACGCATGGGCGGATGGCTCAGGCACGACAGTTTCCACAAGCCGGTATTCAATTTTGCCATCACCGATGCTCGCGACCTGCTGTGTTACGACACCAATGAGAACATCAACCCCAACTGGTATGGCACCATTTACGGCAATGGCGCGGCATTTGTGGCTGGCGAACCGGGAATGGTCGATATTAAGGTAAACATGACCTCGGCCCCACGCAGCAAGTTCACCTTTGTGCTTAGCGACACCGAGGAGGCCAGCGAATACAGTTTCATCACTTTCCGTGATCGCGACGCCAAGGATGTGCCCATCGACACGGTGCCCGTCGAGGATGATGTCCCGGAAATCGTGAAACAACTCAAGGCTCGTGTCCAACATGAGGAAGAGGGCGAGCCCACGCACTATAACATTGATTTGCAAGGCGACATCACGCCTGACGCCCAGTTGATAATCGTCATGGACCCTGTGGGTGGCGACCGCATCCGCGCTTACGGCAGCGGCAACATGCGTCTCACTTACAACGACAACGACGAGATGACCATGTTCGGCAAGTACACGCTGGAGCGTGGCAGTTACAACTTCACTCTGCAGGACATCATCATCAAGGACTTCACCATCAAGAACGGCAGTAGCATCAGTTTCCAAGGCGATCCCTATGCCGCCGTGCTCGACCTTGAGGCCGTTTACGCTTTGACGGCCAACTTGCGCGACCTCGACGAGACGTTCTCGCAGGACAAGGAAATTGCCCGCACCAACGTGCCGGTGCACGCTTTGCTTCGTGCCAAGGGACTTATTAGCCAGCCTGAAATTTCCTTCGACATCGAGTTGCCTACACTCACGGCCGACTCTTATCGCAAGGTGAAGAGCATTATCAGCACCGATGACCAGATGAACCGACAAATCATTTACTTGCTGGCTCTTAACCGCTTCTATACGCCCGACTATATGAATAGCACCTCGCGCAACAACGAGTTGACCTCGGTCGCTTCGTCGACAATCTCTTCGCAACTGTCCAACATGCTGGGCAAGGTGAGCGATAAGTGGACCATCTCGCCTAATTTCCGCAGCGAGAAGGGCGATTTAAGTGATATGGAGTTTGACTTGGCATTGTCGAGCCAGTTGCTCAACAACAGGCTGATTCTGAACGGCAACTTTGGCTATCGCGACAACACTTACGACACGCGCAGCACAAACTTCATCGGCGATTTCGACATCGAATATTTGCTTAACGAGCGAGGCACATTGCGCTTGAAAGCATACAATCACTTCAACGACCAAAACTACTATGTGCGCAATGCCCTCACTACGCAGGGCGTGGGCTTGGTCTGGAAGCATGATTTCGACAGGCCGGAAAACTTCAACAAGCGACTGAGAGAACTCACGAAAGCAAAGAGCGACTCATTGCCGCAAGATGGTGTAACGTCAAAAACCGACTCACAATGAGAAGAGTAACTATAATACTGCTTATGGCTGTCATGGGATGCATAGCAATGCATGCCAGCGAGGCTGATTCGCTCCACATCGAGCAGTTGAGTTATACGCTGAATGAGAGGCTTCTGACAAAAGTAAAAGCGCCCTTCGACACCACGCGCGACGAAGGGTATTGGTTACGCGCTCTCAAGCACGGCAAGTTTGACATTAATGACACAACAGTGATTTATCCGAAGTTTCTCGATTTCTGCTTCGATGTGTATCGCTGGGGCGACAAGGTCTTCAATAGTTACGATTCGGCCTATGTGAAACCTACGGGCAAGAACTGGAAGGTGATGTTTAAGACCAACATGTGGTTTGACTCGTATTACGGGAATTTTCATGACAAGCAGATGCGTTTCTTGCTGAATAGCGACATGAACTCCAGTTTGGGCTTGCGCCTGTCGTTTATGGCTGTTGGCATCGAGTATATGCCCGATATCGACAACCTGCTTTCACTCGACCGGCAGGCTCACCGAAACACGCGATTCTCGTTCACTTGCAGCCGCATAGCCGCTGATGCTTACTTGATTAGCAACGAGGGAACAACGCATTTCCGACGTTTTGGCAATATCGGCTCAGAGTTAGGTGTAAATAAGGAATTTAACGGCTTGAAACGCCGCATTATGGGCGTCGACGTGTTCTATTTCTTTAACCACAACAAGTATGCACACGCGGCGGCTTATTGCTACTCGAAGTATCAAGTGCGCAGCGCAGGCTCGTTTATCTTGGGTTTCCAGTACAGCAACCAAAAGGTGACTGCCGACCTCAACGACCTGCCCGATGAATATCGCGGACTCGTGACCGACCCCACGGCGTCACATACATTGCATTATTACGACTACGCCATCAATATCGGCTACGGCTACAACTGGGTGTTCAGGCCAAACTGGCTGTTTAACATCGAGTTCACGCCGTCAATCGGCATTAAGCATGGTGCCGTCGATACTATTGAGGGCCGTCACGACATGCTGTCGACCAATCTGCGTGGCCGCATGGCGCTGGTCTACAATCATCGCTCGTTTTTCTATGGGTTGCAGGGCAGCATTAATGGCAACTGGTGCCGCAGGAGTTCTTATTCGCTCTACACCTCGATATCTGAGTTTAACCTTATCGCCGGATATCGTTTTTAAAACTTAAGAAAACACACAAATATGAGTATAATACTTGGAATTGAATCGTCGTGCGACGACACCTCGGCTGCCGTGGTGCGCGACTGCGTTTTGTTGTCGAATGTCATTGCCAGCCAGCGTGTTCACGAGGCTTATGGTGGGGTAGTGCCCGAACTTGCCTCGCGAGCCCATCAGCAGAACATTGTGCCGGTGGTGAGCGAAGCCATCAAGCAAGCCGGCATCACGCGAGCCGATATCGATGCCATCGCCTTTACACGCGGTCCGGGCCTGCCGGGCTCGCTGCATGTGGGCTGCGCCTTTGCCAAGGGCTTGGCGCTGGCTCTCGACGTGCCACTGGTCGACGTGAACCATCTGCACGGCCATGTGCTCTCGCATTTCATCAAAGAAACACCCGATAGCGAAGTCCCCGATTTTCCCTATCTGTGTCTGCTCATTTCGGGCGGTAACTCGCAGATTGTAAGGGTTGACTCGCCAACTGAAATGGAAGTGTTGGGACAGACCATCGACGACGCGGCCGGTGAGGCTTTCGACAAGTGCGCCAAGTCGATGGGGCTGCCGTATCCCGGTGGGCCAATTATCGACCAACTTGCCGCCGAAGGCGATGCCACACGTTTTAAGTTTGCCAAGCCGCACATCGATGGCTACGACTACAGTTTCAGCGGTCTGAAGACGTCGTTCCTTTACACCTTGCGCGACGAGTTGAAAAAGAATCCGCAGTTCATCGAGGAAAACAAGGCCAATTTGGCGGCATCGCTGCAAAAGACCATCATCGATATCCTGATGGACAAGTTTACCAAAGCCATCAAGGATACTGGCATCCGCACCATCGCCATCGGTGGCGGCGTGTCGGCAAATTCGGGCGTGCGCAACGCCGTGGCCGATTATGCCCGTCGACACCGTCTGCGTGCCTTCATTCCCAAGCGACTTTTTACAACCGACAACGCCGCGATGATTGCCGTTGCGGGACACTTCAAGTATCAAGCAGGCGAGTTTTGCGATGTCACTGAGCCGCCATTTGCCCGCGTAATTATTTAGTGTATGATTCTCACGCTTATCATATCGTTTGTCCTGCTGGAATTTGCGGTGAACAGTGTGTTGTCCTGGCTCAATGGGCGCTGGATGACGCATCCCATTCCTGCGGTGCTCAAAGGACTCTACGACGAAGCGAAGTATCAAAAGCAGCAAGAGTACATGCGCACTTGCCGACGGGTGTCGTGGGTGTCGCGCTGCGTCTCGCTGGCGATAATCCTGCCTGTGCTGGCTTGCGGTTGGCTGGGCTGGCTCGACGGCGTGGTGAAGACGTGGATCGATAGCCCGCTTTTGCAACTGCTCATCCTCTATGCCATATTCGACGTGGTGGGCACATTGCTCGACTTGCCGTTTGGCTACTACTCCACATTTGTGGTCGAGGAGCGGTTCGGGTTCAACAAGACCACCAAGCGCACATTTTGGCTCGACACGCTCAAGGCCGCACTGCTGTCGCTGGCTATCTCGACGACACTGCTGACGGTGATTTTCCTGCTGTATCAGTCGTGGGGCGACCGCTTCTGGCTGTGGGCACTGCTGGTCTATGCCTGTGTGATGGTGTTTTTCAACCTCTTCTACAGCAACATCATTGTGCCGCTGTTCAACAAGCAACGCAAACTTGAGCCGGGCGAACTGCGCACTGCGCTCGAGACGGCGATGGGGCAGTGGGGAGCGCGCTTCGACGACATCTACGTCATCGACGGCTCGAAGCACTCGACCAAGGCAAACGCTTATTTCACCGGCTTTGGCCCGAAGAAGCGCATTGTGCTCTACGATACGCTTCTCGAGCAACTCGCCACCGACCAGGTGGTGGGCGTTATGGCCCATGAGTATGGCCATTACAAGCATCACGACACGCTGTGGAATCTCGTTGTGGCAATTGTCACAATAGGCGTGTATCTGTATCTGTTTTCGCTTGTGGTGGGCAGCGATGCCTTGCCGCAGGCGCTGGGAGGGACGCCGCCGTCGTTTGCCCTGGCAATGATAGCCTTCTCGCTGTTGCTCACTCCGCTGGGATTCATCCTCTCGCCAATTAAGGGACACTTCAGCCGACGCGCCGAGTATCGCGCCGACGCCTTTGCCGCCGAGCATGGCCATGGCGAGAGTCTGATCGAAGGTCTCAAGCGGCTTGCGGCAAACAATCTCAGCAACCTCACGCCGCACCCCGCCGTGGTGTGGTTCACATATTCACATCCAACACTCGCTCAACGCATTACACAAATCAAACAACTTAGTCATGAAGTATAGCACAATAGTAATAGGTGATGAATTGCTTATTGGACAAGTAACCGATACTAACTCGGGCTGGATGGCCCGACATCTCACGCCTCTGGGCTGGGAACCGCATGAGGTGCGTGTGGTGGCCGATGATGCCCAGGCCATAACCCGGGCAATCGACGACGCTTTTGCCGCCACCGACGTGGTGCTGATGACGGGCGGTCTCGGCCCCACCAAGGACGATATCACCAAGGGCACACTATGTGACTATTTTGGCGGAACTATGGTGCGCGACGAAGCCACCGCACGCAACGTCGAGGGCATCGTGGCGCGGCGGCATCTCAAACTCAATGACTACACGCGCGACCAGGCCCTGGTGCCGTCGTCGTGCCGTGTGATTCAAAACCAAGTGGGCACGGCGCCCATCATGTGGTTTGAGCGCGACGGCAAGGTGTTGGTGTCGATGCCCGGTGTGCCGTTTGAGACCGAGACGATGATGGAGCGTGAGGTCATTCCACAATTACTCAAGCACTTCCACAGCAAGGAACACATCGAGTTTCGCAACTTTGTTGTGATGGGCATCATCGAGTCGTTGCTGGCCATGCAACTCGACGGCTTTGAGCGCGCGTTGCCGGCAGGCATCCACCTGGCTTATCTGCCGCAGGTGGGATACATCAAACTGCGCCTTACAGGTATTGCCGACGATGCGCAATGGCTCAGCAACCAGATGGAGCAGGGTGCCGAGCAACTCCACGCCATCTTGGGCCGCCACATAGTGGCCGACCACGATGCTACGATGGCGGCAATAGTGGGGGAGAGGCTGCGCGAGCGCCAACTCACGCTGGCCACCGCCGAGAGTTGCACCGGCGGAAATGTGGCACATGTTATAACCGAGATTGCCGGCAGCAGCGACTACTTTGTTGGGGCTGTCGTGAGTTATGCCACGCGTGTTAAAGAGGATGTGCTGCACGTCGACCATGAGATGATTGCGCAGTATGGCGTGGTGAGCGAGCAGGTGGCCGAAGCGATGGCCACTGGCGTTGCGCAGGCCCTCAGCACCGATTGCGCCATCGCCACGACGGGGGTAGCCGGCCCCAGTGGCGGCAGCGAGGCAACCCCGGTGGGCACGGTATGCATGGCGGCCAAGTGTGGCGACGCCTTGGTGACTCAGCGCAAGCACTATCCGGGCACGCGCTCACGTGTGATTGAGCGCGCCACCAACGATGCTCTGATGCTTTTGCTCGATCTACTCGACAGCGCAAGCGCCCATCGCGACGGCCAGGCATAACATGATTGCCAATCTTGTTGCCGTGTATATTGATTGATAATGAGCGTAATACCACTTTAGGTGGCTAAAGTTGGAAATATTTTTTCAAATTTAATTTGGTGGATTGAAAGATTTGTTGTAATTTTGCAGCGCAAATAGGGGCGTAGCCCAGCTGGTTCAGAGCGCCGCAGTCACATTGCGGAGGTCATCGGTTCGAACCCGATCGTCCCTACAAGAGCACCACAATCCCAATGGCGCTCTTTTTTTATGCCTCGAGCATTAGATTATTCGAACATTCGAACATTCGAACAATCGAACAATCAAGTGTTCGGGCAATTGATTATTTGAAAAATGGGTGCAAAAAAAATGGCTTCGTTGAGAAGCCATTTTTGTGCCGGTGTAGCGGGACTGAGATTTGAACTCAGGACCTCCGGGTTATGAATCCGACGCTCTAACCACCTGAGCTATCCCGCCATTTCCGAATTGCGACTGCAAAATTACTACTTTTTTCTGAACCCCACAACAAAAAAACGCTTTTTTTTCACCTGACACGCTTTTTTTCGCCGTTTTCCGTCCATGATGAACCATCTCAAGACATTGGTGATGTGACTTTGTCATTTTTTAAGATATAATTATTGCTTTTCTTGGCTGATTGTCGGAGAAAAATATTAACTTTGCGAGGTTGAAAACGGGTCGGTTTGACTCTCTCATGGCTCGCCATGACGTTAATCGGCTACAACTTACACATTTAATATAACCTATGGAAACAAAACAGACTAAGAAAACTGCGACGCGCAGCAAAGCGCAAAACACCGAGAGCAAACGATTGATGGCGATGGAAAATCGCTATGGTGCACACAACTATCATCCGCTGCCTGTGGTGCTCCACAAGGGCAAGGGTATCTATGTGTGGGACGTTGAGGGTAAGAAGTACTTCGACTTCCTGTCGTCGTACTCGGCTGTGAACCAAGGTCACTGCCATCCCCGCATCGTCAAGGCGTTGAAAGACCAGGCCAACGTGCTGTGCCTCACCTCGCGCGCTTTCTACAACGACGCACTGTGTGAGTATGAGAAGTACATCCACGAATTTTTCGGCTACGACAAGGTTCTGCCCATGAACACTGGCGCCGAGGGCGTGGAGACCGCTCTGAAGTTGGCACGCCGCTGGGGTGTGGCCAAGAAAGGCATTCCCAACGACAAGGTGAAAATCATCTGCTGCAGCGGCAACTTCCACGGACGCACCGTGACCGTCATCACCATGAGCGACGACCCCAGTTCGTATGCCGACTACGGCCCGCTGACTCCCGGTTTCATTCGCATTCCTTATAACGACCCCAAGGCTCTTGAGGAGGCTCTCGAGAAATACGGCAAGGAAGTGTGCGCATTCATCGCTGAGCCCATCCAGGGCGAGGCTGGCGTCTTCGTGCCCGATGATGGCTACCTGAAGACTTGCTTCGACCTGTGCCACAAGCACAACGTGCTCTTTATCGCCGACGAGGTGCAGACGGGTATCGCCCGCACCGGTAAGATGCTGTGCAGCATGCACGACGGCATCCGTCCCGACATCGTGATCTTAGGCAAGGCCCTCGGTGGTGGCGTGCTGCCCGTATCGGCTTGCTTGGCCGACGACGAGATTATGCTCAACGTCAAGCCCGGCGAGCACGGCTCGACATTCGGTGGCTTCCCCCTGGCAGCCCGCGTAGCCGTTGAGGCACTGAAGGTTGTGAAGGAGGAGAAACTCACGCAGAACGCCGAGAAGATGGGTAAGATCTTCCGCGAAGAAATCAAGAAGATCGACTCGCCGTTTATCGTGCAGGTGCGCGGACGCGGCCTGCTCAACGCCATCGTCACCAAGCCCATCAAGGGCAAAACCGCTTGGGACATCTGCTTGAAGATGATGGAGAACGGTCTGCTCGCCAAGCCCACCCACGACGACATCATCCGCTTCGCTCCGCCGTTGACCATCACCAAGGAAGAACTCCTGAAGGCCATCGCTATCATCAAGAAGACATTCGATCAAATGTCAAAGTAACAATCACATAACAGATTAGCGGTGCGCTCACAAGGCGCACCGCTTTTCATATCTAAGGACTTTTGTGTACTGTTATGGTTTATTGTCTAAGGACTGAAAGGACTGGAAGGACTATTATTGGGCTGTTATGGCCAAATAAGAAGGAAAAGTACTAAAAAAGTCCGTAGACTTCAGCCAAAACACAATCGCAAACAAAAACAATAACTTTTTGAATTTGAATTTGGTTTCTAAATAAATAATGTGTATTTTTGTGGCGTAGTTGAGGCTCCGCCCCCAATTACACCGACATCGTTGGTAAAAAGAAGCGTTTTGCTTATCTCAGTACTGGAAACGTAGGAAATTTCTTGGATATGAGAAGGTAACAAAACGGTTCATGCTTATAGCGTGAACTGTTCTTCCATATCCTCATATCAGGTTTCCTACGACCTCCAGTATAGGTGTGGCAAAGTCAGTCCACGCTTTTTGTATATTTAACCCCCGAATGGACTGATAGGGATAAACTAATGCACTATGAAAAAGATATTACTTATTGCTTTAACAGCCATATTGGCTTTAACCTCCAACGCCTACGATTTCAAGGTTGATGGAGTTTGTTATAACAAAAACGCTGACGGCACCTCTGTTACTGTAACATACGAAGAAAGACCAGCAAGTATGGGCAGAGATTTTGATGACCCAAGTTATTCTTCACTACAAGGAGACTTGATTATTCCACCAGAAGTCTCTTGTGAAGGTGTCCCATATAAAGTAAGTGTTATCGGTAATTCTGCATTCTGGTACTGCAGACTGACATCTGTCAGCATACCCAACACCATTACATTAATAGAAGACTACGCTTTTTATGGTTGTGAAGGCATAACTAGTTTGCCGATATGCGATTCTTTGACATCGATTGGAAGTTGCGCTTTTCTTGGTTGTAAGAGTCTCACTAGTGCAACAATTCCAAATTCTGTCACAACGATAGGAGATGCAGCATTTAGATTTTGTCAGGGGCTAAAGTCTATTTTTATTCCAAGTTCGGTCACTTCAATTGGCAGTAATGCTTTTGGAGCTTGTGGCAATTTAGAGAGTATTATTGTGGATAATGGTAATCCGATATATGACTCGAGAAATAATTGCAATGCGCTTATTGAGAAATCCACAAATACACTTCTTTTTGGATGTAAACAATCATCTATCCCGAACACAATTACAACAATTGCAGGAGGAGCATTCAATGAATGTAGTGGCCTAACATCAATTACAATACCAAATTCAGTTACATTCATTGGAGAATCGGCTTTTGAAGATTGTTCGAATCTCAATACCGCTGTTTTACCTAACTCAATTACATCTATTGAAAACGATGTCTTTAATGGTTGCAGTAACTTAGCTTTAATTAACATACCAAACACTGTTACCTCGATAGGAGATAGAGCATTTATGGATTGCAGCAATCTGACCTCAATTGCATTCCCAAACTCAGTCACGTCAGTCGGATTTTACGCTTTTAATTCATGCAGTAGTTTGAGCTCCATTTTCATACCAAAGTCAATAGTATCAATTGGCGAAGAGGCATTTGCTAATTGCGCCAACCTTGAAAGTATTGTTGTTGCAAATGAAAATACAAAGTATGATTCACGAAACAACTGTAATGCCTTGATTGAAACAGAATCAAACGCTATTATTGTTGCTTGCAAATCAACAACCATACCTAATACTGTTACTACAATTGGTGACTATGCCTTTTCTCATTGCAGTGGTCTCACTTCATTAATAATTCCAAATTCAGTCACCACAATCGGCGAAAATGCGTTTTATGGCTGTGAGGATCTGGTGATGGTATATATTCCTAATTCTATTACAAGTATTGGCAGAAGTGCTTTCGAAGAATGTACAAGTTTGACAACTATCAACATTCCCAATTCAATCTCAACAATTGAATATGCCTTATTCCGTAGTTGTAAAAGTTTAACCTCAATATCTTTACCTAATTCTGTTTCGTCAATTGGTAGCTATGCGTTTCGATATTGCGAAAGTTTGGCATCTATAACTATTCCTAATACTGTCACTTCAATTGGTTATGCATCATTTGGCGATTGCAGCAGTCTTTACTCTATACGCTTGTCCAACACCTTAGAGACTATAGATGAATTTGCTTTTTCAGGATGTGAGTCACTGTCCTCTATAGCCATTCCAGAGCCGGTTTGGTGGCTAGCGGGTTCATCTTTCGCAGGATGCAGTGGTTTGGAGAGTATTGTTGTGGCAAGTGGCAATACAAAGTTTGATTCTCGCGAAAATTGTAATGGAATTATTGATAGCGAGACTAACAAATTAATTGTGGGATGCAAAACAACAATTATACCCAATTCGGTAACCTCAATTGGTGATGGCGCTTTCCGCGAAAACAAGAGTCTTACATCAATAACCATACCAGAATCAATCACCTCTTTCGATGGGGTTACTTTCATGGATTGCAGCGAATTAAGTGAAATAATCAGCAAAATTGAAAACGTCAACGATGTAGCAATGGGATGGGGTGTGTTCTATGGAGTACCCACAGCCACATGCTTGCTAAAAGTGCCGAGGGGAAAGGTTGACGAATATCGCCAAGCCGACCAATGGAAGAATTTCCAAAATATTGTTGAAGACAATGAGGGTGTCGTAACTGGCGACCTGGATGGTAATGGGGCGGTTGACGGTACCGACCTGAACATTCTTATCAACATCATCTTGGGCAAGGACAACGCCGCCAACTACGGCGGACGCGCCAACGTGAACGGTGAGGGCGGTGTCGATGGCAACGACCTGAACATGCTCATCAACATGATTTTGGGGAAAAATTAATGCATAATGACAATGCATAATGCTTAATGCACAATTCATAATGCATACGGCAGATAGGCAGACGACAAATTTGCATAACCACCTTGGCGATAATTTGTATTAATCTGTTTAATTTGTCGGTGTTATAACACACTCAGGGCTGGGCCATTTGTGGTCCAGCCCTGAGTGTGTTGGGGTAGGGGGTGTCACCCGGTCAGTCGCGGGTGATTAGGGTGCCGGTGTTGCCCTTGAGGGCTTCGCGGGCTTTCTCCAGCGAGGTAATCAGGGCCGAGCCCGATTTGGTGGCCTCGACAAAACTGATGCACGACTCAATCTTGGGCAGCATGCTGCCGGGAGCGAAATGTCCCTCCTTAATATATTGGCGGGCCTGCTCCAGGGTGATGCGGTCGAGATTCTTCTGGTCGGGCTTGCCGAAGTTGATGGCCACCTGGTCGACGGCGGTGAGAATCACCAGCATGTCGGCCTTGATGTCGAGAGCCAACTTGGCGCTTGCGCGGTCCTTGTCGATCACGGCTGCCACGCCCTCATAGTTTCCGGGGCCATTCTCCACCACGGGGATGCCGCCACCACCCACGGTGATAACTACCGTGTGCAGGTCGACGAGTTGCTCCACCACGGGGAGTTCGACAATCTTCACTGGGATAGGCGAGGGGACCACACGGCGGTAGCCACGGCCGGCATCCTCAACAAAGGTGTAGCCGGTCTGTGCCACGATGGCGTCGGCTTCATCCTTGCTGTAGAACATGCCCACGGGCTTGGTGGGGTTGTCGAATGCCTTGTCGTTCTTGTCAACGACGACCTGGGTGACCACTGCTGCACACGGCTTGTTGATGCCGCGGCGAGCCATCTCGCGTTGCACGGCCTGCTGCAAGTGATAGCCAATGTAGCCCTGCGTCATGGCGCCGCACTCGGGGAACGGCATGGCGGGCAAGCCGCCACCGTCCTTATGCGAGAACTCAAAGGCAAGGTTAACCATGCCCACTTGCGGGCCGTTGCCGTGGCCGATGACCACGTCGTAACCCTCCTCGATGAGGTCGACGATGGTCGAGGCTGTGGTTTCGACAAGCGATAATTGTTCCTTAGGCGACTTGCCGAGGGCATTGCCGCCTAAGGCTATTACGAGGCGTTTGCTCATAAATGTGCGATATTTGGTCGATTACTTCAGCGTGGCGAACATCACGGCCTTGATGGTGTGCATGCGGTTCTCGGCCTCGTCGAACACCTTCGACTGCGGTCCGCGGAACACCTTGTCGGTAACCTCCATCTCGGGCAGGCCAAACTTGTCGTAAATCTCCTTGCCGATGGTCGTCTCCAGGTCGTGGAACGAGGGCAGGCAGTGCAGGAAGATGGCGTTCTCGTTAGCGTTGGCCATAACGGCGTCGTTCACCTGATAGGGGCTCAACAGTTTGATGCGCTCGGCCCAAATCTCGTCGGGCTCGCCCATCGACACCCAAATGTCGGTGTAGATTACGTCGGCATTCTTGGTGCCTTCCTTCACGTCGTCGGTCAGCGTGATGGTGCAGCCATTCTCCTTGGCAATCTCGCGGCAGGTAGCCACCAACTTCTCGTCGGGCATGTTCTCCTTGGGGCCGCAAGCCACAAAGTTGATACCGAGTTTGGCCGAAACGACCATGAGCGAGTTGGCCACGTTGTTGCGGGCGTCACCCATGAAGACCATCTTCAGGCCCTTGTAGTAGCCGAAGTTCTCCTCGATGGTGAGTACGTCGGCAAGCATCTGGGTGGGGTGGAACTCAGTGGTGAGGCCGTTCCACACGGGGATTCCGGCATATTTCGAGAGGTCCTCGACCACTTGCTGGTCGAAACCGCGGTACTCAATACCGTCGAACATGCGTCCGAGCACCTTGGCGGTGTCCTCGAGCGACTCCTTCTTGCCCATTTGCGACGAACCCGGATCGAGGTAAGTCACGCCCATGCCCAGGTCGTTACCGGCAACTTCAAACGAGCAGCGGGTGCGCGTCGAGGTCTTTTCAAACAAGAGCACGATGTTCTTGCCTGTGAGGTACTTGTGAGGGGTGTTGGTGCGTTTCAAACGCTTGAAATCCTTGGCGAGTTCCAGCAAATATTGAATCTCCTCGGTGGTGAAATCCAGTAATTTCAGAAAACTTCTCCCAGATAAACTTCTTGGCATAATGTAATGGTTTTTAGATGGTTAATATTAAGTTGATGTTTATAAAATTCGTTGTTTTTCGCGGTGGCTATTGCTCAGGCATCATCCTTGGCAACAAACGCCGCGCTTTTCTCGTCACGCGATGTGGAAAGAAAGTGCAAATTTACTACTATTTCCCGACATGCATAGCACAAAACCGGTTTTTTTTCTCTATTAGCATTTTTTTTGTTTTATGCTATTGCAGGCCCATGCGATTATATTATCTTTGCATGCGATTAAGCAATCAGTATATGGATAATCGCAGTTTAATATCAATCTCCGACCTGAGTAAGGAAGAGATTTTGTCGCTCTTGCGACGCGCGGGGGAATTTGAAAAGAACCCCAATCAACGCATTCTGGCGGGTAAAGTTGTGGCATCGCTGTTCTTCGAACCATCCACACGTACCCGCCTTAGTTTTGAAACCGCTGTCAACCGCCTTGGTGGCCGAGTGATTGGCTTCAGCGACCCCAAGAGCAGCAGCCAGGCCAAGGGCGAGTCGCTCAAGGACACCATTATGATGGTGAGCAACTATGCCGACCTGATTGTGATGCGCCATTATCTGGAGGGTGCCGCACGCTATGCCAGCGAACTCACCCCGGTGCCCATCATCAACGCGGGCGACGGCAGCAACCAGCATCCCACGCAGACGATGCTCGACCTCTACACCATCTACCAGACGCAGGGCACGCTCGACGGCCTCACAATCACCATGGTGGGTGACCTGAAGTATGGCCGCACCGTGCACTCGCTGCTCGAGGCCATGCATCACTTCTCGCCACGCTTCAAGTTTGTGGCTTGCAACGAGTTGCGCATGCCGGAGCAGTACAAGGAGTATTGCCGCCAGTGGGGCATCGACTACGAGGAGACCACCGAGTTCAGCGAGGGCATCATCAACCAGACCGACATTCTGTACATGACCCGCGTGCAACGCGAGCGCTTCAGCGACCTGATGGAGTATGAGCGCGTGAAGAACATCTACACCCTCACGGCAAGCATGCTCACCGGCTGCAAGCCCAACATGCGCGTGCTGCACCCGCTGCCACGCGTCACCGAGATTGCACAGGACGTCGACGACACGCCGCAAGCCTACTATTTCCAGCAGGCCAAGAACGGTCTCTATGCCCGCCAAGCTCTCATCTGCCGGGCTCTCGACTTGTAAACTCACACATTAACGAATCACAAATCAAGCGACAATGGTTAACAAAGAAAAGAAAGAACTTGCAGTGGCCGCCCTGCAAAACGGCACTGTAATCGACCATATCCCCACCGCGTCACTCTTTAAGGTGGTGAACCTGCTGGGGCTGGCAAACCTCAACGACGTGAGTGTGACAATCGGTAACAACCTCGACAGCCCGCGCCTGGGCAAGAAAGGCATCATCAAGGTTGCCGACCTGGTGTTTCCCGAGGCTACGCTCAACCGCATCGCCGTCATCGCGCCAAACGCTGTGGTGAACATCATCCGCGACTATGAGGTGGTGGAGAAATTCAACGTCACGCTGCCCGACGAACTGTTCGACATCGTGAAGTGCAACAACCCCAAGTGCATCACCAACAACGAGCCGATGCGCACCCACTTCCACGTCATCGACCGCGAGCACACCACGCTGCGCTGCCACTTCTGCGAGCGCCCCGTCGCTCAGCACGACATCACCCTCAAGTGATCTCCTAACATCACTCTAAATAAACTACGGATTAATCTGATTAACCGGATTGGTCCGTAGTTTGCTATTAGTCAACAAATTAACAAATAAATAGTCAACAAATTAAACGAATTAAACAAATTATTTTCAGTGTAATCTGCGAGAACCGCGAGAAATTTTAATATGAATTATCCATAAATTATTCATAAATTTTCTATGATAATTATTTCATAATCAAATAATTAATGGCTAATTCGTGGTCATCCATGTTAAACTAAATAATTCGTGTCATTCGTAAAATTTGCGTAATTCGCATTTAATCAATAAATTAACAAATAAATAGTCAACAAATTAAACGAATTAAACAAATTATTTTCAGTGTAATCTGCGAGAACAGCGATAAATAAGTCAGAACAATCGGATTAATCCGTAGTTTATTCTGTTACAGCCAATTATATGTTTAATTCGTTTAATCTGTGGCTTTTATAATTCGCGAAATTCGCGTTAAACTCAATCAGCAATTCACGAAATTTGCGTTGGGACCAAAATTATTGGTGGGGGTATTGAAAAATTGGGAAATAATTTGTAACTTTGCAGCGTAATCTTCTATGCAGAAAACAACCTTTATAACATAAACTTTAACATGAATAATTCAATTATTTCATTCCCCGTACCGGCAAATGAGCCGGTAAAGGCCTATCTGGCCGGCTCGCCTGAGCGCGTAGCCCTCGAGAAAGAATTAGAGCGTCAAAGCAAACTGGTCGTCGACATCCCCATCATCATCGGCGGCAAGGAGATTCGCACCGGCGACGTGGGGCAGGTGACTTGCCCGCACGACCACAAGCATGTGCTGGCAACCTACCACAAGGTGGGTCGCAAAGAGATTGAGATGGCTATTGACGCCGCTATGGAGGCACACAAGCAGTGGAGCCGCACGCCGTGGACCACACGTGCCGCCATCGTGATGAAGATGGCCGAACTGCTCGCCACCAAGTATCGCCCCATCATGAATGCCGCTTGCATGCTTGGCCAGAGCAAGAACATCTACCAGGCCGAGATCGACTCGGCGTGCGAGACCATCGACTTCTTCCGCTACAACGTGCACTATGCCTCGAAGATCTACGCCATGCAGCCCAAGGACGGCGCTGGCCATATCAACCACACCGAGTACCGTCCGCTCGAAGGTTTCATCCTCGCAGTGACTCCGTTCAACTTTACCTCGATTGCCTCTAACCTGTGCATGACGCCGGTGTTGATGGGCAACGTGGCAATCTGGAAGCCCTCGACCACCGCATTGCTGAGCAACTACTACCTCATGCAACTCTACAAAGAGGCTGGCTTGCCCGACGGCGTGGTGAACTTCCTGCCGGGCAGCGGAGCACTCATTGGCGAGGTGGCCACCCAGTCGAAGTATTTCTCGGGCTTCCACTTCACCGGCAGCACTGGCACCTTCAACTCGCTGTGGCGCCAGGCTGTGCAAAACCTCGACAAGTACATCTCTTACCCGCGCATCGTGGGCGAGACTGGCGGCAAGGACTTTATCTTTGTGCATCCGAGTGCCGACCCGAAGGCTGTGGCTACGGCTGCATTCTGCGGCGCTTACGAGTTCCAGGGACAGAAGTGCTCGGCTGCTTCGCGCATGTACATCCCCAAGAGTATGTGGCCCGGCGTGCTCGACGACATGAAGCGCATGGCCGCCGAGGTGAAGATGGGCGACGTGATGGATCCGATGAACTTTATCAACGCTGTGATCGACGAGGCTTCGTTCGACAAGTGCAAATCATATATCGACTACGCTCAGGCTGCCAGCGACGCACAGGTGGTGATGGGCGGCAAGTGCGACAAGACGGTGGGCTGGTTTGTCGAGCCTACGGTCATCGAGACCAGCAACCCGCACTTCAAATCGATGGAAGAGGAAATCTTCGGCCCGATCCTCACCGTTTATCCTTACGACGACGACAAGGTCGACGAGACCGTGGAACTGTGCAACACCACGTCGCCTTACGGCTTGACCGGCGCTGTGTTCGGCCGTTGCCGCATGGCAGTGGAGAAGATCACTGAGCAGTTGTGCTACGCTGCCGGCAACTTCTACATCAACGACAAGCCCACAGGTGCAGTGGTGGGCATGCAGCCCTTCGGCGGCGCACGCGCCAGCGGCACCAACGACAAGGCTGGCGGCGAGTTCAACCTGATTCGCTGGATTATCCCGCGCGTCATCAAGGAGACCCTGGTTTCTCCCACCGACTACCGCTACACCTATTTAAAGTAATCGATACTGACACCGTATGAATCAAAATACCGAACAGAAACACATTGTTCCCTGCAAGGTTGACGTAAGTTCCGAGACCGGTCGGTTGCGTGCCGTGCTGCTGCACCGGCCGGGCCCGGAAATAGAGCGGATGACGCCGCTCAACGCCCCCCATTGCCTCTATAGCGACATCCTGAACAAGAAAATCGTCGATGGCGAGTATGCCAACTTCTGTGGTGTGCTCGAGCGCTGGACACAGGTCTACTACGTCGAGGACATCCTGGAGCACATCTTGCGCGACCCGGAAGTGCGCAGCCGCATGGTTAGTGACACGGTGCGCAATTATGGCGCCAAGTCGAGCCTGCTCACGGACTATCTCGACAGTTGCGACACGCGTCAACTCGCCGCCGTGCTCATCGAGGGGTATGAAGACCCTGAGTGGGACGGCATCGACGACGACCGCTACTTGCTGGAGCCGCTCTACAATCTGTTTTTCACGCGCGACGCTTCGTCGACGGTCTATGGCCGCGTGCTCATCAACTCGATGAGTTTCGAGGCGCGCGAACGCGAGACGATGATCTACGAGGCTATCTTCCAGCATTTCTTTAAGGTGGAGATGCTAAATGCCATGGCATGGGACCGTTGGGCACGCACCGAGGGTGGCGATGTACACATCGCTGCGCCCGACTTGCTGTGCATCGGGCAAGGCATTCGCACCAACGCCAAGGGCATCGAATATCTTGCCCAGACCTTTGCTCGCGAGCGCGACCACTTCAACATCTTGGTGCAGGAGTTGCCGCACAGCCCCGAGTCGTTTATCCACCTCGACATGGTGTTCACCTTTCTGGGCAAGCACCAGTGCATGGCATTTGAGCCTATGCTTCGCAAGCAGGGCCTCTTTGCCGGCAAGGACACCACGCTCATCAGCATCGACGGCGGCAAGATTTCTTACCGTAGCGTGCCCAACATCCTCGACGGCCTTCGCAGCCTGGGGTGGGACATCGAGCCGGTGCTGGGTGGCGGCAGCGACCCATGGGTTCAGTTGCGTGAGCAGTGGCACAGTGGCGCCAACTTCTTCTCGCTGGGCGACGGCAAGGTGATAGGCTACCGCCGAAACACCAACACCATCGACGCTCTCGACCGAGCCGGCTTTGCCGTGCTTAACGCCGAGGACATTGTCGCCGGAAAGGTCGATATGAACAGTTACGACAAGTTTGTTGCCACCTTCCCTGGCAGCGAGTTGCCCCGTGCGGGCGGTGGCGCGCGCTGCATGACCATGCCTATCCTGCGCGACTAACCTCGCTTTTCGACAATAACAACTTCGGGCGCCTTGCCACCACATCGGCAGGGTGCCCGAAGTGTTTTATCTCCGCCGCGCCATTTGGGTTCGATCGTATGCCTCCTTAGCAATCAGAGTTCTGAAGACAACATCACGCATCATTTCGTGCATCTTTATTCGGTCCGTTACGTACAGCGCCTATCGCTACGAGATTTTCGCCCTGGTAATCGCCAATAGGTGATTTGGTAACCAAAATTCTCTTGACGACGACACCAACCCCGCCATCATCTTCACCGGTGTTGGAAGCGGTGCCGGGCATTTAGTTTTGATGTGCCCCGAGGGGTATTACAGTGTAGTTACTCAGGCTTTTCAAAACACGTTTAACGATTATGAACCCACGTATAATATCGCCGTAAAAATGGATGTTTGATAGGAGAGTCAATACCGTTTGGCTGGTATGCCACCATATTATATTATTACTCGAGCAGGAGTATGCTGTTTCGTCTCGTTCGGTGATATGGACTACCCGGAATACTATGGTGAACTTGTCATTACTTCTAACGATGTGAGTTTATGGTTGGCATATGAGAAAACCTCTCTCCGATGAAGCCTTTTTCTATATAGGCCCCTGCCGGTGGCGCGCACCTCAATCACAGGCGCGCTGCCAGGCAGGTTTTTTTACGCCCCCGCACCCCTATGACAAATGGAGTGCGCCTGACACGCAGAACCACAAAGTGCTCGCGACCGAACGGGAGCACGAAGGGCAAGCGCAGCGTAGCAAACCATTCAAAATATGTTCAAAATCTTGCAGAATATCAGACTCTTCAGATTAATCCAAAAATTAATCTGTAGTTTGGTCTTTTACAACTAATTAAGTGTTCGATTTGTGGTTTAATCAGTGGTTGATGCGGTGCAGGCGCGGCTTGCAGTAGGTGGTGTGGTCTTTTTTCACCACCACTTGCTCGCTGACCGACTCGTAGCCTGGTACTTCGTAAACGAGGGTATACTTTCCTGGCTTGAGATAGAAGAAGCCGAAGAAGCCGTTCCACTCGTTGTCGACCCGATAATGCCTAATCCTCACATTGCGATCGTTAAGCAGATACACCATTGCGCCGTTAAGTGGCAACCACTGGTCGTCGGTGCCCTCTTTGTAGGTGAAGCGAGGGTTGTCAACGCGCTCGTCGGCACTCTTGATAGTCCCGGCGATATATCCGTGCTTCTCAGGCTTTCCGCCAAACCACGCATTGATGCCACGGAAATGACGTACGCCCTCCATGCGGCAGTAGTCACGGTTCATGAGGCGTTGGCGCTCAGGCTGGTAACTGTGAAACGAGCCTTCAACGAGAAAACTCGGCACGCGGTGCTTGAGCACGGCCAGCCAACCCGTATAGCCCAGCACATTGGGCTTGCCCGGTGGGGTGCCGCCCATCCAGGTGAGGTCGCCGGCAACGTACATGTCGTCGGGCGACGAACTGGTCCATACTGTAAGCGGATTGTCCCAAGCGTAAGGGAATGCTACGCGAGCGCGGTCAATGCTGCCGTGGGCGTAGTCGTTGCCCGTCTCGCCGCGATACATGTACAGCAGGTAGTTCACCGTCTTGCCGTCGCCTCCACCGGTGGCATTGCTATGCAAGGCAATGAAGTAGTCGGGGTTGATTGAGTCGACCTGACAGGCGATTTTTTCCAGAGTGATAAGTTGTTGCTGGCCGTTCTCGTCGGCATAAGTCTCGACGCGGTCGTTGGCGGTGGCGTTCTTGTCGCCCACGGCTACCCAGCCGTTGGTGGTGCGCGACATGATTACGCGGGCCCCGGCAGCCTCCAAACGGTCGCGCAGTTCAAGGCCCTTCCACAGGCAGGTCTTCGACTCGAAGAAACTCATGGTGTCCATCTCCTCGTAGTTCATCGTGGCATGCGGACGGTCGTTAATGGTCCAGCCGCCGTGACCGGGATTGACGTAAATCACTTTGCCCTTCAGCCCTCGGGCAGCCGCGGGAGCGAGGGCAAGCATCACCGCGACAATTGCCAATATCGTCTTTTTCATGTATGCAAAGTTACTGAATTTCAACCTAACACCCAAAATTTGCACCCATTTTTCATCTCTTTCATCCATTGGATAATCCAAGTGGCAAGTCATTCGACTTGCATATTTGTTGTTGGGTTTTGATGTAGGACAAAAAAATCGGGCACCGATCTGGCGCCCGAGACTTTGTGTTGAGGTCGTTCTTTACTCGTGGAAGTAAATCAATCCGTAGTGAGCGGCCGAGTAACCCGAGTTAAATGCGTATACCGAAACGACAACTTTATAGTTTGCTGTCTCGGTCGGGGTGTACGACATCACTGCAATGTCAGAGTTGTCATTGTCCGAAGCCACCTGTACCCACTCGTTACCCACACGTTTGTAGAGCGCCACATCGATGTCCTTCACGCGGTCGTCGGCGAAGGCAACGATTGTGTATTCGTAGTTCTTGGTGAGAGTTCGATACGAGTCTTTGGATGATTTCACGATATCAAACTCTAACCTCACGATTTCCATGTCGTGATCATTCTCGATGAGGTCGATGATTGAGAGCGACTTCTCCAGTACGGGAACCATAGTCACGTCTTTACGCTGAGCCTGAGCGAAGTTTGCACCGATAATCAGCGCAAAAAACAAGAGTAGAAATTTTTTCATAATGTTGTTCTATTAGTTGTTATTAATTGTGTTTCTTTGATTACAAACGCGTGGTTTTATAATTTGGCACAAAAATATTAAAAATTATTTAACCATGCAACAAATTTCAGATTTAAATTTAAAAATTTTAGGGTCAGCGGATATTTCCGGTTGGTGAGTCTGTCGTTTCACGAATATAGTGTAGCTAATCTGAACATAAAGAATTTTATGTCTCCCACTCCCCTAAACT
>CACYRK010000027.1:0-87047 GCA_902776835.1 uncultured Bacteroidales bacterium
TAAGAAAACAACCTGGCATTCTTCAAGTTATTTGAACATTTTTGTTTGCAGTTGCGGGCTGCGCCCGCAATCACGCTGCAAACTTAATGTTCTTTTGATGGTGTTTTTGCCAAGCCCAAGAATCTATAGGGGCGATAGCAACTATAGCGACAATAGCAACTATAGCGGCTATAGCAGCGATAGCGACAATGGCAACGGTGGGGTGAAAAGAAAACGGGGCAGCCCGTTGGATGGGCAGCCCCGTGATTATTGTCGTTAAAGGTGTGTTACTTGATTACCTTGGTCGACGACTTGGTGCCGTCGGTGTACTCAGTAACGACGATGTTGAAGCCCTCGAACGGAGTGGTGCTTGCTACACCCGAGAGGTTGTAGTAACGCACACCCTTGATGGGCTTGCCGGTGAACGCGTCGTCGATGCCGGTAACAACGTCAGGATCAGTAACCGAGAAGGTGACCTTGGGCAGGAACTTGCAAATAACACTTCCGTTGCTCGACGTACGTGCGCCAGCATTGTAATCCATGGCTGTTCCTTTGAATGGGGTGGTCGAATAGTTGCCCTTAACAGTTACCAGAGTCTCGATAACGAGGTTGTCGCCATTGTATTCGAACGGCTCAGTGAGGTTGAATTCCAACAGTTCCTCACCGCCAACGAGCGTGGTCGTGGTGTTGTTGGTAAGGTCGGTGACGAAATTGGGCTCGGCGATGGCGGTCTCTTGATCAAACTCAATTTGAGTGGTAGAGCCAATCGACATTTGCAGCGTCACGTTGCGCAGGGCCATTGAACCATTATTCGGGTAGAAGGTGACCGAATTGATTTTCTTGCCCACGAGGCCGATGAGCATATCGGCGGGATAAATCACCTGGCAGCGAGTGCCCTGAGTGTCGCAATAGAGGCCGTAGATGGGCACATCGGTGTTGGTGGCGTCGCCATCGGCAATATCCACCTCGTTGGCACAAAGACCGTTAATAGCAACATCGAAGGTGCCAGCCTCGCCGCAGTCGATAGTGAGGGTGCCGTCGAAGTTGCCATACTCGGTGGGAGCAAAAGTCACGTTGACATCAACCTTGGCACCCGGAGCCAGTTCGCCTTCGGTAGCAAGAGCGGCGGTGAAGGGAGCATCGAGTTCGCTCAGGGTCGGTGTGAAGGCGTTGGTGCCCTTGTTCTTGATGGTAACGCTGAGTTCTTCGCTGGCGTCCTTTGCTACCTTGCTAAAGTTGAGGTTCAAGGGGCCTACACTGGCCTTGTAATCAACAACCTCAATCTCATAGGTGAAGGTTGCCTTAGGCAAGAACCCATATGTGCTGCCGCGCGAAATACCTGTGTTAGAACCAGTTGACACGCCAATAAACGAGGTGGAACCCCAGTTGCCGGCTGCAGTGACTTTCGACTCAAACACCAAGTTGCCGCCTTCGTATTCAAATGGAGTGTCGAACTGAATCAGCAATTCGGTGTCGCCACTTGCTTCTTTGGGGAAAGTGATTGATGCAACGGGAGTAAGGCCCTCAACCAAGTTGCCGAACTCGGCCTGGTCGGTCTCGCCAACCGAGAATTGAAGGGTGCAGTTACGGAATTTGATACCATTTTCGTTCAGGTAGAACTTGATGGCTGTGATTTCTCCGTCGGCCATCTCCTCAAGCATTTCAGCCGGATAAATAACCTGGCATGTGGTTCCTGCCTCATCAACATATGTGCCGTTGATAGGCAAATAAGTGCTTACGGGAGGTGTTGCTGTTGTGGGCTCGCACACGGTGAGTTCATTGGCGCTAACGTTAAATGCACACGCTGCAATGGCAAAGAGTGCAAACAAAGATTTGAGATAAAATTTCTTCATAAAAAAGATATTAGATATTAATAATGATGAATTTTGCGCAAAAATAATGCTTTTTTGCTGATTAGCCAAACTTTTTTAGTGTAATTGCCAATTTATTTTGGTGAGTTTAAAAGAGTTTAAAAGCATGTTGTTGCCATAGTTGTGTGTAGTGCTGAAACGCCGCTTTGATGGCTGTTTTGTTGAAAAAAATGAATTTTTATGGACTTTTTCTTGCGTGTGTCGTGAAGAATGTGTAATTTTGCACCGTCTTTCACGACATGGGTGCTTAGCTCAGGTGGTTTAGAGCGTCTGTTTGACGTACAGAAGGTCGGCAGTTCGAATCTGTTAGCACCCACCACAGCAGGGACTCGCACATCGCGTGCGGGTCTCTTTTTTTGCTCATACGGCATGGCTTAAGCCGCGGCAGGCAGGGCATGGCAATGTGCCTGGTGCTGCGATTGGGGTTAGAATGGCTTGCGGTATTTGTCGGGGTTGCTGTCGTCGAGGATGCTGAGGTAACTGGCGTAGCGCGACTCGGAAATGAGGTGCTGCTCCACGGCGTCGCGCACGGCGCAGCCCGGCTCGTGGGTGTGGGTGCAGTTGCCATAGCGGCAGTCGCGTGCGGTCTCGAAAATCTCAGGGAAGAAATGTGCCACCTCTTCGCGCTCAAAGTCGATGGTGCCGAAGCCCTTCACGCCCGGCGTGTCGATGAGCCAGCCGCCGTCGGGCAGTGCGAGCATCTCGCTGAACGTGGTGGTGTGCATGCCCGTGTGGTGAACCTGCGAGATGTCGCCCACGCGCAGCCGGGCCTCGGGCAGGATGCGGTTGATAATCGACGACTTGCCCACGCCGGAGTTGCCCGAGAGTAGGGTGGTCTTACCTAATAATGCCTGCTTCAACTCGTCAAGCCCTTCGCCGGTGAGTGTCGACAGGGTGATAACCTCGTAGCCGATGTGGCGATACAGACCTGCCACGGCGTCAATCAGTTCGCGCCCTTCGGCATCGTCAAGCAGGTCGGTCTTGTTGATGGCCAGCACGGTGGGCACGCGGTAAGCCTCGGCGGTGGCCAGAAAGCGGTCGATGAAGGTGGTGCTGGTCTCGGGATGGGTGAGTGTGACCACCAGGAGCGCCTGGTCGAGGTTGCTGGCGATGATTTGGAACTCCTTGCTCAGGTTGCTGGCGCGGCGAATTATGTAGTTGCGGCGCGGCTCGATGGCGACGATAAACGCTGTGCCGTCGGGCTTCACGTCCAGGCTCACGCGGTCGCCCACGGCCACAGGATTAGTGCACCTGAATCCCTTCAGACGCAGGTTGCCCTTGATTTTGCAGTTTATCAGTCGCTCCGGGGCGTCGTCGGGCATGACGACATACCAACTGCCGGTGTTTCGAACCACTAAGCCTTTCATCATGCCACAAAGTTACGCGTAATTCTTGGATTATCCTATTTTTGAGCCGAAAAACCGTAAAAAAACCACCTGTTTCCGACTTTTTTGTTACATAATTATTTGATTTTTTAATATGTTATTGCATTTTTTTATAACTTTGCAAATTGGAAAATATACCAACACATAAACACACATCATTATGAAGAAAATCATTACTTTTATTATGTTGCTTGCAGTTACGGCAACTGCCTTCGCAAACGAGAAAACAGTTACCATTTCGCGTGGTGATGGCGAGTTCTCCGAGGCCAGCACAGTGTATTACGCAGTGAAAGACGGCATCATCTTGACGATGACAGGTGGCATGAACAATGTGAACTACCTGCTTGCCAATCCCAACACCAATTTTACGGTTCTCTCTTACAACTACGTGATCAAGAAGATTGTGTTCCACTGCATGGACGATGCTCTCGAGGGCGACCTTGACGCTCGCTACTGGGGCCCGTCGACCATCACCCTCTTTGCCAACCACACCCATCCCGACAACCCCGGCACCTACACCAGCGAGGGCTTCATCGGCACATGGGAAGGCGAGTCAATCAGCCTGAACTTCGCCGTTAAGGGTCATGGCGTGCGCTTCGGCTCGATTGAGATTACCTACGAAAAGCCCGAGGGCGACATCTATGAGTTGGTGACTAACCGCAGCCAAATCGTGGAGGGTAAGAGTTATGTCATCGTGAGCCAGTATCACGACAATGCTATGCGCTTCAAGGAGCCTTCTGATGCTACCCCGCAGGCAGTGCCCGTGGTTGAGTGGCTGAACGACAGCAAGACGCGCGTAAAGGTCGACGGCAACGCTATGGTGATTCGCATGGCCGGCGTCAATGACAGCACCATCGGCAGCAACACGCGCACCGTGGCTTGGCTCAAGCCGGCCAGCGGAGTCCTGCGCGGACAAAACGACAACCTCACCGTGACATCGACCGTCAACGACTATGGCCGCGCCATCATGTATATCAGCAACACCGAGTACAACTATCTGTGCTGGTTCAAGAATGTGGGCAGTTCGACCAAGACTATCCGTTACGACGGCACCAACGAGCAGTTTATAATGAAGAACATCAACAACGACCCCGACGGTCGCGTGTGGCTCTACAAGCAGGCCGAGAGTTATCAGGTCAACACCCAGTGCATGCCCGAAGGCACCGGCACAATCACCCTGCTTAACGGCGTTGTCGACAACAAGTCGCAAGAGGGCGAGACGGTGACCTTGGCTGTGGAGCCGATTAGTGGTTATGCCATTGAAAGCGTTACCGTCAAAAACCTGACTACCGAGGAGGAGACGACATTGCTCAGCAATCGAGGCACTGAACTCCAGTTTGTGATGCCAGCCAGCGATGTTCTTGTTACTGCTAATTTCTACGAAATGGACGTGACCGGTGTTGAGGGACTTGGAAATGCAGCCCAGGTCACTGCAGTTGAGTATTTCAACCTCATCGGCATGAACAGCAGCAAGCCGTTTAACGGCGTGAACATCGTCAGAACTACCTATAGCGACGGCACAGTAGTTGTCTCTAAGATTGTGAAGTAAACTTTCACTCACGCAACATGCTGTTGCAAACCAAAAGCGTTACAAAGGGCCAACCCCTCTGTAACGCTTTTTCGTTATCCTAAATCCAGATTGGGGCTTAACCAATAGTTTTAAATGCTGTCTGCAATCCATTTTTTGAAAAATGGGTCTTCAATCTCATATTTGTCAGAATAAATCACAAAACCATCCTTCTGCAAATTTTTAAGAGAGCTATAAATCGTACTTGTTTTGTACTCTCCGGTTTGCAGAGGTTTCTCTGTGGCCATTCGTTGCAGAATCCATTTTTTTGTCCGGTTCATTTTAATCCAAAGCCGTTCATAGTCAAGTGAGTGCGTGGTAACAATATTGGATATGGCTTTACCAACAGGATTTTCCAACTCGGGTTGTAGCATCCCCACTTGCCACACATTGGCAGCCAACTGTTGTGTGTAGTAAGGATGGCAAATTGTGTAGTCAAGAATGCGATTGGCCAAATCATCGCTTGTGTCGGGAAAACATACCGACAAGCGCTCGCTCAGATATCTGTAAAAATCATCGCGTGGCAACTTTTTCAGCCGCATTAACTCACCGAAATGATAGAAAGGAGATTTCTTGTCTTCAAAAATCTCAGTCATCATGCTCTCTTGGCTGCCAAGCAAGATATAATTGATGTGCTGTTGTCGCTGCATGATTGCGCGCAATTTTCTGTCCAACCCAGGGGAAATATCGAGTATTTCCTGAAATTCATCCAGCACGATAATGATTCTGTCGTCGTTGGAGTGAGTGTTTTCAATAAGCATTAGCACGTCCTCTATCGTTGATGTAGCGTCTGCACTCGGTTGGAATGACACGTCAATCGAGCCTGTGACTGGATTTGTTGTCAGCGTGGGGATTATGCGAAAATGGGTAATCAAGTGCCTTACTCGTTCTAATGGATGTGTCTTAAGAAACTCTCTGAGTAATTTTGCCGACAAATCCGACACCGACGTTACTTGTTGCAGATTTATGGTAATGTGTTTCCTCCCCGACTTTTTTACTGCCTTTTCTACAACACTGCTTTTCCCAAAACGCCGAGGACTGATGAGTATCAGATGATTGGCACTATTAATGAACTGACAAATAAATGCCACCTCTTCAACTCTATCAGTGAAGTAATCTTCCTCAACGATAGTTCCGAATTTAAAAGGATTTTCCATGTTACGAACTTTTTCGTTACGAACTTTTTCGTAATGCGATGCAAAGGTAGTTTATTATTGTGAAACCACAAAGACTTATTGCTTTTTTCTGAATTTTTCCTATGCGGGACGTTAACAACAGTTGGTTAGGGGGTTGTCGCAGAGTTTCTCGCTCTCAATCCAACCGGTGTGGCCGTTGTAGGTGACCTTTACCCAGTCGCCTTTCACGGTGAGAGGATGCACAACGATTTCGGTGTTAAACCAGTAAACGGGTTTGCCGTTTTCGTTGGGCTGGGAACGCAGGCACCACCGCTCATTGGCGTAGTTGCGTGTGCCAAGTCCGATAACCGAGTTGTGAATCCAAAACCACCCGGTCGACGACCCGGTGAGCGCAATATAACCCGATGTCTCGGCAACGGTAATCCACTTCACGCGCCACCAGCCATTGGTTGGCTCAGTGACGGTAATCATGTAGGAACATGTGTCGGGAAGCGTCATGGCTATCGACCCACCGGGCTTGTTGCGCACGTTGGTCACAGGGTCAGAGTCGCTAACGTAAACCCCTAACTCGATGCCTTCGGCCTGAGCCATGTTGCCCAAGCAAACCATTGCCAGGAAAACCAGAGATAATAATTTTTTCATAGTATTGTAGTTTACAAGATTAATAATTGTTCATCGCAAAGAAACAACATTTTTTTCAGATGTCAAAGCAAAGAGGCGACTTTTAGGCAAAAAAATCACAAAATGCCCGCAAAATGCAGATTTTTATTGTGGTGGTCGCCCCTGGCGGCGTGGGCGAAAAAAGCGGCCCCCGTTGTGGAGGCCGCCAATCTATAATCTTTAATCTATAATCTATAATCTATAATCTGGCAACTTACTTGCCCAGGAGGATGTTGATGAGGGCGTTGATGTCGCTGCCATCGACATTGCCCTGGCCGTCAACGTTGGCGCGGCCGTCGTAGTTGTCGGCATTGTCGTTGCCCAGGATGATGTTGATGAGGATGTTCAGGTCGGTGCCGTTCACCTCGCCATTGCCATCCACGTCACCCCGCAAATAGTCGGGGGCGTCTTGCAGCATCTTGATGCTGAAGTTGTGCAGCAGCAGCCAGCCCACACCAGGATAACTGTCGGCGTGGAAACCGAAGTAGTAAACGCCAGTTGCGCTAGGCGTGATTTCATTGTTACTGTACTCGGCTTTGAGCGGCTCGTTGAGGATGATGTGCTTGATAAGCATCTCGTAGTTGGCTGTGTTCATGCCTTGTCCGTAAGCCACGTCGAGGTAGTCGACATTGTTGGCCAGCGCGGTGTTGGCGTCGAGGGTGATGCTGTACACGGCGCCCTTCTTGAGATTGATGGGCGGCGAGAGCAACCAGTCGTCGGCGCGGTTCTCGCTGCTGGGGAAGTAACTGGCGCGTCCAGTGTTGCTGCCGAAGGTGCTTTCCCACTTCCAGGTGTTGCCGTCGCCATTGAGGTCGAGCACGGTGAGCAGGTCGAAACTGCTGGCGTTGGCAAAGTTCTGAGTGTAGGGCGGGTTGAGAGCCGGGCCAATCACGGCGCGGGGCGACTCGCCAGCCTCACCGACGGTCATGTCGGCATAGGTGGGCACAATCTTGAAACTGTAGCCTGCGAGCACGTCGGGGTCGAAATCGCCGGTGAAGCCCGTCTCGGTCACACCTCCGGCAAGAAGTTCGTCGCCGGGCAAGGTGTAGATGTCATAGGTCAGGCGCGTGTCGTCGAGCGTGGTGCCATGTGTGCCCTGTGTGGGAGCGTCCCAAGTGAGGCTCAGTTGCTTGTTGTCGTAGTTGTAGTCGAGGACTATGTTGGTGGGAGCCAGCGGCGTGTCAGGGCCTACGTAGGTCTCCACCTTTGCCTCGGGGCTGGTGCCGGCGGCATTGGCCACGGTGACCACGATGGCGATGTCGCCATTGTTGGGCGAAGTGACTGTCGCATTCACTTCCTGGCCGGGAGCGGCGGTGCCGGTGGCTACCGTCTCGCCGTCGATGGCGACGGTGTAGGTAAGGTCGCCGGTAAGCGTCTGGCCGTCGTAGGTGGTGGTGGGTGCGGTGAAGGTCACGGTGCCCGTGAGGCTCTCGCCCTCGAAGTTAGCGGTGAGGTCGGTGACTGCGGCGGGAGCATTATCCTCGGCCTCGGGTTCGAGCCACTGCATGTTCACCAAGTAGGCGTTGTCGGGCAGTTGCATCAGTTGCGTGGCGCTGGCGGCGGTAAGGCTCGGCGTAATCTCATACAGGTAACTCTTGCCTGTGCTGAGCACCACACTCCACAGGAAGTGGCCGGTGGTGGCGTCGTAGGTCATTGAACTGGGGTAGGTCGAGATATTGCTGATGCCCAGGTCGGCGACGGGGTAGATGGTCACATAGCCGCTTTCTTCTGCCACCAGGTCGATGACATAGAGGTAGCCGTCTTGTCCCACACCCCACAGCAGGCCGTTGGCGTCGAAGGCGATGGCCGCCATGGGCGTGTCAACGATGCCGATGATGGAGCGCGTGGGGATATCAGTCGAGAAGTCGATCACGGCAAGTTTGCGGTTGATGACTTCAAAACTCATGTTGAAGTTGTAGAAGATGCCCACATTCACACCTGTGACGGCGTCGTGAGCCAAGCCGCAACTCGAAATCAGGTTGCCATAGACGACACCCGACAGCGGCTTGAGCAGCGTGCGAGTCCACGTCTCCATGTCGTAGCGCACGCGATAAATAGTATATGTGTTGGCGCCCTCGAAGGGGTCATACTCCTGCTTGAAGTGGATGCCTTCCATCTTTCCGTCGACATAGACTGCGCCGCCCAGCGGAGCCTGCAGCACGTCCTGTCCCTCAGTGAGTTTGGTGAGCGTGGCGTTGTCGCCAATCTCGAGCATGTAGATGCCCTCCTGGTTGTTGTTCATGGTCCATGAGTCGGCCTTTACCACGCCGCACAGCAGGCGCGTCGATGCCGCGCTGGCACACAGTGGCAGCAGCATGAGCGCTGTCACCAGCAGAGCGAGAAATTTGTTCTGTTTCATTATTGTGTATTACTTGTTTAGTAAGAGGTTAATTTCGGTGTTGATATCGCTGCCGTCGACACCGCCCTGGCCGTCGACGTTGGCGCGGCCGTCGTAGTTGTCGGCGCTGTCCTTGCCCAGCACGATGTTGATAAGGATGTTCAGGTCGCTGCCGTCGAGGCTGCCGTCGCCGTTAACGTCGCCGGGGACGTGGGCGGATGCGGCGGGGGTGAGGGCGAAGTCGATGACCACGGGGCGCTCGGTCAGGTCGACGGCTTGGGTGGCGCTTTCGTAGCCCTCGGCCACGACGGTGATTTCATAGCCCTGCAGGTTGTCCTTCTTCACCTCCACGTCGTAGTTGCCCTGAGCATCGGTGGTGCCGGTGTACATCACCTCGCCTGAGGCGATGGTGACCGTGGCGCCCTCGATGGCATTGCCGGTGGTGGCATCGGTCACGGTGCCGGTCACATGGGGGCTGTCGATGATTACCGAGAGATAGAGCACGGGCACTTCTTCGACGCTGCGGCAGTAGCCGAACTCGTCCTTATAGTTGCTTTGGAACATGCCCACACCGGCGTTGGGGTCGCTCTGGAACTTCACGTTGCCCGAGGTGCCGCGCGTGCTATGGAAGCGCAGGCGCAGGTTGGTGCCGTCGTACACGAAGGGCTGGGGGAAGTCGATCACCACCAGAGGCTCGTGAACAGGGGTCATGCCGGCCGAGCCAACTTTGGGAATCACCACGGTACCCTCGTGAATCAGCGTCATGTCGTCGGTGGGGTGGAGGGCGTTGTTGTCGACCTGGCTGTCGGTGGTGTTTTCAATCCAAGCCTCGAAGTCGGTGAGGCATTGCGAGGTGTTGCGGCCCTTGAAGGTGAGGCGTGTAATCTTGGTGCCGGCAGCCAGATTGATTTGGCTGGCGGGGTAGATGAGTTCGCTCACCGAGTACATCGAACTGCCGTCGAAGGGCACCTCGCTGTCGATGCTGATTGAGGTCTCGTCGCCCACGACCACTTCGCCGGCAACAATCTCTTCAGTAATCACGAGTTCGGTAAGTTCGGTATCCAATTCGTAGTTGCCGGCCATGAAGCGAATCATCGTCTCGAAGGTGCCGGCGGTGTGCGGTGTGTAAGCCATGGTGTAGGTGGTCGTCTGGCCAGCCTTGAGGCTGTCGGCAGCCGCCGTAGCCACCACCACATCGTCGATAAGCCACTCCACGGTGTATTCGTCGGCGCTGTAGTCCACGCCGTAGTTGCTCAGCGTGATGCTTGCGTTGAGCGTGCTGTTGATTTCGCCGTTGGTGGGAATCTCGCTGGCGGCAATCATCACATCGTCGGTGACGGGAGCCAGGGTGTAGCCGTAGATGTTGTCGAGGCTCACGCCGAAGCCCTCCCACATGATGTAACCTGTGCCGGCAGCCACACCGTCGATGCTCATGTCGGTGAAGCGGCATGCGCCGCCCGAGGGGCTGATGGTGGTGCGGTCGAAGTCGTCGCTGCTGAACTCATGGATGAGTTGCCAGTTGCTGCGGTCGGTCGAGAAATAGACCTTCAGCGACGGCAAGTAATAAGAATTCTTCGCTGCCTGGAATTGGAGCGTTTCACCCTCCTTGATTTCCAGCCTTGGCGAGATGAGGTAGCGGGCCTCGCCCTCGTAGGCGCTGCCCTGGTAGGTGTAAGCCACGGCGGCCAGCGAGCCGCTGTATTGCTCCACATTCCATATCTTGCCGGCAATCATGCTGCCGGGGAGGCCGTTTTCAAAGTCTTCATACCAGTAGTCCTGGCCTTTCAGCGTGCCCTTGAGGTGCAGTTTGAAGTTTTCCAGGCTGGGGCCGTTGAGAATCAGGTCGCCCTCGTAGGTGCCGGGCGTTTCGGGGTTGAGAACCACCAGCAGCAAGGTCTCGCTGTCGGCAGCCAAGGTGTCGCCCGCCTGCATCGACACGGTGAAGCCCTCGGGCACGGTAAGCGACTCGAGCACAAAGGGTGCCGTGCCGCTGTTGGCCATGACAAACTCCCGAATAACGGGCTCTTGCGAGGTGCCGAAGTCGATGTGGTCGCCCGAGAACAGCATCACGTAGCGGCCGTTCTGCTCTTGATACAGGTCGACGTCGGGCTTGTATTCACGCACGTACACCGAGACGTAGTCCTCGCTGATGGTGCCGCTCACGTTTTCGCGCACGTACAGCAGTTGTCGGCCCGCATTTGTGCCGTCGACGGTGAAGGTCACGCTCATCGTTTGGCTGGCACCGGCAGCCAGGTTGCTGGCTACGGGTTGTGTGTCGAGCGCGGTCTGCACATTGTTGAGCAGGCTCAGCGTGTAGTCACTCTCGCCGCTTGTCAGGGCGGCAGTGCCGTTGTTTTGCAGTGTCACGTCGAGGGTGATTGTGTAGTTGCCGTCGGCACCCACGATGATGTCGTCCTCACCATTGTAGGCTACCGAGGTAATGGCCAACTGGCGCTCGGTATCCTGCGCCCAGGCAGTGCCAACCCCCAGGCTTAGCAACAAAAGCAAGCCTGCCAGTGACAGATTAAAGGTTTTCATAGAATGTGTTATTAATTAATGTTGTAAATAATTTGATTATCATGTTATTATGCCAGGTTGGGCCTCTCGATTAACCGTTGTGAAATGGCTTTTCAGCGTGCCGCAACAGGCATGGTCATACCCATATTTTTAACCGCGCGAAATTACATATAATTCCGCACATGGGCAACTATTACACCTTAAATAATTGTAATCTCGCGGTAGCCCATCGCCCGTCATGCCTAAGGCCGGGAGCAGCACTTGCCGACAAAGCCGCCCCGCATATTTTTAGCGCCGAAATAGCATAAATAACCAAATAGCAAGAAAAAATGCTGATTTTGTCGTGAAATGGCAGCGAATATAATTTTTTTTTGTATTTTTGCAAAATTAAGTTACACCGTTTTATTCATTCAAAATTCAATTTATTATGGAAGGTAATTATCAAGTGAAACCCATGTTGGGTTTTGTGGAGGCAATCAAGATCTGCTTCCAGAAGTATGCTAATTTCAAGGGTCGTGCACGCCGTTCTGAGTTCTGGTGGTTCTATCTGTGCTGCTCAATCGTGAACTGCATTTTCTATTTCCCGTTTAATGCGTTGATGGCTAAGAAGACTGCTCTGATTCAGGAAGGCACCAACATCGCACTCAGCGGCGGTGACCTAAGTGCCATTGAAGCTCAGGATCCTACCAGCACAATTATTTTGGTGTGCGTGATTTGGGGTATCATCGCCCTGTTGTTGTTAATCCCGCAGTTGGCTGCCATGGTTCGTCGTTTGCACGACACGGGCAAGAGCGGCAATCTGTGCTGGTTATTCCTCCTGTGTGGCATTGGTGGTATCGTACCTCTGGTGATGTGTATTCCCGACGGACAACCGCAGCCCAACCAATACGGCGAGTCGCCCAAGTATGTGGCACCCGCAGGACCGATGGTATAAAATTTTGGGTATAACGAAAAAAAAGGAGGCTTCAGGGCCTCCTTTTTTACGTTGATAGTGATAGTAGAACTTATTAGAAGACTACCTTGGTGGTACTTGTTGTGCCATCGGCATTGCGGGTAACAACGATGTTGACACCCTCAAACGGCTTGTCGCTTGCCATGCCGGCCACATTGTAGTACTTCACGCCCACGGCATTGCCGTTCACGTTGAGGTCGTCAACGCCAGTGACGATGTTGACATTGTACGGCATGATTTCCATGTTGTCGTGATAGTTCGAATCGGTAACTTTCACCTTGCGCGGAGCACCGTTGGCCTCGGTCTCAGGATCCCATGCGGCTTTCAGACGAAGCACACCCTTGATGTCGTAGCGCTGCCTCATGACCAGGTTGCTGGTTTCCATATAGGCGTTGTTGATGCTCAGCATCTGGCCTTCGTAGTCGCTGTAGAACGCGCTGAAGTAGTCGCCCTTGTAGTAGGCCGAAATTCTTACAATGGTGTTACCCTTGACCTCGTTGAACGATGCCGCCATGTTGATGGCAACAGGCTCTGCTGCCTCGCCGGCGATAAGTTCGGGAGTGCCAACCACGTCGATTGCGGGGTTGGTGTCGAGGTCACGGCCCGTACCGCGCACGGTATTAGCCTTAAGCACCTTGTCGTTCGACTCTACAATCTCGCTCAGGACGTCGTCGCTGACCTTCAGACCAATCCAGTTGCCTTCTTCGTCGGCAACATAAACCATGTTGTCGTCGGCAAAGGCTTCGCAGATGTGCAGGTCTTCGTTGATAAGATCAACATCCTCGCCAGCCAGCAATTGCTCGAGCGTGCCAGGAGTGCTTTCGGGCATGAGAGCGAAGTTCTTGGTCATGTTATCGGTGACGTCGATTGTCTCGGCCTCGCTTGCGATGAAGCCCTCGGCAGCGGCAACGATGTTGTAGCCCTCACCGGCTTGGATTACGGTAGCGGTGTAAGCGCCGTCGGCGTCGGTGGTGGCGGTGTAGATCACGTTGCCCTTGGTGAGCGTCACGGTAGCGCCCTCGATGGGCTCATCGGTCAGTGCGTTGGTCACCACACCGGCAACCTCCACAGGCTCCTGCTCAACATAGAGTTTGAGCGACGGCAACTGAGTCGACAGGCTGGCCGTGCTGCCGAACATAGTTGCGGCATCGCTCTGGCCGTCCCTCTTAAGGAATAACATCTGGTTCTCCACGCTGTTGTAGTAGAATTGGATGTACTTGCTCTGGTAAGCGCCATAACTGAACGTCAGGAACTCAAGGTTCTTGCCGTCGTAGATGATAGGCTCAGAGAGCGTCAACTCAAATTCGCCACCTGCGGCGGGAATCATATCGAGTACATTGTCCTTGGAGAAGACCTGAGTAAAGCCTTCGCCCTCGATGTCGGTGCAGATAGAACCTGCAGCCAATGTTGCGTCCTCGGTGCTGCGTGCCCACAAATTAAAGTTCAAAGCGTTGGTGCGGTCGCTCTTCTTGACTAAGAAGGCCACCTTGGTAATCTTGTCGCCCTCTTTGACACCGGCTTCTTCGATTTGAGCCTTGGTGTAGATCAGACGAGTCGCTGTGGCATCATAGTTACTGTTGATGATAGCATAATTACCTGAGGCATCGAGGGTTGTCGTAGTGCCATTGTTGACAATCATGCCGATTACGGCACTCTCCTCGGCAACGTTGACGGTAATCACCGCGCTGTTCACCTCGTAGTCACCAGCCTTGGCGATGGCTTGCACGGTGTGCGTGCCGGCCACGCGCGGAGTGTAGTCGAAACTCATCTCTTGCTCGGCCTTGCTAGCCAGGTCAGCGACCTCGACGGTAGCAAGCACGTTCTCGCCATCCTCGACAAAGTCGACGGTGTAACTGTCGGCATCGGCAAGCATGTTCTTCAGTTTGGCAGTGTAAGTGTTGGTCATGTTGACCATGCCCTGGTTGCTGCCGCTGAACTCGGTGAACATGGCGTCGTGCTCAAGCGTGGCGAGTTGGCCACCGTAGATGTTGTCGATGGCGGCGCCCCAAATGTCAAACTTCACGAAGTAGGTGCCGGCCTCGGGCAGAGTAACCTGGGTGTTGGTAAACGCCATGCGAGTCATGGCAACCTCACCCTCGAACTCGGTCCAGTTAGCGCGGTCGGTCGAATAATAAGCCTTGAATGTAGGAGCGACCGAATAACCGGCAGTTGTGAAGTGCAGGTCGAGACCTGTCTCGGTGTTGAATTCGATGGCAGGAGTGATAAGTTCGGTGTTTACAGTAGTGGTGAAACCCGAGAAGAACGCAAGTTTTTGGTTGTAGGTCATGTCGGCACCCGAAACCACATAAGTGAGGTTCTGGATTTGCATACCGGTTGTGCCGGCGGTGTAAATCCATCCATCGGCCATCACATCGTCCTCAAAGTCCTCGAGGAAGGTGCCGTCGGCAATGCGTGCTGCAGCAGCCTCGACAGTAAAGTCGCCAACGTTGGTTGCAATTGTTGCCACTGCGCCGTCATATGTTCCTACGCCGCTGAAGGTGAGCATAATAGGCTGTTTGCTGTCGGCATTCACGGTGCCGCTTGCCGGCTCAACGGTAACACCCTCGACAGGAGTCACGGTGAACGTGAGCGGAGCGGTACCGTTGTTACCCATCTGCACGGTGAGCGTGCGGTCCTCGTTGAAGACGCTCAGGTCGGTCTTGGTGTAGGCGCTTGTGCCATTCTCGGCATAGAGTTTACCCACGGCCACCAGGGCGCGGATGTTGATGTTGTCGGTAGTAAGCGACTTCATGATGTCGCCCATAGTCACCACCACCACAAACTTGGCATTCTGTGTGGGCTGGATGTTTTCGGGGGCATACTCGAAACTGAGTTCGAAGTCCTTGCTCTCACCCACGGTGAGTGCGGTACCAGTGACGCTGGTCAGGGCCTCAACCTCGTCGTCCTCGCCAGCAGCGGCTAGGGCGGCGTAGTCGTAGACGGCAACGGTGTAAGCGCCGTCGGCGATGTCGACGAGTCCGCTGTTCTTAACCACTGCGGTCAGGTCGATAGTTGCGACACCGGCCTCGTTGGCAATAACTTCGGCGGGAACGTCCTTGAGTTCGGTCAGGGCAA
Source organism: uncultured Bacteroidales bacterium (assembly GCA_902776835.1). GTDB lineage: Bacteria > Bacteroidota > Bacteroidia > Bacteroidales > Muribaculaceae > Sodaliphilus. Next base: position 15,481 of record CACYRK010000027.1, read on the forward strand.
TGTCGGCCGAAGCAATCATCTCGTCGGCTGCGAAGAAGTCGATTGCCGACCATACCATACCGATGGCCACGCGGCCACTCTCGGCCATGTTGAATGTGCCGTAACTCCAACCATTCATGTTCAGAGCGGGCTCCCAAGTCACGTTGATGGGGTTCTTGTTGTCGACAACGTCGACACCATCCTGGTTGACGATGGGATAAACCTTCAGATAGGGACTGCTGGTCGAAGTGTGCTTGCCGGTAATGAACACGTTGCCCTTGACTTCGGGCGAGATCAGGTAGTAAGCACTGTAGACATAGTTGTTCTGGAACGATGTGCGATCGAAGGCGATAGCCTTGTTGTCGCCATCCTCGATGATGGTGAGATAGGTGTCGCCCTCTTCGAGGTCGGCCAGATTGTCGGGACCATAAGAGTTGGGAACCGTGATGCGGTTCACAGGAACGATCACCGACTTCCAGCCTTGCGGCATCTTGTCACCATCGGCGATGGCGTTAAAGTCCTCCTGATAGCCAGTGGGAACAGCGAGTCCCTTACCGGTAAGGGTGACTTCGAAATTGCCAGCATTTCCGCAATCCACGGTAATGGTGCCATTGTGCACACCACCCTCGGTGGGAGCGTACTTCACGGTGAATGCCTGCTCGGCACCTGCGGCAACCTCAGCAGCCGTGGTGAGCACCTCGAAGGGTGCCTCGGCACCACTGACAGTGGGCGTGAAGGCGTTGATGCCAAGGTTCTTCACGGTGAACGTCAGTTCGGCGCTTTGGCCAACCAACTGGGTGCCAAAGTCGAGAGCAGCGGGGCGTACCGATGCCATGTCGTCCTGAAGTTCATCGAAAGCAAAGGTGACCTTGGGCAGATAATTCACGCGAGAAACAGTGGAATTGTACTTGTAGATGCCGGGTGCGGTACTCGAGTCGTACTTTGCAAAGAAAGAGGTGCTCGACGCTGAAGTGCCTTTTGTTGTAACCTCGGTAGAAATTACCAAGTTACCGCCGGTGTAGGTAAACGGAGCATCTAACGTGATTATCACCTGTTTGTCGGCATTGATCGACAGTGTGCCGCTGTATACCTCGTCAAGGTTGGTATACAATGCGTCGGCGCTGTTGCTGGCAAACTCGGTATGATCTGCATCCACACCCATGGTTACGCTGTAGACTGCGTTGGCGCAACCAAGTGTTGTGCCGCTTGAGTAGAACGTAATTTCGGTGATAGCCTTGCCCACGAGCGAAGTCAGGTCGCTGGCGGGGTAAATCATCTGGCAGGTAGTGCCCTGTGCGTCAGACCAATAGGTGTAGACAGGCAGATAACTGGTGGTGTTGGTCACGCCGTCATATAGCGTCAGCATATTTGCTGCCGCACCGGTGAGTGCCACATCAAAACTGCCGGCCTCGCCGCAGTTGATGGTCATCGTGCCGTTAAAACTGCCTGCTGCTGTGGGATTGAATGCAACAGGGATGGTGGCCATCTCGCCCGAAGCAAGTTCAGCAGCCGTGTAAGTGGTGCTGAAAGGGGCCTCCAGGCCGCTCACCGCCGGAGTGATGGCATTTGCGCCCTTGTTGCGTACCGTCACGTTAAGCGTAGCGGTGCTACCAGTCGGGATAGTGCCAAATGCCAGGCTCTCACCCGACACTGCAGCCGCATAATCAGGCTTCTCACCAGCAGTATAGGTGAACGTTGCCTTCGGCAAGAACTTTTGAGGGGTTGCAGTGCCATAGATGCTATATAAGTAGCACGAAGCGTTATATTCTTGATCCTCTCCCAAGAAATAAACATGGGGGCAGTTGGAGCCTTTAGAAACAAGTTCGAACTGAATAGCCAGATTGCCGCCGTTGTACTCATAAGGTTGGTCAAGGGTAATGGTGTACAGGGTGGTACCTGAGGCGGGAGTTCCACTAAAGACTTGTTGAAGTCCGCTTGGATTCCCAGTAACAGTTGCACTTTCTACCTCGCCCATCGAGACCTTAATCGAGCCGTCAGTAAATGTGATATTGGCGTTAGCCTCGAAGGTTACCTGTGTAATCGTGCCGGCATCCATATCGCCAAGCATGCTTGCGGGATACACCATGGTGTTGGTGAACCGCGTGTCGTAGTAGTAGCCATATACTGGCACATACTCATTTGTTGCTGTGCCGTTGGCCACGGTTAGGGTTTCGGCCCAGCCTACGCCCGCACACGTGAGCATGCACAAGAGCAACAACAATTTCGTTTGAAAAATGTGTTTCATACGCAAATTAGTTTTTAAAAATTACTGAATGATAATAGGTTAATTATCTCGTATATTTCAGGTGGCAAATTTACGAATAATATTTCAATGGGCAAAATTTTGATTGTGTTGATTTGTAATGCATTGAATTTTAGTTATTTAGTAGGTGTGAAATAATACCAACTAATGACTTGTTTATGGTTAATGTTATGAGGCAAAAAAGGAAACCGGCGCAGCCTTGTTGCGGTTGAAATGTAGGTAATTTGTGTTCTGTGCTTTCGTGCGCCTGCGGGCGTAGCGCGCGTGTGTGCGCTGCGCGCGTGCATTATGGGCGCATTATGCACGCGCACAACGCTCGCGCGCGAGTAAACCCCTGTTTTTGACGTTTTTTTGCAAAAAAATGCTACCAATTTCCTCTTTTTTGCAGAAAAATGCATCGAAAATTTGGCCATTTCAAAAAGTCAACATACCTTTGCAGCGATTTTTGAGAAAAATATCAAGAGTTTATAACAAATTTTTAAGGTAAAAAAGAAAGAAAAGATTATGAACGTTGAAACTATTGGCCTGTGGGCCGGTGCAACTTGGAATGCACTCAACGATGCAAATGGTACGCTCACCGTTAAGGGTCTGAAGAAGGCTACCAAACTTAAAGAGAAGGAAGTTTACGCCGCTATCGGTTGGCTCGCTCGTGAGGGCAAGGTCAACGTGGCTGATGTTGAGGCCGAGGTAGAGGTTACTCTCCTTTAATGCGTTTGAAACATTTAGGCGAACATTAAGCAATCTATCATTTACGCCTACCAAAACAGCCCAGGCATGGCTCGAAGCCACCGCCTGGGCTGTATTTTTTATATCACACCTTAGTATAAACCCAAATCGGTCATTAGAACGGAGTAATGTTATTTTTTGTTCCTAATTAACGTGAGTTCGGCATAAGAAAATGCATACTTGGCGCATGTAAGTGGTTGAGACACAGATGAGGGTGTGTCATAATTCAAAAAGGTTGGGACAGAAGTTCCTCCCCTAAGTTAGGGGAGGTGGCCCAACGGGCCGGAGGAGTGTGTGATAACGCACTGGCTGGCAATTGTTTGTTGTTGACACACGCCCCCGCCCTTCGGGCACCCCCTCTAACTTCGATTTTAATAACAGCAATACTCTCAAAACAAATTCTGTTATGACATAATTTCTAATAACCGATTTGGGTTAAATGCACAACGGGGGTGGGGTGGGGCAAAAAAACTTGCGCTATTGCACTGCTTATCGAAAAACTTTGCGTACATTTGCAAGCGGAATATTAATCTTCAAATACATACATCAATTTTTTATGAAATCATTTAAAGCAACAATCATGGCAACAATGGCGGCACTACTCACTCTGGCAGGGTGCAACCAAGTGGGCGACACGGCAATGTTAATTGGCAAGCCCGATGTGAAAGTTGAAAATGGAAAATTCACCCCTGAGGTGCTTAACTCGTTCGGACGTGTGAGCAACCCGCAGGTGTCGCCCGATGGCACGCGCGTGCTCTATGGCGTCACCTACATGAGCATTGAGCAAAACAAAGGCAACTGTGAACTCTGGGTGGCCGACATCAACGGCCAGAACGCCATCCCACTCACCGTCACTCCCAACAGCGAGTCGAACGCCGTGTGGATTGATGGCGGTGCGCGCATCGCTTTTATCTACAAAGACGAGAGCGACGAGAACGCCACTCCGCAACTCTGGGTGATGAATGCCGACGGCAGCAAGCGCGCTTGCGTGAGCCAAATGGAGAACGGCATCGAGGGCTTCCTGATCTCGCCCGACCAGACCAAGGTAATTCTCATCAGCACGGTGAAGTATGGCAAGACGGCTCAGGATTATCATCCCGACCTCGACAAGACCAAGGCACGCGTTATCGACGACTTGATGTATCGTCACTGGAATGAGTGGACCACCGAAATCCCTCACCCCTTCGTGGCAAACTTTGTTGGCGGCGTGGTTAGCGATCCCAAGGATCTGCTCGAAGGCACACAGTTCGAGTCGCCAATGCGACCCTGGGGAGGTATTGAGCAGTTGGCTTGGATGCCCGACTCGAAGGCGCTCATCTACGTGTGCCGCAAACTTACCGGTGTGGAATATGCCACCTCGACCAATAGCGACCTCTTCCGATACACCCTCGAGAACGGCAAGACCGAAAACCTCACCGAGGGCATGATGGGCTACGACAACAACCCCATCGTCTCGAAGAGCGGCAAAATCGCTTGGCTCTCGATGGAGCATGACGGCTACGAGGCCGACAAAAACCGCATCTTCTTGATGGACACCAACGGCCAGAAGACCGACCTGACCGCCAACTGGGACTACAGCGTCGACGAGATCGCTTGGTCGCCCGACGAGAAATACATCTATTTCATCTGCCCGTTCCAGGGCACGATGCCGATGTTCCGCCTCGAGGTGGCAACGCAGAAAATCGACACCATCGCAGCAGGACAATATGACTACACGGGCCTGGCTTTTGCCGGCGAGAACGTGATCACGATGCGCCACTCCTACCTCGAGCCTAACGAGATCTACAGTGTGAAGCCGGGCGCTCAGCCCGCCGAGCCCACCGTGCTCACTCATGTGAACGACGACCTCCTGGCCCAACTCGACTCGGTGACTTGCGAAAAGGTGATGGTGCCCACCACCGACGGCAAGCAGATGACCACCTGGGTGCTCCTGCCTCCGGGATTCGACAAGACGAAGAAGTATCCCGCAATCCTCTTCTGCGAGGGCGGACCGCAATCGCCCGTGAGCCAGTTCTGGAGTTACCGCTGGAATCTGCGCCTGATGGCAAGCCAAGGTTATGTGGTGATTGCCCCCAACCGCCGCGGTCTGCCGGGATTCGGCACCGAGTGGAACGCACAAATCTCGGGTGACTATGGCGGCCAGAACATGAAAGACTATCTGAGCGCTGTCGACTTCATGAAGAAAGAGCCGTGGATCGACGCCGAGCACATCGGTTGCACCGGTGCCAGTTACGGCGGATATTCGGTCTACTGGCTTGCCGGTAACCACCAGAAGCGCTTTGCTTGCTTCCTGTCGCATGCCGGAATTTTCAACATCATGGCTCAATACCTCGAGACCGAGGAAATGTGGTTTGTCAATTGGGACATCGGCGGCCCGTATTGGGACAAGAGCAACGCCTTGGCTCAGAAGAGTTATGCTGTGGCTAACCCCGCCAACTATCTGCAGAATTGGGACACCCCAATCATGTGCACCACTGGCGACAACGACTTCCGCATCTCTTACACGCAGACCATGCAGGCCTTCAACGCCGCTAAGTTGATGGGCTTGCCGGCACGCATGGTGCTCTTCCCCGACGAGGACCACTGGGTGCAGAAGCCGCAGAACAGCGTGCTCTGGCAGCGTGAGTTCTTCAACTGGATGGACCGCTGGCTCAAGCCCGACAGCGAGGCTGCCAAGAAAGCCGCTGCCGACACTGTGCCTCCTGTCAAGCAAGTGGTGAAGAACCCCATGATGGCAAAGTAATCTAAGCCACAACCCACCACACAAAACGCCCCGCGACTGCATCGGTCGTGGGGCGTTTCCTTAATGTCGTTAAAGCCCTTGTTGTCCTTAAGACTTGTTTCTCGCCTCGAGGTCGAGGAGCGCTTGCTTGATGTGGCTGCCCGAGGCGTAGCCACCGATCTTGCCGTCGCTGTTAATCACGCGGTGGCAGGGCACCACGATGCACAGCGGATTGGCATTGTTGGCGCCTCCCACGGCGCGCTGGCTCTTGGGCTTGCCGATGCGCCGTGCCTCCTCGGCATAACTGATGGTGGTGCCGTAAGGGATGGTTTGCAGGGCCTCCCAGCATTGCTTCTGGAACGGCGTGCCGTCGGCATGCAGCGGCAGGCTGAACTGCTGGCGTGTGCCAGCAAAGTATTCGTTGATTTGCTCCACGGCATGCTCCAGCAGTGGCGAGAGGCGATTGACGGGCGTAAGATGCATCTTCTTGGCGATGTCGAAAATCTTATTCTCGATGGGCGAGAACGATATCGCCACCAGGCCGTGGTCGTCGGCGGCAATGTGGATGTCGCCCACAGGTGTGCTGATGCTCGTGTAGCACAGATATTGCGCGGTGATGCTCTTGAGTCCCTGTTGCGATGCCAGTGTGAGCATCATCTGATAGGCTTGCCCATAGTTGTTGGAGATGCTTCCGTCGAGTATGGCGTCTTTGATGGCATCCTTAATCAAGCCCACGGGCCGCGAGGGTGGCAGGTTGAACATCCTCATGATTTCCTCGCCGTCGATGGGCGGTTGGAAATTGCGCACACGATCTTTCTCCTCGATGTCGACGAGTTTGCGCTTCACCAGGTCGAAGTTGTCTTTGAAGCGTCGCACCTTCTCCTGGTTCTTGCTGGTGATGTCGGCCTTGCACAGCAGCATCAAGTCGTCGATGTCGTTGCCCGCGTCGAAGAGCAGGCGGCGCACCGCCGAGTCGGTCACCTCGTCCTCCACCAGGGCGATGGGTCGCATGTGCAGCCCCACGAGTTTTTTCACATATTTCATGTGCTCGTTCAGCGGCAGTCGCATCTTGCCGAAGATCCTCGGCACCATCTTTTCGCCCACAAAGTTGTGGTTGTGGAAGGTCCAGCCCTGCGTGGCGTCCCAGCGCTTGGTGGTGGGCTTGCCGATGTCGTGCAGCAGGGCGGCCCAGCGCAGCCACTCGTTGTCGCTGGCGGCAGCCACGTTGTCGAGCACCTGCATGGTGTGCAGGAAATTGTCCTTGTGGCCGCGGCCATGGCTGGTGTCCACGCCCTTAAGCGCGTCGAGTTCGGGGAAGATGAGTTTTAGCAAGCCACACTGCTCCAGCAGCACGAAGCCGCGCGAGGGCTGCGGCGCGCGCATAATTTTCATCAACTCGTCGGCTATGCGCTCGCGCGTGATGATGGCGATGCGCCCAGCATTGCGCGCGATGGCCTTGAAAGTGTCGGGAAAGATGTCAAAGCCCAGTTGCGTGGCAAAGCGCACGGCGCGCATCATGCGCAGCGGGTCGTCGCTGAAGGTGATGTCGGGGTCGAGCGGGGTGCGTATTGTTTTGCGGCCGATGTCGCCCAGGCCGTCAAAGGGGTCAAGAAGCGCGCCGAAGTTGTCGGCATTGAGCGCGATGGCCATGGCGTTGATGGTAAAGTCGCGGCGATTCAGGTCTTCCTCGAGCGTGCCGTCCTCAACGATGGGGTTACGGCTCTCGCGGCGATAACTCTCGCGACGAGCACCCACAAACTCCAGTTCCAGGCCGTCGCGCGTCTTGACCTGCGCTGTGCCGTAGGTTTTGAATATCGACAGATGCGCATTCTTGCGGCCATAGTGCTCGGCAACAGCCTTTGCCACCTCGATGCCGCTGCCCACCGTCACAAAGTCCATGTCCTTGCTCGGGCGCTCCAGGACGATGTCGCGCACATAGCCGCCAACCACGTAACACTCGCGGTGCATCGTGTCGGCAACGTCGCCTACCGTGCGGAACACCGGCTGGTCGACATGAGCCATTATCTTGTCGTGTAGTTTTGCGTCCATAATTGTTGTGCTTTAGTGTCGGTTCAGTTGGCAATGCTGGCACACGCCCTTTATTACGTACTCCGCCTCTTCGACGGCAAAGCCGTTAGGCACCGGCACTGTGGGGATTTCGACGTTCGGCAGGCAGTAAGTGCGGTGGCACACGCGGCAACTCAGGTGCACGTGGCCGTGGTGATGGCCGCTGTCGTCGCAGTGACACACGCAGTATTTTTGCGAGCCCGAGCCGTCGTCGAGTTCGTGGATCAGTCGCGCTTCTTTCAGCACCACCAACGTGCGGAACAGCGTTGAGCGGTCGACCGTCGGCAGTGCCGTCTCGAGGTCGCTAAGCGCAAACGGGTGCGTGAAACCCCGCACCTCGCGCCACACCATGATGCGCACCGCCGTGGCGCGGATGCCCGCCTCGCGAAGCGTCTGTTCAGATGTCATTTCAACATTCATAATCTTAATTTCTATCGCAAAATTAGTGCAAGTTGAGCGAAATGCCAAATTTATTTGAGCATTTCCGAAACGCAGCCTAATTTCGTCATAAAAACGGCGAAATTAGGCGGCGCCTCGGAAACAAAAATGTGCGAGCACATTTTGTATTTCGCTCGGTTTGCACTAATTTTGCAAGCAAAATGAGAGGAATTAATAAAGTGTGGAAATGGCTTGGCGAGCGTTTGCGTGAGTGCGGGCGCGAGTGGTGGTTTATCGTGGCGTTTATGGTGCTCGACAACTACATCTCGTATCATTCGCGTGAGTTCACCGGGTCGTGGCTGGTGTTGCGACAGTCGCTGAGCGTGAGTTGCGTGCTGGCCTGGCTGCTGGTGATGCTCTACACGTCGTGCCGCGCCATGCGTTGGCTCAAATGGGTCGTCTATGCTGCCATGGTGGTGATTTTCGCAACCGAGGGCTTCTTGTGGCGCACATTCCACACCTTCCTTACACCGGCTATATTTACGCTGCTTGGTGAAACCACCGGCAGCGAGAGCAGCGAGTTCCTCAAGACGTTTGCCCTGGCCATGCCCGGAGTGAAAACCGCTGTGACGGTTCTCGCCGCCGGGGCGATGATTGCTGTGGGCGAGTGGCTGTCGCCGCGCATCACACGCGCCGTTACGCGCCGCCGCTGGCTCATGGCTTTGGCATCGTTGGCGATGCTGGGTGTGGTGGTGCTGGGCGTGCGCAACATTGTGCGCAATGCGCAGCAGTGTGCCTCCGGAGCCTCGTTGCAAGACACGATGGTGGTGAATGAGGGGCGCGTGAACACCTACGACAGTAGCGAGCGCATTGCGCGTGCGATGTACATCCTGCGGCTTCAGCGCGACGAGGTGACGCACTTCATGGCACTCTCGGGGCAGGTGAACCGTAACGTGGCGTGTACTGCCGACGCCGACCTGTGCCTGGTGGTCGTGGTGGGGGAGAGTTACAACAAGCACCACGCCGCAATCTATGGCTATCTGTTGCCCACCACGCCGCATATGGCCGCGGCGCGCGACAGCGGGGCCCTCGTTGCGATGACCGACGTCGTGGCACCTTACAACACCACGAGTCTGACAATGAAAAACATGTTCAGTTGCAACTCATTAGGCGCGGGCGAGCGGTGGAGCGACTATCCGTTCTTCACCACGCTGTTCAAGAGCGCCGGCTACCATGTGTACTATTGGGACAACCAACTCGTGGAGCACAAGGCTGGGCAGTTGCACACGTGGGACCTGGCGTTGAGCGCCATTTTCCACAATCCGGCCATCGACAGCCTGAGTTACAGTGCGAGCAACGCTCACCCATTTACCTACGATGCCGACCTGGTCGCCGACTTTGCCGCGCACCACGGCAACGACTTGGCTCAAGGCCGCAACCTGGTGGTGTTGCACCTCATGGGACAGCACGTGAGTTACAGCGACCGATATCCCGATTCGTGTGCCCACTTCACTGCCACCGACGTGCGCCGCAACGAGCCTTACATAACACCCCAGGCACGACAGATCATCGCCAATTACGACAATGCCACGCTCTACAACGATGCCGTGTTGGGCGAGATTTTCGACCTTTTCGCCACACGCAACGCCGTGGTTGTGTATCTTGCCGACCATGGCGAGGAGGTGTATGACTACCGCGACTTCCTGTGGCGCGACCATGCGCTCACCCGCACGCCGTTGATGACAAAGCACGAAAATGAGGTGCCGCTGGTGCTGTGGTTCTCGCCGGTGTATCGCCAGCGCCATCCCGACGCCGTGGCGCAGGCCCAGGCATGCAGCGCGCGTCCGGTGAGCACCGATGCCTTGGCGCAACTTATGCTCGGCTTGGGGCATATCGGCACTACCTACTACCGCGCGCCCTACGACCCTCTCAGCGGCAGTTTCACGCCGCAGCGCCGCCTCATCTTCGACACCATCGATTACGATGCCTTGATGCGTAAGCAGTAGGCCGAAACGCTGTGTACACTGGTAAAAACCTCACCAAAAACCACACAAAGTTTCTCATAAACAAGCGTGAGAAGCAAAAAATTTGTCTTATTTGAATTATTTATTATATCTTTGTGCCATTATTAACGGCATTGGCTTATTTTTTTATAATATGCGATCGTTTAGTATTAATTTGCTATTAGTTATTGGCGCTTTGTTTTTACTCACGTCGTGCGAGGACGAAGAGCCTACCGTGAAACGTCGTGGCGAGCGCCAAATATTGGTGCTTACTTCCGAGGGTCACATTTATGACTATATTGGGGATAAAATCATGGAACTTCCCAACTGCGAGTATGCCAGTGAGATTATCAGTGACGGTGACGACTATTTTGTGTCGGGTAAAAGCACCAAGGACAAGGTTGGGTACTGGAAAAACGGCAAGTGGAACACGCTACACGTCGATTTTATCGAAAACGTAAGCCACGAGACTCAAGGCATTGGCAAGTGGGACTCTTACATCTACCTTTACGACCCTCCTTATGTGTTGAAAAACAGCGGTATGTTCCCTCTTGATGATTGTGAGAATTTCAACGCTTCGAGTCAGTGCATTTCAGTCAGCAATGGCAAGTGTTATCTTGCTGGAATGGACTATCATGGAGAGGATCCCAGCGATGCCGTTCTCTACTATGAGTACAAGGGAAGGTATGCCAAAGCCATACTTCCCAAGCCCAATGAAAATGTGAGTGCACATGCCACGTCAATTTTTGCCTACAACACCGACCACACCATCGTGGGTGGCCATGTTGGCACCGAGCCGTGTATCTGGGTTGACCAGCAGTTGCAAGTGCTGCCACGCACTTTTGACTTTCCGCTGCCAGCCCACGGACTTGCGGTTGGGCACGTGAGTTCGACCGCTTATCTTAATGGACACATCTATGCCTGTGGCTATGAGGAAGATGAAGAGGGCAATATGCATGCTATTTTGTGGGTTGACGGTGTGCCACAGCACCCACTGACACCCCGTCCGCAGAGGATACGTTGGTCATTTGCTGAGGAATTGATAGCCTACGGCGACGACTTGTATATGCTCACTTTTGAGTGTTACGATAATGAAAACGCCGATGATGGTAACGATTTCGAAATCGACATCTTGATATGGATGAACGACCGGGTAATCGCCCGGTTCCAACGTATCGACATTGTGAATTTCACGGTGGTTTGATTTTGTTAAACTGATAACACAAAAACAATAATAGAGATGAAACTTTTTAGAATTGTCATTATCATGGTCCTTGTTGGTGTCGTGTGCCCATTGCAGGCGCAAATAACCACCATAGGCGGCGATGAAGAGAAATTCAATGTTGATAGTATCATTAAAGACTTAGACAGCCGTCCGTTCTTTGGCATCTACAAAGACAATTATTTCGCGGGCGGTACGGCTTTGAACCACAAGCCGACCGAGTACAACAGCGACGTGAAGTTCCAAATCAGTTTCCGCCAGCGTTTAACCAAGTCGGTATTGCCTCTTCACAGTTACATTTTCTTGAGTTACTCTCAGAAAGCGATGTGGAATGTGTTTGAGGAGTCGCTGCCATTCCATGACCTGAACTTCAACCCCGGTATTGGTGTGCAGGCCCCAATTTTCAATAAAGGGCGCTTGATAGGTAATGGCTTGATTATGTTTGAGCATGAGTCTAACGGCCGCGACGGTGAGGCCTCACGCAGTTGGAATAAAATCTCGTTTGCCGCTTCGGCTTATATCGACCCACGTCTGATGGTGCACGCCAAGACGTGGATCCCTATCATCGACGGTCAGCAGAACAAGGACATCCTAAAGTATAACGGTATCTTCCAAACTGGTGCTCAGTTCCTTTCAAAGAGCAGGCGATGGGTGGCCGATGTGACCCTTGTCAAGCGTCAGGGTTGGAATTTCAACTTCAACACCATTATTAACGTGGGCTTCCGCATCCGCGAGCAGGACAACCAGTTCTTGATGCTCCACTTCTACGACGGATACGGCGAGAACCTGCTCGACTACAACAAGCATCATTGTCGCCTGAGGGTGGGTCTGCTCATTCGCCCATCGTTCTTCAGCGACTTCTAATGCCGCACTCATAACGCGCAAAGCATCGTTTTTGCTGCTGTGCGACTTTTTAATGCGAATTTCGCGAATTACAAGAATTATCCTGCTGAATAGCAGTTGGTTAATTCAAATAATTCGCGAAATTTGCGTTTCTCAGCCCAAATATAATTCGCGATATTTGCGTTAAAATCAGCATTAAAACGCTTTTTTTGCTTTTTTTTTTGGTATTTGAGAGAATAGTTGTAATTTTGCACAAGATTTTTGGCACGAGGCCTAATAAATCGCGGCACTGAGGTCGCGAGCCAGGTGCCAAGCGGAAACCGATAATCATTATTCCTTATTCACTTTAATGCGCTCGCTGAGCATGGAATGCTCACAGGGCATGAATTTTCAAAATCATTTTTCTTGGGTCCGTTTCAGGACTTGGCTGCACCAATGATGGCTCATTGCGCCACGATGCGGCAGACGTATTTTACAATGAATTTATATTTTAATAATCAATATGTACAACATTGATGAATTAAATGCGATGGACGACGCGCAGTTGCGTGGCGTCGCTCGCGATATGGGATTGAAAAATGTCGACAGTGTCGACAAAAGCGACTTAGTGTATCAGGTTATTGACCAGCAGGCTGAGGACAGCGCAAAGAACGCTCCTGAGGAGGAGCCGCGTCCTCGCCGTGAGCGCACTCGCCGTGGCGCTAAGTCGGCAAGCAAAAAGACTGAAGAATCAAAGGCCGCCGCCGAGGCTCCTGCCGAAGCACCGGCCGATCAGCCCGCCAAGGACGAGGCACCGGCACAACCTGTCAAGCGCAAGCGCGGCCGCCCCTCGGCAGCCGAGAAGAAGGCGCGTGCCGAGCAAGAGAAGCAGGCCCAGGAGGCAAAAGCGGCACCTGAACAGCCTGCCGAGCAACCGGCCGAAGCGCCGGCAGCCGAGCAGGAAGCCAAGGTGCAGCCCGCGGCTGAGGCACCGGCAAAAAGGCGCCGTGGACGCCCACGCAAGAATGCCGAGAAAGCCGAGGCACCAACGTTGTTCGATGCCGAGAAGACTGAACCGGCGCCCGCCGAGGCTCCCGCTGAGACACCACAGCCCGAGCCCGAGGCTGAGACGCAGCCCGCTACGGAAGCCGAGGCTCAGCCTGCCCCGCAGCCCGAGGCTCGCAACGAAGCGCCCATGCAGGCCGAAGAAGTGCAGACGCGCCAGTCGCTCTCGCTGAACTCATTCTTCAACACCGGAGCACAGACCTTCAAGCCGCGCACCCAGCAAGAGCGTGAGGCCGCCGCACGACGCGCCGCCGAGGAACGCCGACGCGCCGCCGAGGAGGCTGCCAAGGCTCCCATCATCATTCAGGAGCCCAAGGTGGAGAAGCAGAAGAAGAAAAAGAAGAAAAACAACCAGCCCGTCGAGGCCGCAGTGCCCGAAACACCTTATGCCGACATGCCTTACAACTTCGAGGGCATCCTCGACAGCATAGGTGTGCTCGAGGTGCTTTCCGACGGTTACGGCTTCTTGCGCTCGAGCGATTACAACTACCTCAATTCGCCCGACGATGTCTACGTGTCGGCACAGCAAATCAAGAACTTTGGCCTCAAGACGGGCGATGTGGTCGAGGGCTACATCCGTCCGCCGCACGAGGGCGAGAAATACTTCCCGCTGTGCTCAATCAACTATATCAACGGCCGCTCGCCGGAATTTGTTCGCGACCGCGTGCCATTTGAGCACCTTGTGCCTCTGTTCCCCGACGAGAAGTTCGACCTGGTGAGCAAACTGCGTCCCACCATCTCGCAGCGTGTGGTCGACATGTTTGCACCCATCGGCAAGGGTCAGCGCGGCCTCATCGTGGCGCAGCCCAAGACGGGTAAGACCATCCTGCTCAAAGACATCGCCAACGCCATCAGCGAGAACCACCCCGAGACCTATATGATCATCCTGCTCATCGACGAGCGCCCCGAGGAGGTCACCGACATGGCACGCAGCGTAAATGCCGAGGTCATCGCCTCGACATTCGATGAGCCTGCCGACCGCCACGTGAAAATCGCCGACCTCGTGCTCTCGAAGGCCAAGCGCATGGTGGAGTGTGGCCACGACGTGGTGATTTTGCTTGACTCTATCACTCGCCTGGCACGCGCCTACAACACCATCGCCCCCGCCAGCGGCAAGATTCTCTCGGGTGGTGTCGACGCCAACGCCCTGCAGCGCCCCAAGCGCTTCTTCGGCGCGGCGCGCAACATCGAGAATGGCGGCTCGCTCACCATCATCGCAACTGCGCTGATCGACACGGGCAGCAAGATGGACGAGGTGATTTTCGAGGAATTCAAGGGCACTGGCAACATGGAGTTGCAACTCGACCGCAAGTTGAGCAACAAGCGCATCTTCCCCGCCGTCGACGTGATGGCTTCGAGCACGCGCCGCGACGACCTGCTGCTCAACCAAGACGTGCTCAACCGCATGTGGATTATTCGCCGCTTCCTGAGCGACCGCACCAGCGTCGAGGCGATGGAGTTTATCAAAGAACGCATGGAGCGCACCCGCACCAACGAGGAGTTCCTGCAGAACATGCAAGAGCGATAATCACACATGGCGAGAATCTTGGGCATAGACTACGGACGCAAGCGCACCGGCATTGCTGTGACCGACACGCAGCAAATCATTGCCGGAGCGCTCGACACCGTGCCCTCGCACACCGTCGTGAAATTTGTCACCGACTATGTGGCGCGTGAGCCCGTCGAGACCATCGTGGTGGGACAGCCCTCCCAACTCAACGGCCAGCCCAGCGAGAGCATGCGTTACATCGAGCCCTTCGTGGCTCAGTTGCGCAAGGCGTTGCCACAGATCAACATTGTGATGTACGACGAGCGCTTCACCAGCACGCTGGCACATCGTGCGATGATTGATGGCGGAATGAAGCAGAAAGACCGACGCGACAAGAGCCGCGTCGACAGCATCGCCGCCACTATCATCCTCAACGACTATCTTGAGAGCCAGCGTCTTACAATTGGCTAATGCGATTAATAATCTAAAATCATTAATAAAACTCTTCATCAAAAAAGATGGTTCTACCTATTTATTTATATGGTCATCCTGTGCTGCGGGCCGTGGCACAACCAGTGACTCCTGACTATCCTGGCCTGGCCGAACTCATACAGAACATGAAGGAAACCATGTACGGCAGCGACGGCATCGGCATCGCTGCACCGCAAGTGGGTGTGAGTCTGCGCCTGGTGTATATCGACGTCAATGTGCTTGGCGACGACATGCCTGAACTCAAGGGCGTGCACATGACACTCATCAACCCCGAGATTACCGTCGACGAGAGCGTCGCCACCACCAGCCGCGAGGAGGGCTGCCTGAGTCTCCCTGGCATTCATGAGAACGTGGCACGCCACGAGAAGATTCACCTCAAGTGGCACGACGAGGAGTGGAACGTGCACGAGCAGGACATCGAGGGCTACCTGGCCCGCGTGGTGCAGCACGAGTGCGACCACCTCGACGGCACAGTGTTTACCGACCGCATCTCGCCCATACGCAAGCAGATGGTGCGCACTAAACTCGGCAACATCCTCAAGGGCAAGGTGCACTGCAACTACCGCACTAAGGGTGCCAAGCCCGGACGCAAATAAGAATCGCATTATTTAATAATGTGTATGTCACTAAAAACATAACACTATGAAACGAATTATTGCTATTATTTGCATCGCAATGTGCCTGGCCACATCATTCTCATTCAACGCCGATGCGCAGAAGCGTCGCAAGGGAAAGGCTCGCACAACGCGAACGACCTCAAAGTCTACCGCCACTCAACGCACCTCGGCAGGTCTTACATTCCGAACCTTTACCAAGAGGGCAAAAGAGCAGGGTAAGGTTTATCAATCGGCCAATGAAAGAGGGGTAACGGTTAGTAACTTGCTGTCGATGGGCTTTGTGCTGGTCAATAGGGTGACCGAGAGGCGCGCTGATTACACCGGCGAAGAGTATTATGACGCTATCATTGAAACCTACAGCAAAACGGTAGACGATAAGACAACCACCATTTTGCTGGAGGAGGAATACACCGAGATTACTTTCCCCAATGCCGAAGATGCCAATATATTCTTCGCGTCGGCTAAGGCAACAGGCTTGAAAAAAGAGGGAAATACCCTCATTGATAACCCTGACATTTACTGGGCTGGCACTAATGTGGAAATTAATGGAAATGTTGTGAAATTATATTATCGCTGGGAGGCATAACATTTTAAAGACATAAAGATATGGAAAACAACGTAATAATTACCGATCGCGACCGTGAATTCATTCGCATGGCTTGCGAAATTGCTAACGAGAACATCGACCGTGGTGGCGGCCCGTTTGGGGCAGTTATTGTACACAATGACGAAATAGTCTCCACTGGTGCTAACTCTGTCACACTCGACAACGACCCTACGGCTCATGCCGAGGTCAATGCCATTCGCCGCGCTTGCGAGTTGAAGGGCAACTTTAAACTTGATGATTGTGTGGTTTACAGTTCGTGCGAGCCGTGCCCGATGTGCTTGAGCGCACTTTACTGGGCCGGTGTTAAGCGGGTGTACTATGCCAACACCAAGCATGAGGCTGCATGCGCCAATTTTGACGACAGTTTCATCTACGAAGAAATCGAAAAACCGCATCTCGAGCGCTCAATACCGTGCATACATGTGCACGATGAGCATGCTAACGACCACTTCCGCAAGTGGATGGAGAAAACCGACAAAACACCTTATTGATTCTATAGTTTAACGCTTCAATGTTTACAGCAAAGTCAAGGTTGAGAACATCGACGATGCCATCGACCTTAAGGACAACACCAAGCCCGTTGACTTCGGCGTGGGTTTGGGCGGTACCTATTATCTTACCGACAGGGCTTTCTTGCAGGCTCGCTACACGATGGGCCTAACGGGCATGTTCGACAAGGAGGAGAGAGTCAATGAGTTTTTCAACATCGATCATGCCAAAAATGGCAACATCCAGGTGGCATTTGGCTGGAAGTTTAAGTAATGCTCACGCATATGGTTTAATGCGTAAATACCTGTTTTTTCGAGAAAAATGCAGAAAAATGTGGTCCTTTTAGGCTTGAGAGTGTTCAAAAGTTCGCATTCGTTTAAACCTATTGATTTTGCATTTGTCTTAGATGCGTAAAGTTTGAGAATTCATAATTTATTTTATTAATTAATATTTTAAAACAATGAAGAAAGTTATTATCATGCTCGCTGCTGCAATGATCAGCATGGGCGCAATGGCACAAGTTCAATTTGGCGCAAAGGTCGGTGCAGACCTCACTAACTTCTGGGGTGAGAACGTCGATCACGGCATGAAGCCAGGTTATCAGTTTGGTGTGCTGATGGAGTACAAGTTCAACGATAAGTTTGCTATCGCTCCTGAGGCAGTCTTTGCTGCACAAGGTGGCAAGCACGACTATGACCACGGTGATGTTACTTACAACACCAACTACATCAACGTGCCTGTGATGCTGAAGTGCTATGTGGCTCCCAATTTCGCTATCGATCTGGGTCCCCAAGTAGGCTTTAACGTGTACAGCAAGGTTACTAGCGACCTCGGCGATGTTGACAACACTGTCGACCTGAAGGACGATACTAAGGCTGTTGACTTCGGTGTAGGCCTGGGTGCTACCTACAGCCTCACTGAGAACGCTTTCCTGCAGGCTCGTTACACTATGGGTTTGACCGAAGTCTTTGATAACGACGCAAAGGCTAAGAACGGCAACATCCAGGTGGCTTTCGGCTGGAAGTTCTAATTGACACAATCAATTCAGTAAAATGCGACTCTCACCCAGGTGGGAGCCGCATTCTTTACTGATGATGTGAACAATTTCTTAATCCGTTTTAAATCAAATAAAAGAGTATTTTATTAAATTTTATTTAACAACTATGAAGAAAGTTATTATTATGCTCGCTGCTGCTCTGATCAGCGTGAGCGCAATGGCACAAGTGCGTTTTGGTGTTAAGGTCGGTGCTGACCTTACCAACTTCTGGGGTGAGGACATCGATCACGGCATGAAGCCCGCTTATCAAATTGGTGCTTTGATGGAGTACAAGTTTAACGACAAGTTCGCCATCGCTCCTGAGGCAGTCTTCGCTGCACAGGGTGGCAAATATTCTGATGAGGCTATGGGCGCTAAGTTCGACATGACTTACAACACCAACTACATCAACGTGCCCGTTATGCTCAAGTACTATGTGACCCCTGATTTCGCTATCGACCTGGGTCCCCAAGTAGGCTTCAATGTCTACAGCAAGACAACTGTCGAAGGCAAGGGCTCTTTTGGCGGCGTTAACATTGAGGACAAAGAGACCTTCGACCTGAAGGACGATACTAAGGCTGTTGACTTCGGTGTAGGTCTGGGTGCTACCTACAACCTCACCGAGAACGCTTTCCTGCAGGCTCGCTACACCCTTGGCCTGACCGAGGTGTATGAAAACGGCGAGGCTAAGAACGGCAACATCCAGGTGGCTTTCGGCTGGAAGTTCTAATTCAGAAACAGTTTCACAACACAACAAGGCGGCTCACACTCAGGTGTGGGCCGTCTTTGCGTAATGCCGGCAGTATTGGCTGATGGCGCAGTTTGGGCAGTCGGGCTTCTGGGCCTTGCACACATAGCGGCCGTGGAGCAGAATCCAATGATGGGCGTTGAAGCGCAACGCGGCGGGGATGTGGCGCGTGAGCGACTGCTCGACCTCGAGAGGTGTCTTGCCACGCGACAGGCCTATGCGCCGCGACACGCGAAACACGTGAGTGTCGACGGCTATCGCCGCCTGGCCAAACACGGCCCCAAGCATTACGTTGGCTGTCTTGCGGCCCACACCGGGTAGGCTGGTGAGTTCGGCCATAGTGCCGGGCACCTCACCGCCGAAGTCCTGAATGAGTTTTACGGCCAAGTCGTGCAGGTGGCGCGATTTGCTGTTGGGGTACGACACACTTTTGATGTGCTCGAGGATATCGTCGGCACTGGCGGCAGCCATGGCTTGCGGAGTGGGGTAGGCGGCAAAGAGGCCCGGGGTGACCATGTTGACGCGAGCGTCGGTGCATTGTGCCGAGAGAACAACAGCCACCAGCAACTCAAAGGGTGAGCCGTAAGTGAGTTCGGTGCCGGGGTTGGGCTGCTCCTTTGCAAAGTAGGCAAGGATGCCGTCGTAGCGTTCTTGAAGTGTCATAGTGGTGGAATGATATATCTTAGAAACTCCGATGATAAAAAAGCGTCCCGCACACGAGTTGGTGGCGGGACGTTGTGTGATTGTCGTTAATTAATGTGCGCTGCGGAACTCGTTCAGGAAGCGCACATCGTTCTCGCTGAACATGCGCAAGTCTTTCACCATATATTTCAGGTTGGTGATGCGCTCGATGCCCAAACCGAAGGCGTAGCCGCTGTACACTGTGCTGTCGATGCCGCTGGCCTCGAGCACATTGGGGTCGACCATGCCGCAGCCTAAAATCTCCACCCAGCCGGTGTGCTTGCAGAAGCCGCAGCCCTCGCCGCCGCACAGCATGCACGACACGTCCATCTCGGCACTGGGCTCGGTGAACGGGAAGTAACTGGGGCGCAGACGAATCTTCGTGTCGGGACCAAACAACTCCTTGGCAAAGTACAGCAGCACCTGCTTGAGGTCGGCAAAACTCACGTTCTTGTCGATATACAGTCCCTCAATCTGGTGGAAGAAGCAGTGGGCGCGCGCCGTGATGGCCTCGTTGCGATACACGCGGCCCGGGCAGATGATGCGGATGGGCGGCTGCTTGCGCTCCATGGTGCGCACCTGCACCGAACTGGTGTGCGAGCGAAGCACGATATTGCGGGTCACGTCGTCCTTGTTTTGCTCGATGAAGAAGGTGTCCTGCATGTCGCGGGCAGGATGGTCGGCGGCAAAGTTCAGCGCGCTGAACACGTGCCAGTCGTCCTCAACCTCCGGGCCGTCGGCCAGCGTGAAGCCCACGCGCGAGAAGATGTCGATAATCTGCTTGCGAACCACGCTAATGGGGTGGCGTGTGCCCAACTCGGCAGGAAACGACGGACGGGTGATGTCGATCTTGTTCTGCTCCTTGGCCTGAGTCTGCACGCTTTCCTTTATTTGTGCGATTTTCTCGGTGGCCAGGTTTTTCAGTTCGTTGAGTTTTTGGCCCAACTCGCGCTTTTGTTCAGGAGCCACGGTCTTGAATTCGTTGAAGAGCGCGGTGATTTCTCCTTTCTTGCTCAGATATTTGATTCTGAGGGCTTCCAACGCTTCTTCGTTCGAGGCGTGGAGGTCTTTGATTTGCCCTTTGAGGGCCTCAATCTTTTCGAGTATCATAATTGTTGCTAAATTTTCAAGTTGCAAAGTTAGTGAAATTCATCGAAAATCTCTATATTTGTGGCATGGAAAAATCACAATTTGTTGCTCACGTGGCTAATTTTGCGTCGCAGCACGCGCTATGGACGCCCCACGCCCGGCTGCTGGTGGCACTCAGCGGCGGTGCCGATTCGGTGGCTTTGTTGCTCACTTTGCGGCAGTTAGGCCTCGGCTGCGTGGCGGCACATTGCAATTTTCACTTGCGGGGCGACGAGTCGGAACGCGACGAGCATTTTGTGCGCTCGTTGTGCGACCGCCTGGGCGTGCCAGTGCAGGTGGTGCACTTCGACGTGGAGGCGTACCGACGCCAGCATGGCGTGTCGGTCGAGATGGCGTGCCGCGAGTTGCGCTACGCCTGGTTTGAGCAGCAGCGTTGCGAGCAAGGCTGCGCCGACATCGCCGTGGCTCATCATGCCGACGATAATGTGGAGACGCTGATACTCAACCTGTTACGCTCCACTGGGCTGGCTGGGCTCACAGGTATAAAGCCTCGTAATGGCCACATTGTCAGGCCATTGCTATGCGTCACGCGCCAGCAGGTCGAGGATTTCCTTGCCCAGCAGGGCCAGCAGTATGTGGTCGACAGCACCAACCGTGAGTTGGACTACAAGCGCAATCGCGTGCGCAACGTGCTGCTGCCCGCGCTCGATGCTGTCGACCCGGCCGCACGCCAGGCCTTGCTCGCCATGATGGAGCATGTGGGGCAGGCGCGCGAACTCTACGACGACCTGCTCGACATGGCGCGCCGCCAGGTGGTCACCACCGCCGGCCCGGTGACGCAGTTCTCGCGACAGGCGCTTGCCGCCGTGCCTCACAGCGCCATGCTGCTCTATGAGTTGCTCAAGGCGAAGGGCTTCAATCGCCAGCAGTGCGAACAGGCGCTCACGGCCGCCGTGGGAAGTTCTTTTGCCGCCGGCCACTACGTGTTGGAGGTGGGGCGCGAAATGCTCGCCCTCAGCGAGGCACCGGCCGTGGCCACCGGGCACCTGGTCGATTGGGACAACCTGTCATCGCTGCCGGCATCCATCGCGTTGCGGCGTGTGCGCGACAGCGAGTTCCAGCCTTCGCTGGTCGACGGTCGGCGCAGCATAGCGCTCGACAGTCGCGTGCTTGGCGCTAACGCGGTGTTGCGGCCATGGCGGCAGGGCGACCGCATGACGCCGTTCGGCAT
Source organism: uncultured Bacteroidales bacterium (assembly GCA_902776835.1). Lineage (GTDB taxonomy): Bacteria > Bacteroidota > Bacteroidia > Bacteroidales > Muribaculaceae > Sodaliphilus. Next base: position 37,207 of record CACYRK010000027.1, read on the forward strand.
GCGGGGCAGCAAGTTGGTGAGCGACATCTTTGCCGACGCCAAACTAGATGCTTGGCAAAAGCGGCAGCAATGGATTCTGGAGGTCGACGGCACCATTGTGTGGCTGCTGGGCCTGCGCGCCGCGGCAGATTTTGCCGTGTCGCCACAGTGTCGCGACTACATTGTGCTCACGTGTGAAGATTAGTCCGAATCAGGTTAAAAAAATCACTTGTGCGTTCGGGCGTTTTTTTGTAATTTTGTGAGTTAAAAAAGATAATTTGTGAAACGACTGTTTACATGGCTGATGATATTGGTTGCCGCTACTGCGATGACCATGGCACACGCGCGCCAAACGCTGCGTGTGCTCGCCATTGGCAACAGTTTCACCACCGATGCCTTGGGTTACATGCCGTGGATGATGAAGGCGATGGCTAACGATGTCGACCTCACCCTCGGACTTGTGTACAGCGGAGGATACACCTTGCGCCAGCATTGGTATAACGGAGCGCGCGACACGGTAGCCTATCGCCATTTCAGCAAGTGTGTGCGCGGCACGCGCTGGGTCGAGCCGTATACCCAATACACCTGCACGCTCGAGCAGGCTGTAACACATGATCATTGGGACATCATCTTGCTGCAGCAGGGCAGTAGCCAAAGCCGTAACTATGGCCAGTATCAGCCTTATCTCAATTATTTGATCAACTGGCTGAATAAGCACGTAACGAACGAGAATGTGATTTACGGCTGGCTATTGCCACAGGCGTGGGCCAACGGATATCAAGATCTCGGTGAAGACACCAGCCTCGACATGTTTGCCGACATGGCGGCGTGCGCGCAACGTGTGCTCAACGAGACAGCCGTCAGTTTCGTCATCCCTTGCGGCACCTCCATTGAGAATGCCCGCATGACGCCGCTCGACACCATCGGGGTCTTCGGACACCTGTCGCTCGACGGCATGCACCTGCAGGAGGGCATACCTTGCCTGCTCGAGGCTTATGTGGCGGCGCAAACCTTGCTGCAACAAATCGGGCGACAGGTCGAACTGCCCGCCACGCTGTTCAACGTCACCCAGACGTGGGTAATCAACATCATCAGGCCCGACAAGCGCGGTGACGTCTACGGCTTTAACCATGCGATTCAGCGCATCTATGCCCGCAAGTGCATCGAGTTGGCCATGCAGTCGCCGTTCCAGCCCATCCAGCCCATGGTGCCGCCATTAGGCGATGTGAATGCCGACTACTTGATTGACGTGCACGATATCAAGGCTTTGCAGCAAATCATCACCGAGAGCGCCAGCCCCAACGATTTCGGGGGGCTCTCCGACATCAACGGCGACGGCGTCGTCGACGTGGTCGACATCAACGAGATTATCACCATCATCACCGCCAATTCGCTGCAGTGACAACGTGAAAATACAGCGCGGCGGCCCTTGACACTCAGGGGCCGCCGCGGCGTTATGACGTGGGCATGGGGTCAGTGCACGTTGAAGAGCAACTTGACCAGCGTAGCGTTGTCTTTGTCGGGGTTGAGTTTCAACATGTTCAGCGCGTTCTCGATGCGGCTCAGGCTGGGCTCGTTCTTGATGAGCACGGTGCCATCGGCAGCAAGCAGGTAGAACAGCGGCATGGTGGGCAGCGCGTAGGCGTCGTTTTCCTCGATGGCCTGAGCCTTGTCATAGCCGTTGACAATCCACGGCTCAAAGGTGTTGCGCTTCCACTGCTTCTGTTCCTTGCCGGGGTACACGGCCACGACGTTCAGTTCGCCGCCTTCGGCCATGTCTTTAACTAATTTGCTGGCCTCGAGGTTGGCCTTCACCTGGTGGCATGCCTCGCACGACGGGTCGTTGAAGTACACCAGGGTGGGCTTGCCGTTGCCGGCCAGCAACTGGGTCGTCTTGCCGTCGGCCAGCGTGAGTTGCACATCGGTGGCTGCGCCGCCAATGGCATTCTTCTTCGCCACGGCGAGCATGGCTTGCGGACGGGCTTTCTCCGAGCCGCTAAGCACGTAACTCGACACCACGTGGCTCAGGCCGACGGCGTAGAGCACCTCGTTGTGAAGGCTGTCGGCGGGGTCGCCCATGCGCTCAATCATCTCCACCGCTTTGCGGTAACTCTTAGGCTGCTCGGCGAGGCTGTTGAGAGTGCTTTGAAGAATCATCACGGCGTTGTCCTGTGGGAAGTTCGACAACTGCATCACCAGCCCGGTGAGTTTGTCGGTGTCAACGCCGTAAAACTGTGCGCTGGCCATCAGGTTGACAAGCGCAAAGAGTGCGATAAAACCAATTTTTTTCATCATTCTATAGTTAATTTTTTCATTTCACAATTATCCAGGAAGCCACAGCGCATCCCTTCAGCCCGCAAAATTACAAAAAATTTCAATATCTCCTCCCAACACCCCTTAAAATCCACGCAACCGCAATCCCGCCACACCTCCCCGCGGCACAACCGCGGCCACCAAACCCCGCTTGTGATTTTTTTTAAAAGAAAATTGCATTTTTCCTGCTGACGCGGTAAATTTGCAATATGGAATGGAAAGAAAACATAAACAAGCAGCACAAGGACGGAATACATGAGCCTTCGATGAAGCGCCGCTGCACAGCGCACGATTACAAAAACCGCTGCTTTTACATGATAACGCTAGTGGTAAACAAGCGCCATCCGCTGCTGGGCACCATCGAAGGTGACGGGCTGACGAACCAGGCCCAAATAAAACTTGGCGTGCTTGGCCAAGCAGTGACCAAAGAACTTGTCGCTATCCCAAATTTTTACCCGCAACTCGAAATTGGAAGGCTACAAATCATGCCCGACCACCTTCACGTCATAATCTTTGTGAAAGAACCCATTCCAGTGCATTTGGGGAGAATAATAAATGGTTTTAAAGTCGCTTGCAACAAAGCGTTCAGAGCGCTCAAAGAGCAAGGAAAAGTCAAAAGTGACTCAACAGCACTTTGGGAGCAAGGATATCACGACCGCATCCTGCGCCATGAAGGCCAACTTCAAAGAATGCGCAACTACATCGCCGACAATCCACGCCGCTGGGCCATCAAAAAGAATAACCCTGAGTTGTTCCGCGTGCGGCACAATGTGGAGGCTGGAGGCCAACTCTTTGCAGCACAAGGCAATGTGTTTCTTCTCGACGCTCCTTGGCTCGTGGCGGTGAAGTGCAGCCGGAGTCTCAGCCAGGATGAGATTGCAAGAGAATGCGAGCGTTATCTCTCGCAAGCCCGAGAGGGGGCCGTGCTGGTGTCGCCGAGCATCAGCGCAGGCGAGAAAGCGGTTATGCGCGCGGCTTTTGACCAAGGTTTTCCCCTCATCTTCTTGCAAGACGAGATGGCCGAGGCAATCTGCAGTGAAAATCGTGGCACAGCCACAATGCAAAAGCCGTGAATAAGATTCACAGGCGGGGTTTGGTGGCCGCGGTTGTGCCGCGGCGGGGTGGGAGAGGGTAATTTTCGGGGAGGGAATGGGTGTTATGGATATTTTTTGTAATTTTGCGGAAAAATAGTGGCTTATGAAGAAAATCAATAAGACTAATGCTGCGCGACTGCTCGACAGGGCCAAGATGCCCTACGAACTGGTGCCCTATGAGGTCGACGAGAACAACCTTGCCGCCGACCATGTGGCGCAGGCGCTGGGCGAGGACATCAACTGCGTGTTTAAGACACTGGTGCTGCATGGCGACCGTGTGGGCCACCTCGTGTGTGTGGTGCCCGGCAATGCCGAGGTCGACCTGAAGAAGGCCGCGCGCGCCGCCGGCGACAAAAAGGTGGAGATGATTCACATGAAGGACCTGCTGCCCACCACGGGTTACATTCGCGGCGGTTGCTCGCCAATAGGCATGAAAAAGCCCTTCCCTACGTTTATCCACCAGTCCTGCCTGCAGTACCCCGTCATCTACGTCAGCGCCGGAATGCGCGGCCTGCAGTTGAAAATCGCTCCGCAAGCCCTCGTTGACTTTGTTGGCGCCACAGTAACTGATTTAATCGAGTAAGATGAAAAATAGGATAGGCAACATCTTCAGCCTCACCAGTTTCGGTGAGAGCCACGGCCCTGCTATGGGTGGCGTTATTGACGGCATGCCTGCTGGCGTGCCCATCAATCTCGATGATATTCAGTTCTTTGTGAACCGTCGTCGCCCAGGCCAGTCGTCAGTAACCAGCGCGCGCGCCGAGGCCGACCGCGTTCACGTGCTCTCAGGTGTCTTCGAGGGTGTGACCCTTGGCACGCCCATCGGTTTTGTGGTGTATAACGAAGACCAGCACAGCAGCGACTACGACGCGCTGAAGGACTGCTATCGTCCCTCGCATGCCGATTTCACCTATGAGGCTAAGTTTGGCCGTCGCGACCATCGTGGCGGCGGACGCGCGTCGGCGCGCGAGACGGTGAGCCGCGTCGTGGCCGGGGCGTTTGCCATGCAGGCCCTGAACCAGATGGGAATTACCATCCGTTCCAAAGTAATAGAGGCTGCCGGATTGCCCGAGCCAAGTCCATGGTATATGGAAGAACTTATCGAAACTATTGAGGACGCTCGTCGCAAAGGCGACACGATTGGTGGCTGCATCAGGTGTATAATACATGGAGTGCCTGCCGGGTTGGGGGAGCCGGTGTTCGACAAACTCTCGGCACAGTTGGCTTACGCCATGATGAGCATCCCCGCCGCCAAAGCATTTGAGATGGGCATTGGGCGCGACTTTGCCCGCAAGATGGGCTCGCAGGTGATCGACCAATTTGCCACCGCCGACGATGGCTCAATCACCACTCTTACCAACCACTCGGCGGGTATCCAGGGTGGCATCAGCAACGGGCAGGAAATTTGTTTTGATGTCACTTTCAAGCCGGTGGCAACGCTCATGCGACCCCTGCCCACCGTCGACCGTCAAGGCAACCCGGTGACACTGCAACCCGGCGGCCGGCACGATGTGTACGTGGTGCCGCGTGCGCTGCCCATCGTCGAGGCGATGGCGGCCATCGTCATGCTCGACAATGTGCTGATGAATCGTGCCAGCCAAATCTGATGAAAAATACGTAATCAACAATGACAAAGGAATTTAGCAAAACATTCTACCTCGCTGCCGGTGAGTGCAACCCGCAGGGCGAGATGCCCATGCCGCTGCTCGTGCACCGCGTTATCGAGGTCGCCACATTGCACGCCAATTCATGGGGAATCGGCTACCGATACCTCATCGAGCATAATCACGCCTGGGTGCTGTCGAGAATCACTCTAGAGTTGCACCGCACGCCGCGCGTCGACGAGCATTACACCGTCACCACCTGGATCGAGGACTACAACCGGCACTTCTCGCTGCGTTGCATGGAGGTAACCGACGAGCAGGGCGAGCCCATCGGCTACATTCGCACCGTGTGGATGGTGATCGACCTGGCGGCGCGCTCGAGCGTCGATATCACTCGCATCGATAAGATTCGCGACAACGTGTCGGCGCGCCGTTGCCCCATTGATCCACAGAGCCGCCTGCGTCCCATTGCCGGCGAGCCGGCCAGCAACTACCGCTTCACCTATGTCGACTGCGATTTCAACCGCCACGTGAACACTGTGCGATACCTCGAGTTGCTCATGAACCAGTTCGATATGGAGCATTACGACCGCAACCGCCTGTCGCGCGTCGAGATGGCCTTTGTCAAGGAGACGCACTACGGCAGCGAGGCTACGATTGCTGTGGCTCGTGATGGGATGAATTGGGCCATGAACATCATGGTCGATGGCGAGGACCACGTCAGGGCAAAGTTATGCTTCACTGAGCGGCAGTGACACCGTCGATGTCGCTTAGCCGCGACTGAAGCGCCGGCATGGCGTCGGCATCGCACTCCACCGTCATGCGGCACACATTGTCGAACTGCTGCTCCACGATGCGTGTGTCGGTTTTCTTCAGCAGCGACATCACGGCGTTCATAGCCAGGTAGGGAAACTGGAACGTGAACTGCGCCTGCTCATGGCACTCCAGGATTTCGCCGGCCTCGATGGCAAGCCGTGCCGCCTCGCGGTAGGCACCAATCAGTCCGCTGGTACCCAATTTGATGCCGCCAAAGTAACGTATCACAACTATCACCACGTTGGTCAGCCCGAAGGAGTTGATTTGCCCCAATATGGGCTTGCCGGCAGTGCCGCTGGGCTCACCGTTGTCGCTCGACAGATACTCGTTGCGCGCCGTGCCTATCATATAGGCCCAGCACACGTGGCGAGCGTCGTGATACTTGTTCTGATAAGTTTTCACAACGCCCTTGGCATCCTCGGCGCTGCTCACCGGCTCGGCAAAGGCGATGAATTTGCTCATCTTCTCCTTGTAGATGCCCTGGCTAACGCCCTTCAATGTCTTATAGAAATCGCTCACGGTACTGTCTTGCTTTTATTGTGCGAAATTAGTACAAAATGAGCAATAATCCAAAAAATAAGGCTATATTTGTAGTCTCTAATTGAGCACGATGCGTTGCACGTTGTGCGTTTAGCACTGAATCAACTATGACACACATCTTTAACTTCAAGTTTGGTCGATGGGCACTGCTGCTGTTGCTGGGCACGCTGTCGGCAGGGTGTTTCCACACCCATTCGGCATCGCCCAGCGAGGGTGAGGCGCAAACTGTGGTCGACATGCAGGCGCAAGCCGCGATGAGCAATGGGCCCTCGCGCACCGACCGGAAAAAGTCGCAAGCCACAATTGCCGACAATAAGGAGTGGCGCGAACTTGTGCTGCAAGCCATCGGCCTCTTCCCCGACAAGGGCGGATACTACACGGGCGGCAAGCCTAACAAGCAGTTCGCCACCACCACCTGGCAGGGCCTCAACAATGCTTACCAGATGGGCACGCGCGACCGCAGGCCGCGTTTCGACCCCGTGAAAGCCCAACCCTCGTTCTGCTCCAGCGCCACTTATGCCGTGCTCATCAAGGCGTTGCTGATGTGGGACGACAAGCACGGCCAGCGCATCTCGCGACAGGCATGGGTCAACATGAAGCCGTATGTGGGCATTGCCGACGAACTGAACCCCAGCGGACTCTCGCAGGGCGACGGCGTGGGATTTTGGGGCTGCTGCAACGCCAACGGGCCCGGCATCGGGGTCCTCGTGGCTGAACTGAACGCCGGAGAGAGTTTCACCGCCTTCCGTGGCGCAAAAACCGCCGAGTTCAAGGAGACGCCCGACGAGCCTTACTTCACCGACGAGCAATGGGCCGCACATCCCATTTGGCAACTCGCCAAGCCGGGCGACATGATGAAAATCTTTTGGAACCGCAACGAGTCGCGTGGCCACGATGGCGGAGCGATTATCGGCGATGACGGCGTAGAGGGGCATCGGCAAGAGGCCGGACACAGCGTGGTGTTTCTGGGCATCGACAAGGATGGCGAGGTGCACTACTGGAGCAGCAACGGCCCCGGTGAGCATCCCGAAACCATGGGCTACGGACGCGCACATTGCCCCACAGCCGACATCCAGCGCGTGGTGTTCACCCGCATCACCCATCCCGAGCGGTTCGACAACGCGCGAAACATGGGGCCAATGAGTGTTAACCGCTACCTGCGCGACCTGAACGGTCACCTCCACAGTACCACACAGCAAATGCTGAAAGCATTGAAAATCAATAAATAATCTTATACTATGAATACTAGCAAAATTGTACTCATCACTGGTGCCACGAGCGGCATCGGACGGGCTTGTGCAATGAAGTTTGCAAGCCAACCAGGTTATGACGTAATTATCACTGGCCGCAAGCCGGAATTGCTTGCCGACCTTGAGGCCGAGTTGAAAAAGTGTGGCAAGGGCCGCGTGACCACCTTGTGTTTCGACGTGCGCGAACGTGGTGTCGCCTTTGAAGCCATCGCCTCGCTGCCCGCCGACTGGGCCGAAATCGACGTGCTCATCAACAATGCCGGCCTCGCACTGGGCCTTGAGCCGGAATACGACGGCAGTTACCTCGATTGGGACACGATGATCGACACCAACATCAAGGGCTTGCTGACCATGACGCGCCTGGTGGTGCCGGGTATGGTGGAACGCAACCGCGGCCATGTGATTAACATCGGCTCGGTGGCTGGCGACGCCGCTTACGCCGGCGGTAACGTGTATTGCGCCACTAAGGCTGCTGTGAAGACGCTCACCGACGGCTTGCGCATCGACGTGGCACACACCGCAGTGCGCGTGACAAACATCAAGCCCGGATTGGTGGAGACCAACTTCAGCAACACCCGTTTCCACGGCGACAACGCCCGCGCCGACAAGGTGTACCAAGGCATCGAGCCGCTCACCGGCGACGATATTGCCGACGTAGCCCTCTACGCAGCACAGGCTCCCGCCCACGTGCAGATTGCCGAGGTCCTCGTCTTGGCCACCCACCAAGCCAGCGGCTCAGTAATCCACCGCAACTCCTAATCCCAGCCACAGCACTGCTGTGGCACAGGGAACTTCTTATGGATTGGGAAGAGTATAAAAACAAAAAACAGTGGGCTGGAAAGGCCAAGCCTTCGATGACCCGTCGCCGCATCGGCCACGATTACCATGGCCGATGCATTTACATGGTCACGCTGGTGGTTAACGGCCGACAGCCGCTGCTGGGCACTATCAAGGGCGATGGCGAGAAGACACCTGCGAAAATGCTGCTCAGCGACCTCGGCGATGCTGTGTCACAAGCACTTAGCAGTCTTCCACGCTTTTATCCTGCACTGCAAATATGGAATCATCAAGTCATGCCCGACCATTTGCATGCCATCTTTTTTGTGCAAGAGCCCATCCCAATGCATTTCGGAAAAATAGTAAATGGCTTTAAAACCGCTTGTAACAAGGCATTAAGGAGACTTAAAGAGCAAGGAAAAGTGAAGACGGGCCTGATGTCACTTTGGGAACCAGGCTATAACGATCGCATCCTTGACCATGAAGGGCAACTCCAGCGCATGAAAAACTACATCGCCGACAACCCTCGCCGCTGGGCCATCAAAAGGAATAACCCTGAGTTGTTTCGTGTGCGGCACAATGTGGAGGCTGGAGGCCAACTCTTTGCAGCACAAGGCAATGTTTTCCTTCTCGACGCTCCTTGGCTCGTGGCGGTGAAATGCAGCCGGAGTCTCAGCGAGGATGAGATTGCAAGAGAATGCGATCGATATCTCTCGCAAGCCCAAGAGGGGGCCGTGCTGGTGTCGCCGAGCATCAGCGCAGGCGAGAAAGCGGTTATGCGCGCGGCTTTTGACCAAGGTTTTCCCCTCATCTTCTTGCAAGATTGATTATTGTGGTTCTCTGTGCCACAGCATTGCTGTGGCTGGGTTGAGATAGCACAGGCGGCGCCCGAGATTGGGTGCCGCCTGTGTTATATTGCGGGTGCAAGCCTTGTGAAGGCTTGGCCTGGATGCTTATTTGTTCAGCAGCAGGTTAATCATGGCATTGATGTCGCTGCCGTTCACCACATTGTCGCTGTTGTCCACGTTGGCGCGGCCGTCGTAGTTGTCGGCGCTGTCGTGGCCAAGAACGATGTTGATGAGGATGTTCAGGTCGATACCGTCGACTGCGCCGTCGTTATTAACGTCGCCTGTAATAACCGGGTTCACTACGCCCTCGCCCAGAATGGGGATGAACGTGAGTTGGTGAGCACCGGCCAGTGCGGTGAAGTAGGCGCGGAACGGGTCGACAGCCGTTGCGGCAGTGACAGGCTCAAAGCCTGTGCCGGCAGCGTTGAGAGCGAAGATGCTCTCGAGCGAGCCGCCCATGAACGTGCCGGTGAGCACATAGTTCTGACCGCTGGTCATGGCAATTGGCTCGGCCTTGAGAGTCGTGGTGCCGGCACTCCAGGTGACCTCTTTGCCGTTGAGTCCACTCTTCACAGCCACTGCGTAGGGCACGTTGGCCGTGATTTGGTTAGTGATGGCAAAGGTGGGCACCGAATCTTCCTCGGTAGCGAAGCGCGCAATCCACAAGTCGGCAGCCTCGTCGGCGTTGGTGGCGGCGGTGAGTGCATTGCCATTGGCATCCTTGACCAACTCGGGAGTGAACGGCAAAACGATGGTGTTCCAGCCGTTGGACGCGGGGGCGGTGCGGGTACTGTTGAAAGCACGGGTGTAACTAATCGATTGGGTGGTGAAACTCACTGGCGTGAAGTAGTCGTAGCCGTCACGCAGAGCGATGCTCTGTGCCTGATTGCCTACAATCACGTTCTTCTCTTCAAGTCCGTTGGGAATACTCTCCTCGACACCGACGATGTACATTGTGTTCGGGTTGGCGTTAGGAGTCACGCTGTTGATGTTCAGGCCATCGAGGCGCACTGCAATGGCATTATCGGGAACGACGATGTCGCCCTCGGCAGCCATACCCATGCCCTTAATGTCGTCGCGGGTCCACACCACCATGCCGTGCTTGATGTCGTAGTACACTGAACTGCCTTTCTCCACGATGTTGACAAGTTGGTCTTGCTCGTTGCGTGCATAGATGTTGAGCGAGTAGGTCTGGTCGAAGCCCAGGTCGGTAAACTCGAAGTAGAGCGTCTTGGTCTCGCCAGGAGCAACGCTGAGTTCGCTCTGTCCGTAGGTGACCATCTCGCCGCCCGTCACATTGCCGGCAGCATCTTTGTGAACGAGGAACAGCGGAGCCAGCACATATTTGTTATACTCGCTCTCGCCATTGTTGGTGATGTCCACCTTAAAGCGTGCGTAGTTGTCGTAGATGGTGTTGCCGGTAGCATTCTCGGCCTGGATGGTGACAGCCAGGTTGGTAGGCAACTCGGTGTAATCCTCGATAATCACCTGGCCATTGCCGGCGATGCGCTTCTCGCCATAGGAGTCAAGCGTGACATACACTGCCTTGGTGCCCGACGACTCGGGGGTGACGTTGAAGGTCACAACGTTGCTCTCGCCAGGCATCACCTCGCTCTGGAGCATGGTGGTGTAGGCGCCAAACTCGTCGATTTGCTGGCCGCCGAACCACAGATACAGGTCGCCATAGAAGCGGTCGGCGCTCTGGTTCTCGAGCGTGACGTGCACTTGCTCGGGCTTGCCAACCTTCTCACCGCCAGTGAATTCAAACTTGGTAGCAACGAGATTGATGATGGGGTGAGCGGTGAACGACGCCTCGTAGTTGGTCATCTCGCACTCCATGTAATAGCGGTCGGTCTCCAGCATGGGCTTCCATTCGTCGGTGCCCTCAAGTTGGTAAACGGGAACGATGAGGTAAGAGCCAGTCAGGCCAGCGCCAAACTTCACGCCGTCGCGCACCTCAAGGCTGGCGCCGAAGTTCTCGAAACTGCCCAGTGCCGAGGTGAGGGCGGTGGAGTAGTTGCCGCGGTTAATCATCAGTTCCACAAAGTTGTGGTTGGTGTCGTAGAGTGCCAGACCAACGTCGTAGCGCTTGCCCGAACTCATGTGGTCGGCATAATTCAACTTGAAAGTTTTGCGCTTGTAGATGTTGAAGCCTTGGCTCTTGCTGTCGCGCTCCATAGTGCCCGAGAAGCCCAATGCGAAGCCCGTTGCTGTGAGGGCATATTCGGTCTGCGGGTCGGGGTCTACGCCCTGCTCGGGGTCGCCCGGCGTGATGCCGATGATGGCGCTCTGCTTCATGTTGTAACCCTCGGCGCTCGACGAGCCACCGATGCCGCTCTCACGGGGATTGAGCACGGCCAGTTGGAAATAGCCATTACCCATGCCACCCCAACCCCAGTTGATGTGGAAATAGTCGCCAGCCTCATAGCCGTCGCACACAAACGAGTGGCCACCACCGCTGCCGGCACTGCCGTTGTAAACCATCGGGCGGCCCTCGACCAGTTCATTATAAATAAGGTCGTCCCAGTTGCCCTGGGTGTAATCGTTACGGAACACGAGTTGAATCGAGTTCTTGTCGTAAGCAAAGTATTTGGTGAAAGCCGGCAGGATTTCGTCGGTATACGTTGCCGAAGCACTCAGGCCGTAGGACATCTTCACCGCATAGCCCACATAGAGCATGAGGTTGGCCACCGCGTCGGTGTAGACCTCGCTTTCGCTGCCGGTGTAACTGTCGAGCATGTGTGCCCAGTCAAAGTCGATGATGGGCAACTCTTCGGTGGTCGATGTGCCGTAACTATATTCGCCGGTCGAGAAGGTGAATGTGTAGGACGGAATCACTTGCGTGGGGCGCTCGGGCCAGTTGTAGTACTTCATGATCTGGCTCATGCTGGTTGCCACGCAACCTGTGTAAGCGAGTTCGCCAATGGTGTCGCCGTTCTCGTCGATATCCATAAACTCTGGGCACTTGTTCCAGTAGGGTGCTGCCTGGTTCCACTTGGTGGTAATCAGCGGCGCTATCGAGTTGCGCGTGGGCACGCTGGCATTGCGTGGTGCGGCCAGCATCAGTGCGCTTTCATTGTCGCTCATCTTGTCCAAGGCCTTGATTTGCTCGGCATAACTTGCCATCCATGCTTTCATGTTGGCCGGAATCTTGTTCTCGTCGAAGGCTCCGGTGTCGCTGTAGCCTAAGATTGGCACTGTGCGGTCGTCGCCCGAAACGATGACGAAGCCACCGCCGTCGACGTTAAACACATAGTAATAACTTTGGTCTCCTGTGCTGAGCAGGCGTGGTGCCTTGCTGGCAACCTTTAGTGCGCTGTTGCCGCCGCGTTGCTGCATCAGGAATGATTTGGCCTCTTGCATGGCAGTCGACATGTCGACTGGTCTTGCGCTAAGTCCCAGTGCTAAAGGCAAAAGCATTAACAACAATAATGCGTGTTTTTTGTTCATTGAAGTAAGGTTTTACGTTTATTTTAAATGATTAAAAGGTTCTCCACGATAGAGAAGATGCAAATTTACAAAAGAAATTTTCAAAACTTGATTTTTATCCAATTATTTAAATGAACTTAACTAAAAATCATGTGAATAGAACAAAAACCCTCTGAAAATCCGTGTAACACCAATACACCTCAAAACCATCACACCTTCTTAGGGTGTGTTACATCTCGTTTAAAGATTAAAAATTCTTAAATCTCAGAAAATATTTATCGTTTTTCGATAAATTGATATATCTTTGCAGCGGAATTCAAAATCAAAAATTTTTAGATATGAAAAAGACTTCGATAAAAACGCTGAAAATTGTGTGCTATGTTTTGTTGATTTGCACCCCTCTGTGGGTCGCTTTCTATGGCGTACAGTCTTATTTTGTTCTCACCAAAGGTTCAGGCTTGGGGGTAATCAACTGGGGTACACCCCGCATTGAACTGAAAGTGGCATGGTTTGTAGCACACCGAATAGCTCTCCTGACTTTGGCTGGGCTGTTTGCGACTTTTGTGTACAACATCTTGAAGCACCTCAAGGGTGGATCAATCTTCACGCGTGCAAATGTGACTCTGTTGTGGGTGATTGTGGCTGTACTGCCCATCTACTCTTTTTTGAGCGACAACATGAGCATTGCCTGCTCTCCAACGGAGCACTTCAACTTGGTAATCACCGACAACGTATTTCTTTATCCTGTAGTGGCGCTAATCGTGGCATTGCTTTATAAGGTGGCCTACGATGCCGCCGAAGAACAAAAGTTGACCATTTAAACTCTTTGCGCTATGATAATAGTTAATCTTGATGTGATGATGGCGAAGCGCAAGATGTCGCTCAATGAGCTCAGCGAGCGCGTGGGCATCACTGTCGCCAATCTATCCATTCTTAAAACCGGCAAAGCCAAGGCGGTGCGTTTCTCGACCCTTGACACCATTTGCCGTGTGCTTGAATGCACACCGGGCGACATCCTCGAGTATCGCCCCGACAATGATTAATTCACCAATAATTATAATTCAAGAACTATGATTAAAATTATTTCTGTTATGGTTGCGGCTATGCTTGCCGTGCCAAGTGTGTGCCTCGCGGCAACTGCCGAGGCAAGTGATAACACTGTGATTGACAACACTGAAGCGTCGTGCGACAGCACGGGCGACAAATCGCGGTTCTACATCTTCCTGAGCGATGTGTATGTGGGGTGGGGTGGTAACCATGTGGAAGCGCCCGCCAGCGACGCCATTAAAAGCACCGTGTGGGAAGCCGGCGTGCTCAATTTTGCAAGCCTGGGCTACAACTTCAATCAGGACCGCTCGCGCTTGTCGCTGGGCGTGGGATTCAATTGGACGCATTATGGCTTGCGCAAGGATTTCTCATGGTATCGCGGCGATGGCGGCGTGCTGGGCTGGATGCCGAATGCCGAACTATACGACGAGCAATACGACAAGAGCCGTTCGTCGCTCACGTTGTACTCGATGCAGTTCCCGCTCATGTTCAATCAGTCGCTGGGCAAAAAATGGGATGTGGCCGTGGCCGGTATCCTCAATTGGAACTACTATGCCCACTTCAACAACCACTACAGCCTGGACCACAGCGACTATCACGTGACTACCCACGGCTTGAAGCAGCGCAAGGTGTCGTTCGACCTGTTGGGCCAGGTGAGTTGGCATGGCATTGGCGCATATCTCCGCTATTCGCCCCAGTCGGTATTCAAAACTGGCTACGGCCCCGAAATGAAAAACCGCTGGACCCTGGGCATCGTGCTACGCGGTGCCTTAACCCCAAGAGATAAAAAATGATTGTGTGATATTAAGCCGTAATAATGCGGGCCGAGGCTGTTAACGCTGCTTCGGCTCGCTTTTTTGTGGCTGAGGAGTTGGGAGGACAATGGTTTTTTTGTAATTTTGCCGAAGAAATATCAACAATCAAATCGCAGAAAGATGATGAACAACAGAGTTTGTGAACTTTTCAACATTCAGTATCCCATCATTGCCGGAGGCATGGTGTGGTGCAGTGGCTGGCGCTTGGCGGCGGCAGTGAGCAATGCTGGCGGCTTGGGCCTGCTTGGGGCCGGCTCGATGACGGCCGACGTGCTACGCGAGCACATCGTGAAGTGCCGTCAGGCCACCGACAAGCCGTTTGGCGTGAACATGCCGCTGATGAAGCCCGACGCTGCGGAACTCATGGAGGTTATCGCGCAAGAGCATGTGCCAGTGGTGTTTACCAGCGCTGGCAGCCCCAAGAAGTGGACTGGCTGGTTGCATGAGCGAGGCATCAAAGTGGCCCATGTGGTGGCTTCGAGCACGTTCGCAGGCAAGTGCGAGCAGGCTGGCGTCGATGCCGTTGTGGCCGAGGGCTTTGAGGCCGGTGGGCACAATGGTCGCGAGGAGACCACCACGCTGTGCCTGATTCCCGCTGTGCGCCGTGCCACATCGCTGCCGCTGATTGCCGCCGGTGGCATCGCTACCGGCCAAGCCATGCTGGCCGTGCAGGCCTTGGGGGCCGAGGGTGTTCAGGTGGGCACGCGCTTTGCGCTCACTCAGGAGAGCAGCGCCAGCGACGCCTTCAAGGCACGATGCCTCAACCTCGACGAGGGTGACACCAAGTTGTTGCTGCGCAAACTCTCACCCACACGTCTGGTTAAAGGCGGCTTCTACACGGCTATCGAGGACGCCGAGAACCGCGGCGCCTCGAGCGAGGAACTGCTCGAAATCATCGGCACCGGAAAGTCGCGCTTGGGCATCTTCGAGGGCGACCTCGACAATGGCGAGTTGGAAATCGGCCAGGTGGCTTCGCTGCTCAAGGGCCGCCCGGTGGAAACCGTGAAGCAGGTCATCGACGAAATGATGAGCCAGTACAATCAAGCCAAACAGCAACTTGCGCAATAAGTTGCCGGTTACAGTTAAGACCCCAGCCCCGTCATCCAAGCCTGAAGAAGGGCTGTGGTGACGGGGTTGGTGCGTAGTTGTAGAGGGGGTGGTGAGTGTTTTTATTTCTGAAATTGCATCGGTCTGTGAAAAAAAATATCTACCTTTGTGCTGTGTTGCGGCGGTCAGGATCGACGTGAGTTCGCAAATTTGCTGAGAGCCAGTAATTTTGTCACATCACTCAATCATAGTTCCGCCACACGAGAGTGTTTATACAAAGAATAACAATAAAGACAAGAGAAAGATTAATTATGTCACAATGGTTTGAATGTAAAGTGAGATACGATAAGATGATGGAAAACGGTATGCAGAAAGTTGTTACCGAGCCGTATCTTGTCGACGCCCTGTCGTTTACCGAGGCCGAGGCCCGCATCACCGAGGAGATGCAACCTTACATCTCGGGCGAATTCAGCGTAGCCGCCGTGAAGCGTGTCAAGTTGACCGACATCTTTTACAACCCCGCGGGCGACCGTTGGTACAAAGTCAAGACCATGTTTATCACCATCGACGAGAAGAGCGGTGCCGAGAAGAAGACGGCAACCTTCCAGATGGTTCAGGCGAGCGACATCAAGGAGGCGCTGAGCGTCTACGATGCAGGCATGAAGGACCTTATGGCCAACATCGAGGTGGCAGCGATAACCGAGACGCCGCTGCTCGACGTGTTCAAGGAGGATTTGGAGCGCACCCTGGCCGACAAGGCCGCTCAACAATAACACAGCGCTATGGCCCAATCGTTGATTAGTGACAACTTGCGTCACATTAAGGCGATGATGCCCGCCGGGGTCGACCTGGTGGCTGTGTCGAAATTCCATCCCGTGGAGGCGCTGCAGCAGGCCTACGACGCTGGGCAGCGCATCTTCGGCGAAAACCGTGTGCAAGAGTTGGCTGCGAAGGTCGACCTCATGCCCGCCGACGTGCAGTGGCACATGATAGGACACCTGCAGACCAACAAGGTGCGCGTGGCCGTGCGCTGTGCCAACATGATTGAGAGTGTCGACAGCGTGCGACTGCTGCAACTCATCAACAAAGAGGCGCAACGCATCGACAAGGTCATCGACGTGCTACTGCAACTGCATGTGGCCCAAGAAGAAGCAAAGTCAGGCTTCGGCGTGGGCGAACTCCTGCAAGCCCTCACGGTGGGCGAACTCGACGGGATGGACCACGTGCGAGTGTGCGGACTCATGGCAATGGCTTCGCTCACCGACGATGAGGAGCAAATCGACCGCGAGTTTGCTATCGTGAACGACACATTCAACGTTGTCAAAGAGGAGTTTTATGCCGACCGACCCGAGTTCAAGCACATCAGCATGGGCATGAGCCACGACTGGCCCATCGCCGTGCGACACGGCGCCACGCTGGTGCGTATAGGCTCGGCAATCTTCGGCCCGAGGCAATATTAAGCGCTGTGACACAAATTATTGCAAAAAATGAGCACGCGTTGTAGATTTTTTTGTAACTTTGGCGAAATTTTGAAAATTATCTAATCAAGACAAACAATGGCAAATAAATCAAAACAGTGGGCTGCGATTATCATGATGATCGCGCTCTTCGCAATGATTGCCTTCGTGACCAACTTGTGTTCACCCATGGCAACCATCGTCAAGAATCAGTTCGGTGCCTCGGAGGCTGCCGGACAAATCGGTAACTATGCCAACTTCATCGCTTACTTGCTGATGGGTATTCCCAGCGGAATGCTGATTACCAAGATGGGCTACAAAAAGACTGCTCTCGCCGCTCTCGTGGTGGGTATCATCGGTCTGGTAATCGAGTACCTGAGCGGCCAGATTGGTGGCGACGGCGCTTACTGGATTTACCTGCTCGGCGCATTCATCAGCGGTATGTGCATGTGTATGCTCAACACCGTGGTTAACCCGCTGCTCAACGTGCTGGGCGGTGGCGGCAAGACCGGCAACCAACTTATCCAGATTGGCGGTGCCTTCAACTCGGCCGCCGCTGTGGCTGTCTACATCCTGATGGGCGCGCTCATCGGCGAGGTGACCAAAGACACCATGATTTCCGACGCTACGCCCGCCATGTTCATTGCTCTGGGCATCTTCATTGTGGCATTCATCGTGCTTCTGTTCACCAAGATTGAGGAGCCTGAGCAGGCCCCCATGGAGATGAGCCTCATCCCTGGTGCGCTCAAGTTCCGTCACTTCGCCCTCGGCGCTCTGGCTATCTTCCTGTATATGAGCGTTGAGGTGGGTACTCCCACTTACATGATTTCTTACCTGCAGACACCCGAAATCGGCGTTACCGCAGGTGTGGCTGCCCTTATCGCCTCGGTCTATTGGTTGATGATGTTCATCGGCCGCTCGATTGGCGGTGCCATCGGTGGCAAGGTGAGCAGCCGTGCCATGGTGAGCGTCGTGGCTGCTGTTGCCGTGCTGCTTTTGCTCTTCGGTATGTTCGCACCCACCGACATTAAGGTGAGCGTGCCGGGCATCGACTGGGCTAACCTGAGCGTGATGTGGACACCGGTTCCCGTGGGCGTGTTCGCTTTCATCCTGGTGGGACTCTGTACCTCGGTGATGTGGGGCGGTATCTTCAACATGGCTGTTGAGGGCCTGGGTAAGTTCACCGCAGCCGCCAGTGGCATTTTCATGACAATGGTATTCGGTTGCGCAGTGATGGTGGCTCTGCAGGCTATCGTTGCCGACAAGGTGAGCATCCTTTCAAGTTATTGGATCCCGGTGGCTTGCGCTGCTTACATCTTGTTCTACGCACTCATCGGCAGCCGTCCTACGCAAAAAGCCGAGGACGCTGAAAACGCCGAATAATAAAGGTCTTTTGAAAAATATTGGCAAGTTGCCACGCAATTATCTTAATTGTTGTGGCAACTTGCTTTTTTATGGCCAAAAAATTTGGTGGATTGGCCAAAATGTAGTAATTTCGTGCAATAAATATCACTCATTAAAAAAATCGTGTATATGGTTAATGAACAACTGATGACTCGCGCGGCCAACAATATCCGCATCCTGGCCGCCACAATGGTCGAGAAGGCCAAGTCGGGACACCCGGGCGGTGCCATGGGCGGTGCTGACTTTGTCAATGTGTTGTACTCCAACTTCTTGGTTACCGACCCCGACGACCCGCGCTGGTTCGGCCGCGACCGCTTCTTCCTTGACCCGGGCCACATGTCGCCCATGCTCTATGCCGTGCTGCGACTCACCGGAAAGTACACTACCGACGACCTGATGCAGTTCCGTCAGTGGGGCAGTATCACTCCCGGACACCCCGAGGTGGACGTGGACCATGGCGTGGAAAACACCAGTGGGCCACTCGGCCAAGGCCATGTGATGGCTGTGGGTGCCGCGATTGCCGAGCGTTTCATTGCCGCACGCTTTGGCGAGGTGTATGCGCATAAGACCTATGCCTTCATCAGCGACGGTGGCGTGCAGGAGGGTATCTCGCAAGAGGCCGCACGCATCGCCGGTTATTTGGGACTGAGCAACCTCATCATGTTCTACGACAGCAACACGGTGCAACTTTCGACCGATTGCGACGCGGTGAGCAACGAGGACACCGCAATGAAATATCGCGCCTGGAACTGGAACGTCATCGAAGTCGACGGCACCAACCCTGTGGCGCTGGCACAGGCATTGCAGCAGGCCATTGCCGAGACCGAGCGACCCACCATCATCGTGGGACACACCATCATGGGTCGCGGTTGCGTGACCGAAACGGGCGAGAACTTCGAGGGCAAGTGCAGCACGCACGGACAGCCCATCAGCAAGAGTGGCGCCAGCTATGAAAAGACCGTCGAAAACTTGGGTGGTGATCCTGCCAATGGCTGGGCAATCTTCCCCGAGGTGGAGCAACTCTACGCAGCGCGTGCCGATGAACTCCGCCGCATTGTGGCTGAGCGCAAACAGGCTGCAGCGAAGTGGGAGAAAGAGAACCCCGAGTTGGCCCAGCAACTTCACGACTATATCGCCGGCAAGGTGGCCGACGTCGACTATGCCGCCATCGAGCACAAGCCCGGCATCGCTACGCGTGCCGCCAGCGCCAATGTGCTCAAGTGCCTCGCTGGCAACGTGGGCAACATGATTGTATCGAGCGCCGACTTGGCAAACAGCGATAAGACCGACGCCTTCCTCAAGGTGGCCGGAGCGTTCGCTCGCCATGATTTCAAGGGTGCATTCTTGCATGCCGGTGTGAGTGAACTCGCCATGACAGCGATTATCAACGGTATGGCACTGCATGGTGGCGTGATAGCCGCTTGTGGCACATTCTTCGTGTTCAGCGACTACATGAAGCCCGCCGTGCGACTCTCGGCACTGATGGAATTGCCCGTGAAGTTCATCTGGACACACGACGCATTCCGCGTGGGAGAGGATGGTCCTACCCACGAGCCCGTCGAGCAAGAGGCTCAAATCCGCCTGATGGAGGAGTTGCGCAACCACAGTGGGCGTCCCAGCATGCTCGTTATCAGGCCCGCCGATGCGGCCGAGACCAGCGTTGCATGGAAAATGGCGATGGAAAACACCCTGACTCCCACGGCACTCATCCTTTCGCGCCAGGATATTCCCGACCTGCCCAGCGCCAGCGGCAACCGCTACAACGATGCCTTGCAAGCCGAGCGAGGAGGATATATTATAAATAAGGTGGAAAAACCGGCCGTCACACTCGTGGGCAACGGCTCGGAAGTGGCTACCCTGGTGGCCGTGGCTCAACTGCTCGAGCCTAAGGGCATAAGCGCACAGGTGGTGTCGGTTCCGTCGATAGGTCGCTTCCTCGAGCAACCCCTCGAGTATCGTCGCGAGGTCATCCCCGCCGACGTGCCCACCTTCGGTCTCACGGCCGGTTTGCCCTCGACTTTGCGCAGCGTTGTGCCCGACGGAATGATTGTCGGCCTCGACCACTTTGGCGCTTCGGCTCCTTACAAGGTTTTGGACGAAAAATTTGGCTTTACAGCCGAGAAAGTGGCCGAAAAAGTCCAAAAATGGGTCGAAAAGTGACTTTTTTTGAAAAAAAATTGATTTTTTTCGTGCAAGAGCGTTTCTATTTCAGAAAAAAGCTTTATATTTGCACAATAATTTGAATACGAATGTATTTTTTTAATGTTTAACAAAATATCAACAAAACGTAAGTCTATGAAAAAGATTACTTTGATGGCACTTGCATGTGCTATGTTCATGGTGCCTGCTGTTGCAAATGCACAGGAGGTCACTTATGTTGAGGATCCCGCTCAAGGCTACACCTTCAATCGTTTCCAGGATAACTGGTTCGTGCAGGGCCTTGGTGGTGCTGGCATCATGATGTCGCGTTCCGACAATGAGGCTGACTTTGCAGACCGCATTGGCTGGAAGGGCGCTCTCATGATCGGTAAGTGGTTCTCGCCTGTCGCTGGAGTTCGCTTCGGTGGTGAGTTCAACCAGATGAAGGGCTTAACTGCTCCTGACAATTATCCCGCAAAGCTTGGTGTTCGTGCTGACCGCGCTCTGTACGACGGCAAGTTCCTGGAGCAGCAGTTCAATGATGTCGGCGGTGCTGCTGACTTCATGCTGAACATGACCAACTGGATCCTGGGTTACAAACCCGGCCGCTTCTACAACGCTACCCTGTACGCTGGTGCCAGCGCACACTGGGTATGGGAGCGTGAGAACCAGGGTCGTGGCGACTGGAAGTACGCTGGCGACCAGAAGGGTGACAACAAGCACAGCCGCCACTTTGGCATGCGTGCTGGTTTGATGAACAGTTTCCGTCTGACCAACCACATCGACGCTCTGCTCGACCTCCGCTTTGAGGAGATCCAGGAGCACATCGATGGTTGGGGCCACCGCACTTGGAACGAGTACGTGTCGGCTCAACTCGGTATCGCTTACAAGTTCAACAACACCGAGTGGACCGCTCCCGTGGTTCCCGTTTGCCCCGAGTACAAGTACACCAATGCTGAGGGTGATGCTCTCGTCGCTCGTCTGAGCCAGGCTGATCGCAAGATCGCTGACCTCGAGAACCAACTGCGTAACTGCGCTAAGCCGCAGCCCGCTCCCCAGCCCGGTCCCGCACCCGTTGCCGACAGCGATGCTCCTCTGGCTACCATCTACTATCCCATCAACGTTTCTAAAATCGTGGGTGTGCAGAACGACGTAGTCGATGCAGTTGCTGAGGTGATGAAGAGCGAGAACAAGACCTACACCCTCACCGGTTGGGCCGATAACTACACTGGTAACGACAAGATCAACACTCGCCTCCGCAAGGACCGTGTTGCTGGCGTTAAGGCTGCCCTCACCAAGAAGGGTATCGATGAGAACCGTCTGTCGACTCAGATCATCGATAGCAACCGTCCCGAGGTTGACTTTGGTCCGAAGAGCGCTCCTCTGAGCCGCGCCGTCACCATCGTTCGCAACAAGTAATTTCTAATTACAAGTTCAATAAAAATCCTGCCCTTTCGGGTAGGATTTTTTATTTTCTGGCTGCCTGATTTCAGTAAAATATGCACAGGGTTGCGTGATGTGAGAAAAAGTTGTATTTTTGTCGCGGATTCTGGGGCTTAGCCCCTATATATAAATAAGGTGTTATTAACATGAAAAATCTTAGACATCTCGCCTTAGCAGCCATGGCTGCGACAGCATTGCTGGCCACAGCCGCCGGCAAACAGGAAGTGGTGCTCACGCGCCAAGTGGCCGTCGACGACAAGACCTTCGTCTTGCCCGATAAAACCATTGAACTCGACATCAAGCGCCTCGAACCCGTGACAAAGGGTGGCACCCAACCCCTTGTCGCAGCCTTGCAGCAATTGCTCGAGAGCATCGAAGCCGACGAGGCTTACTACCGCACCGTGCTGGTTACATTCACCAATCACGGCAATGATTTTGAGATTAATATCGATGGCTTTGACCCACTGTCACAACCATTGCCGGCCAAGGCCGACGAGGCGTATTTCGGTGACTGGCAGGTGGGGCGCCTGCACGCTCTATTCCCCGTCACTGCCGAGTATAAGCGAATGCTTGAACTGATGTTCAAGCGCCGTGGTGGAAAGGTGACTCTAGTGCGTGAATTTGCTCGCGTGCCTTACGTAATACCTGCTCCAACTACCCACGTCAACGCCATGTTTTCGCTCTATGAACTCACCGTGAATGAGCGAATCATCGACCAGGACGCCGCCATCGACCCTGCCTCTGGACTGGACAGCAACATCGATCCTGCCGCTGGTCAAGTGTCACCCTCGGAATTAATCGAAGAGTAACCACTCATAGCAGTTCATCCCAAAGTCGTGCGGTGAGTAAAAAACACTCCGTGCCATTCGGCGCATGCAGCGGAGGTGTGTTCGGGTAGATACGACAAAAACGGCTGCATCGCCACGCATGCGCGGGATGCAGCCGTTTTTGTATCGTCGTTAAAAGAGAAATTATTTCTTCTTCTTGCGGTCGCCATAGCGGCTCAGGAACTTGTCGACACGACCTGCGGTGTCCACCAGTTTCTGCTTGCCGGTGAAGAAGGGGTGCGACGAACTGGTGATCTCAAGTTTCACCAGGGGATAGGTCTTGCCATCAATCTCGATGGTCTCCTTGCTGTTGACGGTCGAGCGGGTGATAAACACCTCTTCATTCGACATGTCCTTGAAAGCAACCTCACGGTAGTTGCTCGGATGCAAATCTTTCTTCATTTCAGTGTATGTGTTTGTGTTTTAATAAACAAATTAACTCTCGGGCGTTGGTAAGCGCCCAATTATTCGTAATGGCCTGCAAAGGTACACATACTTTTTGAAACGTGCAAAATATTTCTGAATTTTCTTCGTTATAAAGTAAAGTCTTAGTAATTTTGCACCGTAAAAACAGCACAGAGCACTATGTTCAACATATTTAACCGCAAAAAAGAGAATAACAAACTGTTTTATCACACCGATGTGCACTGCCACATCCTCCCGGGCGTAGACCATGGCTCAAAGAGTGTGGAGCAGTCGCTGGCCATGTTGCAGGCGCAACTCAATATGGGTATTGACCGCGTGATTTGCACTTCGCACGTCACCGCTGGCACCTTTGAAAACACGCCGCAGTCGCTTGGCGATGCCTACCAGGTGCTCAAGCAGGCGGTGGCCGATGCCAATCTGCCCGTGGAACTGCATTACTCGGCAGAATACCGTCTTGACGAGTACTTCCAGCAAGAGCGTGCCGCCGAGCATCTGATTCCCATGCCCGGCAATTATCTGCTGCTCGAAAACTCGTTCCAGCAAGAGTTGCTGGGGCTTGACGAGTTGTTCTTCGAACTGCGTATCAAGCGCTACCACATAATGATGGCTCACCCCGAGCGTTATTCCTACTATTCGCGACGCCGGCAGCGCTACGAGGAGTTGCACCGACGCGGAGTGAAGTTCCAGGTCAACATCCTCTCGCTGGCGGGATACTTCGGCGAGGGTGCGCGCAGCAATGCATTGTGGCTGCTCAAAAACGACCTGGTGGACATGCTCGGCAGCGATATGCACGACCTCGATCACGCCCAGGTCATTCAAGACTATATCAACTCCAAGGAGTGGCGCAAAAAAATTGCGCCAGCACTCGAGAACCGCCTTCTCAACGACACACTGAAATAAAGCAAGGTATATATATGATAAAGGAGTGACAGGGGAAACCTCATCACTCCTTGTTTATTGTGGTAATATCTTGCTACTCTTGTGGTTGTGCGAGCAACTTGCTGGCATAGTCGGCAATGAGGCGTGCGGTGCCTTCGATGCCCAGACGCGACGTGTTCACCGTCAGGTCGTAGGTTGAAGCCATGCCCCACTGGCCGTCGGTGTAGAAGTTGTAGTACTCGGCACGTAGGCGGTTTTTCTTCTCGGCAAGCGCATGGGCCTGGTCGGCGGTTTCGCAGTCGCCGCGAGCCACGATGCGTGCCACGCGATCGTTGATGTCGGCATGGACAAAGACGCTAATCACGCGGCAATGCTTACGCAGCAGATAGTCGGCTGTGCGGCCCACAATCACGCATGGCCCGCGGTCGGCAAGCATGGTCATCACCTCGCCTTGCGCTTGGTACACACGGTCGTTGCGCAGCGGTGTGTCGCCAATCATGTAGGCACCGCTATTGTATCCAATGTTGAACGACCACAGGTTGGAAAAGAAGCGCGGGCTGCGTTCGTCGGCAGCCTCAAACACCTCGGCAGCCATGCCACTCGACTGTGCTGCTTCGTGAAGCAGTTCCTTGTCGTAGTAGGCGATGTCCAGCAGGTTGGCCACCAGGCGCCCAATTTCGCGGCCACCGCTGCCAAACTGGCGTCCGATGGCAATTACCCAAGTTTTGTCGTTATTCATCGTTGTCGCTCGTTGAGGGTGATACTTCTGTGGCCGGTTTCTCGCTGCTGGCCGCTACTTTGGCTGCCGCCGCTTTTACGGCCGCTTTGCGCACACGACGCTCAGCGAGATACTCCTGAAGGCTCGTGATGTTGAACAGCAGCAGGCACACGCCAGTGATGAGCACCATGGTCGAGGTGGCGTCGCGAATGGCGGGCACAAAGAGCACCAGCACGCCGCAAATGCCCACCACCAGTGGCAGCAGGTAATAGTGGCCTTTAACCGACAGGGCCTTGTGCGAGAGCGCAAGATAGAACAGGTGAAACAGGCCCAGCACCAGCAGCAACACACCCAGTAGGATGCTCAGCACGCCAGAGAAGAGTTCGGCCTTGATAAGCATTATCACACCGAAGCACACACCGCCAACAACCGGCAGGATGCCCATGTAGTCGGTGTTTGAGCGCGAGCCGGAGGGTCGTGTGGCAACCATGATGAGGTAGGCCAGCGACGGCAGCAAGAACATTACGCCCATGATGCGTGCCACCCACGTCAGCACGTTGGCTTGATTGAAGAAAATGAGAAGTAAGATGCCCGCCAGCAGGAGGACAACATTGGTGAGAAGGTTGATACTGATGCGTTTCATAATCGTCGCTATTGTTATTTTTAGATTTCAAAATTAAGATTATTTGCCGAACGGTGCAACTTTCTCACCATTTTTTCTTAATTTTGCGCCGAAAAAAGCACCTTTAGGCTCAAAAGATGGCATTACCGAGCGAAAAAATACTCGTCCTGATCAACCCCATATCGGGTGGCAACAGCGACAAGGGCAACTTGGCTGAGTTGGCACGCGCCACACTCGATGCCGAGCGCTACGACGTCGACATCGTTATTACCGAGCATCGCGGACACGCTACCGAGTTGGCTACCCAGGCGGTGGCCGATGGTGCGCGCTGTGTGGTGGCCGTCGGTGGCGACGGCACGGTCAATGAGATCGGCGCCGTGTTGCGTGGTACCGACACCGCCCTGGCAGTTGTGCCCACCGGGTCGGGCAACGGCCTGGCGCGCCACATCCACATTCCCATGAATGCTGCTGCTGCCCTGCAGGTGGTCAACGACATGCAAATCGAGGAGGTGGACTTCTGCACAGTCAACGACCGACCCTTCTTCTGCACCTGTGGGGTGGGCTTCGACGCCCAGGTGAGCCACAAGTTTGCCAACGAAGACACGCGTGGCCTGATTACCTACGTAAAAACCACCATCAACGAGTTTTTCCACTACAAGTCGCAGGACTACCGCATCACTATCGGCGACCAGTCGTGGCAGGAGCGGGCCTTCGTCATCGCATGCTGCAATGCCGCGCAGTATGGCAATAATGCCATCGTCGCCCCGCGAGCATCGATGCGCGACGGCAAAATCGACATGACCATCATCCACAGTTTCAAACTGCCTGAGGCAGCACTTCTCAGTGCACGCCTGTTTACCAGTACCATCGACCGCGACCGCAACGTGAGTATCTACCGCGCGTCGCGCATCGCCATCGACCGCGATGCCCCCGGCATTATGCACCTCGATGGCGAGCCCGTCGAGATGCCCGAGCACCTCGACATCTGCTGCCACAGTCTGGGTCTGCGCGTCGTCGTCCCCAACCCAGGCCGCGACATTTAACCGCCACTTTCCCACGTTTTCCCCGCCTTTCAGTAGGAGAGCCGGTCCACGGAAAGCCGTAGCCATTCCAAACTTCCACTTCCCAGCCCCTGCCTCTCAGCGGGAGCGCCGTATTTGTTTTCCGAGGCTTGGCTTCGGAAAATCGTCATTTTTGGAGGCTTTTTACCGAAAAAACCTCCTATTTTTTGATTTTTTGTGATTATGATAGCAAAAATTTTGCCATATGGGATTTTTTTTGTAAATTCGGCACGTGAAAGCGTGTTATGCTTGCATGCTGTCACGCACCGATTGTATAACCTTCATTAATTCAATAAAAGATAATGAGTTATCTAAATTTCGATAAAACCCTGATGATTAACTTGGAGCAATCGCTCAATAAGGAGATGCTCCGCACCAATCAGTCGGGTGCCTATCATTGCACTACTATTGTGGGCTGTAACACGCGCAAGCAACATGGCTTGCTGGTAATTCCCATCCCCGAACTCGACGACAACAGCCATGTGCTACTTTCATCGCTCGACGAGACAGTGATTCAACACGGTGCGCCGTTCAACCTGGGCCTGCACCGCTACACCGGAAACACCTTCAGCCCTAACGGACACAAGTACATCCGCGAGTACGACTGCGAGCGTGTGCCCACCACCACATTTCGTGTGGGTGGCGTGATTTTGAAAAAGGAGAAAATCTTTATCACCGGTGAGAACCGCATTCTCATTCGCTACACGCTGGTTGACGCGCACTCGCGTACTACGCTGCAATTCAGGCCGTTCCTCGCCTTCCGCGACGCTAACGACCTGTGCGTCGAGAACAATGTGGCTCGCCGCGACTATGAGGAGATTCACAATGGTATCGCCACTTGCATGTACGACGGCTATCCCACGCTCTACATGCAGTTGAGCCACAAGCCGGAGTTTGTCTTTGATCCTCACTGGTACAAAAACATCGAGTATCCCAAGGATCAGGAGCGCGGCATCCCGTATACCGAGGACCTGTACGTGCCTGGTTACTTCCAACTCGACATCAAGAAGGGTGAGAGCATCATCTTCTCGGCAGGTATCGAGCCGGTGAATACGCGTTCACTCGCCAAGATGTACGAGGACGAAATCAAGCCCCGTACACCGCGCACCAGTTTCTATAACTGCATGAAGAACAGTGCAAAGCAGTTCTATATCACCAATGCCGACGGTCACTATCTGCTTGCCGGTTACCCATGGTTCAAGATTCGCGCACGCGACGAACTCATCGCGCTGCCTGGCTGCACGCTCTCGGTGCATCACCTACCTGACTTCGAGGCGATTATGGATACCGCCAGCCGTGCTCTCATGGATTGGATGGACCATGGCAAAATCGACAAGCATCTGCGTGGCATCGACCAGCCCGACATCCTGCTGTGGGCCGCCTGGAACATCCAGCGCTACGCTCACGACCAGAATAACGACAAGGCGCGGGAACGCTATGGCAATCTGCTTGTGCGTGCCCTCGACTTCATCATGAGCGGCGAGCATCCCAACCTGAAGGTTGACCTCAACGGCTTGGTGACCAGCGACGGCACACGCACGCCAATCTCTTGGATGAACTCCACCAACCCCGACGGCACGCCGCTGATTCCGCGCACTGGCTATCTGGTGGAGTTTAACGCGCTGTGGTACAACGCACTTATGCAGGCTCAAGAACTCTTTGCCGACAGCGAAGAGCATGCCGACGAACTGGCGCAGTGGAAGTCGATAACCGACAAGATGAACACCTCGTTTGTCGAGACATTCCTCAACGAGCACGGATACCTCTACGACTACGTCACCGGCTCTTACACCGACCTGAGTGTGCGTCCCAACATGATTATCGCCGCCGGCATGGACTACTCGCCACTCAACCGCCATCAGCGCAAGAGCGTGCTTGATGTGGTTACACGCGAGTTGCTTACTCCCAAGGGCTTGCGCACCCTCAGCCCCAACAGTTACGGCTACAACCCGTGGTATTTGGGCAATCCGCAAGAGCGTCAGCGCGCTTACTACACCGGTTCGGCTCGCCCGTGGCTGATGGAGTTCTACAGCAAGGCCTACATCCGCGTGTTCGGCATCAACAGCATCTCGTTTATCGAGCGCATGATGATTGGCTTCGAGGACGAGATGAAGGAGGGATGCATAGGGTCGCTCAGCGAACTCTACGACGGCAACCCGCCATTTATCGGACGTGGTGCCGTGAGTTTCGCCGCCAACGTGGGTTGCATCCTGCGCGTGCTGCGACTCTTCAAAAACCTCCACATCATCGACAAGTAACTAATTTACACACACTATAGCACTCACTAATACTGCGATATGAAAGCATTAATGTTTGGGTGGGAGTTCCCCCCTCACATCCTGGGCGGACTGGGTACCGCGAGTTTCGGCCTGACGAAAGGAATGGCCGAGTGTGGCGACATTGACATCACCTTTGTCATTCCTAAGCCCTGGGGCGACGAGCCTAAGGACTTCGCCAAGATTATCGGCGCAAACAACACGCCTGTGGCCTGGCGCGATGTCAATTGGGACTATGTGGACGCACGCATTGGCAAGGTGATGGACCCAAAACTCTATTTTGAGTTGCGTGACCACATCTATGCCGACTTTAACCACATGAATACCAACGACCTGGGATGCATCGAGTTCTCAGGGCGATATCCCGAAAATCTGCTCGAGGAAATCAATAACTACTCGATTGTGGCTGGCGTGATAGCGCGCACCGTTCCATGCGATGTCATCCACTCGCACGACTGGCTCACCTATCCGGCAGGCATTCACGCCAAGCAGGTCACCGGCAAGCCGCTGGTGATTCACGTGCATGCCACCGACTTCGACCGCAGCCGCGGTAACGTTAACCCGACGGTGTTCAGCATCGAGAAGGACGGTATGAACAATGCCGACCACATCATCACCGTGAGCAACCTCACGCGCCGCACCGTAATTGAGAAATACGGTATCAACCCCGACAAGGTCACCACGGTGCACAACGCCGTGGAGCCGCTCAGCGACGAGTTGCTCAACGTCGAGGTACCGCCAAAGCACGACAAGGTGGTAACCTTCCTGGGCCGAATCACCATGCAGAAGGGTCCCGAGTACTTTGTTGAGGCCGCAGCGCAGGTGCTCAAGAAGGTGCACGACGTGCAATTTGTCATGGCTGGCGGCGGCGACATGATGGAGAAGATGATTCGCCTGGCGGCACGACGCAACATCAGCGACCGCTTCCACTTTGCCGGCTTCCTGCGCGGCAAGGAGGTGTACGAGATGCTCAAGGCCAGCGACGTGTACATCATGCCGTCGGTGAGCGAGCCTTTCGGCATCTCGCCTCTTGAGGCCATGCAGATGGGCGTCCCGTCGATTATCAGCAAGCAGAGTGGTTGCGCTGAGATTCTCGACAACGTCATCAAGGTCGACTACTGGGACACCAACGCCATTGCCGACGCCATCTATTCCATCATCACTTATCCGGCGATGTACAACCAGTTGCGCAACAACGGCCTCGACGAGGTCGACCAGATTCGCTGGAACAAGGCCGGAGCAAAAGTGATCGACATTTACCGCAATCTCATCAATCGATAACACTTAAACACACACAATACACCTATGAAAGCAATTTGTTTCTATTTCCAGATACATCAGCCCTTCAGGCTGAAGAATTACCGCTTCTTCGACATCGGTAACACTCACTATTACTACGACGACTTTGCCAACGACGAGATTATCACACGCATCGCACAGCGCAGTTATCTGCCTGCCAACCAAATGCTGCTGGATATCATTCGCGAATACGGCAAGAAATTCAAGGTGGCGTTCTCGATTAGTGGCACGGCTATCGAGCAAATCGAGCAATATGTGCCCGAGTTTATCGATTCGATGAAGGAACTGGCGGCAACGGGCTGCGTGGAGTTCCTCAGCGAGACCTATGCTCACTCGCTGGCATCACTCGAAGATCCCGAGGAGTTTGCAGCGCAGGTCAAGGCACACGACGACAAGATTTACCAACTCTTCGGACAGCGCCCCAAGGTGTTCCGAAACACCGAGTTGATCTACGACGACGACATTGCATCGATGGTGCAAGCCTTGGGCTTTAAGGGCATTATCACTGCCGACGCAAAGCATGTGCTGGGCTGGAAATCACCGAATTATCTCTATAAGGCCGCTTCGGCTCCCAAACTGAGGATGCTGCTCAAGAACTCCAAACTCAGCGACGACATCTCGTTCCGCTTCAGCAACCCCGACTGGGCGTCTTATCCGCTTACGGCCGACAAGTACATCGACTGGATTGCGTCGACGCCGCAAGAGGAACAACTCATTAACCTCTTTATGAACTATGAGACCTTTGGCGAACTGCAACCGCGCGAGAGTGGCATCTTCGAGTTTATGAAGGCACTCCCACGCTTCGCCGCCGAGCGCGATGTGCAGTTTATGACCCCCAGCGAGGTCATCTCGAAACTCAAGCCGGTCGACGCCCTCGCTGTGCCGTATCCCATGTCGTGGAGCGACGAGGCACGCGACACCAGCGCTTGGCTGGGCAACACGCTGCAGCAAGAGGCTGTGAAGAAACTTTACAGCATCGCTGAGCGCGTGCGCCTGTGCAGCGACAGCCGCATCAAGCAAGACTGGAACTACCTGCAGGCCAGCGACCACTTCTTCTACATGAGCACCAAGCACAGTAGCGACGGCAGCGTGCATTCGCACTACAGCCCCTACGACTCGCCCTACACCGCGTTCACCAACTATATGAACGTGTTCAGCGATTTCTCTACGCGTGTCGAGGCACAGTTCCCGGCCGACATCGACAATGAGGAACTTAACGCGCTGCTGCTCACCATCAAGAATCAGGAGATGGAAATCGAGCAACTCAATCGCGAGGTGGAGATGATGCGCAACAACATTGCCAAGGACCTCACCGGCGACTTCGCCCCCGACGAAGAGCCACAAGAGGCCTCCAAACCCGTAAAGCCCAAGAAGGAGGCCAAGCCAAAAAAATCGGCAGCAAAAGCCACCAAAAAGCCGGCAAAAAAAACCGCTAAAAAGTAGTGATAAACAGTTTCCCTAAGGCGAAACATAAGATATTGTGCTATGAAGAAGTTCTTTTTAAATCTCGCAATCGCACTTTTGCCATTGGCGAGTGTAGCGCAGACACAGGGCGTGTACGGCGATGTGAACGGCGATGGCGTGGTCGACGGCAACGACCTTAACGATGTTATTAACATCGTTCTTGGCAAGTTGGTGCCCGCATCGACGCCGACGCATCTCGTGAACGGCGATGTGAACGGCGACGGTGTGGTCGACGGCATCGACATTAACGAATTAATCAACATCATCCTGGACAAGACGGAGCCTTCATCGACGCAGACGTTTACCGTGAACGGCGTGTCGTTCACCATGGTGGATGTAGAGGGCGGCTCGTTCACTATGGGTGCCACGCCCGAGCAGGGCAGCGACGCAGAAATCAATGAGAGCCCGGCACACCAGGTGACGCTGAGCAGTTTCAGCATCGGTCAGACCGAAGTCACGCAGGAACTGTGGCTGACGGTGATGGGCAGCAACCCAAGTTGGTTCAAGGACGACATTCAGCGGCCGGTGGAGTTTGTGAACTGGGACGAATGCCAAGAGTTTATCACCAAGTTGAATGAGATTACAGGCAAGTCCTTCCGCCTGCCCACCGAGGCCGAGTGGGAGTACGCGGCTCGCGGTGGCAACAAGAGCCAGGGCTTCAAGTACTCTGGCAGCAATAATATCGACGAGGTGGCATGGTACAGCGAAAACAGCGGGTCAAAGACTCATGCCGTGGGCATCAAGGCACCTAACGAACTTGGCCTGTACGACATGAGCGGCAATGTGTATGAGTGGTGCCAGGATTGGTACGGCGACTATAGTGCTGATGCACAGACCAATCCCACTGGTGCTGCCTCGGGCAATTACCGCGTGGGTCGTAGCGGCAGTTGGGGTAGCGGCACCGGGTATTGCCGTGTGTCGGCACGGTCTGACCTCGCACCTACGGGCGCGAGCGCTCGCGTCGGTTTACGCCTCGCCCTTTAAGACCTCCCCCGGCCCCTCCTGAAGGAGGGGGGCGCATCTTCCCTCAAGGGCAGCATGCATCAAAATCACAGGGACGCGCCACAGCGCGTCCCTGTATCTTTAGAAGACAAAGCCTCTTCAGTTTCTAAAGCGGTGGTCCGGAATCGTTCAGTCGTCGGTGCCGAAGAGGGGGTCTTCGGGCATGATCATCACTGGCTTGGTTGCGGCTGCCTTGAGAATATTCTGAGGCACGTATTTCTTGTCAACTACCAGACGGAAGGAGTACTCGTTGAACCACTCGTTGGTCATGATGATGTATCCCTTGTGCCCGCTGTCGTCGCCCCACGAGTTTTCCACTTTCCACTTGATGGGCTTGCCGTTGTCGTCGAGATCAACGGCGCAGATTGTCATCGCGTGCGTCGAGCCGCTGTCGAAGGTGGCGATGCGCTGAGCCTTGTCCATGGGGAAGGTGGTGCCAAAGAGTGTCGCGTAGTCGTAGTTGTCGAGAGCAAGGTATCCGCTGGCGCGGTTCAGTTGTTTGCCCACGTCGAAACTTGCATAGAGTTTGGTGGAGTCTTTCAGCGAGGCGATGGCCATGGCTGCGATGTCCTCCATGGGCAGGTTCACGTAACTCCAGTTATGACCGTCATAGGTGTGGCGGTCATATTCCACCTCGTAGGTTTTGTAGTACTCGCGGCGTGGGTCGTTCATCGCCATGATGAACGTGCCGTTGATGGGTCCTCCCACAGTCTCGCGATAGAACTCCAGTGGGGTATAGGTACGCGCCGGGCCGATGGCCTTGCCGTTCTTATCGCGGAAGGTGTAAGAGAACGATTTAATGGGCTCTCCCAGAGTGAGCGCCAACATCGAGTAAATCGTGCCGAGCATCTCGGTCTTGCGCTGGTTAATGGCTTTATTGCTCTTCTTGTCGGCGACCATCTGTCGCAGTTCCAACCCATACTCGCGCAGTTTCGATGCCAGCAGTTGGCTCATGCGCGAGGTGCGTTCAGCCGAGAATGTCTCGGGTTGAGCCTCCACGGGCACCAGGCCATATTTCTCGGCGAGGTCGGCCACGCCGCAGAAGGTGCCGCCGTCGTTGATGGGGTGGTGGAAGAAGAACTGCACGCGCGTGTCGTCGATGGGCTTGTCGGCGCAGTCGATCACACCTTGCAGCATGAGGTTCGCCTTCTCCAACTGGTCGTAGAAGAAGAGATAGTCGTGAGAGAATTCCACAGTTATTGAGTCGCCGTGACGGTGCGCAAAGTTGGCGCGAAGCACGTTGAAACTCGAGTACATCCAGCATCGTCCGCTCTGGCGTTGGTTGTGGATCGACTGTTTGGGTGTCTCGATGCTGAAGTGCGTGTCGGGCACTTTGGCGTTGCGGTAATTCTTGGCGAGGTCGTCGATGGCGTTGGCTGCCATGGCGTTGCTCACAGCCTTGTTTTGATTGCTTGCCGAGGCGGCGATGATTTGGCTCATCATGCCGGAGGTAATACCTCCCTGAGCGCGATCTTGTGCCGAGGCGGAGAATGCTGAAACGAGGCCTATTGCCAAGGCAAGTGAGATGATTTTCTTCATAAAAAAGTGAAATGGTTTGGCGCGCGGCACGAAGTCCTCGCGCAAGTTTATTTAATGGTTTCTTTGACCGCAAATTTACAAAAAAATCCTGAAACACCAAGTGCCACGATAGAGATGGCGCAATAATTTACCCCAAATCGGTCATTAGAACGGAGTTATGGTATTTTTAATCCTAATTATACCATAACTCCGTTCTAATGACCGATTTGGGTTTACTGGAACAGGTCGTCCAGGGTTATCTCATTGTTCACTACGCTTGAGTGGGCGTTATGGTTGAGGCCGTATGTGGTGATGAATGTTAGTTGTACAGATTTGTTTTTGCTTGCACGCTCGATAAATGTCGCTAATTTATTGCGCAGGTTCATCTCATAATCTTTGTCGATAGAGTAGGGGTTGATGCTGAACTTAACCTCACAAATGTTTACTGTGTTGTCGGCACGGTCGATGACCAGGTCGATTTGCGCACCACCTCGCTCATCAGCCCAGCGCCAAGTATATTCTTGGGTGCTTACTCCCCCAATTTTCAGAACATCCTTAATCTGCTTGCTGTGCAGCATCACAAGCAACTCAAATGTGAGTCCGGCCCACGAGTAAAACTCGGCTTTGCCTTGCAGGTCGCTCCACTTGGCGGTCTTATGTTTTGTCAGAAAGTTAAAATAAAATAAGGTGAAGAAATCAACCAATTGATATACTGTACTTTCGTTTCGAGATGGCTTGAATTGGCGATATTGGCGTATAAAGCCGCAACTTTCCAAATTGCGCAATGCTGTCGTCAATCCATTCCCTGATTCCAATTTTGTGCTCTCGATTATTTCGGCGCGTGTCATGCCTGCACGACGTGCACTCAATGCAGAAACCAACTTGACATAAAGTTCTGAGTTCTTAAATAATGCACGATATAGATTGGGAAACTCGTTGGTAAGCAAGCCGTTTGGCCTAAATAGCAATTCATCAATGTTCTGCGACAGACTCAATTTGCTGTCAAGCATCTCAAGATAAAATGGTATACCTCCCATAATCATGTAGTACTCGGCAATCTCGTAGCGCGATAGCCGGTGACCTCTCGACTTCAAAAACTCCTCGCATTCCCGCAGGGTGAACGGTTCGAGAAATATGGTGTAAGTGAGACGATTATACAAGCCACCATAATTGTTGATAAGTTTATCCATCATCCATGATGTTGCTGATCCACACACCATAAGCACTATGTCGTGGCGTGCCGACGCCCAGGAGTTCCAGAAGTGTTCTAATGCTGAAATAAAGTGAGAGCGTGGCGTGTCCATCCATGGCAACTCATCGAGTAAAATCACTTTGCGCTCTTGGCTGTTTTGCTTTATAAGTGTGCGCAGTAGCATGAAAGTTTCAAGCCAGTCTTTGGGCACTTGTTCTTGAGGTGGCAGGCCTTGCTCAATCATGTCGGCATAAAACGACTTGATTTGGTTGGCCATGTTTCCATTTGCCAAACCTGATGTTTGGAAGACTATCTTACCTTCAAAGTATTCCCTCACAAGAAACGTTTTCCCTACGCGTCGTCGCCCACATACTGCCACAAATTCGCTCTTGTCCGAGTCATATATGCGTCGCAGAGTGAGTTTCTCTTCTTTTCGTCCGATGATGTTTTCTTTCATGATGCGCGATATTTATAATTTGCCACAAAGGTATAAAATTATTTTTATTTGGCAAAATATACGCTATAATTTGCCACGAAGGCTGATTTTTTGTTTATTTGGCAAAATATACGCTATAATTTGCCACGAGGGCCGATTTTTTGTTTGTTTGGCAAAATATACGCTGTGATTGTTGTGATTGGCGTGGGCTTGCGCGGGCTTGGCGGGGTTTTTTGTGGCTGTGTTGTATTTTTTTTGTAATTTTGTGGCCGAATTTAATTGCGATTATGAAGGTAGTGAAAAAAATCAGCGAGGGGGTGCCTCAGGCGGTGGTCGATTATGTGGATAGGCTCATCGCCGGAGCGCCATACGAGGGCACGGTGCTGAAGAAACTCCGCAACACGCTCACGCTCGTCAATGTGGATGGTACAAAACTTGTGGTAAAAAGTTTTGACCACTTCTCGTTGCCCAACCGCTTTATCTACGCCTACTTTCGCAAGTCGAAGGCCGAGCGCAGTTTCCTGTATGCCCAGCGCCTGATTGACTTGGGGTTCGGCTCGCCACGCCCGCTGGCTTTCTTCGATGTGATCCAGCACGGCATGGTGCGCCGCAGTTGCTACCTTTCGGTCTACGACGGCCTCTCGAAGCCCGTTGTCAATTGGCACCGTCGCGATAATGCCCATGAGTATGCCAAGCACTTGGCGCAACTCACGCTCTCGCTGCACGAGGCCGGGGTGTTTCACCACGACTACAATACCGACAACGTGCTCTGCGACGACAATTGGAACTTCAGTATGGTGGATTTGAACCGCATCCACTTTTGGAAAGGCGATGAGGATGAGCGTATTAGGGGCATAATACGCATTGCCGACAGCAACGATGGTGTCGCCGCTGTGGCGCGCGAGTATGCCACGTTGCGCGGCATGGACGATGTCGACGGTTTTGTTAACAAAGTAATGTCTCGTTGCCATAAATCGGAGTGATGGCATCATCGTCACACAAAAGCGACCAGTTGTTGGCGTTGATCAGGGAGAACAAACCCATGACCAAAGGCCAGATGCTCAACTTGATTTTCCAGTTGAGCATTCCTTCTATATTGGCGCAACTCACCAGCGTGTTGATGTTTTTCATCGACCAGGCCATGGTGGGCCGCATCAGTGTGGAGGCTGCTGCCGCGTGTGGCTTGGTAGAGTCGTCGACGTGGTTCTTCGGCAACCTCACGGCTGCTGCGTCGATGGGTTTCTCGGTGCAGGTGGCACATCACATCGGTGCAGGCGACTTTGCAAAGGCCCGCCAGGTGTTCCGGCACGCGCTCCTTGTCACCACGCTGCTCAGCGGCGCCGTGGGGCTGATGGGCTTGATTATTGCTCCGCACTTGCCGTTGTGGCTCGGCGGAGGGGCCGACATTGCCACCGATGCTTCGATCTACTTTGGCGTGTTCATGCTGGTGCTGCCATTCTTCCAACTCTCGAGCCTCTCGGCTTCAATGCTGAAGTGTGCCGGCAACATGCGCGTACCCAGCGCGATGAGCATAATCATGTGCGTGATGGACGTGGTGTTCAATTTCATTTTCATCTTCGTCTTTCATCTGGGTGTGCTCGGTGTTGCCATGGGCACTGGCCTGTCGATAGTCATCGGCAGTTTGATTCAGGGCTACATCGCCGTGTACCGCAGCCCAATCCTGAGTTTGCGCCGTGAGGGCGAGCGCTTTAAGTACAACAACATTTTTGTGCGCAAGGCTGGAAAGATTGGCGCACCCATGGCGTTGCAGTCGTTGCTGATGAGCGGCGCCTACATTGTGTGCACGGTCATCGTGGCACCATTGGGCAATATCGCCATTGCTGCCAACACCTTTGCCATCACCGCCGAGAGTGTGTGTTACATGCCGGGCTTCGGAATTGGCGAGGCGGCAACCACGCTCATCGGTCAAAGCATCGGCGCACGCCGTCGCGAACTGTGCCGAGCCTTTGCCCAGCGCGCCGTGGCTCTGGGCATGGTGGTTATGGCTGTGATGGGCGCTGTGATGTATATCTTTGCCCCCGAAATGATGTCGTTGATGACTCCTAGTGCGCAAATTGTCGACCTCGGAGCCAGCATATTGCGCATCGAGGCTTGGGCCGAGCCCATGTATGCGGCAGCCATTGTGAGTTACAGCGTCTTTGTCGGCGCTGGCGACACCCTGCGTCCGGCCGGCATGAACCTGTTCAGCATGTGGGTGGTGCGCCTAACCCTCGCAGCATTGCTCGCTCCGCACTACGGCTTGCGCGGCGTGTGGATTGCCATGGCCATCGAACTCTCATTCCGTGGAACCATCTTCCTGGCCCGCCTGCTGCGTGGACGCTGGATGCGCTTTCAGCCAGAGGCCTCTAATTAATTAGTTTGTTTTTATTTTTCAAATTGCCTGATAATCTAATGAAGCCCTCCGAAAGGATTGAAATTGTCGATTTTTATTTGTAATTTTGCCATGTCGTTCAGAGTTTTTGTCTGTTTTTTTTCGCAGCACTAAATTAGGTAGAATCTCTGGCAAGGCTCATTCCTGGATTTTTTGTTTCTTGGGGTGTTATAAGTTTTGTTAAATCATAGTGCCGCGGAGTTAATAGTAATAAGAGCGTTTTGCCATATCTCTTTAAACTGAAAAAAATTAGCAAATAGAGAGGAGACCGTCAAGACGGTCTGTGCTGTTTCTTGGACTGTTTTCCGATATCTGCTTTCTTTTGGCATAAATTTTTTCGGTGACGAGTATGGTGAGTTCAGCCCACGCTTTCCATTTTAACCGTCTCGACAGGGCTGGGTGGGGCAACAATATAATTCAATATTATGAAAAGATTTTCACTTTTTCTTCTGGCCATGATGGCACTGTCGCTCGGTACGTCGGCACAACGACTCTCCAGTTCCTATCTGCGTGGTGACGTCAATAATGACGGCATTGTGAACGGCTCCGACGTCAATGTGCTTATCAACATCTTGCTCGGCAAATATGTTGAGCCGACCTACCAACCTGTAGAAATTATGACCATTAACGGCGTGGAATTCACGATGGTGCTCGTCGAGCATGGAACCTTTACCATGGGCGCGGCTGATGATGATAGCGATGCTGGCGACCGTGAGAAACCCGCCCATCAAGTCACCTTGACGCAAGACTTCTATATCGGCCAGACCGAGGTCACACAGGAACTGTGGCAAGCAGTGATGGGCAACAACCCAAGTTATTTCAATGAGAATGGCAGTTCGAGTGCAGGTTCAGCGCATACTGGCCATTATTTCGAGACCAATCTGCAGCGTCCTGTGGAGTACGTGTCGTGGAGCGATTGTCAGGAGTTTATCGCAAAATTGAACCAGATAACAGGCGGCTTATTCCGCCTGCCTACCGAGGCTGAGTGGGAGTTCGCCGCTCGTGGCGGCAATCTTAGCCAGGGCTTCAAGTACGCCGGTAGCGACGACATTTCCGCCGTGGCTTGGTATTACGATAACACTTACGCACTCGGAACCAGCAATCCAGACTATGGCACCCACACTGTCGCCACACTGTCGCCCAACGAGTTAGGACTGTACGACATGAGCGGCAATGTGTGGGAGTGGTGCCAAGATTGGTACAATTCAAACTACTACAGTGTCAGTCCAGAAAACGACCCAACAGGCCCCATGTATGGCACAGATCCTGTGGCTCGCGGCGGTTGTTGGACACTCAAAGCCAGTGGTTCTCGCTTGTCGTATCGGGTCGCCCGAGGCCAAACGCGCCGTGACCGTGACCTGGGTTTCCGCCTCGCCCTTTCGCTCCCCCGTTAAAAAGCGAGATATTGCGGATGACCCCAGTGGGTTGCTCCATTTTGGCCGAAAGAAATGCCCATCTGCTCAAATTGTTTCTGAAAAGTTGCGTTTTTTCGTGGTTTTTTAGTATTTTTGCAATTGATAGTGTCGGCTCGCAACCTCATGGGTTGAGCGGGCATTGTCATTGTGCGCTTTGCGCCGTGATTTTTTGTAGAATACACTAATTTTAAACTATATTTCGACTATGAGATTATTTTTCCGAAACATCGCGCTGGCCACACTGATGGCTCTGGGCGCAACGCAGGCCATCCAGGCCGAGCATGTGACCATTATCGCTGTAAATGACACTCACAGCCAGATTGAGCCCGCCAGCGACGGGCAGGGTGGGGTGCTGCGCCGCCGAGCCATCTACGACCAGGTGCGCAGCGACAACAAGTACACCGAGACGGTTCATGCTGGCGATGCAGTGCAAGGCACCGTGTTTTTCTCGCTCTATGGCGGCGAGGTGGAGTATTCGCTCATGGACTCGCTGGGCTACACCATGATTATCCTTGGTAACCACGAGTTTGACAACGGCATCGAGAGCGTCGCTAAATACTACAAGGACATCGACGCAGTGAAACTCAGTGCCAACTACGACATGAGCGGCACTCCGCTGGAGGGCATGTTCCAGCCCTATTGCATCAAGGCCTACGGAGATAAGCGTGTGGGCTACTTCGGCATCAACGTTACCCCCAAGGGCCTGATTGGCGAGGACAAGTACGCTGGCATGCGCTACCTGCTTTCGAGCGATGTGGCCGATGCCACCGCCCGCTATCTGAAAGAGGTGCAGAAGGTCGACTATGCCGTGATGATTTCGCACATCGGCTACGACTCTTATGACCCCAGCGAGCCTAACGACTCGACCATCATTGCTGCCAGCCATTACATCGACCTGGTGATTGGCGGACACTCGCACACCGTGGTGAAGCCCGGCACTGCCTATGCCACCATTTGCAATGCCGATGGTCGCCCCATCACTGTGGGCCAGAACGGCAAGTCGGGCAAGTTTGTCGCTACCTATGACCTCGACCTCGAGACGGGCAACGTGGTTTACACCCAGATTCCCGTAAACAGCGACTGGGATGCTGCCGCACAACGCTACACCGCCTTCAACGCTTGGCTCGACCACTATCGCGCCGGCGTCGACTCGCTGATGAATAGCACCGTGGGGCACTCGGTAGCCGCCATGAGCAACAAGGAGCCGGCCCTGCAAAACTGGGTGTGCGATGCCACGATGGACATCATCGGCAAGGTTTCGGGCATCAACGATGTGCAGTGCGCAATTATGAACAAGGGCGGAATCCGCACCGAAATGCCTAAGGGCGTGATTACCGAGGGCCTGCTGATGTCGATGTTCCCCTTCGACAACCGCTTTGTGGTGCTCGAAATCAGCGGCCAGGGCCTGCTCGACGCGTTTAAGGTAATGGCCTCGCGCGGCGGTGATGCCATGAGCAAGCAACTCGCTGTCACTTACGATGCCGCCGGCAATATCACCTCGGCAAAACTTAATGGCAAGAAAATCAACCCCAAAGCCACTTATAAGGTTGCCACAATCGACTATCTGGCTGGCGGCGGCGACTATATGGACTCGTTCAAGGCGGCTAAGCAAATCTTTGTCGACGACGTGAAGTATGGCGACCACATCATTTCTTACGTCCGCGGCCTCGAGGCTGCCGGCAAGATGGTGAAGTCGACTGGCGAACAGCGCATGGTGAAGAAGTAACAACTTCAGATTACAGATTACAGATAACAGATTACAGTTGAGAGATGATGCAACGTAGATTGATTTTTGCCGCCATCGTGTGCCTGCTGTGGGCTGCCCTGCCCGCCGCGGGTCGCGAAAAGGGTGCCCTGCCTTCTATATTCAATGGCGTTGACCAGGCGGCGATGAATCAGTGGGTCGATGCTCAAATGCAGAACATGACCCTTGAGGAGCGCATCGGACAGTTATTTGTCATGGCTGTCGACCCGCGCGACGACGAGGCCACACGCGCCCTCGTGAAGCGACTCGTGCAAGAAAGTAAGGTGGGCGGCTTAATATATAACGAGAGCACCATCATGCAGCAAGTCACAATCACCAACTACGCGCAGTCGCTCGCCTCAATACCGCTGATGATTACCATCGACGGCGAGTGGGGATTGGCAATGCGCGTCGAGGGCACGCCCAACTTCCAGCGCAACCTGGC
Source organism: uncultured Bacteroidales bacterium (assembly GCA_902776835.1). Taxonomy (GTDB): domain Bacteria; phylum Bacteroidota; class Bacteroidia; order Bacteroidales; family Muribaculaceae; genus Sodaliphilus. The sequence goes on from CACYRK010000027.1 coordinate 78,925, forward strand.
GCTTGGGGCCATCGACGACGATAAGTTGCTCTACGACTATGGCCGCGAGGTGGCGCGCGAACTGCGCCGCATTGGCATCCATGTGAACTTCGCTCCGGTGCTCGATGTGAACGATAATCCGCAGAATCCCGTCATCGGGTCGCGCTCTTTTGGCGAGAGCCCCGAGCAGGTGGCACGACACAGCATCTCCTATGCCCGAGGCCTCGAGGACGGTGGCGTGCTGTCGGTGGGAAAGCATTTCCCAGGCCATGGCTCGTCGGTTGAGGACTCGCACAAGACGCTGCCCGTAATCAACAAGTCGATGCAGGAACTCAACACCTGCGAATTGGTGCCTTTCCGACGCTATATCGACGCCGGACTCTCGGGCATCCTCACGGCGCACCTCTATGTGCCCGCCATCGACAAGAAACTCACGCCGACAACCATGTCGAAACGGTGTGTCAACGACCTGCTGAAGAAGAAAATGCACTTCAACGGCCTGATTTTCACCGACGCACTCATGATGGAAGGCGCCACGAAGTACCTGAAGGGTTCGGCGTGTGTCAACGCCCTCCTTGCCGGCAACGACGTCCTGCTCATGCCCAAGGATGCCACCACCGAATTGCAAGCGGTGGTGCAGGCGGTGAACAGCGGAAAAATCAAGAAAAAAGACATCGATGAGCGTTGTCGCAAGATGCTCATGTTCAAGTATGCTTTAGGGCTCAACAAGCCGCAAAAGGTCAACGTGGCTCACCTGAGCGAAGACATCAATGCTCCCGAGGCGCAGATTATGCAACGCAAACTCACGGCGGCCACGATTACCGTGGTCAAGAACAACGGCGACATTCTACCCGTTTCGCACCTCGACAAGCACAACATCGCAGTGGTGACCATGGGCGACGACAAAGGTGAGAAGTCGATTGTGCACCGCCGTGCCGACGACTACACGCGCATCCACTCCATCGATTTCGAGCGGTACGACTCACCAACCAAACTCACTGCAATGCTGCTCAGCGGCAACTACGACATGGTTATTGTGGCCGTCAATGCCGATGACAGCGCTTACAAAACAGCCTTGCAGGCAGTAATCGACGCATGCCCCAACGTGGTGGTTTCGCTCTTTGGCAAGCCTTACCGCCTCACCGAATATGGCGATGTGATTGCGCGCAAGCGTGTCAAGGCCGCTGTGATGGCCTACGACAACGACGAGTTGACCAAGGACTACGCCATTCAGACCATCTTCGGCGGTAACGACGCCATCGGCGCGCTGCCCATCAGCATGCAGTGTGGCGACTCGCTGCTGATGGCAGGGCATGGCTTCCACTATCAGGCCAACCGCCTGGGCTACACCATCCCGGCCGAGGTGGGCATCAACAACCGATTGCTTCACCAGGTCGACTCGGTGCTCCTGCTGGGCATTCGCGAGCATGCCTTCCCTGGCTGCCAGGTGGTAATCGGGCGACATGGTAAGATTGTGTGCGATGTGGCCTATGGCACAATTGATTACGAAAGCAAGGTGCCCGTAACCGATAACACTATCTTCGGACTCGCATCGGTGTCGAAGGCTACCGGTACACTCAGCGCGGTGATGAAGGTCTACGACGAGCAGGGCTTCCAACTCGACGAGCCGGCAAGCAACTATATCGACGGCCTCAAGGGCACCGACAAGGCCGGGATCACCTTCCGCGATCTGCTATATCACGAGACGGGCATGCCGCCATCACTGAGCATGTGGGACATGATGATGGACAAGCGCACCTACAGCGGCAAACTCATCACCAACACGCCCGACGAAAACCACTCGATAAAGATTATGAACGACGCTTACGGTCACAACACCGCCCGTCTGCGCCGCGACATCCTCTCGACCGAGCCCACCGAGCGTTTCCCCATCGCCATTGCCGACGGCATATATGGCGGCAAGGTGACCTACGACTCAATTATGAACCGCATCTACAACGTCAACCTGGGCGAGAAGAAATATCGCTACAGTTGCCTCAACTTCTGCCTGCTGGCCAATGCCATGCAGAATATCACCGGCGTGCAACTTAACGACTATGTGGAGCGCAACATCTTCCTCCCGCTGGGCGCTTACACCACGATGTATCGCCCGCTGAGCCGTTACAGCCGCGACCGCATAGCATTTACTGAACTCGACACCTACTTGCGGCGCCAGCACATCCACGGCTATGTGCACGATGAGTTGGCAGCCTTCTCGGGTGGCGTGCAGGGCAATGCTGGCCTCTTCTCCAGCGCCAACGATCTGGCGAAACTGCTGCAGATGTGGCTCAACGGCGGCACTTACGGCGGCGAGCGATTCTTGCAACCGTCGACGGTCGAGGTGTTCACCACGCAAAAGAGTCCCAACAGCCACCGCGGTTTGGGCTTCGACAAGCCTGTGGTTGGCGACCCCGACGCGTCGAACACTTGCCCCGAGGCAACGCCCGAGACATTTGGTCACACCGGATTCACCGGAACGCGATTCTGGGTCGACCCGGCAAACGATATGTTCTTTATCTTCTTCAGCAACCGTGTGTGCCCCACGCGCAACAACCCCAACTTTGGGCGCATCAGCGCAAGCAGCCACATCCAGTCGCTTATCTACGAAAACATAACTCAATAATTCAATATCACCAACGATTATGAAAAAGTTACTTTTTATCGCTATGGCGCTCCTGGCCATAGTTTCGTGCCGACAGGCCCAGCAGTACCGCGTCATTGTCACCTTCCCCGACAATGCCACCGACGGCGACACGGCCTACCTCACCAGTTACGATAGCGGCGACACAATCTTGTCGAAGGTTATCGCCAACAAGAATGTGGTGCTCGGCGGTGAACTCAACTCCAATGAGAGTTTCATGGCACGCCTCATCGTTAACGGCAAGCGAGTTCTGGTTGCCGTCGAGGGCGGCGACATCCACGTCACGTGGGCCGACGGCAAGGTCACCGGCACACCGCTCAACACTGCCATGGAGGCACTCGACAAGGAATTGGAAGCAATCGAGGCTCAGGCCGAGAAAGACACCACCGAGGCTGGTGCCGCGGCAGCCGAGCAGATGATGAGCCAGCGTTTCTACGATGCCTTTGTCGCTAATAAGGAGAATGCCATTGGACCATGGGCGTTCAACTACTTCTTGATGTACAACAATTTCTCTCCGGCACAAATCGACACGATTCTCAACGATGCTCCGCAGTACTATCGCGACCTCACCCGTGTGAAGCAGGCCATCAACGCTGCCAAGCAACTCGAGATTACCGCCGAGGGCAAACCCTTCGTTGACTTTGCCGCCCCCGATGGACGCAAACTCAGCGACTTCGCAGGTAAGGGAAAGTACACGCTGGTCGACTTCTGGGCAAGTTGGTGCGGTCCCTGCCGCCGCGAAATCCCTAACATCAAGGGCTTGTACCAAAAGTACTCGTCGAAGATGAATTTTGTGGGTGTGGCAGTATGGGATAAGCCCGACGACACTAAGCAGGCAATCACTGAGTTGCAGATTCCTTGGCCCGTGCTCGAAGGTGGCGTGAACTGGAAAGAGCCCACCGATTTGTACGGCATCAGTGGCATTCCTCACATCATGCTCGTTGCCCCCGACGGCCACATTGTGGCTCGTGGCCTGGCTGGCGACAAACTCATCGAGGCTGTCGACAAGGCAATGCAACCCTAACCGGTAACTTCAGAGCAACAACCATAAGGGGGTGTGTCATAATTCTGGCGCACCCTTTTGTTGTAACATGTTGTAAAACATATAATTGGTGTCCGATAAATATTTTTTAAACACTCTCTATTCATTGAATGTCAAGCAAAAACATCAAGTTCATAAATAATGGGCTTGCTTTGTAGCCCTTTTGGGCTGGCCAGGGTTTAGTAACGCGCCGTGGAGGCAATGTTTCCAGACAATATGTAGGGACGCGCCATGGCGCGTAGTGGAGAAAAATGTGGGTTAAATGTGTTCATATTCATGTTATTATTTTGATTGATATCGTTTTCGAACTACGCGCCATGGCGCGTCCCTACATCTAAATCGTGCGTCAGGTGAATCGCCAGCCTGTAGAGTCAGTCTTTTTGGGGAGGCAGACTCTGGAAATGTCGTGTTGCCCACACTTGCAGCAGGAACACAATGCTCAATAGGCATCCACCTCGAAGGTGTGGCTCTCATTGTCGAAGTCCACCACCTCAACCATGTAATTATTGTAATTGGATGAGCGGTAACCCTTTTTACTCACGCGGCTCTCAGCTTGTTCGGGAGAACCCAGGAATGATATGTTGTAAGAAGCTGTCATAATGATGAAATTTTTTAAATGTTAATAATCATTGTACTTGTTGTCGCGTATAACCTTTTTACGGTGCTACACGAGTAGGCGGGGTAAGCGCCCTTTAGGCAAGGCTTGAACGAAAAAATCCACCCTGTAAGGGCGGGCCATTTTTATCGCAGGGAAAAATTGTGGATTATTCACTACCTTTGCAGCGGAAAAAGTTATACATGAGCGACACACGGCAAGGGCAATGATGACATTTAATTTCATCAATGCGGCTTCACGGTATCATGCCTCTCCCGTCAAGTAGAGAGCCAGCGTGTCAAAGTTGGTGCAAGTTGAGAGCAGAGAACCATGCTCGCATAGTTTCTATGCCGAACCGCCGCCCAATTTCGGCGATAGCCAACACACAGCAAGGAGAGATCGCCGCCTGGCGTTTCCCTCCTTACCACTGAAAAAAGCCCCGGAACGCTACGTTTCCGAGGCATAATATTCTTAATAGACGTTGATGCTTTATTTCTTCGTCAATGTTTGTGTTGTTTGTTACCAAATGTCGGCGCGTTCATCAGGAGCGATATACATCTTGCTTCCTTCCGGAATGTCGAATGCCTCATAGAAGTACGTCATCGAGCCAAGAGCGCGAGTGGCGCGGGCTTCGTGTGGCGAATGCACGTCTTCTTTGATTTGTAATTCAAGGGCCTTGTCACGAATATTGCAACGCCATACTGTGGTGTAGCTGATGAAGAAGCGTTGGGCTGGTGTAAATCCATCGATGATCTTGCCCGCTTTGGCCTCGTCGGTCATTTGGTAGGCATCCCAAGCCACATTGAGGCCGCCCAAGTCTGCGATATTCTCGTCAAGGGTTTGCTCTCCGTTAATGTGGTAGCCACGGAGTTCGAATTCATCGAACAACTTAACAAGTTGCTTGGCGCGTTCGGTGAACTGGGCATCGTCCTCATCGGTCCACCAGTTGTTGAGATTGCCTTTTTCGTCGAATAGACGCCCTGAATTGTCGAACCCGTGGGTCATCTCATGAGCGATTGCCTGGCCGATGGCACCATAGTTGACGGCATCGTCAGCATCCATATTGAAGAATGGAGGTTGCAGGACACCAGCCGGGAACGTTAACCTGTTCATGTCTGGGTTATAACGGGCGTTAATGGTTTGAGGTTCCATGTCCCATTCCTCTTTATCAACGGGCTTGCCGACCTTGGCGATATCTAAATCCCTCTCGAATCGTCTTGATCGGCGTACGTTCTGGAAATAGGATTCAGGAGTTACTTCAAAATTGCTGTAGTCTAACCACTTGTCGGGATATCCGATATTCACTTCGAAACAATCGAGTTTTCGGAGGGCATTAGCCTTGGTCTCATCACTCATCCAATCAAGGTTCTTAATGCGCTCTCCAAGAGCCATACGCAAATTTTTGACGAGGTCCAGCACACGCGCTTTTGCTTCGGCGGGGAAATACTTCTCCACATATAGTTGTCCGATGGCCTCGCCTAAATGATTAGAGGTTTTGTCAAGCACACGACGCCAACGGGGCTCCTGTGTCTCTACACCATAAAGGAATTTGTCGAAGAAGTTGAAATCTTCGGTAACCAGGTCATCGCTAAGCTGTGGGGCACTGTTGGTGATGACCTTCCATTTCAAGTAGTCCTTAATGGTGTTGAAGTCGGTGCTGTTGATAATGCCGTCGAGGGCTGTGATGAAATCGGGCGATGCGACATTGAGACTGTCAAATGCCGGAGCTCCAATAGCATCAAAGTAGGTGTCCCAGTCGAAGATCGGTGTGGAGGCCTGCAGCTCCCCACGGCTCATGATATGATAGAGGTTGTTGGGATCTTGGCAATCCTCTATGGGTAGTGAGCATTTTGCAAGTTCGGTCTCGAAGGCGAGAACATGCTGGGCTTTTTGGGCTGCAAGTGCAGCATCTATGCCAGTAAGTTGGAACATTTTAGTAATGTGCTCTACATATTTGTCGCGAATTTCCTGAATTTCTTCGACGAGATATAAATCTCGAACGGGCAGGCTAATGCCGCCTTGGAAAACCAACATGATGTTCCTGTCGGCATTTTTAAAATCGGTATAGCTGCCTGAAACGAAGAAGGGCTTGAAACCGACATTGTGGAGTTGTCCGGTAAGCTTGGCAAGTTGCGACTTGTCGCTCATCCGGTCAATCATGTCGAAGTAGGGAATCAACTCGCTGTATCCGCGCTCGTTGATGGCCACGGAGTCCATGCCCGAGTTGTAGAAATCGCGAATCTTCTGTGCCACGCTTCCTTGCACGGCGGTTTTGTCATGAGTCACCTCTTCAATAATCTCTTTGAGCTGCAACTTCGTACGGTTGCCAACCTCTGAAAACACATCATAATAAGAAGCATCTTCGGGAATCGGATTGTTCTTCAGCCAATTGCCATTGCAATAGCGGTAAAAGTCCTCTGCAGGGTCGACTGTGATGTCCATATTGCTCAGTTCAATGGCTGGAACCACTTCTTTTTTCGTTTGCGCTACAGTCTTCTGTCCGCCGGCTGCTACCATTACGCATAAAAGTGTTATGGCGATTACACGATCTTTTTTCATTGTCGAAGTTCTATTTGAATTAATATGTCAAAATTGAGTTATTTGTCCATTAGACGTATTAAGCACACCAAAAAGTTGCAATACAGCGAAAAATATTTCCATTGTTATTATTGCTATAATCAGCGGAAACATATAGAAAAATACTAATTACCGCTGGTTATAGACACTTTTTGTCGCTATTTTCAGCGGAAACATATTAATAAACACCAGTTTCCGCTGATTATAGCTTTTCTATTATCAAGTCATTATGGCGCAATAAATGTAACAGCATGCTCCGTTTTTCTTTTGCAACGGCTGTTATAGTAACAATGGTTGCAAAATAGTTGGGACGCGAATAAGCTACAATCACTTGAACGGGTTTGCAGCGGAATTGAATGGGTATCGGTCCGAATGGCCAATAGTAAATAAACCGAATCAATGAAAGAATTGTGATAGTATCACGTTAACATCTAACTTTGAACCGAAAAAGATATACGCCTAGCGACGGCGGGGGCAATGTCACATCAGAAAATCATCATGGCGGCTTCCCATATCAATTCATCTCCCGACATGTAGAGAGACAAATACAAAGACGAAAATAGTGGACGGCCACGCCCACTATACATTGAAATAAAAGAGGGTGTGTCAAAATACGGTTATGACCGAAAAAAACTCAAGCAGCAATTATGGTTATTTATCAAAATGTCCTCAAAGGGACGGCATTCTTTTGAGGACATTTTTTTCTCATCATGTCCTCAAAGGGACGGTTCTTTTGAGGACAAATTGCTCGGTTGATAACGGAGGAATAATTGATTATAAAATTCGGGTAATTTTTGCGTAAATACCTGTTGCAAAATTAGTTGGTAAGTAGAGAATGAAGTGGGATGCTGTAATATAATGAGTATTTTGGTTCTTAAAAATTGATTAATTTTAAAATAAAAATGTCCTCAAAAGAACCGTCCCTTTGAGGGCATTTGGTGCGGAAACGCTTTGTGGAAAAGCACCAAGATCGTCATTATCTCACTGTCGGACATCCGACACGAGCGGTTGCGGTGCCGTTTGCCGTCCGAAAGAGTGTGCTTTTTGATCTCCGGCTCAAGAATTATGCAAAAATCGTCCAAAATGCAGAAAATTTCTACTAAATTTGCAGTTGTCAGAGGAGTAATCGCTCTTTTTGTTAATCTTTTGATTTTCACTATATAATTACAAAAACTTTTCACTCTTATAATTTTTTTCACACTTTTCTTATACCGAACTCACGTACAATTAGTGTAAAGTGGTCATATATTTGTAGGGACGCGCCATGGCGCGTCGTGGAGTCAAGGTCG
>CACYRK010000027.1:87062-106790 GCA_902776835.1 uncultured Bacteroidales bacterium
ATTGATTCTGTGGCTATTTTATGCCGAACTTACGTTAGTTTAGAATTATTGGTGTCCGGTAAAAATTTTCAACAGGCCTACAACATGTTACAACAAAAGCGTGCGCCAGAATTATGACACACCCTCCCTACAGGCGGCTATCGATGCGCGCCAAAAACAGAACTGCAATATCCCTTGGACTTTTACCCGACAGAGATGATTTGGGATAAAGCGCACCAAAACACCGACTTGAAAAAGAATGGTGCCATGGCGCACCTGCTTTGTTATGCGGCGACCAATCATAACAAATATTTCAAAACTTAAGATTATTTAACACTTAAAACAAAGGCCTGTCAACACTTTTTTGTAAGTTTGCAAATTAAAATGTAATTGACTGGCGCATATTTGCCCTTTATCACTTAAAGCAATATAAGCCAGCCAATTGTGGCGATATTTGTGATTCCATTAACAATCGGTTTATAACCAACCGATAGAACGTCAAACTGACAAACTACAATATATGGGAAGACGTATTAACAACAAGTCGATGTTACCCGTGGGCACTGTGCTTAGCGGGCGTTACCGCATCGACCGCTATCTGTCGAGCGGCGGCTTCGGCAACACCTATGTGGCAACCAACATCAAGTTTGGCAACACTGTGGCCGTGAAGGAGTTCTTCATCAACAAGGTGTCGCAGCGCGAGCAGGACAACGTGACCGTGACGGTGAGCAACCCCGGCAACAACCTGCTTTTCACCCAGCAACTCGAGAAATTCAACAAGGAAGCCCAGCGCATCCATGCGATGAGCAATCCTCACATCGTGGCCGTGCTCGACCTCTTTGACGAAAATGGCACCGCCTACTACGTGATGGACTACATCGACGGCCAGTCGGTCGCCGAGTTGCTCTCGGAGACAAACCAGCCCATGAGCGAGAAGGAGGTGCGCCACTATCTGCCGCAACTCCTCGACGCCCTGCAGGCCGTGCACAACAGCGGATTCTTCCACCTCGACCTCAAGCCGGGCAACATCATGATCGACAAGAGCGGCAAGGCGCGTCTGATCGACTTCGGCGCCAGTAAGCAGGAAGACCGCGAGGGCGGCGCGAAAGCCAGTTCGTTGGTGTGCTACACCGAGGGCTACGCGCCCATCGAGCAATGTGAGCAGAACATGAAGAAATTCGGGCCGTGGACCGACATTTACGCCTTGGGAGCAACCCTCTACACCATGCTCACCAACGACCGTCCGCCCAAGCCCACCGACATCGACGACGACCGCACGCCCGACAAGTCGCAGACGCTGATTTTCCCGCAGAACGTCAGCGCGAACATGCGCACGCTCATCCTGTGGATGATGCAGTTGCGCCGCACCGACCGTCCGCAAAACGTGCGGGAAATCCTCGACTTCTTACGCAAGGAGCAAGAGATGTCGAAGCCCCTGCCGCCACCAGTCAAAAATCCGTCGCCACTCAGCGAGCCCCTGCCACCCAAGCAGCCGGCCATCAAACCGGCAAGGCAGGAGCCCAAGGCCGCCGATCAACCCAAGCGCGGTGGCGGCAACGTCGCTGTTCATAACGAAATCACCCAGATTTCAAAGCCTGTGACGATGCCCCAGCAGGGCACACGGCCAAGCACACGCCCGGCCACACAGCCAGCCACCGGCACGGCACCACTGGCCGCTGAGCCGAAGAGCGGCGGCAGCAAGAAGGGCCTGATTATTGGTGGTGTCATCGCGGCACTGCTGATTCTTGGCGGCATCATCTTCGCGCTGAGAAGCGGTGGCGGCGACAACAATGGCGCCAGCGACAGCGCCGAAGGCCCCGAGGTGGTGACCAACGTTGTCACTACCGGCCCGCCGGTGATTGTCGTGCGCTTTGTGGGCGAGAAAATCGAGTATTACAAACTGGGCAACGACGAGGGCAAATATGTCATCCTCGAGAAAGACACCGAGTACAAGGCCGGCAGCGAGCAAGAAAACGCAAGCGCCAGCAAGGACAATGACCTCGAGACGCTCATCAGCAACAAGATTTTCAACAAGCGCGACGCCAAGTATGTGTTCATTGCCGAACAAAACTACAAAGGCACGCCAGCCATCATGGCCTTCAACCGTGTGCTCAAGAACAGCAACATCCAGGAGGTGGAGTTCTATAATCCGCGCGACTACTCGTCGAACCGCGAGAGCACCATTATTGAGTATGCCACGCAAAAATTCCCCATCGAACAATAACAAATAAAAATATCAACCACAAAAAAACAAAAACGCTATGAAAAAAACATTGTTTGCTTTCGCTGCAATCGCAGCCGTGATGTTTAGCCTGAGTAGTTGCTCCAACAAAGGCCAGGAGGGCGACGAGAACGCACAAGCCGGCGAAGCCACCGAGGCCGCAGTCGAGGCCCCCGAGGACGTGAAGCCGTTCGACTTCACTCCCGCCGCTCCAGAAAACGGCAAGAAGAAAGCCGTCGTCGAACTGGGTGCTTCAGGTTTCAACCTGTTTATCATCACCATGGATGAGAACAAAAACTGGAAACAAGAAAAGGCTGAGTTTGGTCAGAGCAATGTCGCCGAGGGCGCAACCGGCGTCGACGCTGTGAAGGGCAAACTCAACGACTACATCAAGACCATCCTCGCCGAGGGTGTTGACGGAAAAGACATTCACTTTGTGGTAAGTTCGGGCGCTGCCAAGGAGCCCATCGTAGCAACGATCGAAAGCGGCCTGAAGGCCCTGGGCTATGTGGTGAACAAGGTCACCGCCGAGCAAGAGGCCGAGTACGCCTTCCAGTGCGTGATGCCCAAGGAGTACGAGGGTAGCGCATTTGTCGTAGACCTGGGTTCGGGCAACACCAAGGTGTCGTGGAAAGAGGGCGGACAAGCCAAGTCGGTCGAGACCTTCGGTGCTAAGTATTTCCAGAAGGGCGAAGACGACACAAAGGTGTATAACGAGGTTAAGAGCAAACTCGCCAGCATTCCCGCGACCAACGCCAAGACGCTGTTTATCATTGGTGGTGTACCCCACAAGATGGCCAAGAAGATGAAGAAAGGCAATGAGCGCTACACCGTGCTCACCACCGACGTGACCTTCTTCGACGACATCGCCAAGGACGACGACAAGAACAAGGCCGGTCTGAACATCTACAAGGGCATCGTCGACGCCACGAATCCCGGACAGGTGGTGTTTGACTGGGACGCCAACTTCACCATCGGCTTCCTGCTGAACATGCCTTATTAATTAGCATTATCGCCATAGATTTCGATAGCAGCCATAGATTTAGCGTCTATTGCTGCTATCGTTTTTCTCGTGAGCAAAACCTGCTCGACAGTGGTGGGGTTGTTAGCACAGTGATTATCAATAAATAATCACGCTAAGTTTACATTATATTAGATTCACTATGACAGGAATTGCATTGATTATTGCCTTTGTGGTGGCAGTGGCCTTGATGCTGCTGATGATATCGCGCTGGAAGGTGCATCCCTTCCTGGCCATCATGGTTACGGCACTCTTGCTGGCTCTTGTGGCGGGCATCCCGCTGAACGAGGTGCCCAAGGTGATTGGCGACGGCTTTGCCTCGACGTTCACCTCGATAGGCATCGTCATCATCCTGGGTGCCCTCATTGGCGTCATTCTGGAGAAGACCGGGGCGGCCCTCACGCTGGCCGACGTGGTCATTCGCCTCGTGGGCGAGCGCCGTCCGGGTCTGGCGCTGGAACTGATGGGCTGGGTGGTGTCGATACCCGTGTTTTGCGACAGCGGCTTCGTAATTCTTAACCCCATCCGCAAGGCGCTGGTCAAGCGCACCGGCGCATCGAGCGTGATGCTCACCACGTGTCTGGCCTGCGGCCTCTACATTTCGCACGTGTTCATCCCGCCCACGCCGGGGCCCATCGCCGCCGCGCAGACTTTAGGCATCGGCAACAACCTGCTGCTGGTGATGGGGCTCGGTGCTGCAGTGTCGGTATTCCCCCTCGTGGCCGGATATGCCTACGCCCGCTATGTGAGCCGTAAAATCACCAACGACGACACGACTGAGCAGGCCGGCGATGAGGCCGCAGTGGCCGAGACTTATGAGGCCCTGAAGGCATCGAAGGGCGCGCTGCCGGGCGCCGTGGCTGCCTTGTCACCCCTTGTGGTGCCCATCTTGCTGATGTCGCTGGGCTCGGTGGCCAAGATGCTGCATTGGGAGGGCTTCGGTGGCGACCTGTGCCTCTTCCTGGGCAACCCGATGATTGCCCTGGCCGTGGGCGCCCTGCTGGCAATAGGCCTGCTAAAGACCACTGGCAAGGCGCGTGAACTCTTCGGCATCACCGACGACACGCTGCGCGCCGTGGGGCCCATCCTCTTTGTCACCGCCGCCGGCAGCGTGCTGGGCCGCGTCATCGCCGCCTCGGGCCTGATGGAATATATCACCAGCACGGCCCCGGTGCTGAAGATGCTGGGCGTGCTGTTCCCATTTGTCGTTGCGGCGATATTCAAGACGGCGCAGGGCTCGTCGACCGTGGCCATCACCACCACCGCCGGACTCATGGTGCCCCTGCTGCCCGCGTTGGGCCTCGTAACGCCCGTGCAAGTCACCCTGGCCGTGCTGGCCATCGGAGCCGGCGCCATGACCGTGTCGCACGCCAACGACTCCTACTTCTGGGTAGTGACGCGCTTCGGCGGCCTCACCGTCGACAACGGCTACCGCGCCCACACGCTGATGACCCTCGTCATCGGCCTGGCATCAATACTCGGCATTTTCCTTATCAGCCTCTTCGCCTAACAGGCCACAACATTAACCCAAATCGGTCATTAGAACGGAGTTATGTTATTTTATTTTCCTAATTATACCATAACAGTTTTGTTTTGGCGTCTTGCCGCCACTGAAATCTCGCCATAGCCCGCTATGTCTTCGATTTCACTAACAGCAATACTCTCAAAACAAATTCTGTTCTGACATAATTTCTAATGACCGATTTGGGTTAAACAGCACCAGCCTCGCTTGTGGCGGGGCTGGTATTGTTTATGTTGCAAAATAGGTTGATCAGAACTTGTGGCGCATACCGAGAACGAAGACACCCTGCTCACCGGTACCGAGTTCCAAGAAGCCGCGAGTCTGCACACCGCCCACTTCAAAACCTACCAACGACACTTGCCAGTTGAAGTGTACTTGCGTGTCGGTGTCGCTTTCGCCGTTATCGGGATCGTAATTCTCGGTACGCAACGTGCCACCAATGGCGAGTTTGGAGTACATACCAAACTTTTCTTTGCGCAGCCAATCGAGTTTCACAGCGGGCATGACCGTGTAGAAGTTGTGACGAATCTTGCCGTTCTTGACTTTATTTTCAATCACATTCTGAGTATTGACACCAAAAGCGCCGATAGCACCTACACCCACCAGCGGGCTTACGCGATAGAAATAATCTACAGCAATCGGGCCGGCATAGTGATTATGGCCATAGGTGACGTAGCTGGCCGTAAATCCAGTAATGATGGCATTTTCAAAGTCATCGATAATAAGAGAGTTGGAGAGGGCACCATAACTGATGCCGAGTTCATGCTTAAACTCCTGACCCTGAGCAGAGAAAGCCGAGCCGAGAGCCACTGCAAAAATAGTCACAAAAGCGATAATTTTCTTCATAACAAGAGTATTATTAGTTTATATCTTAAAAATCGGCAGCAAAATTAGCAAAAATTACGATATCTCACAACTTTTTCACAAATAACACCATTTTTTTCCGCAAATTTTACTCCTTCTTTCTTCTTTTACTCCTACTCCACCACACGCCCAAAGTGCCTGAGCATTCGAACACTCGAACAACCGAGCACTCGAAAACTCGAGCGACGCGAGCACACCACAACCAATAATCAGCAATCTGTTATCTATTATCTGTTATCTGTTATCTGTTATCTATTATCTGTTATCTGTTATCTGTTATCTGTTATCTGCAATTCCATCAATATAATCCGGCAATTTACTTGCCAAGGATTATATTGATGAGGTTGTTAAGGTCGTTGCCGTCGATGCCGCCCTCGCCGTCGATATTGGGATTGCCCTTGACAGTGGCATCGGTGGCGCTGAGGCTGCCCAGGATGATGTTGATGAGCATATTCAGGTCGTTGCCGTCGACCTCGCCGCTGCCGTCGACGTCGCCCGCAACCTCAACGACCTCGGGCACAGTGCCCAGCAGTCCGTAGAGGGTGTAGTAGCCGCCACTGACGAAGTCCATGTCGTCGGTCTGCTTACCGGCCGTTGTCGAGCCATTGTTAAACACCACATAGTCGGGCGTCTGCGTCTCGCTCGTGGCCTCCCAGCGCCACAGTTTGTTGCCCGTGGGCGCGGTGCCCACCTGCGTCATTGCCGTTCCGGGCCACGCGCCGGTGTGCTGCTTGCCTGTATTGTCCCAGGTGTAGATGTACGGTGTGGTGTAAGCGTTGGTCTCGAGGTAGCAGTAGTAGTGTCCTGCGATGGGTGTCGCCACGTCGGGCACCTCGTAGCCGATGTAGGGTGTGACGGCGGAGGTGACGTTCTCATACTTGGTGTAGTCGGTACCCGAATAAGTGAAGAACGCGCTCGAGGTGAGGTTCTTGATGTCGGCCGTCTGGTTGCCCTCGCCACCCGTGCCGTTGTTGAAAATCACGTTCACCGGATTCTGGTCGAACGACTTATAATACCATTTTGCACCAGCCACTATGGTAAACGGCAGTGTGCGCACGGGCACGCCGGGCCACTGGGCGTCGATGTAGTTGTCGTTTTTGTCCCAGGCATAGAGGTGGGTGCTCGACTGGTCGTCGGCCTTGACAAAAATGGTGATTTTGTTGCCGGTAGGCACCTCGGTGGGTAGCACGCTCGGTGGCACGCCGCCACCAATCTTCTTGGAGTTTTTCCAGTTGAGGCCGCTGGTGATAAAGAAGCGGTAGTTAGTGCCTGCTTGCACCAGTTGGTAGCCCGAGGGCGTGCCATTGCCGGTGGCGCCACCCAACTGCAGATACACCTTTCCCGCGGTTCCCTGCACCTCTATTATATATCCGCCATTGCTGGGCTCCTGCACGAGGATGGGGCTCTGGTTGGTGATGCCGGCGGCGCGGCGACCCTTGATGCAGTTGGTGATGGCCGTCTTGTTGTTCTCGTAGTGCTGCGAGAAGATGCACGGCGTGCCCGGCATGGCCAGGATGAAGGCGTTGGCGGCAGCCACGTTGTTGTCGTTGCTCATGCGCGAGTGGTTGCCCTCGCGGCCCGTGTCGTGGTTGTCGATAAACGTCACGGCCCAGCGGTTGTAACTCACGTCGGCGGCGAGGCCCTTGTCGTTCAGGGCGTCCCAGTTATTGTTGATAAACGCGTCGTTGATGCGATATTTCAAGCAGAAGTCGAACACCGCGCTCTGCTTCTGTCCGGCCCACAGCGTGCCGTCGAGCCATCCGCGCAGCACGTCGCTGTTGCCGTCCCAGTACTCGCCCACGCTGAAGAGCGGATGGTTCCAGTTGTTGTATTTTCCGGTGAACGACGGGCTGTAGCCCTTGGTCTCATCGAGGCGGTAGCCCACATAGCCCAGTTCGTTCTGCAGGTAGTCCATGTAGGTGCGGATGTTTTGCTGCGTGGTGATGTTGGTGTGGTCGAGGTCGCGCGCTCCGTCAAAGCCCTCGCCGGTGTCGGCGGCTCCCGTGGTGGGGTGGCCGTTGGCGTTGCACTCGTCGTCGCGGCAAATCTGCGAGAAGTTCACATTGTCCCACTCGATTTCAAAGCGGCGTCCGCTCACCTTTCCCGTGACCTTCTCGGTTGGGAAGCGCACCCAGTCGGTGCCATTCTTGTGGTTGAGCACCAGGTCCATCATGATGCCCGTGCCGTGAGCGCGATATGTCTCAATCATGCTGCGCAGCGCCGTCTCGTTGCCGAAGACGGTGTTGTGGTTGAGCCAGTACATGGGGCAGTAGCCCATTTCTTGAGCCGAACTGTTTCCGCCCACGCGTCCCGAGTTAGGCACCCAGATGAGGTCAAACAAGTCGCCCAGTTCGTCGGCCCGGCTTTCCAGGTTGGCCCACTTAGTGTAGTCGTAACTGTCCCAGTAAAAACCTTGCAGCATCACACCGCCATAATTGGCTGGCCATCCCTGTGCCATCATGACGATGGGAAGTGCCACAATAGCAATGTAAGAGAAAAGTCGTTTCATGAATACGCGTTTTTATAGTATTATTGTAAGAGTGGACGTAAAATTACAAAGAGAAAGAATAGTCAAGATTGTTGGGGTATATTTTTAACCGTCAAAAGGTGTGCAAACGATTGCGAGTACGATGGTTATTAGGATTTTTGGTTGTTAAAAATTATTAAACAACCGAGTGTTTTCGCCTCTATCTCGGCAAAAAGCAGTAATTTTATCCGCTTATTCTTAATACGCTTCTTTATCAAGCAACAATCTTTAATTATTGGTTACATAAATACTACTGCATGAACCACGCAAAAACACTTACTATCGACGACCTGAACACCATCAGGAAGCGAGCCCGTGCAGCCCTTGAGCTTCGGGAAGAAAACACGGTTGAAAAAACCGATCAATGCTGTGGCCTGGCTACCGGCACACCTCACCTGCAGTTGCTGTGCTGCGGCGGTACAGGTTGCAAGGCCTCGAAAAGCCACGAAATCGTAGACAACTTGAAAGAAGCCATCAAAAAGCATGGCATCGAAAGCAAAGTTGAGGTGGTAACTACCGGATGCTTCGGATTCTGTGAGAAAGGCCCCATCGTGAAAATCATTCCCGACAACACCTTCTACACGCAAGTGAAACCCGAGGACGCCGAGGAAATCGTAACAACTCACATCATTGGCGGCAAGCGAGTGGAGCGCCTGCTCTATGTCGACCCGAAGACCGAGAAGAGTGTGAGCGACAGCAAGCACATGGACTTCTACCGCAAGCAGAAACGTATTGCTCTGCGCAACTGCGGCTTAATCGACCCCGAGAACATCGACGAGTACATCGCTCGCGACGGTTATCAAGCCTTGGCACACTGCCTTACCGAGCGCACCCCCGAGGAGGTCATCGACATCATCAAGAAATCGGGCCTGCGCGGCCGTGGCGGCGCTGGCTTCCCCACCGGCATGAAGTGGGGCTTTGCCCGCGGTTATCAGGCCGACCACAAGTATGTGGTGTGTAATGCCGACGAGGGCGACCCGGGCGCATTCATGGACCGCTCGATTATGGAGGGCGACCCCAACTCGGTGATTGAGGCAATGGCCCTGTGCGGCTACTGCATCGGCTCGAGCGAGGGCCTCATCTACATCCGCGCTGAGTATCCCCTGGCCGTTCATCGCCTGAAAGTGGCCATCGAGCAAGCGCGCGAGTACGGCCTGCTGGGCAAGCGCATCCTGGGCAGCGACTTCGACTTCGACATTGAGATTCGCTACGGTGCCGGCGCATTCGTCTGCGGCGAGGAGACCGCTCTGATCCACTCGATGGAAGGCAAGCGCGGCGAGCCCACGCTGAAACCGCCGTTCCCTGCCGAGAGTGGCTACAATGGCTATCCCACCAACGTGAACAACGTCGAGACGCTCGCCAATGTACCTATCATCATCACTAAGGGCGCCGACTGGTTTGCCTCGATTGGCACCGAGAAGTCGAAGGGCACCAAGGTGTTCGCACTGGCAGGTAAGATTAATAATGTGGGACTTATCGAGGTTCCCATGGGCACCACGCTGCGCGAGATTATCTACGACATCGGTGGTGGCGTGAAGAACGGCAAGAAGTTCAAAGCCGTGCAGACCGGTGGTCCTTCGGGCGGCTGCTTGACCGAGAAACACCTCGACATCCCCATCGACTACGAGAGCCTGGGTGCCGCTGGTTCGATGATGGGCTCGGGCGGTATGATTGTCATGGACGAGGACGACTGCATGGTGTCGGTCGCCAAGTTCTACCTCGAGTTCACCGTGGGTGAGTCGTGTGGCAAGTGTACTCCCTGCCGCATCGGCAACAAGCGTATGCTGGAAATCCTTACCCGCATCACCGAGGGCAAGGGCACGATGGACGACATCGAGCACCTGAAGTCGCTCGCGGCAACGATCAAGGACACCGCCCTGTGCGGCTTGGGCCAGACGTCGCCGAACCCCATCCTGTCGACCATCGACAACTTCTATGATGAATATGTGGAGCACGTGAAGAAACACGTCTGCCGGGCTAAGCAGTGTAAGGCTCTGTTGACCTACACCGTCAATCCCGAGAAGTGTAAGGGCTGCGGCGCTTGCGCCCGCAACTGTCCTGCCGACGCCATCATGGGCGACGTGCGCAAGCCACATGTTATTAATCCGTTCAAGTGTATCCGTTGTGGCATGTGCCAGTCGCGTTGCCGCTTCGATGCTATTCATGTATTTTAATTAACATACGCATAGAATCATCATGGAAGAAAAATTGATAAAACTCACCATCGATAACCACGAGTTGGAAGTGCCCCAGGGCACCACGCTCCTGGAAGCCGGCAAACTCGTCGGCATCAACATCCCCACACTGTGCCACATCGACTTGAAGGGCACCTGTGTGAAAAACCGCCCCGCTTCGTGCCGCCTGTGTGTGGTCGAGGTTGAGGGACGTCGCAACCTGGCTCCGGCCTGCGCAACGATGTGTACGCCCGGCATGGTTGTCCACACCAACTCTGGCCGCGTGATTCGCGCCCGCAAGACGGTTGCCGAACTCATCCTGAGCGACCACCCCAACGATTGCCTCACCTGCCCCAAGTGCAGCGACTGTGAGTTGCAACGCCTGGTGATGCGCCTGAACATCCGCCAAATGCCGTACAACGATGGCGAGAAGAGCCAGCGCAAAAACGAGATGACACCCGCCATCACGCGCAACATGGAGAAGTGTATCTATTGCCGCCGTTGCGAGACCGTGTGTAACGAGGTGCAGAGCGTGGGTGTGCTCGGCGCTATTCGCCGTGGCTTCGACACCACCATCGCCCCGACCTTTGACCGCATGTTTGTCGACACCGACTGTACCTACTGCGGACAGTGCGTGGCCGTGTGCCCCGTGGGTGCTCTCACCGAGCGCGACAACACCGACCAACTCATGGCCGACATCACCGACCCCGACAAGATTGTCATCGCACAACCCGCTCCCGCCGTGCGTTTCGCCCTGGGCGAGGAGTTCGGCATCAAGCCGGGCCAGATTGTCACCGGCAAACTGGCTACCGCATTGCGCGACCTGGGCTTCGACTACGTCTTCGACACCGACTTTGGTGCCGACCTCACCATCATGGAAGAGGGCGCCGAGATTCTCGACCGCCTGAAAAAATTCCTGGCTGGCGACAAGAGCGTGAAACTGCCTATCATGACGTCGTGCTGCCCGGCATGGGTCAACTTCTTCGAGCACAACTATCCCGACCTGCTCGACTATCCCTCGAGCGCCAAGTCGCCCGCTCAGATGTTTGGCGCCATCGCCAAGACCTTCTGGGCCGAGAAGATGGGCATCCCGCGCGAGAAACTCGTGGTGGTATCCATCATGCCGTGTCTGGCCAAGAAGTACGAGTGCGGCCGCGAAGAGTTTAAGGTCGACGGCAATCCCGACGTGGATTACAGCATCTCGACGCGCGAGTTGGCCCGCTTGATCAAGCGCGCCAACATCGACTTCCAGCAGTTGCCCGACAGCAACTTCGACAGCCCGCTGGGCGAGTCGACGGGTGCTGCCGCCATCTTCGGCGTCACGGGTGGCGTGATGGAAGCCGCTCTGCGTACCGTCTACGAGGTGTACACCGGCAAGACGCTGCCGCGCCTCGAGTTTGACCAAGTGCGTGGATTTGAAGGAATTCGCGAGGCCAAGATCGACCTTAATGGATTTGAACTCAAGATTTGCGTGGCCCACACGCTGAGCAACGCACGCATCGTGATGGACAAGTTGCGCGCTGGCGAACTCGACTATCATGTGGTTGAAGTGATGGCTTGCCCGGGCGGCTGCATCGGCGGCGCCGGACAACCTTACCACCACGGCAACTTCGAGGTCCTGAAGGCTCGCTGCGAGGCACTCTACGCCGAAGACAAGGGCAAGCCCATCCGCAAGAGCCACGAGAATCCCGACATCCAGAAACTCTACAAAGAATTCCTCGGTGAGCCCATGAGCGAAAAGGCACACCACCTGTTGCATACACACTATTTCGATAAATCCATTAAGTAATTTAGGCTATATGGCAAAAGATATAAAATTGGCATGTAATGTCATTGAGCAGGTGGAAGCCATCTGCGACAAGCATGGAAATCGTCCAGGAGAGTTGATCAACATCCTTCACGAGGCACAGTCGATGCACGGCTATCTGCCCGAGGAGATGCAACGCATCATCGCACGCAAACTCAACATCCCTGCCTCGAAGGTTTATGGCGTGGTGACGTTCTACTCGTTCTTCACCATGACGCCGAAGGGCAAGCACCCCATCTCGGTGTGCCTGGGAACGGCGTGCTACGTACGCGGCTCGGAGCGGCTGCTTGAGGAAATCAAGCGCGCGCTGGGCATCGAGGTCGGCGAAACGACCCCCGACGGTAAGTTCTCGCTCGACTGCCTGCGTTGCGTGGGCGCCTGTGGCTTGGCTCCCGTGGTGATGATTGGCGACCAGGTCTACGGCCGCCTGCAGCCCCAAGACATTCGCGGCATCCTCGCAAGCGTCGACAAATAACGCGTTGCCGCCATCATAACAGAGCCAGCGGAGTCGTGCCCCACACGATTCCGCTGGCTCACATTATACCCTAAAAACGGGTTATTTAACGCGAATTTCGCGAATTGTTATTTGTTTTCAACGCGAATTTCGCGAATTGTTATTTGTTTTCAACGCGAATTTCGCGAATTAACCAATTATTTGATTATTAAATAATTATCATAAAATTCATGGATAATTCATGGATAAAATAGTTGCGAAGGGAGTGCGCCTACGGCGCAGAACCACGAAGTGCTCACGACCGACCAATGGCGCAAGCCGAATGCAGAGTAAGAACTTGTTCTTGCTATGCTGAGGCGAAGCCCATTGATGCTGAAAGAAGGGAGCCCGTAGGGCAAGCGAAGCGCAGTAAATCTATCAAATCAATTCAAATCTAACAAAATTATTTTTTCTTTTAATGTGGGATTTTGTTAAGATTTTGTTTGATTTCTGCGCCGCCAGGCGCACTCCTTCCGCTGCGATGGGAGTCGCTTACCGCTCACTTAATCGTAACGTTGACCTGCGGTCGAAGTAACTCACGTTCGGAAATGCTCAAATAAATTTGGCATTTCACTCACTTATTCGTAACGTTGACCTGCGGTCGAAGTTACTCACGTTCGGAAATGCTCAAATAAATTTGGCATTTCACTCACTTAATCGTAACGTTGACCTGCGGTCGAAGTTACTCACGTTCGGAAATGCTCAAATAAATTTGGCATTTCACTCACTTAATCGTAACTTTGCAATCTCGTAGCACATGTGTGGCTGCGCGAACTTTCTACGAACCTTTTATTGATGCTACACAATATTTATGAAACGACTTCTCCATTGCATTTTAATTGTTTTACTCTTGAGTGTGGCTATATCATGCAGCCATCGACAGAGCGATCCACGCCTGACTCGCATCGACGCGAAAATCGAGAAACTCTACGGCAACCGAATTGATACGGCCAAAATGATGCTCGACTCGCTTAACGCTATCGATGTGACTACTCTCTTGCCACACGACCGCGCCTACCACGCGATGCTCACAGCCTTGGCAATGTATAAAGCCTATATTCCGGCTACCAGCGACAGCATCATCAACGTTGCTTACGATTACTGGACCGCCAATTGCTATGACGACACCCTCTATGCCCGCACAATGCTCTACAAGGGCAACGTGCTCAATGAGATTGGACGGCACGACTCGGCAATGTACTATTATAAGCGCGTTGAGCAGATGACGGCCGGAAATCCTTACTACCACGGCATGGCCTTGCTGCGGCAAGCCGAACTGATTCAGCACACATCAGTAACCACCGAGGCGGTGAACGCATCAATCCAGAAGTACATGCAGGCCAGGAACGACTTTGAACAGAGCGGGGCAAGGTATTACTGGGCGTGCGCTACCATGATGTGTGGCTATTATTATAACCGCGTCAGCGTAGACACCGCCCTGATAATGCTCAATCAGGCATTGGAAGAATACAAGAAACTCAACGAACCCTCGGAAGTGGGACATGCTTATGACAACATTGCGGTATCTTACTTCCAGGCTAAAGACTATCGTCACGCCATTGACGCATTGAATACAGTGATTGCGAATAAGTTGCCCCTTGAACGCGAACATTACTATTATCTCATTCGCTCGCACATTCACCTGCAGCAACTCGACTCGGCCGAGTACTATATGCAAGGCTGTCCGCAACCTGTCACGCCCAAAGAGCGCATGGGCTATCTCAACACCCTCACCGATTTAGCCTATGCCAAGGGCGACTCGTTGCTTGCCGAGCAATATTACCGCAGGTGTGACTCGGTGGCCGACAGTTTGTACGCGGCTCAGGCTAACGTCTATAACGACGAGGTCGATAATGCCATGGAAAGGGAGAGAGCAACTCATCGCGAAACGATCTTCAAGCGGTGGGGCATCGTTGGTGTCGTGGCTCTGCTGGCCATGCTGGCCGGGATAGCACTGGTGTATCTCCGTAACCGCCGGCGGCAAGGCTCTCTGCTTGACCAACTCCAGCGCCTCAAGCAAGAAAGCGACCAGCAAATTAAGCAACTTTCCCGTAAGTTGGATCAGGCCCACAATGGCAAGGATGTTCAGTTTGGCTCAACAAGCAAAGAAGGCACTCCACGTGCCGATGAGCAACTGAGGTGTGAACTGGAAGCGCAGAAGAATCTAAACGACTTAGTGGCCGATGTGGTCAGGTTACTTACCACGACGGGCGATGGCGATGACAACAACAACGAAAACCTGAAATACAACGTTGACATTAAGCCCGACACAGCGTTTTGGGAAAAGGTTGACACCTATTGTAATAGCGCTTTTCCTGGAGCCAAAGAGGCAATTCTGGGCGTGGATGGTGTGCATGAAAAGGATTGGAGAATAATCTGCTTAGATGCCATCAACTTGCCGTTGCCGTTAATCACCAAGTTGGTCGATTTAACATCGGTTCGATCGTTATCGTCGCGACGCTCATTGGTGCGCAACAGGTTAGGTGCCGTGGGATTGACTTCTAAGCAATTGCTTGAAGAATACTCCCATCATGCCAAGGAAGAAAATGATTAGTGCCCTGTAAAAAGTTATTGGTTTTACCGGACACCAATAATTTCTAATGACCGATTTGGGATAATCCCGTCAGGGAAGGAGCACTTTCTTGCCTTTGTTGATGTAGATGCCGTGCGTGGGTTTGGTCACGGGCTGGCCCATGAGGTTGTAGTATATGCCGTCGCTCGCGTTTTCGTCATCGACCTGCAGTTGGTCAACCGACATATATTGTCCTGGCGGCATGAAGAAGACTTGGCCCAGCAATGGATTGTCGGTCTTGTGATGCACCACCGTCTCAATGAGTTCCTCGGTCTGCTTGGGCACGCTCCATGTGTTGCCCTGCGCGTAGACGTCGTATTTTGAGTCGTTCCACATGTCGCACGGCACGCCATCCTTGATGTTGTTCACAAACACGTTCTGGCCCGGGTTATAGTCGGGTGCCGTGGGGTCGTCGATTTTACCAAAGTTGCACTTGCTGCCACTAAACTGCACATTGACTCCAATAAGGTTGCCCTCGATGCGATTTCCTGTGGCGAACACTTCGCAAGGATACTCTTCTGAACTTTTTATGCTGATTCCATATCCGCCATAGTCCTCACCGATAAAGGTGAAGTTGTTATTGACGATCTCGTTATTCTCGAGCCGCACCTTAGCGCAATCAAATATAATGATTCCAGCGACAAAATCAGCAATGTAGTTATTGCGAAAAATAATTGGCTTCGCGTCTTGCGTGAATACCGAGTTGCCTCGCATATCCGAGACCGTAATGCCTGAAGAGTTAGTGGTTATGGCAGCACCTGGCCCAATTAGCCGATTGTTCTCCACAATCATTGTCCTGTTACCGGGCGGAGTCAAGACCAAAGAGGCAATTCCAGGGGTAATCGAGTTGGTTTGCACAAAGAGATTATCACGAATTATTACTCCCACATGTGCACTCGCCGCAATAGAAATCGCCCCGCCGTAACCACCCGTGAATGAGCAGTTTTCAACCGTGCTGTTGTCGGCATCGCGAAAAATATTAACGTTAGAAGGAGCATTAGACTCTCCATTTAAATCCTTAAATACACAGTTGCGAATGGTAAACTGCTGATTCACGCAATTCAAGGCCAGATACACATATTCGACGGTCAAATTGTTCATGTTCAGCACATGGTTAGAACTCTCCATGCGCATCCCGAGAGCATGACTCTCACAACCAGGTATCGCTGTGAGCGTGGCGCCGTTCGCCACATCGGCATCAATATCGCCATTAACCGAAAATGAGGCCCGATTTCCAAACTTAATTGTGTCACCATCCAATATTTTCAACGAGTTGCCTTCCAGAATGGTTATTCTCCTATTTGTCACAGAAATGCGACCCTCATCGTAGTAGGCTGTCCCTGAGCGTGATTGGTCAATTTCTACGTGATATACGCCTTCACTCACCTCGGTGATGCCGATGTCCGGGATCTGCGACAATTCTTTCATCGTATACACCTTGGCACTGGCGACTGCGCAGCAGCACAATGCCAATATAAAAAATAAATTTCTAATGTTCTTCATTTGCCATCTTTTTAACTATCGCAAAAGTACTGCTTTTCGCTCAAATCGCCAAAACCGCACCTTAAAAATGACGTTTTTTCAGAACTAATAAAAAAACTATTGCTGTCCGATATATATTTTCAAATACTTGCAATGCGCTGAACGTCAGGCAAAAAGATCAACATAACAAATAATGGGCTTGCTTTGAATCCCGTTAGGGTTGTCCAGGGTGTAGGGACGCGCCATGGCGCGTTGTGGAGCAAAATGAGGGTTAAATGTGTGAAAATTCATGTTGTTATTTTGATTGACATCGTTTTTGCACCACACGCCATGGCACGTCCCTACATCAAAATCGTGCGTAATTTTTATCGGACAGCAATATAAAAAAACTAATAAAAAAACCGCTTGAATGGCGCTCCTGGGATTGATGAGAACGCCACCAAGCGGTGCCTATATAAAAAAGGCTTCAAAAAAGTTGTATTAATAATATCCGGGTAAGTCGCCGGACGTAATTGTTAATGTGCCGATATAAGTTACTGGTGATTCATTGTCGGGGGCGACAGTTACCGTGTAGATGCCCGCGTTTGTGATAGCGTACGGCAAGCATACCGTTGAGCCGTAGGCAAAATCATAAGCATAATAAGTGCTACCGTCATACACTGTAACATAATGCTCGGTCTCGCAATCGTGGAAGGTGATGTGCAGTGCCTGCGTGGCAAAACTGTAATATCCCTCGGGTAGCGCATCTGCAAGATGTACACCACCAGAAGCGCCGTTAAACACAATCGATGGGTTGTCGCCATTACCCAGCGGGTAATCAAACGCCATGATGCAAGGCGCTGCCAAAGACAGTAACAGAAAAAGAAGCAATTGTTTCATAAACAATTAAAAATTTTGTGTTGCAAAGTTACGAAGATTAAAAGTTGACACCAAAAAAATCATGTTATTTCTTCATTTTTAATCGGTTGTATATCAGCATGTTAAAGAAAGCTTTTGTTATTTGTAAAAAACACACCTCTCCAAGATGGCCATTTCGGAGGTGAAAATCCGTAAAATCACCACCAATGTGGAGTCGCGCCACCGCGAAAAAGAACCACGAAGTGAGCACTTCAGTCGTAGCAAATCATGGTTCTTTCGCTCCTGCACCCCCCACTTACAGTCGCTAAATCTGTCGTTGAAATACACAAACACAAATTACTCCAATTCATCTGCTGTTTCGAAGGCGACAAAAATGAATGACAGTCACCCAAACAGCCCAAAAAATGGGGACTTTTCGGACTTTTGGCCGACATGAAATAGACTGCAATTTTTTAAATAACAAAAATATTTTTTAACACACACTGGGCCAGCAAGTTGCAAACGAAGAAATAACACGTTTTTTTTGGAGGTGGTTTCTTGGCGTTGTAATTTTGTAAAGAAACAATTAGTCTAATGAAGAGAAGAAACGACACGAATGTTAACCAATATTACAGGGCTGTTCGCTGTGCGATAATCGGTCTTCGAAATCGCATCAAGCGTACTGTAATGTTAATTTTTTCATGCACTTTCGTTGTCTCTGACGGAGATTTGTCTTTAGGAGGGCTGGAGCGAGTTCACCACTCTCCTTTTGAAGCCTTTATTATATAGGCGCCCGCCGGTGGCGCGCTCCTCAATCCCAGGCGCGCCACCCAAGCGGGTTTATATATAATAAAGGTCAACACACTGGAAAAAGTGTATACAACGAATAAATAAAACATAATCAAATAAATCAAATAATATGAAACAGCACATTTATTACTTAGTCTTTGTAATCCTACTATCAGCAGGATTTTCGAGAATGTACGCCCAACATTACTGGGCTATGGCAGTTTTGGAAAAAGGAAAGGAGAGTCCAACTATTTTGGAGTACCGTTGTCATAATGTTGCAGAAACGGCTGAAAACGGAACTGAATATTATCGTATTTATGATTGCTGTTACCTTTTCCGAAATGAACAATATAATCCCGTCAAATTGCAATACGGTTACAGATTGGCAGACAAACAAATATTTGTATATGATTTCGAGAGTCAAGAAGAGACGCTCGCATTTGACTTCAATCTCGCAGTTGGTGAGCATTTCACGACATACAATGGTGTCGAATGGATAGTTGAAGAGGCTAAAGACACTCTTGTAAACACATCGTTTTGCGGGAAAGGAGAAAGCGTGACAAAGAAACTGCTAACGGTAAGGTCTCTTGACGGCACATTGCGCGACCAGTGGTTAGAAGATTTTGGTTCCTTTACTAACCATTTCATGATCAACAGTATGGATAATGTGGTATTTTCGCAAACATTGTGGATGGAATATGACTATGGAGAATTTCTTGCACGTGAAATTTGCGAAGGACCAGGCCCTATCTATGGTCATGACTCCGGATGGCTTGACGCAGACTACGGATCAATGCCATGGCCTTACACTTCTTGCACATATAGTAATGGACAGTTGACGATTGAGGATTTCAAATTGTCGTTTGAGCATCGCCATTACGTCTGCTTCTATCGGGATGGAGACAAAATCCAACAAGTGTACAGTTGGGAACTGACACCGCATGTTGACTCCGGCAACTCAGCATTGAGACGAGATGTCATCACTTTCAATGGATTGCCAGAGCCCGAGAGTGGCAAATACACTATCATTCTTGGCGATAATGAGTACACAACAAACTGTAGCAGTATTAGCAGTGTTAGAACCGATTCTCAAAAATGCGGCTATACGTATGACCTACAAGGTCGAAGAGTCGATTCGAAAAATGCAGGACAAGGAATATACATCAAAGACGGAAAGAAAGTAATTGTGAAATAATCCAAAACATTACTATAATGAAAACAAAGTATTTTGTATTTGGTTTTTTCGCCTTGGCATTCAGTTTGATAGCCAGCGCCTACGTGCCATTAGTGCGTGAAGGCGTGAAGTGGGTGTACTATTGGGACTATGATAATGAGCCAAATGATGGTGTTATCTATCATTGTGAGTATGCTATGGAGATTTCAGGCGACACAATTGTCAATGGGGTCACATACAAGAAGTTGTATCTTCATCCACTGTCC